>JAZQWI010000020.1:0-2236 GCA_045632245.1 Faecousia sp. | reverse complement strand
CTGATATTTTCCTTGCAAAGCCGCTTGCGGCTGCGGTATAATCAAACAGACCGATAAACTGGAATTTGACGAGGATATGATGTTAATGAAATTAGAACATGCGGAATGGAAACATATTGAAAGAATCGTGGCCATATCAAAAAGAGCCTTTGAAACAGATATCGAGGTTGGCGGCGCAACTGGGGACTATCCGCCCGAGTATGATTCACTTATCTGGCATGAACAGATGCTGAACGAGGGACATTTATTCCAGGCAGTCATAGATGGAGAAATCGTTGGCGGCGCAATTCTGTTTCCGGACCAAGACGGTAAAACATTGTACATTGGCAGAATCTTTATTGACCCGACCCACCATCGGAAGGGGTATGGCCTTTCCCTGATGAAAATGGCAGAAACCTGCTATTCCGGCATTCAGAAAATCAAACTGGATACACCGCTTTGGAATGTAAGAACGAATGCTTTTTATACAAAGCTGGGGTATCGTGAAGTGAAACGGGACGGGGAATTTGCTTACTATCAAAAAGAATGCCGTTGACAAGTTTCTCTTTTGGAGGGGATATTATGGGGCACGCTCAGATCGTGGACAATATGATTCATTGGGCGCTGGGAAAAATGGGAGATCCTCAGTACAGCGGCTGGTGTTTGTCGTTTATTGAAGATGCTTTGGAGATCAGCAATCAGATTGAAATATTCGGAGGAGACTGTGCAAAAGAATCCTGCAACATGTATTATGATGCGATCCAGTTTGGGGAACCGGAACGCGGTGCGTTTGTGTTCTATGATTGCTTATGTCAAAGCGAAGATGGGATCGTCAACTGGGGACATTGCGGTATTTGTCTTGGTGAAGGGCAAGTCATTCATGCCTGGGCTACTGTTCGGATCGATGATTTCCGACAGATCGAACAATTGACCTCTCCCATTGGGGAACATCCCCGCTATATTGCATGGGTTCCGCTTGAGCGGGTATTGAGCCAAAAGTCTGACCGATAAACTTGAGTTTGTGTGACACCTGCATAATTGAATGATTTGCAACTTCATGTTGCGAAAACGCAAATTGTGGTTGGTGGATTTTATTTAGTCTGTGGTTATAATTAGTTGTGTAAAGGAGGTATCTGTATGAGTTTTGCAGAAAATCTGAAGCAACTAAGAAAAGAACGGCAGTTATCCCAGGAGGACTTGGCGGAGATTCTCGCTGTAAGCCGTCAAGCAGTTTCAAAATGGGAACAAGGGATTGGGTACCCTGAAGTAGAAACGTTACTGTTGCTTTCAAGTAAATTGAATATTTCGCTGGATAGCTTAATGGAAACGGAGTATGCACAAAAGTCCAATCCCCAAAAGCAGAACATAACAGGAAGAATCACCATAACATCACCGATTTAACGAGTAATTGCCACTTGTCATAAGGTTTTGTCTTCTCAAAAAATGTCTGACGGAAAATCATCGCCGCAGTATGCGCTTTTCGGAAAAAGTGAAGGAACAGGAATGTTCGGTGATGAGCCAACGACTTTTTTGGGCTGGTATGCGGACGAAAATGATATTTCAAAGGAAATCACAGAAATTCACGATGCTATTGTGAATGGGGTTGCAACATATACCTTGAAGTACAATGTCGGGACGAAAAAAAGGTTGCTTGGAATGAAAATAGAATTGGAATAACCGGCAGTCAAATTCCAATTTACCGAACAGTAAAACAGCCGCCGACCCGATGGTCGGCGGCTGTGCTGTTTTGTTATACGGTCTTTACATCTTTCGGGATCTCTTCCTTGCTGCGGCGCTTGGGTTCAAAGTGGCGCTGCACCCGTCCCAGCAGTGCAGAGAGCAGCCAGGTCAGCAGGAAATAGATCACCGCGGTGGCGATCAGGGGGAAGAATGCCTCGTAGGTGTTGCTTCGGATAATGTCGCCCATTTTGGTCAGGTCATTGACCGCAATGTAGCCCACGACCGCCGTGGCCTTGATCAGTTCCACCGCCTGGCGCAGTAGGAGGGCAGGAAAATGGTCATGGCCTGGGGGAAAATGATGCGGAAGAAGGCCTGGTTTTTTGGATAACCCAGCGCATAGGCGGCTGCGTTCGGTTGTTGAGCCGGAAAGACGGGTTTTTACACACCGAAGAGGATCCAGATCAGGATGTAAGCGGGAACGATGGCGGACAGGGTGAAGGGAATGCCGATCTTGAAGAAGTCAGCATTGGCAACCTCGTGGCCTTCCTTGCGCAGGATGCCGATGCCGGTGATGTTG
>JAZQWI010000019.1:0-4135 GCA_045632245.1 Faecousia sp. | reverse complement strand
CAGCGTCGCCCTGTGCCAGAGCAGCCAGACGGATGCGGTCGAAGGTAGATGCAGCGTACTCGTAGCCGTAGCCGACAGCTGCGGTGCCGATGTCCATAACAACGGACTCGGGATTGACATTCAGGCCCTTCAGCATGATGTTCAGCTGCTTAGCCAGGTTGATGTCATCAGCGGTCTCAGCGCCCAGCTTCTGGCCGTTTGCCAGAGCGACGGATGCACCGACGGTCTTGTAGTTTTCGTTCTTTGCGGACATGATCAGAACGTTCTTGCCAGCCAGAGCCTCAGCCAGTGCGCCCAGCAGCTCGCCGTCCTTCTCCATGTTCTTGCAGCCCAGAACAACGATGGGCTTGGTGACGACTTCAGCAACAGCCTTTGCGTCAGCAACGCAGTCAGCAACGGAACGGTTTGCGCCGTTGGGATCTGCGCCTGCGAAGTTCAGGCAGATGAAGTCAACGTCTTCAGCGGACTCAGCCTTCTTAGCGTAGTCAGCCATAGTGGTGCAGCCTGCGTAGAATTCCTTCAGGCTTGCGACTTCCCACTGGGAAGCCAGGTCGGAAATTTCCAGACCGATCTTGGGTGCGTTTTCGATGGCGCCATCGAAGGTGTAGAAAGGCAGCACATTCTGCCCGCCGATGACGATTGCGTTGTCACCGGTGCCCAGGGTAACAGCGTTGATCTTGCCGCTGAAGGGTGCCGTCTTGGGAGTGAAAGCCATAGTAATTATCCCCCTTGTGTGTTTTTTGATATTGATAATTGAAAATGGAATACGTATATTTTGCGGATTGCAGCCGCAGGGTCGATGCAGGAATCGACCGTCACAGTTTTTAGTGGCAGCCGATGCCTGAATCGGCCCACATTTTTCCTTACAGACCGATCTCGGCCATGACGGCCTTCAGGGCGACCTTCATGGGATCGGAATCAGGCAGCTTTGCGGAAGGCTCGCCGTCGCAATCGCAGCGGTAGACTGCCTCGTCGTGGGGCAGCACGCCGAAGAGCTTCAGACCGTGCTTCTCAATTTCGGCCTTGATGCCGTCATCCAGCACGCCGTTAGGAGCGCGGTTGACGATCAGACCCATCTGAGAAGGATTCAGGTTCATTTCCTGAACCATCTCCGCGATTCTGGCAACAGCCTGAATGCCGCGGCGGGAACAGTCGGAAATCAGCAGCATGGTGTCCACATGGGGTAGGGTACCTCTGGCAACATGCTCCAGGCCCGCCTCGTTGTCCATGACCACATAGGAATAATTCTTGGCATATTTGCTGACCTGGGACTGGAGAACGCCATTGACATAGCAATAGCAGCCCTTGCCCTGGGTGCGGCCCATGACCAGCATGTCAAAGTCATCGTCCTCAATGAGGGCGGAGTTGAACTTGAACTCTGCATAGTCTGCCTTGGTCATTCCGGCGGGAATGGTACCTTTCAGTTCAGCCTGTGCCATTTCCTCACGGATCTGACCGAGGCTGGTTTCCACCTCCACGCCCAGAACTTCGTTCAGGTTGGAGTTTGCGTCTGCGTCAACGACCAGAACGGGACCGTTCTGCTTCTTGCACAGATAATCGATGAGCATGCCGCAGGTGGTGGTTTTGCCGACGCCGCCCTTGCCGGCGACAGCGATGGTATGAGGTGTAGCCATAGTATGTTGCTCCTTTAGGAAGATTGCTGGGGCTTTGCTTTCGCAAAGTGAAAGGAAAAACGCAATAAAACGCTTCCGTTTTCCATCGTCATGGTATATTTCTACCCATATCGATACGACTATATCGTATCACAAATGGCCGCCAAATTCAACCCATATTTTTACCAAATTGCGAATGTCTTTTTCCGGAAATCCCAAGAGGAAACGGGCGTTTTTGCCAAGGGAAGGAAAAATAAAGAAAACCCTCCCGTTTGGGAGGGTTTTACGGTCAAATGGGGGTAAAAACAAATTTTTGGATGAGGCCGTCCACGGAAACGTGGATGGTGACCTGACCGTCGGGACCGGGCTCCACAGACAGGTCGATGACCTTTCCGGTGAGCTTTTCACGGACGTAAGTTTCGGGGCTGTCGCATTCCACTTCGTCGAAGAAAATGTCGCGCATCTGGTTGTTGCGGCACAGATTTTTTATTTCGTGCACCAACTCATACTCTGCCATAGAGGGTCCCTCCTTTGTTAAAATATATTATATCACAATTAAATGTAGATGTAAATGGAAGAACTGCCCAGTTTTGACGACAAAATACGGTTGATTTTACCATTTACATTTGCTATAATGCCCCTAACGCGCAGGATTAGTTTAATGGTAAAACAGTCGCTTCCCAAGCCAGAGTGCTATCAGATTGAAAATCCCTGCGTACCAATGACTTTTCGGATTTTCGAAACGGAGTTTCAGAAAATGTCATGCTATTTGTCACGCTAAGTAAATATTTGCGGGATTGGTATATCGGTATTATGCGGCCTTCCCAAGGCTAAGAGGCGGGTTCGACTCCCGTATCCCGCTCCAAAAATCTCCCAGATCCACATGGATGTGGGAGATTTTCTTTTGCCCATACAGATTTATTCCCAGCTAGGCAAGAAATCTGATCTACTGTTTGTTTTATGGTAATTCAGGTACAATTTAGGGGTGATACCAGTCTGCTTTTTGAATTGACGAATGAAATAACTTTGGGAGGTATAGTTCAAAATACAGGCCACCTCACCGCAGCTTTTTCCCTGACGTAGGAGTTCCTTGGCTTCATCGATTCTAACTTTCTGGATATAATCGCTGATAGACATACCCATATGTTTTCGGAACAGTTTTGCGATGTATTCCTTGGAATATTCGGAACCATCGGCCAATTGCTCCAGTGTAATATTTTCGTGTGTATGGGATGCAATGTATTGCACGCATTTACGGACAATTTGCGGATGCTGTAAAGTACTCTTCGTCTGCTGGACCAGTGTTGCATAATCAATGGTCGTCTGGATCAGAATTTTTAAAATGGTCAGTTCGTTGTCGGTTTCATCGATCCGCATAATGGCGCTGTCGCTGCGGGCATAACATTCGATTTCCGGTGCGCCACCGATCATAGCAGCCCGGCAGACAATGGCAATACCGGAAACGGCATTGTATTTTAGCTGCCGGGTTTTGTTTTTTGAGGTTCTGCCGATGGGGATACGAAGTTCGGGACTTTGGGCCAGCGTACGCAGGCAGAAATCGATCAGTTCTTTCGGCTTTCCTTCCACAACAAAACGAAGCAGGATCCGTTCCATTTCGTAGGGCATCCGATGAAGCGCCTGTTCCCGCTGGGCATAGACTGCGTCCGCTCCATCGGTTTCCAGAAAAACAATCCGATCAATGTATTCTTCAATCATGGCGGATGCCTCCCAAAAGAAAATGCAGAATCGTGTCAAAGTGTGCAGAATTATGATATCATAGAATTTGGTGGAAAGCTATAATAAAATAGAAAAATGATGCTGCAAATATAAGCATTGTTTCTAAAAATAAGGGAGGGCACATCATGGAACAGGAAACCACCAAGGTAATGAACGCAAAAGACTACAAGCGCGCCGGTAAAGCTGAAGCCGTCAGCTATATCCAGCGCAAAAAGAGCGTAAAGGGCGACGAGCGCAAGGCGGTCGTCAAGGAACAGAAACAGAGGATTAAGGATTGGAAGTCCGGTCTGAAGGCGCTTGAAAAGAAAGAACGGAAGCTGCAGAAGAAGGCTCACAAGGCCTATAAAAAGCGTATGGCGCTGCCCAGAACCGTTGCGGTTTGGGTTGTGGTACTGCTGATCATCGGCATGATCGGCAACGCGCTGTCTCCCATTGTCACCAATCTGAGCCATATCATGGGCCAGAAGTTCACCGACCAGACAGCTGAGGCTCAGGCAGCCCGTGCAGCAGGTGAGGCATTCTCCACGGATATCTCGGACGAAGGCATTATCCTGCTGAAGAATGAAAATGACCTGCTGCCTCTGAACAACAAGAAGGTCAACATCTTCGGTGACGATGCCTACAATTTTAAGTATTCCGGCGGAGGCTCCGGTGCGGTTGACCTGACCAACTGCGTGACTCTGTTTAAGGGTTTGGAGATGGCCGGTATCGAGTACAACCCCGAACTGGATGCAATGTATCGCGGGATGGGCTATGATGCTGAGGCCAGCGGTACCAACAATATC
>JAZQWI010000018.1:0-93388 GCA_045632245.1 Faecousia sp. | reverse complement strand
GGGATGCGATAGTTGCGCCCCACCCGAACACTATGAATCCTCCCGGAACGGACCAACTCATACGCGGTGTTATGACTGACTACCAGTATTTCGGCCACCTGCCTCACACAGAGGACAGGTGGATATTTATTTTGCAGGTTAGATGATGTCATAGTATCAACCTCCTCTGTCATCGAACCAATAGGCTTGGAAAAGAGTGCCGTCGTGGAGCAGAAAGCGGCCACGGGCATCTTTTGGGATTTGCTCTGCTGCGGCGGTGCTGTCCAGGATAATTTGTGACAGGATGGTGTCAGCACGACCGCAGATCCGGCAGTTTATATTGTTCTTGATTTGACCGGAAAGAATATTGGCATCCGGACGCTGTGTGGCTAGGATCAGATGGATACCAAAGGCACGGCCTTGCCGGGCAATCATAGAAAGCTTGCTTTCAATTTTGCGGACGACTTCTTTTTGATCTATACTAAGTCCGGTCTTGTCCAACACCTCCGCAATCTCGTCACAGGCGAAAATATACCGTGGCAGGTCTTCTCCTGTGGCTTCGTTGTAACGGTCAATGTTGGGCTGCCCGGAGGCTGCCAGCAAAGCTTTCCTGCGTTGCAGCTCGTCCACAAGCTCTGTAAGAAGCGCAAGCGTGGATTCCTCCTCAATGCACATCCGACATTGTTTGTGCCAAACAGGCGGGAAATCCACACCGCCTTTGAAATCTGCAATGCAGACGATTGCGCCTTTCTTTAATGCCTGCATGAGGAGCAGCTTCAGCAGAACGCTTTTGCCACTACCGGTAGATCCACCAAGCAGTATGTGAGGTACTTTTACAAGGTCCACAGTGACAGGTCCGGTAAAGCTCTCACCCAAAGCCAGTATGAAGGGGTTTTGAGAAAGGTACTTGTCATTCCAGTCTATCACATCCGGCAAATCTGTTCTGGCAGGTACGGTGTAGAGCAGAATACGGCTCTTCCCAGACCCATATTTCATCTTAATAATGGTGATGTCCAGAATGGTCTCAATAGCTGCCTGCTTATCCTCCCATGTCTTCAGAGGTATGCCTTGGGAACTAAACTCCCAGACTGAAATGCGAGGATTCTGTTTGTCCTTGTACTTCCGCTTTAGAGCAGGTACCATATCAGTATGGTTTACAAGACCAATGCTCCGCAGCTGATCCCGGGCCGCCTTCTTTCCAAGGGGAAACAGAATGAGTATGGTGAGGAATACTCCAGCAATCAGTAGGTAAACCGCAAAGATATGCTGCATAACCAAACTGGCGACAGGCGAAAGCAGCGCAGTGGTCTCAGCGGTTAATGCAATCTCATCCTGTTTGCTCCATACTAGGATAGCTCCGAGGATATAGAGGATGACAAAAATGAGTTTCACAGGCGCGTCGGAGGTCACACTCGGTCTGGGAAGATGTTCCCGGAGGCTGGAACGGCGTTGCAGCCGTTCCTTTTCAAACTGTCTCATGGGGGGACCTCCCGGATGGTGCCATCCTTTTTGAACTCCGTTACCGTGTGGATCCGTCGCAGAAAAGCGTTCCAGGTTTCTAGCTTGTCCTTGTGGATATCTTTGTATTGCTCCTCCAAAGGAATGTTGGAAGTGATGTACACGGTGAGGTAGCAGGCAATCCGGTCGTGGTACCGGGCAGGCAACATCAGCGGATAGATGTCCAGTAGGTTTAGCATCATAGAAATGGGTATCTCAGAATGGAATTCCTCGAATACCAATACCGACTGTCCTTTATAGGCATCAAACTGAACATTAACTCTTGCAGGATAGTGGGTGATGCGGCAGATCTCCTCCGGAGGGTGCTTTTCATAAATGCTCCGGGTCTTACCGGTACCGCTGTCTCCGTAGAGATAATGGACCTTGATAAACCGGTTTTCGGTTAAATACTTTTCAAACCGGATATCCTGGCGGAGCTTATCAATATGTTCCAGATGGAAAGCAAAGCTGGGATCAATGGCAAGGATCTCCTTGTTGCTCATTCCTTCCTTTACACACTGCAAAAGCTTGGCGTACTTGGGGCTTTTCTCAGAAGCCTCATCGGGCAATTCACCGAACTCTTTGAACGTGCCTTCGACACGAGTCTCCGATTTGTCAGTGTCCGCCCATTTGCCTTCCTTGCGGATATAGGCTCGGTTATCCTGAACTGTCCCATGAGCTCTGTCAATGTGGGCGGTAGGAAACCGCTTTTTGATCGTGCCAAACCGCATAGGCGAGGCTGAGTAGAGGTAAACGTGGGTGTGAAGTGTCCCGGATGCGCCAATCTCGTCCGCCAGGCATACATAGTCAGGGTTAAACTTCTGCGCGCGGTCGATGATCTCATCGTGGGTCATGCCGTGGCCCAGGGGATTATTGATAGTCAACAACCATTTCCTGGACTGGGCTTTGTTATCGTACATAGCTTTTTCTCCTTTTTTGCTACCGCTACCTCGCTCGCATAGGTAATACTAACCTATGCGAGCGAGGACTTCTCCCGCGTTACGGCGGGGGATATTTTTCTTTAGGGAAAAATATTAACCCCCAGCCGCCCCGCGGGATTGTCTTCAGGCGAACAGGTGGATATTACTCCACGGGGAAGATGCCGCTGGCCTTAGCGGTGAATTGAAGCTTGCCTTGAGACTCATAGCCGGTGACGACCAGGTCAGTAAACTCCACATCCACAAAGCCTTCCGGCTGTTCCATCTGCTGAGGTCCGTCGATGCGCACACTCAGCTTCTCCAGGCGATGTTCAACCAGGCACACTACATAGCGGTAACCGGTAACGGTCTCAGTCCGTTTGCCGTCCTTATACTCGTAGGCGGGCATCACATCAACCAGCAACATCTTACGGCCCAAACTGGCCGGGTCGATCTGAAGATCACGAAGGTTAAGCATATAACCAACTCCTTAAAACAGAAGTACTGCCATCGGCCGATAGCAGCCTAAGTAGTCATAGCGCTCTTGACTGACTATAGTATAGCAATTTAAAAACCCTCTGGATTTCACCTAGGTGCAAGACCGTGATAAAAATAGCAAAAAATTTACCGCCGCCCCAAATCAATGGGACGGCGGCAATTCCGAGGGAGTTATAGAGGGGGTTTACCATTATCGTTTAGCATATCTTTCAAATGGGTGTAAGTGAGGCCACAACCGAGAGCCTCAAACAACTCTGGGAAAGCGATCTCCATCAGTTCTAGGTAACCCTTTTTTCCAAGATTCAATCCTAGAGCAATCTTATACACCATACGCTCTGTTAGATCAAAGGTATCTCCTCTTCCGTTTGAATTTCTGAACATCCTGGAGACCATTGCTTCCGTCAAACCTGATTTAGCAGCAAGAGTCTTTTGTGTCCAATTTTCTTTTGCAAGATATGGTTTTACTGCTCTTACAAAAGCTGTCGTGTTACCAAGTCTCGTAGTGGGGCTTTGCTTTGGCAGTTGCTTGGCCAAAGCGGTACCCTAAGACCGTTGGTTTTTTAATTTATGGCCGTGCGGCCGGAGGTGGTCTGCGCGGTTTGTTTACGAACGGTATGGCATAGATCATTGAATAATCGTTGTACCATATCAACCACCTCCTCTCGAGAAGTACGTCTTGGTGAATAGTCTTACTACCCACCTCCGACGCGCAAAGCCCGCTAAGCTGTCAAATTATTACGTTGTTATGGAACGGAACCATAACCTAGCAGACGATCGAGGTTTTGTTGTGGAGCTAAGGCAGTTTCTTATCTCCACACTCGATATTTGTGATGCTTTCGCACCAATCAGCGTGGATACATTTTCATAAAAGTTGCAGGGCAAAAAATAATAAAAAGATGGCAAAAAGATTGTTGCCTCAGACTTGCTGAGAGCATATAGAAAGGAAACTTTGTGCACGTTTACTGCGTGCCAGAAAAGATTTGTGCAAGCCCCCGGACACCTGCAAGAATATTTTACCATAACATATAGCATAGGAAAAGAGAATTTTTTGTAAACTTTATTCAGTTTGCAGCATTTTATTAAACCGAATGTAGATGTATTTTATACATTTGTTGTGTCATTTGATTCTTTCTAAATTTTGAAAAACGAGGCGATTAGTTTTACTTTGTCTTTTTGCTATGTGTCACCCAGGATAAGAAAAATCGAATAACATCAAAACAGATACAAACCGGAGCGTCTTGTTATTTATCCCAAAACAAGCAAGGCTTTAAGCACGATGGATTTTAATAAATTTGGTTTTGATCAAGAAATCCTTAGCCTCGACAGCAGAATCAAAGGTTTTGTCTTGACCAGTAAGATATTTCACCGCACCGTTCCATTGCCCTATTGAGAAACCCCGTGGCAGTAATTATCACAGATTATGAGTTTAGTCAACAACTTTTTTGGCGACTAAAACAAGGCGGCCATTGGTATTGGAATATTCGCACGTAGAAAGTGTAATGAGTTTGTCCCCGTATTCAGCAGATACACCTGTATCATAGAGTGCTTTTGCCTTACACTTTGCTATATACTCGTCAAACTGTTCCGATGTTTCTGCATCAGAGAAATGATAGTATCTAAACTCGTCTGTGGAATTCGAGTAAACTACGGTTTTAAAAACAGCTATCACTTCATAGGTTTGCTTTTCGTAAAGTGTGTTGAAGCTGAAGGTTTTGTGGTTTTCCCAAAAGTCCTTTTTCTTGAACTTCTCCAGTGCAGTAAACATTGAGCCGTCTTTCATATGATGGCCGTAAATCAGCAGATTATCTGATGGCTTTTTAATATCGCAGATCTCTGCCACATAGGGACAACCATAATTGGTATAGCTTTTATCAAAACCGTGCTTTAGGTAATAATTAGGATCGGAAAGGGATTGCATTACAGGGTAATTAATTTTCGTATCCTCAATGCAGATCCAACCAACTAAGTCGCTGTTTTGGGCATAGAGTTCTGCATATTCAGGAAGCATAACCAATTCAGGTTCTTCTGATAGGGCAGAGGGAGGGGCTGTGTCGGTATTTGCTTCTGCATTTTTCACGACTTGGGCCAGATTTTCATAGAAATTTGCCTGTTCAGTTGCTTCTTGAAAATGACGGTATATCATCATTCCGCTGAAGATGGCAATCAATATGAAGAAAGTAAATAAGGATACATAAATTGTTTTGCGCATGGCGGTTTCACGCTCCTGACATATTGGGCTTATTGTATATGGATGTTTGTATAGGGACACTAGATTGGCCAAGGAAGGAGACAATTCACTCCTCGTTATATTCTTTTAATTCTAAACCGTTCGCCTCAAGGAATTCGCCAAAATAGATCTTCTCGGCTTCTTTGCGTGCAAACACAGCATCCTCAAAGCGGGTAAACGTTCCGAAACTCGTGGTTTTGTCCCGAAGGACCAGTTAAATTTTGGTGCTCATCGCACCCATAGCAGTGTAACGCAAGTCCTTGCTTGCAGGAATATTATACCATATATTTCTTTAGAAAAAAGCAAGTTTTCTGTAAATTCTCGTACTAATGCGTCTTTTATGTACATTATTTCCGTCTAATACATAACGAAAACTGCCCACACGAACATAAATACTCGTGTAGGCAGTTTGTACTTATTCTCTACCCAACAACCAATCAACAGACACATTCAAGATATCAGATAAGTCATTTAACTCGACATCTGACACCGGCGATACGGTGAACAAACAGGTCGATCGATTACTGATAATCAGTATAACAATTTTTACTTGTTCCTGCTTTCCTTTCTGCTTTGCTCTACAGCTTGCAAAATTTGTGCATTGGATAGGGAATTTTCCCATCCTGTTGCTTCTCGTTGTTTCTTTGCACATTCAGCACAGACTTGACCGAGCCCAATTTCATAATTTTCACGCCAATCGACAGGCATCGAAATAGGAATACAGGTCAACTTTCCGCACATTATGCAGCGCTCAAATTCTTGTGTGTTAGGGGTGTTATTCACGCTCTCAACCTCCTTTTTAGAACGCTGATAGGGTGTTCCCGCAAAAAAATGGGATATTTTGGCAAATATTTTAGATTTCATTTATTCACTCGCCTCGGTTGTGGGTGCGCCTGTTGTTTCTTCTGCAGGCTGGGTTTCTGTGGTTGCTTGGGGTTGAGTTTCTACCGTTTCGATCTGCTCAGACGGGGTTGTAGTTTCAGTGGCAGTAGGCTCTGTCGTTTCCGTTGAAACGGGAGGAGTGGTAATAGTGGTTGAAGGTGTAGTGCTTTCCGTTGAAGGCGGAGTAGTCACAGTTGCCGGTGGGGTGATGCCCTCTGTAGGTGTTTTATTTTCTTCCGTATCGGAATCAACCACAGGATTTACAATACCGTTGACAATCATCTTGACCTGTTCCATCTGACCATCTTTGTAGGTGATATAATGATCATCGTCCGTATCCTTGAACTTGGGATAATAGGAAGATGTTCCCCAGTGGGCTTCGAGCACCACATCAGTTGTATCTGTAATCATCAACTGGAACTTGATTTCAGGTGTTTTCCCGCCCGGAACGTTTTCGTCGATACCGAGCTGTTGGGTGTGGTAGATTTCATTGCACCCAGTCGCAGTTACGATGATAAAGCCCGTCTTAGCGGTGCTTCTCTCTGTGGGTGTAACGGTAACCGTGTACCATTCTCCCACTTTCAAATCAGCGATTTTGTATAACTTATAATTGGTTGTTATGGGTTTTGGCGTATCCACGGCTTTTCCATCAGAGTCGGTAATCTGAATTGAAATACTGGTTTCAAAATTTGCCGATTTTATCGTGTTGAGACCGGAGGTGACATTGTAAGAAAAATAGGCGTATGCGGTAATGCTCATTGCTGCCAAACACACAATCACAATGGTGATCATCATTGTTAAACGTGTTAGCATTACTTTTTCACGCACTTTTCCGTACTTGGGTATGTAGAAAAACTCGTTAAAAAGTTTTCTCACACTATCGTCCTCCTTTCAAAAATTCGCTATTGGGGTTTAGTCTGTAATTTGATCTGCCTTAACGGTAATGCCAAGCTCGATCTTCGGGACGGTATCGCCACGGTAGTTGGCAACGTTGCCGACTTCTTCGGGCATACGAACGATCAGTGCGATATACTTGGTTGCTCCGGGGGCTAATTCTGCGGTTTCGGTAGCATAGTTCTTTAAGGGCATATTGGCGATCTCCACCGCTTTCTCACGGTTGGGAACGCTATTCTTCATTGCATCTTCGCTGTCGGTGGTCGTAATGCCGAATTTTAAGTAGTCCTGCAGCATAAATTCCTGACCGAACACGTTAGTTGCAACGATGCAGCCGTTTACGTTAACTGCCGTAGAAAACTTAAAAGGAATCGTGCCTTTGTTTTCTACTTTTAGATATACGACCTGCACGTAGCCGGGTTCGTATAGTGCTTCATCATCAAAAATATTGGTTTTACCGTCAATGGACTCCCATTTACCATCGGTAAGACGGTGGGATACTTCTACATCAAATTCAGCAAAATGGAATATGTTGTTGATTTCGGGAGAGGTATCGGTAAACCACGCCAGCGATGCACCTGTGCCGAGAATTGCCCAAATGAGCAACGCACACAGGCTGAGGGCTAAGGCTATTCGTTTATAAGGTGTTTTCTTTGCTTGGGGCTTCACGCCTTATTCCTCCTTGTCATTTTTAGCGCTTCGCGTCGTTTTCTTCTTGCTCCTTATCCCTTTTACGCCAGAATATAAGAATAATTAACATTGCAAGTGAGCTGAGCATTAGAGCAAACCATAATCCTATATGGGAGTTATCACCGGTCTGCGGTGCATCGGGATCATCCGGCTCTACGGGGAATTCCTCAATCATAAATTCCCAATCAAGATAGCCGATCTTGCTTTGATATTCGTTATCCAACTCTACGGGTACATTTAGGGTAACATCCAAGTTGACCTCGCCGCCGGAATAGAGCATACCGAGGTACACCCAATCGGTAAGCTGTGCCGTTTCATTGGCTGCGGCATCAAACATATATGCCATTTCGTTTTCTTCGCTCTTGGCTACCTTCAAGCCGAGCTGCGAGAGAAATTCCACGGAATCCTCATGTGCTCCGAGAGAGCGAATATAGATCTTTACCTTAACCTTGTTATCGGCGTCGTTTTTGACGGTGATCTTCTGTGTTAAGGTATCTCCTGGCATAACACCCTTGAAATCTGGAAACAGGTCAGTCAGCGAATGGTCGCTACCGGGTTCAAATACAAAGTTTCCTGCGTTGCCACTATAGGTTACCTTGCCGTCTGCCGCAAATACGGTCACGGTGGAGGAAAGGAGCAGAACGATGGTAAATAATACAGCAATTATCTTCTTCATCTACACATCCTCCTTATTCCGCGGGCCAACCGGAGGCGGTATAGGTGTTACCGTCGCTGATGGGGTTATTTTCACTCTGCACGGCTTGGGCTTTGACGGTGAGCGTCAAAGTCTTTCCGAGATAGCTGTTATCCACCTTAGAGCCAACGATCTCTACGTGAGAGAACACGTCGGGCGTGGTTTCACCGGGATTTACAATGCCGGTATAGTAATACCAACCGTCATGCAATACCCAATGCTCCTCGTCAATGTTCAGCTTAAAGCAATCCTCAGCAGTAAGCTCGGTGGAATCCACACCGTACACCATCTTCACACGCAGATAGAAGGGATGCTCACAATCGCTCTCGATGCTGACTTTCTTGGAAACAATATCTCCCGGAACGATATATACGCCCTCACGGGGGAATTCTTTACCCTGATCGGTCATTTCGTGAATGATAAATTGAATGTTACCGGAGGTCACGACATTGGTGGCTTTTCCGACGGTTGCGTAATATGCAAGAGTTGACGTGCTGATAAACGCCATCATCGCTGCCACAAGAGCAACAACGAATATTTTTATTTTGATCTTGCCCATTCAAATGACCTCCTTCTGAAAGATTTGAGTTTGTCACTCAGCAATCAAAAGGCATAAATACGGGACTTATGCCCTTTGATTGCCGCCTATCCCCAAAAGAGGATAGGACGGACTTGGTTTTAGCAATTATTTTGCCTGCAGACGGAATGTTTCGGTTGCGGCATCCCAATATGTTTCATAGCCTTCGTTCATGCAAATCAATTTCGCTTCATCACCAGCAGTATATACATAATCTGCTGCAGGTTTGAAGTTGAAGTTGCCAAAATGTTCGTCAGCTTCGTTCACTTTGAATTTCAAAGTATTGAATTCTTTTGCAAGAGAAGCGGTGTTGTGGTTGGTTGAGAGGTTATAAGTTATAACACCATCAACTTCTGCTTCGCCCCAAGTAAGGGTTAAACCGCCGCTATATCCAAAGTTATCTGTGATTTTACCACCTGTAATGGTTGTAGAGTTGTTATTCAAGAACAATGAGTTTCCATCATCGCCGTTGTTATAAATTTCGCCGCCTGTCATAATAAATGTTGCATGATCGTGGAAGCGGATTGCAGCGCCAATGGTAGAAGCGCAATCGTTGTCGTGCATCTTGAATGTTCCGCCGATCTTAACGGTTTCATAATAGCCGGCATAAATAGCGCCACCTGTGGTTGCAGAGTAGTTGTAAGCCATTTCGCCGCCGTTAAGTACGTATACGTTGTTGCTCGTAGAAGTACCTGCCCAAATAGCACCACCGTTTCCGTCAGAATAGTTGTGGTTCATTTCGCCGCCATTCATTGTCAAAAGGGTACCGATGTTTGTTACGACACGAATAGCACCACCGATGCCACCGTGGTTATAGCTGATTTTACCTGAATTGAGGATGATCTCACCACCGCCCCAGATTGCACCTGCGGCAGAATAGTTGTTAATGATTTCACCACCATTAACGGTAAGTTTTGCACCAACACGAGTGCCCAAGTTTACTGCATTTGCACCGGCATTATTTTGAAGAACTGCGCCTTCACCAAGGATAATATGTGCATTAGCTTCAGTTACAACAAGAGCACCGGTTGCGGTAACACCAGCGTTTACAGTGCCGCGCTGAAGAACTTCATTTACTTCACCTGTCCAAACTGCACCACCATCAACGATGATGTTTTCAAGGGTAAGCGTTGTGCCTTCCTTTACCGTAAATATTACACCGGTATGAACTGTAGGAGCATCTGCATCCGCAATCGCAGTGCCATTGGTACGACGGATTGTATAGCCTGCGCCATCAATGTTTGCATCGTAGGTGATCTCAAAAGCATTATCTACAATGATATCTGCAGTGAGAACGATATTTTTTTCTTCATTAGCGATAGCTGTACGTAATTCTTTAGCATTGGAAACGGGTGCAAAATTGAGAGGAGCATCAATATCGTAATCCTTGTCGAAGCTATCCTCTTCAGCATTAAGCTGAGTAGCAATAATTTGAATATCAAACGATCCAAGATCAAGACCCTGATATTCATTACCGGCAGACTCCTGCATCTTGAGAGCAATACCAAGATATGCAACTTCTTTTGCTGCAAGAGTACCCTTAGTAGTTTCTTCGATGGTGTTTACAAAATCTGCAACAGTACCTACCTTGGTGTAACCGTCAAGATTACGATCAGCAGGATATGTAAGTTCGGTTGCACTCGGGCAAACATAAACGTCAATCACATTAGCAAGAATGGAGAGCTCATCTTGAGATATGAACTTAGCCATCCATTTGAGAGCCAAGCTACCCTCGTTTTCAACTTTTAGTACCTTTACATCGGTGTAACCGGGTTCCCAAAGGTCGTAATTGAAGATAGGAGCCTTGGATTCCTTGATAGAAGCCCAGCCATCTTCCTTATCAAGCAGTTCAAGGTCGAGTTTCAAAGTACCGGACTGAATTTTGTTACCTGCGGAGGTAACACTGTCAGTGAACCAAGCAAACGTGCTGCCGACGAGCATAGAAACGCACATCAAAAGAGAGAGCGCACTAAGCAGGAGAGCACGCTTGGTGCTTTTTGTTTTAGTCATTATTATGACCTCCTTTTCTAAGGAATAAAGTAAAATCCTTAATAGTGCCTTTTTGCCTTGGATTCAGTCCTCGGCAAGCAAAAGGTACAAGCGAATATTTAGCAAAGGCGCATACCCTTTGCTTGCCGCCTAACTCCCACGAGGGGAGTTAGGTCGGACTTTGTTATCCGTTCACACGGATAGGGTTTGCGGGATGATTAGGATTTGGTGATGTCTACCCAACCATCGTTTTCAAGATATCTGCCAAGCTTAGCGTTAAAGGTACCGCCAGTAACAGATACCTTCTCCTGATCGCCCTTATAACCGCCACCGAAAGCAACATCGCCATTGAACGTGCCGCCGGTAATGGTTACATTGGTATTAGCAAAGCTATTACCATAGGAGTAGGAATAGATAGCAAGGTTACTGATACCGGTTAATTCGCCACCATTGATTTCAAGGGTGGTCTTGGGAGCAACTGCAGAATTATTGCTGGGTAACTGAACCCAAACTGCGCGCTTACCGGTAATAGTACCGCCGTTAATAACTACCTTGTTTTCTGAAGTAGCAGAACCGGAGAACATACGAATAGCAACATCCTGAGCTTTTATGGTACCGCCATTAACAGTAAGGGTTGCACCTGCATAGTTGTCAATAGCGTAGCTTGCACCGCCAACAGCGGTCTGGTTCTCAATAACAGCGCTATCTTCAATTACAAGTACGCCCTTATTAGAGATTGTGTTTGTAGCATAGGCAGGAAATCCCTCGGTACCCCAATCAACATCAGGATGCTCAGCAAGAGATACTATAGTACCATTTTTAACAGTAAGGCTACCGCTGTTATCAATCAGAGCAGAACCACCTTGATTGTCAAACGCACCAGCAAGTTTATGACCGCTGAGATCAAGAGTTACTTCCTTACCAGCAGGGATATTAACCTTTTGGCCTAATACAACATCAGCCGTCAGAACAACCTCACCGCCGTTTGCAAGAGCAGCCTGCAGCTCGTCAGCAGAAGAAACAGGGACAGGCACAACAACATTGTTGTTAATGGTTACTTTGCCGCCGCACTCGTCGTTAATCTCAACATAGTTAAAGGTACCACCGTTTACAGTGATATAACCTTCTGCACTTGAACCAGGTTTCTGATTCCAGACTGCTGCCCAATCGTCAGCCTTACCGTTGAAGGTGCCGCCGTTGATAGTAAGTTCAGACCTCACACCGGGGAAGTTGCGGAACATATTACGAGTGTGGTAGAAATTACCACCGTTGATAGTGGTAGTAGCAGCGGCTCCACTACTGTTTGTATCAACGATTGTAGGAATCATAGAACCCTGCGCATAGGTCTTAACATCCATTTTGTAAGTACCGTTCTCGATTACGAGCGTACCAGCGGTGTTATTGAAGATTGCGGTTACCTTGCTTTCATTCTTGCCGGAAACCATTTCGATCGTACCGTTACCGGTTACAGTCAGCTTACCGCCTTTAATAATGTTGAACAAAGACTGGTGACCGTCAACATCTTCTGCCTTTACAAACAGAGTCTTGCCGTTGAGATCCAGAGTAACGTCACCGACAACCTTTGCACCAATGAGGTTTTGACCGTCAAGAACCACATAGCCGTCGCTCTCCAGCTTTACAGTTGCGGACTCGCCAGCCGCTACAGCTGCTACGTTCTTCAGCATAGTGTCTGCAGCATATTCTGCGGCTGCATCATACTGATCGGTAAAGCTATCAAACTCAGAAGTGAGCTGAGTAGCAAAAACAGCAATAGAAATGCCCTCTGCAGTCAGACCTTGATATTCGTTACCTGCTTCTTCTTTCATATGACCGGAAAGAACGATTGCTTTGGAGGTTTCTCCCGCAAGCAGATGGCCTTTCAGATCAGCAAGTTCGGTAGCAATGCCGTCAACAGTTACAGTCCATTCGATTGCTTCAAGAAGCTTAGCATTGCCGTCAATACCATTGATAACAATCTGATACTTGAGCGCGAGATTACCCTCGTTTACAACATAAACGGGCTCAGTTTCATAAGTACAACCGGGCTCCCAGAGGATATTGTCTCGTCCGTCAGCTGCAACGAACTTAATAACCTCACCCTCCACGGAGTTGTCGCTATCATCAACCAGATCAACCTTCAAAGTACCGGACTGAATGGTGTTTCCAGCACTTGTAACGCTGTCGGTAAACCAAGCGAAGGTGCTGCCTACCAGCATAGATACGCACAGCAGCAAAGACAGTGCGCTAAGCAACAGAGCACGCTTGGTGCTTTTCTTGTTTGTCATTTCTAATGACCTCCTATAATTGCGTGGCTTTTATGTAATCCGGTCTCTTATAAAGCCATTAAATTCGAGACCTTCTTGTTGTTTGGCATTAGTCCTTGTCAACAAAAACGGTGCCTGCAGTCCAGCCAACGTTTGCGAAGGCTTCCACTGCATTGTCGCCGGTGTTGTCGCGCTGGAGAGCGTCAGCCTTAACATTGATGCTGAACTCGCCGCCCAAAGACATTACTTCATCCAAAGTGAAATCTTCGTCGATGTTCACCTCGGTGAAGAGGATCTCGTCGTTGCCAGCAGCAAACTCTCTGTTGAGGTACAGATACCATACGGCAGTACCGTCAGCATTGGGTTCAACAGCATCTTCAACGAGCAACCATTTTTCAGTAGCAGTACCAACATTGGCAGCCAGACCATAGGTAGAGCCATCAAAGATATCGGTAAATGCTAAAGAGCCGCCAAAATCTTTCCAGTAGTTAGCCTTGGTCATAGTAACGCTAACACGGATCCACTGAGTATAATCACCGGTGTTGGTGATCTTAGGATCCTTGCTGATAACATCACCCGGCACTACGTCGTAATATGTAACACCGTCCTCGGTCTCAGTGCCGTCGAGCGCTGTTTCAGAAACCTTTACGGAGAAGGTGGGATCAGCGTCATTCTCGTCAGTAGCAACTTTGAAGTTGTTGGTAATGTCGTCGGTTGCGTTAAACCAAGCCAAAGTACCCATAGAGATAATGGCAACAAGGCAGATTGCCAGAGCTGCAACAAACACCTTTTTCTTTGTCATTTTCATTCTGATTTTCCTCCTTTCTTCGAGATTTTATTTCAAACTCATGCCTATTGGAATTCCTTTATAGGCACGAATCGGAAACCAAAGTTATTCGCTCTTTTTGCTTTCCATTTCCGCACGGAGCTGAGCAAGCTCGGCTTTCAGTTTTTCGTTTTCTTCTGCTGCAGTGTTAATCTCGGTTTGTACAGCGGCTGCTTCTTCGTTTTCTTCCTCTTTCTTTTTACCGATCATATCGGGAACAAAAATGAGAAGAATCAATATAATGCCAACCCCGATTGTGATATACATACCGGGAGGGTTCTGTAAAAAATCAGACACATAACCGAGTTTAGGAATAGAGAACTGTGGCACGCCAATCACATTATTAAAGTGCACGGGATCCTGATCTTCAATTTCATTGGCATCGCCCTTGGTATAGAAGCGCTGATTTTGTGCATCTACACGCACGACACGGTGTGTGCCGATTACCAGATCTTCATTGACGATAAAGGTGATAACGTCACCGGCCTTAATGGTGTTGGGATTAACCTCTTTTACATAAATCAGATCGCCAACATCATATACCGGCGTCATACTGGGAGAAATAACGGTGTAGCATTGATAGCCGATCAACCGGGAACCCATCAAAAACACGGCGCAAAGCACCATCAGCACTACAAGCGCCGTGGATACGATATTCCATATTTTTTTCAATGTATTATTCATACCTTTAACTCTCCTTTGTTGCCTTTCGGCAATCAAAACCTACATTGTTTCAATATAGGCTTTGATTGCCGTCCCATCCGAGAGGATGGGACGGCCGCGGTAACGCGAGGTGAAACCAAACAAAACACATTCGTTACCGCGCTCACCACAGAGACAAGCTCTGTTGCAAGCAAATCAATATTTTACGAACGGGATCAAGGATAGCCATAATCTCCGTCGCTGGCGAATCCAATGCCGACGCTCGGCACCGGTGGTTCGACCAATCTCATTATTCAAGTATTTAAGTTCCCGCGAAAAGTCGTTAATAAATATTGCCAATCCTATCAGCATTCCTATCAGCATTGGAATAATTACAATCACGCAAAGAACAATAATAAGGAAGTACAATTCAGTATCAGGGTTATTTGCTTCGGGCATCGCTATCTCCTATTTCACTGCTTTCGGGGGCGGGTTGGATTTCGTCTCTTTCGGAGTTGTTAATGCTAAGTACAGCAGCTACGAGGAAGCCGACTATGCCACCTAAAACCATACCTAAAATAAACTGTAACATTTGTGAATCAACTTCTTTCTTTGTGGTAAGGGGTTCTCACTCTGTTTCTGCACCCGGCGCAGTGTCGGATACAGCTTCTTCGGATACGGCGGCTACGGCAACAGGTTGCTGACCGCCTTCCAACTGGGCTTTGAGCGCCTTGAGCTCTTCCAGCATTTTTGCATTTTCAAGTTTTTCGGCTTCGATCTTATCTCTTTCAGCCTGCATTTCTTCCATCTGCTCCTTCTTATAACGGCGGAACAGGTTGAAGAACTTCACGCCTTCATAAATAATAATCAGCATAAACGGTATGAAGATGCACACGAAATAACCAGGCGTGGTCTTCAAGAAATTGAAGAAGGTTCCAAGACCGGGAATATTGCTTTGATACTTACCTAATACGTAGGGATAAGTAACAATTGTTTCATCGTCGGTGTCCGTAGTGGTACCATAAGTGATGAAGCCAGGGTTTCCTTTTGCATCAGTGGTCAGCTTGCGAATTTTATGGGTAATCGTTTCTCCAAAGCTATTGGTGTCCTGAGACATAAAGGTGATGATATCGCCTTCTTTCAGGGTGGCAGGGTCCACCTCTTTTACGAGGATCAAAGAACCCGCATTGAAGTCAGTAGCCGCCATAGAATCCGAATTGACGATATACATCTTATAACCGAACAAATCGCGGTCATTTCTATTGAACGTGGTTACAGACACAACTGTAAAAATCATCATCGACACAGCAAGCAGCACCACCAGCCATACCAATGTGGTTTTGATTATGTTCATCACTTTCTTCATATTAAAAATCACGCTCCTCATCCGTATCTAAAATATTGCTTTCCTCTGCCTGGTATTCCAAGACAGTTTTTGCCGTTTTGCTTTTGCTCCAAACAAGGAACGGTTCAAGGGCCGAATAAAGCACCCTAAAAACATCCTCTGCCGTTTCATCGTTATCCGGAATTTCACCACGCAGAATTTTAATTACAGTAGAGTATACAATATCAAGAATGCGATTAAATATCCTCCATACATCCGTGCCTTTCTTAAAAGCAGGGGTGAAACTCTCTATAACCTTGGAATATGCCTTTCTTCTCTTTAGCGGGGAATAGGAGTTATAATAGTGCGAGTAATAGTACTTAATAAAAAAGGAGCACTTGTCGTAATCAAGGATATTCCTCCAACAACTTTTGAAGAATATGTAACACCGTTCCTCTATCTCTATTCCCTGCATATTCATAATCGGTTCGTATTTTAGAATACATGCGATCAGTTCACTGTCTATTAAGGCAAACGTTTGCGTAAACAAATCGTCCTTGTCCTCAAACAAGCGATAAATATACACCTCATTAACACCGGAATGGTTAGCTATGGCTTTCGTGGTAGCTTTATGAATCCCCTCAGTGGCAACCACATGGATAGCAGCTTCCATAAGTTTTTGACGCATGTATTCCTTTTTCATTTTTAAATCCCCCATTTGTAAGTGTTTGCTACAAGGTTCGGAAAAATAACGCAAACGTCGAACGTTTGCAAAGAACAAAGCCTACACCACGCATTGGGTTAATCAATACAAGGCACAGGCTCTACGGGCTCAGGCTCAGGCAATATATTTACGACACTTTCTGTGCCGCACCGTTTACACTTAATCGGCAAATCTTTGACCTCTGTCGTTGGGAGCAACCACAGCACAGTGTGTTTGCCACACGCCGGACATAAGAATCTTTGATAGTTTTCTTTGCTGGACTGTATATTTTTTTGCAATTCTTTCTCACCTCATTTTTGCGACTCCAATTCACCATAATAAAAGAAAAAAGCCTGCGCCACGGACCGCATTAAGCGATACAAGGCACAGGCTCTAAGGCGCAGGCACAACGTATATACGTTTTTGCATTGCAATATTCTCTGCCGTAGTAAGCAGATGTAATACTACACGCTTACCACAGAACAGGTAGATGAATTGTATTTGTGCAGATTGATCCTCTTGCGTAAAAGCTCTCTTTTCCGGTTCGAGGTTAATTATCACATAATTCGCATTATGTGGTAGTAACGTTTTATAAAAACCACATAATTCGCATTATGTGGTGCGTTATTTCAATCTACATAGTTGATTTGCTTTATTATACACGGATACGAATGTGAAATCAAGTTCTAAATCGTAAAAAAACCTTGAGATTTCAAGGTTTTTCTTGTGCACTTATTATAGCAAGCAGTACAATTACGCCCTCTATAAAACCATTTTTTGTATATTGGTTAGAGGGCGTATTTGTGCTGCGCATTATTTTGTTGTAAGAAAGCAGGAGCGGTGATACTTTTGCTAGAAAAGAAACAATTCACTACATAATGCGAATTATGTGGTTTTCTTTTTTTCTATACTACAAGTCCCAGACGTTCGATTTTGCGGCGGTGCTCAAAACCGGTAGTCATGATATAGATTCGTGTGGTGTTGATGGAGCTATGCCCTAGAATATCTGCCAGCTTGGCGATGTCCTTCTCAATACTATAGAATGTCCGAGCGAACAGCTTGCGCAGGTTGTGAGGGAAGACCTTAGAAGCCTTGACACCTGCAGTCTCACACAGCTTTTTCATCGCAGCCCAAATATTACTCCGATTCAGTGGTTTGCCTGTCCGGGTAATGAAGATCGCGCCGGTGGTGATACCATGTCTCTTTGCATAGTTCAGCAGAATATTCTTTAATTTGCCCGGAACGAGAATCGTCCGGGTTTTGTTTTTGCAATCCACAGTGACTTCGCCATATCGTACTGCTTCCACTGTGAAATACTGCAATTCGGAAACACGGATACCGGTCCCACAAATCGTCTGTATCACTAAGTTTAACTGCTCATTCTTTTTAGATGCCTGTAACAGACGCAGATACTCTGCTTTTGTTAACTCCTTATCTTCAGCACAGTAGGTCTGTCGCTGCATTCGGATGTTCTTTACCTTGCAGTTGGACAGCCCCAGAAAGTCCAGCAGGCAGTTTACACTTGCCAGCATAGAGTTAATAGATCGGACAGCGTACCCTTGCTCCACCAAATACTTTTTCCAATCTACCACAAGCTCCTTTGAAATTTCATTGCCGTCTGCATATACGCAAAACGTTTGCACATCCCGCAAATATTTTTCTTGTGTTGCCGCACTTTTCTCCTCACAACGGAGATAATTGCCAAATTCACAGATTGCATCGTTTGTTAAAATCATATAGTTGCCTCCTTTAGGTGATAATTATATTGTACCCTAAATTTAGCAAATAAGATGCTCTCGCATTATTTTTAATAGGATATGGGTTGGCATTTTACCTTACTAATTGTGGGCAGTGACCTCTACCACGGCGGTGGGGCGGTTGGCATAGCGCAGGGTAGGCCCGTCGGCTTCGCACAGGCGGGTGTCGCTGCGGTAGATGTGCGCGGAGCTGTCCTCACCGCAGAGAACAGCCCGCTTGGTAAAGACAGCCAGACCGTACAGTGCAGCAGGACGGGAATTGCCGATGGTGGCGTCTGCCAGTACCCGATAGTAGAATGTGACATCAATGCAGTAATGGTTGCGGTCAAAAGCCACCGGCTCTACATCAATATATGTGTAGATCAGCTCTGCACAGCGCACTTTTGCGTTGGCGCAGCTATCCAGCAGCGCTTGTGAGCCTTTGGTCAGGTAGACCCGAAGGTCCTCGATGCAGTCCTTATCACGGCAGCTATCCGTAATTTTCCTTGTGTGAATGGACATGGCCTGCTGTAAATCCTGAGGATTACAACGCAGCATGCCCTGATATTGTTCAGACATAACCGATACCTCCCGAGGTTATATGGGATGAAGCAAATTGCTTACAGGACAGTTTATGCACCTTATGTGGGAACGTGCAGAAACGGGCATGAAAACGGATTGCTTGGTCAGCGGGCATTGCCGACGCTGGCTTTGCAGGGGGAGGAAACTGCTTAATAAAAGGATAAAATAACGGTTAAAATGGAGGAAGAAAAGGGAATTTTTAAAAGCAGAGGGAGAAAAGTGCAGGGGTGCCTAAAAATGTTGGAAAGACTTGAAAAATAGTTTATTTGTGTTATAATATGGGAATAATGGCAAGTTATGCTTTCGGCCTGTTTTCACATATTTTTGTATCAAAATTCAGGCGGCAGGAAATAACCTAATATAGGAAGAACGCTAAGGTTGTGCGTTCGCCTTTTCATAACGAGACAGATATAGGAGTTAACATTATGAAAAAAAGAAAAGATATTCATGGCGTTAAGAATATTATTCGTACGCTGGAAGCTTTACTGGAGCTTTTGGTGCTGACGTTGATTTACTATTTTGTGTGGCGGTATGGCTACGACAGCGAGCCGTTTCCTAATTATTACGGAAAGGGCAAGTTTGTCTTAGCGGGCGTATATTTTGCTTTGGTTGCCTGCCTGTTTTATGCCATGGACGGGTACAAATTCGGATACCTAAGAAAAACCGATGTGCTGTTTTCTCAGTGGATTGCCTTATTTATTACCAACTTTATCACTTATTGGCAGCTTTGCTTAATTGCCAATGTGATGATTTCTCCCATTCCCATGCTGCTGGTGATGGCGCTGGGCGCGATCGTATCTGTGGTATGCACCATTTGCTATTCCGGTTTTTATCATGTGTTGTATACCCCAAAAAACATGGTGATGATTTATGGCCGCGATGAAGCGGTGACATTAAAAATCAAGATGGAAACCCGCCCTGATAAATACCATGTTGCTAAGTTGATTCCCGTAGAGGACGGTTTTGAAGCCATTTGCGAAGAAATTGTCAAGTATGATGCGGTAATTATCAATGATGTATCTGCCGGTATTCGCAATGACATTTTGAAGTTCTGCTATCGCAATAAGATTCGTGCCTATGTCACCCCGAAATTGTCGGATATTATTGTTCGCGGTGCAGAAAGTATTAATTTGTTTGATACACCCTTGTTCTTGGTCAAAGGCAGTGGTCTGACACCTACCCAGCGTATTATCAAGCGGTTAATGGATTTGGTGCTTTGCTTAGTGGCTTTAATTCCTGCCGCACCCATTATGCTTCTTGTGGCGCTTGCCATTAAGCTGGAAGATGGGGGCCCTGTGTTTTACAAGCAGGCGCGGGTCTCCTTGGATGGCAAGGTGTTTGATATTTTGAAGTTCCGCAGCATGATTGTGGATGCGGAAAAGGACGGCCATTCCATCCCCGCAACGGGCAAGGACCCCCGAATTACCAAGGTGGGCAATGTAATTCGTGGCTGCCGTGTGGATGAGCTGCCGCAAATCCTCAACATTTTGAAGGGAGATATGAGCGTGGTCGGCCCTCGTCCCGAACGAGTGGAGCATATGGAAAAGTACGGGCAAGATGTTCCGGAATTTATTCTGCGCACCAAGGTTAAGGGCGGTTTGACCGGTTATGCCCAGATTTACGGAAAATACAATACCGCTGCCTATGACAAACTGCGTCTTGACATGATGTATGTGGAAAATTATTCTTTGCTGCTGGATATTAAGCTGATTTTGATGACGCTGCGTATTCTTCTGAAAAAGGAAAGTACGGAGGGGTTTGAAAAAATCGCGGAAAATGAAGCACTGACAGAGCAGCTTTTGGAGCAATCTCATAAGCAGCAGGAGCAAGAGTAAATCGGCTTGTTTTTTCGGATGAGAGGATGGGGAAATATGAAGAAAATTGCGTTGATTTCCACGGATGTAGCGCTTGCCGGTGAAAAAGGTTTGGGCCGGATGTTCTATCTGGCGGAACTAATGTGCGATTACGGCTATGAGGTGGAATTGCTCACAAGCCGTTTTCAGCATTGGTTGAAGCGTTTTCGCACGGTGGAGGAAATGGAACAAATCCAAAATGCCTCTAAGTGTAAGGTGTGCTTTTTTGATGAACCGGGATACACGAAAAATGTGCAGGTTAAGCGGATTCTCAGCCGTCGGAAGCTCACGGCAAATATTCTGAAACATCTGCAAAGCGCCAAGTATGACTTGATTTACGCCCAAGTGCCGGACAATCATTTGGCTTCTGTGGCGGCGCAGCATGCTAAGGAGCAGGGCGTTCCGTTTATTTCTGACGTGGAGGATCTGTGGCCGGAGGCAATGCGCATGGTGCTGGATGTTCCTGTGATCAGCGACATTCTGTTTTCCTACTTTACGGTGACTGCGAAAAAGACATATCGTTTGAGCCATGGTGTTGTGGGGTCGTCTGACTCTTATCGGGATGAGCCGCTGAAATATGGCGTAAAGATTCCATTGAAGACGACGGTGTATGTGGGAAATGATTTAGCGGCTTTTGATAATGAGGTCGCGCAAAACATGGATAAAGTCGAAAAGCCCGACGGAGAATTCTGGATTACATACGCAGGAACGCTGGGCACAAGCTATGACATTCCTACTTTGATCCGGGCGGCAGATCTGTTGCAGCAGCGCGGGATTTCCAATGTGCGCGTGGTGCTTTTAGGCGACGGCCCGCTGCGTCCTGAGTTTGAAACTCTTGCGGCAACCCTCAGCGGCAATGTTACCTTTGTAGGCTATGTGCCTCATGCACTTATGGCAGCGTATTTAGTAAAATCCGATGTTGTGATCAATTCTCTGGTGCGCAAGGCAGCCCAGAGCATTGTTTCCAAAATCGGTGACTATTTGGCTTCTGCCAAGCCGATGATTAACACAGGACTGGATAAAGAGTTCTGGGGGAAGGTGGAATCTGACGGTTTCGGCATTAATGTAGAGCCTGAGAATGTAGACGCTTTGGCCGATACCATTCAAAAGTTATATGAAAACCCTGAAATGCGGGAGAAAATGGGCAAAATTGCCCGTCAAATTGGTGAAGAGCAATTTGATCGTCCTACTTCATACAAAAAAATTGTGGAAATGGTGGACACACTGACTGGCGCCCGCGTGTAAATTTGTTGCATTTTAAAGCATCCATAAGGAGAAACCTATGAAAGAACGCATGAAACAAATTATTTTTGAGCCGAAGTGGTTCACCGTTTGCTATTTGACGTATTTGGCGGTCAATATGCTGGTGGTTGTAAATCCTCTTGCCATTTCCAGAGTGTTTCTTGCACTGTTTTCTCTGTGGGGTGCATGTGTTGCCTTAAATACATATATTCTTAGTAAAAACAAAAGAGCATGGACACATAAAATGATGCCGATTTTGCTGGCATTTTTAGGCGTTTGCGCAACAACGGAAATTGTGCAGTTTCGTTATGGCGGACTTCATTCTCTGATTTCCCTTTGCTATTTGGCGCTGTGTATTGTGGTGCTCTATGCCCAAAGTGAAAGAGAAAAGACGGATTATTTCGAGCTTTTGAAATGGGTTGCTACAATAGTAGGCGCAGTGGTTTCTGTTACCTTGCTGATATCCGTGGGGATGTTTATTACGGTATATATGGGCGAGGTTGTAATTCGCAGTGGTATGACGGTACACTTCGGCGTCTATGTCAACCGTTTGTTTGGCGTATTTTCCAGCCCCAATGTGGGCGGTATGTATGCGCTGATTGCGATTTGGTGCGCTATTTTAAATTTGTATTTACGCAAAGGCAAAAAAGGATACCGTTGGTGGGTAGGATTTTGCGTGGCGGAAGTTGTCATTGCCGTTGCGTATATTTCTGTTGCCCTTTCCCGAGGTACGTATTTGGCAGGCTTTGCATTTTTGGCGATGTTCCTGCTGGTACGTAAGCCGTTGAAGATGGAAGGTAATTTTAAGGTGTGGCAGCATATTGGCGTTCGCGTTGTCAGTGTGGTTTTGGCAACGGCAGTATGCGCCGGTGTGTTAACGGTGGCAAATAAGGGCTTATGCGCAGCAATGGTAGGTTATTATGAGTCAACCAATCAACACTCTGATTCTGATGATGCTTCCGATGAAGAACTCTCCGACATTATAGACAAGCTGCAACAGGGCTTTGAGGGCCGGGAAGAGGCCAATAACGACAATATTGACATTACGAATAAGCGCATGGATATTTGGCAGGCGCATCTGGGATTGCTGTCGGGCAAAACGTTGCTGGTTGGCGTAAATCATCCTATGAAATACTATGAGGCTATGACCGCAGAGGGAATGACGTTTACATCTCAGCAGCATAGATTTATTGCTTGGGCAAACGGTAATATGCATAACGGTTTTTTGCAGATTTTGGTTAATTGCGGCGTAGTAGCCTTGGCATTGATGGTGAGTTTCCTGTTGCTTTGTACCTGTAAAGCGCTGCGGTTTTTCTTTACGCAATTTCTTACGGCCGGCAACGGCTCTTCCTATTTGCTGTTTGCCTTAACCTTGCCGATGGTCATTGCTATGCTGGTAAACAATGTAGTCGAAACAAATTTCGTTTTGATGGGCGCCAATTTCTTTCAAGCAATTTTCTGGTTCGCGGCCGGTGCCTGTGTGGCAAGCATAAGCCGAAAGGAAGTGCAGCAGGTATGACGGGGTATTTTTGCGCCACACCTTATCACATTATGGCAGCGATGACCATGGCTTGTGGGGAAGAAAAGCCAGATAATATTCTGGTGATTTTGGATCACTTTAAAATTGACGAGGCGCTTGTTAAGCGGATTCGTGAAACCGATGTGTTCGGGGAAGTGGTGCTGTATCACAGCAATAACAAAACCAGACTCAGCCGTGCTAAGCGATTGGTGAACACCTTCATTCCCGACAAGCTTATGCGTCGTTTGATGTATCAAACAGCTTGTGAAAAATGGGTGTTCTTTGCTCTGGATTTTATCAATTTGACACATGTGATCGCTGCCTATGAAAAGCGGGGAATTGCCTGCGAGTTTGCCTACGGGGAAGATGGCTCCGGAGCGTATGTTTATAAGAATTGTTATGTGCCCAGTGCGTTACCTGCCAAGCTGATGAAGCTCAATGGACATGGCAAATATTTAGACAGGGTAAAGAATCTTTATGTGTATAAGCCTGCTTACATGGTGGAGAATACACATTTTTGCGCAAAGGAAATCCCACAGTCTGCTGAAATCAGCGCAAAACTGAAAGAGGCGGTGTGCCATGTTTGGCCCTTGGAAGAGGAAGCTTCTCTGATATCAGGAATTTTGTATTTTGAACAGCCTTATGCAAAAGAAATTTGCGAGGGTAATATCGCAACGGAGCAGAAGTGTTTGGGATTGGCCGCAGAAATATTGGATGCGGATATTATGGTGAAAATGCACCCCCGTTCTCAAAATCAATATCTGTGGGCGGATTATGAAATCATGCGCACCACCATTCCTTTTGAGGCGGTTTTGCTGCAAAGCAAAGCGTTGCCGAAATTGATCATGGCCAATAATTCTACCGCATTGTTTTCTGCATATTTGTTGGATGGTTTGGTGGGAGAAGCTTGCCCATCTATGTTTTTAAGCAATCTGATGCCTGTTAAGGTGGCTGGGGTAAGTGCGGCGGCGGAAAAATTCTGTGCGCTGATCAATGAAAATTGCGAAGATGCCGGATTGCTTTTTCCCAAAACGCAGGAAGAATTTCAGTCAATGCTGCGCCATCTTGCAGATGTCGCGGCGGAATAAAGGAAATAATCATGCAAAACATTGATAAAAAAGCGTTGACATCTGGTATCTGGTATACTTTTTCTAATTTTGTAGCCAAGGGCCTCGTGTTTTTGACGACACCCATTTTCGCCAGACTCATGAGCGTCAGCGACTTCGGAAAATACTCCACATTTACCACATGGCAATCCTTGCTTTTGTGTATCCTGCCCTTGGGATTGCATTCCACCATTACGCGGGCCAGCTTGGATTATTCCAAACGGTTGCAGGGATATGCCTCTTCTGTTGCGGTGGCAAGCTTTGTGTTTACTGCCTTTGTATATGGCATTGTGGTGCTGTTCCGAGATTTCTTCTGCCAGCTCTTTTCTATGGACATGAGGTATATCCACCTCATGTTCTTGTATATGCTGGTTCAGCCTGCACTGCTTGTGTTCCAAGGGGTGAATCATGTCACCTTCCGATATAAAACATCAACTGCAATTACGTTGATTTCATCGGTTTTGTCGATTGGTGCTGCTATTTTATTGGCAGAGCTGTTTCCCGATCAGCTGTTGGGACGGGTGGTCGGCAATAACGGTGTGCTGATTGTTTTCTGCGGCATTCTGTTTGGGTATCTGCTTTGTAAGGGTCGCGCGGTAAAGTGGGAGTATATCAGATATGGCTTGCGATTGTCTTTGCCTATGCTGCCCCACTTGGTTTCCATGTATATTTTGGGCTCGTCCAACAAGCTGATTATTCAGTATATTTGCGGCGATGAGGCGGTGGCTTTTTATAACATTGGCTTTACCTGCGCAGTTGTGATTTCTATGCTGTCCAACTCCGCCAATGAAGCGATGGTGCCGTGGTTGTTCCCTCGATTGAAAGCTGGGGAATTTGCAAAAGTGAAATCTGTATGCCGCGTTTATGTTGGTATTTTCACTTATGTAACCGTAGGGCTTTTACTGATTGCTCCGGAAATTATGCTGATCATCGGCGGTGAGGTTTATCGGCCGGCACAGGGTGTGTTGATGCCCATTATGGCGGGCTGCTGCTGCCAGTTTATTTATACCTTATATGTGAATATGGAAACATATTTAATGAAACCTGGTGTGATTTCCGCAGGAACGATGGTGACTGCGGTGATCAATGTGGCCATGACATTTATCTTGGTAGAAAAGTTCGGTTATGAAGCGGCTGCCTATGCCACTATGATTTGCTATTTGCTTCTTCTGGTTTTCCACTACTGTGCCGTTCGGTTCTTTCGGCATGACCATGCATACCATAATAAATTTAACTTTGCCTGCGCGCTGGGAGTTTGTTTGTTTGGCATCCTCATTCGCTTCACCTATACAACTGGCTTGCGGCTTGCGCTGATTGTCCTTTATGTGATTGCCAGCGTATTTGTGGGAATCAAATATCGCAAGGTAATATATAGCACAGTAAAGAATTTTTTCGATAAAAAAACATCGCAATAAGGAGATAAACATGAAAATCATTGCTGTAATTCCTGCGCGCAGTGGCTCTCAGGGAGTGCCTCACAAAAACATTAAGCCGCTTGCAGGAAAGCCGTTATTGGCGTATTCTATTGAAGCGGCACAAAAGAGCGGATTGTTTGACTGCATTCATGTGTCTACTGACAGCGAAGAATATGCGAAAATTGCCCGTGAATATGGTGCTGATGTTCCGTTTCTGCGTTCTGCGCAGAAGGCTGCCGGTACGGTTGCATCTTGGGATGTGGTGCTGGCTGCTTTGGAACAGTATGAGCAAATAGGCCAAACCTTTGATGTTGCGGTTTTGCTGCAACCTACCTCTCCACTGCGAACAGCAGAGGATATTCTAGGTGTTTACGCCTTGTATCAGGAAAAGAAGGCCAGAGCTGTTATTTCTGTGTGTGAGATGGAGCATCCTCCTTTGTGGAGCAATGTACTTCCCGAGGATCTGTCTTTTAATGGATTTATTAAAAAGGAAGCCAATGTTCCCAGACAGCAGCTGCCTACCTATTATCGTGTCAACGGTGCGGTGACTCTGGCAGAGATAGATTTTGTACGCGAGAGCATTTTTATGGCTCGTGAGGGTTGCTATGCGTACATTATGGACAAAGAGCACAGCGTTGACATTGACAGTCAGATGGATTTTGATTACGCGGAATTTTTGCTGAGCAAAAAGCAAGAGGAAAAATAAACCGACATTTGAGGGATTGTTATGAAGTACGATTATTTGGTGGTTGGCGCAGGCTTGTTTGGCGCGGTGTTTGCCCAGCAGGCGAAAAAGGCAGGCAGGCAGGTGCTGGTTATTGACAAGCGAGCCAACATCGCCGGTAATGTGTATACCCAAGAGGTAGAGGGGATTCAGGTGCATCAGTATGGCGCCCACATTTTCCATACCAATATGAAGCATGTTTGGGATTATGTAAACCAATTTGCGGAATTTAACCGGTTTACCAACGCTCCCGTTGCAAATTACAAGGGGGAGCTGTACTCTCTGCCGTTTAATATGTATACCTTCAATCAAATGTGGGGTGTTGTGACCCCCGCAGAAGCCGAGGTGAAAATCAACGAGCAGCGCGCTGAAATTACCGGTGAACCTCAGAATTTAGAGGAGCAGGCGATTTCTTTGGTGGGCCGTGATATTTACGAAAAGCTGGTGAAAGGCTACACAGAAAAGCAGTGGGGTCGCAAATGCACCGAGCTGCCTGCTTTTATCATTAAACGCCTGCCGGTACGGCTGACCTTTGATAACAATTATTTCAACGCCCTGTATCAGGGTATTCCTGTTGGCGGTTACACCCGAATGGTGGAAAATATGCTCGATGGCATTGAGGTGCGGCTGGGTGTTGACTATCTGGAATGCAAAAATGAGCTGGATCAGTTGGCAGATCAGGTGGTCTATACCGGCGCTATTGATGCGTATTTCGGCTTTTGCTTAGGCAATTTGGAATATCGCTCTGTTCGTTTTGAAACGGAAGTGCTGGACATTCCTAATTTCCAAGGCAATGCCGCGGTTAACTACACCGATGCTGAAACACCGTGGACGCGGATTATTGAGCACAAGTGGTTTGAGTTCGGCAAGGATAAAAACGGAAACGATCTGCCGAAAACGGTGATCAGCCGGGAGTTTAGCTCCGAGTGGAAGCCGGGGGACGAGCCTTATTATCCTGTAAACGATGAACGAAACAGCGCGCTTTACCTTCGCTACAAGGAACTGGCCGATAAGGAAGAAAAGGTTTCCTTTGGTGGTCGCTTGGGCGAATACAAGTATTACGATATGGATATGGTGATTGATTCTGCGCTGAAATTCAGCGCAAAGGAATTGAACTAAGGAAAAACCCCGCAGCTTTATGGCTGCGGGGTTTAGTTTACGGTATTAGCAAAGCGCTTTGGCCAGCAGGGAGGCTACTTGGGCGCATCGCTGGGCAGCGATGGCTTCAAAGGTGGGATAGTCCATTTCAGCAGAATCATCTGCTTTGTCGGAAATGGCGCGAAGAATGACAAAAGGGATGCCGTTGCGGTAAGCGGTTTGGGCAATGGCAGCGCCCTCCATTTCGGTACACAGAGCGCCGGTGAGTTCGATAATGCGCCCTTTTACTTCTTTGTCGCAGATAAACTGGTCGCCGCTGGCGATTCGCCCGATTTTAACATGATTAGGATGGACAGTTTCTGCTGCTGCGCAGGCGAGAGTAATCATGCCGGAGTCCGCAGGATAGGCGACCACATCGCTGTCCGGCACTTTGCCCATAGGATAACCAAAACCGGTGCAGTCAAAATCATGGTGCATCACATCGTTGCTGACCACCAGATCCCCAATGTCTAGTTCTGCGTTCAAAGAACCGGCAATGCCTGTGTTTACAAGGTGAGTCACACCGTAGCAACTGCATAGAATCTGGGCACACATGGCGGCGTTGACCTTGCCGACACCGCACTGCACCACAACGCAGGGAGCGCCTTCCAATAATCCCTCGCAAAATTCCATGCCGGCATGGGTGGTTATGGATCCGTTTTCCATTTTCTCTTTTAGCGCAGCCACTTCGATGGCCATGGCGCCAATGATTCCAAGCTTCATCTTGCTCTCCTTATTCCGGATAAACCAGTCGGTCTTCTGTAATGTCTTTTAAGAGGCTGGCATATTTGCCGCCCCAGTAATTTGCCATGGGTAAATTCATATCCAGATAGTTGCCACAATCCTTGGCAGATGCGCCGGGGACTTCACCGCGGAAATCCCGAATGAAGCAGAAGCAATCATACACAAGGGGAAGGGCATCCTTGCTGGTGGAATCCCCTGCCAGCAGAAGATAAAATCCGGTGCGGCAGCCCATAGGGCCGAAATACAGCACCTTTTCTTTCCAATTCGGCTCGTTCCGCAAATAGGTGGCGGCCAAATGCTCCATGGTGTGCATTTCCGCTGTGTTGAGCACAGGCTCTTCATTGGGGCTGGTCAGCCGCAGGTCAAAGGTGGTGACGGTTTCTGCACCAACGCGATCCTTGCGGGAAACATAAAGACCGGGTTGCAATTTGATATGATCAATGGTAAAACTGGTGATTTTCTCCATAATAAACTCCGTTTGGTGGATTTTACATTATCATACTAGAAAAGAGCGTAGATTGCAAGGGGTGCTTTTGTTGACAAATAACCATCAAGCGGTTACAATATTTTTAATCTATCTGATATGAGGTGATCCCTTTGGATAAGAAACTTGGTTTAGAAACATTGTGTATTCAGGCTGGCTATCAGCCGGGCAATGGTGAGCCCAGACAGGTGCCCATTGTGCAGAGTACCACATTTAAATATGCCACTTCCGAGGAAATGGGCAAGCTGTTTGATTTGGAGGCTTCCGGTTATTTCTATTCCCGTCTGCAAAATCCTACTTGTGACGCGGTGGCGGCGAAAATTGCAGCCTTGGAGGGCGGCACTGCGGCTATGCTCACCGGCTCGGGTCAGGCGGCCAATTTCTATGCGGTGTTCAATATTGCTTCCTGCGGCGACCATGTGGTGTCCTCGTCGGCTATTTACGGAGGCAGCTTTAATTTGTTCAGCGTGACCATGAAGCGTATGGGCGTGGAGTTTACTTTTGTCAGCCCCGATTGCACCGAGGAAGAGCTGAATGCGGCTTTCCGTCCCAATACCAAGGCGGTTTTTGGCGAGACCATTGCCAATCCTGCTTTGAATGTGCTGGACATTGAGAAATTTGCTAAGGCAGCCCATGCCCACGGTGTACCGCTGATTGTGGACAACACCTTCGCTACCCCCATTAACTGCCGTCCTATTGAGTGGGGCGCGGACATTGTGACCCATTCTACCACCAAATATATGGACGGTCATGGTGTTGCGGTGGGCGGCTGTATTGTTGACGGCGGCAAATTTGACTGGACGAAGTATCCCGATAAATTCCCCGGCCTTTGCACTCCCGACGACAGCTATCATGGCGTGACTTATACCGAGCGCTTCGGCTTAGGCGGCGCGTTTATTACCAAATGTACTGTGCAGCTCATGCGTGATTTGGGCAGCATTCAGTCTCCCCAGAGCGCGTTCTATTTGAATTTGGGCTTGGAAAGCCTGCCGTTCCGCATGAAGCAGCACTGCGCCAATGCCCAGAAAATCGCAGAGTTCTTAGAAAGCAATGAAAAGGTGGCTTGGGTCAAGTATTGCGGATTAAAAGGCGACAAGTATTATGACTTAGCGCAGAAATACCTGCCCAACGGCTCTTGTGGTGTCATTTCCTTTGGCTTGAAGGGCGGCCGCGCAGCGGCAGAGGTGTTCATGAAGCATCTGCAACTGGGTTCTATTGAAACCCATGTGGCCGACAGTCGCACCTGTTGTCTGCATCCGGCTTCTGCTACCCATCGCCAAATGACCGACGAGCAGCTGGACGCTGCCGGTGTCGGCGCGGATTTGATTCGACTGAGCTGCGGCTTGGAAAACGCGGAGGACTTGATTGCCGATTTGAAGCAGGCAATCGAAAAGGTTTAAGCTATGACGGACCAATATGATCGTACCCGACTTTTACTGGGTGATGATGGGGTGGAAGTTTTAAAAAATGCCCGGGTGATTCTCTTTGGTTTGGGCGGTGTGGGTGGTTATACCGCGGAAGCGCTGGCGCGAGCCGGTGTGGGACATTTGACTTTGGTTGACCATGACACTGTGAGCCTGACGAATCTGAATCGGCAAATTTTGGCAACCCATAGTGCCGTTGGGCAGGATAAGGTGGATGTGGCGGCCAATCGAATTCGCGACATCAACCCGGATATTCAGGTGACTGCCTGCAAAACCTTTTATCTGCCGGAAACTGCCCATGAATTTGACCTTTCTGGATATGATTATGTGGTGGATGCCATCGATACGGTGTCGGGAAAGCTTGCCTTAATTGCCCAAGCCAAGGCGGCGGGGGTGCCGATTATCAGCTGCATGGGTACTGGTAATAAGCTGGATGCCACAGCCTTTCGGGTGGCGGATATTTCCAAGACCTCCGGCTGCGCCTTGGCGCGGATCATGCGAAAAGAATGTGCAAAGCGGGGATTGAAAGGCATTAAGGCGGTGTATTCTGAGGAACTGCCTCTCCCTGTTGCAGAAACTGAGGAAATGATATTAGAGCGCGAAGGCAGCGGCCGACGCACAACGCCCGGCTCTGTATCTTTTGTACCCGGTGTTGCCGGATTGATTATGGCCGGTGAGGTCATTAAAGACCTTGCGCAGAAGTAAATGACTAAGCCCTCTCCCCAAAATAGGGAAGAGGGCTTCAATATTCATAAAAATTGTGAATATTCCGATGAATATTCATTTTAATATTCACTCAATTTTTATTAAATTATTCATTTATACATAAATATCTTGTATTTTTGTGCATTTGCACCATATAAAACCCATAAAACTTGGAGCATGTTTGTATTATTATACACTTGACTATGCATATTATACGGTGTATAATTCAGCTATCAACAAAACATCCCGCGGGATTATGAAAAGGAGTTATAAAAAATGAAAAAGTTAATTGCTGTATGTCTTGCTCTGGTTATGATGCTGGGTCTTTTCTCCGGCTGCGTGGTTGAAGAAGAAAATGCCGGTACCAACAAGTACAATCTGACCACCGTAAAAGAAGGTTACTTAACCGTCGTTACTTCCCCCGACTATGCACCCTATGAGTTCTACGCGATCGTAGACGGCAAGCCCCAGCTGGCCGGCTTCGACATGGATTTGGCTAAGTACATCGCTGATTATCTTGGGTTGACGCTGGAAGTGATCCCCATGAGCTTCGACGGTATCGTTGGTGAGATGGGCGCTGGTGTTGCTGACTTGGCTCTGGCCGGTTTGTCTCCCGATCCCGAGCGTGAAGAGAAGATGGACTTCTCCATGATTTACTACGGCGGCAAGCAGGCATTCGTGACCAACGCTGCTAACAAGTCCAAGTTTACTGACTTGGCTTCCACCAATAATGCTGATTACTCCATTGGCGCTCAGACCGGTACCATTCAGATGGAGCTGGCAGAAGCTAACAGCCCCGATGCTGACATCGTTTCCTTGAAGTCCGCTACTGACATCATTGCAGAAGTTGCCGCAGGCACTTTGGATGGCGCTTACATCGAATGGGATGTGGCTCAGTCTTACAAGAACACCTACTCCAATCTGGAAATTCTCTGCGAAGTTCCTTATGAAGAAGATGGCAACATCATTGGCGTGAAGAAGGGCAATGAAGATTTGTTGAAGTACGTTAACGAGGCTATTACCAAGTGCATCAATGATGGCACCTTCGCTACCTTCCTGGAAAAGGCTGCTGCACAGGCTGCCGGTGAGACCTATGAAGGTATGCTGGGCGAAGATGGCAACATTCCCGAAGCCGGCTAATTAAATTTACATCCATTCCTCCCCAGCTTATGGGGAGGAATCGGTGCGTTTGGACAGAAGTGATAAAGGAGCTATTTTCATGGGAAATCTAATCACTGCCAAAGGTTTTGAAACCTGCTGGCGGTATGCGGAATTATTTAAGCAGGGCATTATCGTTACGGTGCTGCTGGCTCTGTTTACCGTTATTATCGGTTTTATTTTGGGCATTTTGCTGGCCATTGCCAGAATGAGCGATATTCGTCCCTTTCGTTTCTTAGGGCTGGATAAGAACGGACGTTTGCGGGGGAATGGAATTTTGCTGACCATCAGCAAGTTTAACCCCATTTCTTTTCTTGCCACCTGCTATGTGGAGGTCATTCGTTCCACACCTGTGCTGGTGCAGATCATGATTATTTATTTCGGTGTGTTCCGCTTGGTGCGTCTGCCCAATGTGACGCTGCTGGGCTTTTTGAAATTACAGCGCTTTTTGCCCGGTGTAGTGGCGCTGGGTATGAACTCTGCTGCATATCTTTGCGAGATTATCCGTTCCGGTATTCAATCCATTGATGGCGGTCAGACAGAAGCGGCGCGTTCTTTGGGCCTTTCTCAAAGTAAGACCATGATACATATTATTCTGCCGCAGGCGCTCAGAAACATTCTGCCTGCTATTGCCAACGAATTCGTTGTTATTATTAAAGAATCTGCCATCGCATATACCATTGGCGTGCCGGATTTGATGGCGGCAGTGAACGATGTTCGTGGCGCGGCCAGTATTATTATGGAGCCGCTGCTGGTGGCAACGGCTGTGTATTTCTGCCTTTGCTTCCCCACATCCAAGTTAATTGCCTATTTCGAAAGGAGAATGAGCCGTGGAAATGTGCGCTGATTGTTTGATTTCCGTTCAAAACTTAAAAAAGCACTTCAATCACGGTGTCATTAAGGCCTTGAACGATGTTTCTGTGGATATCAATAAGGGCGATGTGATGGTGGTGATCGGCCCCTCCGGTTCGGGCAAGTCTACACTGCTTCGCAGCTTAAACTTAACAGAAACACCCACTGACGGACATATTGTCTTTGATGGAGTGGATATTACTCAGAAGAAAATTCGCAACGAAAAGGGAAGATTGGTAAAGCTGGATATTGACAAGCACCGCCAGAAAATGGGCATGGTGTTTCAGCATTTCAATCTGTTCCCCCACATGACGATTTTGGATAATATGATTTTGGCGCCTGTTAAGGTGAAGCATATATCCAAAGAGATTGCAAAAGAAAAGGCCATGGCGCTATTAAAGCGCGTGGGCTTAGAGGATCGCGCGGATGCATATCCCATTCAGCTTTCCGGCGGACAAAAACAGCGTGTTGCCATTGTGCGCGCACTGATGATGGAGCCGGAGGTGCTGCTGTTTGATGAGCCGACTTCTGCGCTTGACCCGGAAATGGTAGGCGAAGTGCTGAATGTTATGAAGGAGCTTGCCAAAGAGGGCATGACCATGGTGGTGGTAACCCACGAAATGGGATTTGCCAAGGAAGTGGGCAACCGCGTGTTGTTTATGGATGAAGGCAAAATCGTTGAGGAAGGCTCGCCGGAAGCCATTTTTGAACATCCCCAGAATCATAGATTGCAGGACTTCCTTTCTAAGGTGCTATGATATAGGAAAACTGCTGTGTTTTAAGCACAGCAGTTTTTGATTTTCTATGCACTTTACGGATATTGACAAGAAATTTTGATATTGATATAATTTTATCAATTAAGAAAAGGAAGTGAGGATATGAGCAAAATCAAGGCTTTCCTGAAACGCAAGGATATTATTTTCTCCGGAAAACGGTACGGCATCGATGCGCTGGGTGCTATGGCGCAGGGCTTGTTCTGCACCTTGCTGGTGGGAACGATTCTTAACACCATTGGCCAGCAATTCCATATCGGTTTTTTAAATGCAGTCATTGTTACCATCGGCTCAGCAGGGTATACCATTGGCGGTCTGGCATCGTTGATGGTGGGCGCGGGCATTGCGGTGGCAATCGGTACAGCGTTGAAAGCCCCCGGTTTGGTGCTGTTTTCCTTGATTCCCGTTGGCTTTGCCACCAATTCCATGGGTGGCGCAGGCGGCGCGTTGGCTGTTTACTTTGTGGCCATTGTTGCCTGCGAATGCGGCAAATTGGTTTCCAAGGAAACAAAGATTGATATTTTAGTAACGCCTATTGTTACGGTTTTGATTGGCATTGGCTTAGCTAGCTTAGTAGCGGCCCCCATTGGACAGGCCGCCAATGCCGTGGGAACAGCGGTAAAATGGGCAACCACCCAGCAGCCTTTTGTGATGGGTATTCTGGTTTCTGCCATCATTGGTATTGCTTTGACCCTGCCTATTTCTTCTGCGGCGATTTGCGCAGCCTTGTCGCTGACAGGTTTGGCAGGCGGTGCGGCAGTTGCCGGCTGCTGCGCTCACATGGTAGGATTTGCGGTGATGAGCTATAAAGAAAATCGTCTGGGCGGTTTGGTTGCCCAAGGTATCGGCACCAGCATGCTGCAAATGCCAAATTTGGTGAAGAATCCTCGATGCTGGATTCCTCCGGTACTGACTTCCATGATTACAGGACCGATTGCGACTTGCTTATTCAGACTGGAAATGAATGGCGCAGAGGTTTCTTCCGGCATGGGCACCTGCGGTTTGGTTGGACAAATCGGTGTCTATACCGGCTGGGTCAATGATATTGCCGCAGGCGCGAAAACGGCAATTACTGCCATGGATTGGGTAGGACTTGCGCTGATTTGCTTTGTTCTGCCGGCAATTTTAAGCTGGGTGTTTTGCGAAATCCTCAGAAAATGGGGCTGGATTAAAGAAAACGACTTAAAATTGGATCTGTAAATAAAAAGCCCGCCACTTAGGTTTCCTAAGTGGCGGTTTTTGTTACGGTAAAAGAGACAAAGTGTGCTGCAAGGTGTAGGCAAGCTCGTAGGGAACGAAATTGATTTGATGCTCTCGCTTCATGGAAAGTCCCATTTCCAAAGGCAGACCGGTTTCTCCGCTGAGAAGCACATAGCCGGAAGCGTCAGTGACCACACCGCTTTGCGTGCCGTCACCGATATTCAGTTGCAGGAACTCGGATACGCTCTTTGTGAAATCTGCGACAAAGGCGTTGTTACCGAAAAGGTTTATGCGATAGTTGCCGTTTTCAAGGGTAATTTCGCCGGCGGATAAATATTTGGTGGCAAATAAGGCAGAAAGAACGGCATCTTCACAATATTGCCGCATGGTCTGGGCGGAAATGTCTTCTTGGATTTCGGGTTCATTGTCCCCGATGGTGCTGGAAAAAATACCGTTTTCGTATAAATCCGTCTGCTTGGTGCTGGACAGAATACCTTCGTGTCCGTCGGTAAAGGTTGCTTCGTAAATAAGCTCGGCATAAAGCGCGCTGTTTTTGCTGTTAACGGTGTAAGTTCCGTTTTGACGGAAGGAAATGGGAATGGCTGCGCTGTCGATAGATTCCACACTTTCGCAGAAAAGATTGTTTGCCGAATACACATCGCCCACTACTTGCATCAACAGTTTGGGGATTTGCAAGTCGGAGAGGGGAATACTGCTTTCGAAATGCTCGGAGTGACTTCCGTTTAAGTCCAGCGTTTTGGGTGTTGTGGGTTTTGCGGTGACGGTATAGGTGTATTGCGTTTGCCCAAGCATATATTCAATGGTGTAGTGAAATTCGCTGATGGCTCCTGTTATGTCCAGCTTGGCGGTGCCATGGGCAGAAATCATGGTTGCGGCACTGTTGAGTTTCAGCCAAGCTTCCGGAGAAACGGGATTGATGAAGGAAAGGGTAATGCCGTCGGCAGTTTCTTCTGCGGTTACGGTTTGGTAAATGTTAGAGTCTAAAAGAATCGCGGGTATTTGGCGATCTATAAATCCCGCAGGCGTCAGTGACGCAGAAAAGTGATTGCTGTGGATGGTGCTGTATGCGGTTTCGTCGCAATAGACCTCTTGATAGGCATTTTCATAGGCACCGTATTTCAGTTGTTCTTCCACAACCGCGGTCATGGTAGGTTGGGCAAAATTACTGTAAGAGGCCGTTCCGGAGGTGTACTTATAAAAGGTTTCTGTACCGATCAAACGGCTTTCGCTGACAATGTATTCAATAATGAGATTTTCAGATTGCTGAATTTGCAAACAGCTTTGTGCATATTGTTCTTCGATGCTGATAGGGGGCGTTGCCGGTTCGGAAGGGGACTCCGGTTGCTGGTGGCAGGCAGAAAGCAGGCCTATGCATAAAAAAAGCAATAGGCATATCAGACTGCGGTATTTCATGGCAAAGCTCCTTTCTTTGATAGAATGCCTGTATTATACAGAAAATCGGAGAGAAAGTCAAATTCACGCAAAAGACCCCGCAGAGCAATCACTCTGCGGGGGTTTTTGAATTTAATTACAGGGAACGAATGGAATCAACAGGCTTTTTCTTAGCTGCCATGTAAACAGGCAGGAAGGTGGCAAGCACGGCTGTGATCGCGGCAATGGCGACGAGCAATGCAAAAGAGCCAATGCCAAATACCAGAAGCGATGCGCCAAGGCCGGTGGCCATGGACTTGTTCAGCATGCCGCAGATAATATAGGTGCCAATGCTGGACAGCCCAATACAGATAATGGCAATTACAGCGGATTCGGAGAAGAAAATCTTAAATACATCGTTGCTCTTGGCGCCTACTGCTCGCAGAATACCGATGTCCTTCTTCTTTTGGGAGATGGAAACGGAAATGAAGTTGGAGAACAGCAGCGCTGCAAATACTGCCAGCACCAGACCGACGTACAGGAAAACTTCAGAGAGGCTTTTCACCATTGAGTCGACGCTTTGCAGAGAATAAAGGAAGGAGCTGGCAAGACGAATACGGGAATCGTCTTCTGCATAGTCCTCGGAGCTGTAAAGCTCCCACAAAGCATCGGTCTGTTCCTGACTGTGGTCGTAGGGAATGAACACTCTGTTAAACACAGCGTCGGGATCTGCTACATATTTGGAGGAATATTCTTCGTAGTATTCCAAAGAATTTCTTTGCTCATTCCACAAAGTGTCATAGAGAGAATCGCTCAGGTAGAGTATGGTTTCACCATACATTTCTTTGTCATTGGTGACAGAATAGTAGCCTCCAACTTGCAGTTCCTGAATGTCACCGATATTGGACTGGGTGTTGTTGTCGCGAAGCTGGAACACTACTTTCATCAAAGTGTTAACATCTACATCTAAGCCGTCGAGTGCAGTTTGCAGAGCCGCGTTTTCTTCGGTTTCTGTCATGGGAATAAAGTCAGATGTTTCAGTTTCTTCGTTATAGATCCATGTGCCGCCTTCCCGCAGAACATAGCAGGTTTCAATGAATTGGGAAATTTCTTGACGCTTTGCTTCCCACTCCTCATTATAGATAAATTCTTCATTTTTATCCTGTGGTTCCAGTTGTTCCAAGAGCGTATAATAATAATTGAGAAGAATATCGAAAAAGCGGTCTCTGGGAAGCAGTGCCTGATTGTCTGCAAGAGTAGTGGCATTGTTTAAATAGTGGAAACGAGTTCCGCTTTCCGGTGAAGTGAGGGGAGAGTAGTAGCTATTACTGTATTCGGGGAAGGAGAAGCCACCGTCGCGGTTAATATCTGCAATGATAATGCTGCGGTAGTAAAGATCCCGAGGTGACCAGCCGTCGTAACCATCAGTCAGATCTTTCAGGGCGGCGTCATTTACAAAAATAGTAAAGTGCAGACTGTCAGACAGATAGTTCACCAGCTCAGCGCGGAGATTGGGGTCGGCAGCGGCCTCGGTATCCAATAAGGCATCAAATTTCGGAGAAATTTCACCGCTGTCAAAAATGCCGGTGATTTTGTAGTTTCTGCCACGAAGCTGCATGGTACTTCCAATGACGTCGTCAGGGGAAGAGAATTCTACGGTATTGCCGCTTTCGTCGTAGGTTTTGCAGTTATAGAGCACATTTGCCATGTAAGAGGAAATGCAAATTTCGTCATCGGCAGAGGGGTATGCACCGCGGATGGTGGAATACAGGGTGTTTTTCGAATCCATGGTGCCCACAGTCTCAATGTTGCTCATCCAATATTGAGAGGAGTTGGTACGGATATTATATTGCAGACCAACACGAACGGCACCAAACACGCCGGCGCCATAGCTTTCTTTCAGCTTGGCAATATCAGCATCGGTAAAGTTGGCTTCGTTTTCGTAATTGTAGCTGTTTTCTTTTACACCTTGACGGTACCATGTAACATAGGTGCGATAGGATTTTTCCAACTTGATAATGGTGTGCTGGGATTCCAGCATGGTCTGCTTAAAGGTGGCCTCACTGTTGTAAAGGGTCATGGTGGACAAAAGTCCAAACAGCACAAATGCCACTGTGCAAAGCAAGATGGTAAAGAACAGACGAATGGGCTTGGTTTTTAGACCTGATAGACCAATCTTGATAGCGTGGCGCATAGGAAGACGGGAACGAATGAATTTGCTGTCCTCGGGGCGATATTGCTTTTTCTCGGAAGGAGCAGTGTCCCGGAAAACTTCCCGTTCACCGCTGTCGCTGATGCGGTTGACTTTTTTGAAGCTTTGCACTTCCTTTTCACCGGAGGCGATAATCACATTGGAGGGGCTTTGTTTCAAAAATTCTTTGATTTGTGCAAAGTCCTGCTCGTTGAGTTCTGCGCCTTGCTTAATGGAAAGTATGCTGCCGATGGCATCCACATTCTTGGTTAGCTGTTGCTGCTTTTCCTGAACCTTAGAGATGTCGGAAAGTACCTTGCCGTCTTTCAGTTCAATGATGCGGTCGCCGTACAGCTCGGCAAAATCCCGGTCGTGGGAAACCACGATGATCAGCTTGTCGCGGGAGAGCTTTTTCAGCGTTTCAAATACCTGCTTGCCGGTGGCACTGTCCAATGCGCCGGTGGGTTCGTCTGCCATGATGATTTCGGGGTTCTTAATCAGGGCGCGGGCGATGGCAATACGCTGCTTCTGACCGCCGGAGAGGGTGTTGGGCTTGCGCTTGGCATAGCCTTCTAAATCCACGTCGGCAAGAAGCTTTCTGACCGCTTCCTTGTCTTTGGGTTTTCCTTGAAGTTCCAGTGCTAATGCAATGTTATCTTCCACCGAGAATTCGTTGAGGATGTTATACTCTTGGAAAATAAAACCGATAAAGGTGTTTCGGTAGCTGTCGAAATCGCTCTGGGAGAAGTTCTTGCTGCTTCTGCCCTTGACCAGAATTTCGCCACCGGTGGGGGAGTCCAAGCCACCGCAAACATTCAGCAGGGTGGACTTACCGCTACCGGACTTACCCAGCAGGAACACCATGCCGGTTTCAGGAAAGCTCAGAGAAATATCATCCAGAGCCTTTACCTCGGCACCGTTTTTCGGACGATAGATTTTAGATAGGTTTTTGACTTCTAACAAGGTAACCATCTCCTTAGTGTTTTGTCATGCTCTCATTATAACGCAAAAAACAAAAATTTCAACAAAATTTGCGGTTAAAAATCCTTGACACGGGAGGGTGGCTATGGTACAATACATTTAACAATTAAGTTAAATGTTAAAGGAGGAGCTTATGGCAATTCAAAACACACTCAAAGCGCTTTCTGACCCTGTGCGCCGTGAAATTTTGCATTTGCTGCGCGGCGGCACCATGGCGGCAGGAGAGATTGCTGAGCATTTTGACATTACCGCTGCGGCGGTTTCCCGCCATTTGTCGGTATTAAAGGAGTCGGATTTGATTCGCGACAAGCGGGAAGGGAAGTTTATTTATTATGAACTGAACGCCTCCGTGCTGGAAGAAATTTTGCTTTGGATTCATGATTTGAAAGGGGAAAAGGACTGTGATTAAGAAGAATAAAGCTACATTGATTGTCACTTCTTTGATTATGCTGCTGCCCATGCTCATTGGTCTTATTCTGTGGGATCGTTTGCCGGAGCAGGTGCCGATTCACTGGAACATTGACGGCGAGGTGGATAATTGGAGCAGTAAGGCTTTTGCGGTGTTCGGCATACCCGGATTCATGCTGGCGATACACTGGCTTTGTGCGCTTACGGCAACCCTAGACCCCAAAAGCAAGGAGTATCAACCGGTGATGCTCCGCATAGCCTTGTGGATTTGTCCTTGTATAGGGCTGATGCTTTGTGGATTTATTTATCCTGTATCCATGGGGTACGATGTGAGCATTGAGGTGGTTATGCCCTTGGTAGTGGGCCTACTATTTGTTATTGTGGGTAATTACCTACCCAAATGCAAGCAGACCTATACCATGGGTATTAAACTGCCGTGGACACTGAACAGCGAGGAAAACTGGAATCGAACGCACCGCTTTGGCGGTAAGGTTTGGGTAGCCGGCGGTGTTGCTGTTATGGCAACTGCCATCATCGGTTGCTTTTGGATTTTAATTGGCGCGCTGGTGCTGATGGTGGTACTGCCTACGATTTACTCATATCTATATTATCGCAAGTACGAAAAATAAACTTATTTTCAAGCCGTCCGGATTCGTTCCGGACGGCTTTTTTGAGAAACAAAAATTTCTTTTGCGAAAAACATTGTCTGCGGGAGAAACTTGTGTTATAATTGCCGTATCTGACGAAATTTTGAAAGGAGCAGCCATGAATTTAGAAAGTATTCAAATTGAAAATCTGGATTTAAGAAAGCTGCTGGCGGCCGCCAGCGGGGATGCGGCGCTCCTTTACCTTTACATACGGGGCGGCAATGACCCCGAGCAGGCGGAAAAGGCTTTGGGAATTCCCGAAACCCGTTTAAACTGCGCGGCGGCAACCTTGCGGCAGTTAGGCCTGTGGCCGGAGGAACGGAAAGCTGTGATCGCAGGAGAGCGTCCTGCTTATACGGAGCGGGATGTATTGGACGCTATGGATGGCGATGAAGCATTCCGTCTGCTTTACGGTGAGGTGCAGCGTCTGCTGGGCAGAAACTTAAATACGGAAGAATTGAAGATTCTGCTGTCTTTTACTCGGTATTTGGGACTGCCTGTGGAGGTGGTATCCCTGATGGTGTCTTATTGCAAGGACCGCGCCCGTCAAAAAGGCGGTTTGCGTAATCCCAGCCTGCGCGCCATTGAAAAGGAAGCTTATTTTTGGGCAGAGCAGGGGATTGATACCTTAGAGGAAGCGGCGGCGTATATCCAAGGACAAAATGTGAAAAACAGCCGTCTTTCCCAAGTGATGGGAATTTTGCAAATTCGCGGCAGAAGTTTAACACAAGCGGAAGAGCGCTACGCCAAGGCATGGCTGGATGCAGGGTTTGACGATGAGGCAATTACCATGGCCTATGAGCGAACCTGCTTAAATACAGGCGGTATGAATTGGCCTTACATGAATAAAATTTTGGAGCGTTGGAAAGCAGCCGGAATTTGCACGGCAGAGCAGATTCGCAGCAAAGACCAGAAAGCAGTGCCGAAAGGCGCAAGCGGTGAATTGGGTCAAGCGGAGCTGGAAGCGATTCGACGCGCATTGCAGGAGGGATAAGACGTGGCATATAGCGCACAGGTTTTAAAACGCGCCCGTGAGCGTTTGGCGCAAATGCGCGCAGATCGGGAAGCGGAAAACAATCAGCATTTACAGCAGGCGTATGCAAAGCTGCCGCGCCTTTTGGAAATTGACCGCCAGCTGCGGCTGACGATGGTTGCTGCTGCCCAAAGTGTATTTGCCCAAGGCGCAGATGCGGTGGAAGTCATGGAGCAGGCAAAACAGAAGAGCTTGTCCTTGCAGAAAGAACGCTCGGAGCTGATTGCCGTCCATTTTGAAGATGGATATTTGAATGAAGAGCCCATTTGCACCCGTTGCAGCGGCACAGGCTACATGGGAAGCACCATGTGCGATTGTTTGGCGCAATTATGCCGGCAAGAGCAGAAAAAGGAGCTGGCTCTGCTGGGCGGTGGCGCAGATTCCTTTGCTCGTTTTCGTTTGGATTATTATCCCGAGCAAAAGGATGCTCGATATGGTGCAAGCCCCCGACAGATTATGGATTATAATTTCCAGATTTGCCGTCGCTATGCTGCGGAGTTTTCTGCCCAATCCGGCAACCTTTTGTTTATAGGCGGCACGGGCTTGGGAAAAACCTTCCTGTCTGCCTGCATTGCTGACGCTGTGGCAGATAAGGGATATTCCGTGATGTACGAATCCGCGTCGAAGCTGTTTCAAAAGCTGGAACAGGCGAAATTTGGCGGTGATGAAGAAATTCGCGGGGAAGTTCAAAAATTCAGTCAATGCGATTTGCTGATTTTGGACGATTTGGGCACGGAACTGCCCAGCCAATTTGTGACGGCGGCGCTGTATCAGCTGTTAAATGATCGGCTGTTAGAGGGAAAAGCCATGGTGATTTCTACCAATCTCAACGTGGAGGAAACGGCAAAGCGGTACTCTCCCCAGATTGCTTCCCGCCTGTATGGAGAATTTGAGCGCCTGACTTTTGTGGGTGAGGACATTCGCATTATTAAAAACAGGAGAATGTAAATGAAGCTGGGAGTCATTTTTGATTTAGACGGCACACTTTTGGATACCTTGGAGGATTTAAAGGATGCCGTGAATTATACGCTGAACCATTTTGGACTTCCTCAGCGGAGCTTAAAAGAGATTCGCACCATTGTGGGTAACGGTGTGCGGAATCTGATTGCCAATTCTATGACGGGCACAGAGAAAGACCCCTCTGTGGACGATGCGCTGGCGATTTACCTGCCTTATTATCAGGCCCACAATCAAGACAAGACCAAGCCTTACGAGGGTGTGATGGAGGCTTTGGCGGTGCTGGGTGAAAAATATCCCATTGCCGTGGTGTCCAACAAGCAGGATACGGCAGTCAAGCCGCTGTGCGCGGAGCATTTTCCCGGTGTGTACGCCCTGGGAGAGGTGGCAGGATTCCCCAGAAAGCCCCAGCCGGATATGGTGCATAAGGCCATGAAGGAATTGGGCGTGGACGGCTGCATTTATGTAGGCGACAGCGAGGTGGATATTGTCACGGCAAACAATTCCGGCGTTCCTTGTTTAAGCGTTCTGTGGGGCTTCCGTGACGAGGATGTTTTGGCAGAGGCCGGCGGCAAGTATTTCTGTAAGAATGTTGCAGATATGCCGGCAATGATTGATCAGATTATTGGAGAAGTATATGGCCAATGAGTTTTATGCCTTGCTGGGGCGGATGCGCTATATTACCCGCTGGGGTTTGATGCGTAATACCTTTTCGGAGAATATTCAGGAACATTCCCATCAAGTGGCGGTGCTTTCTCATGCGCTGGCGCTGATCCGTCGGGAAATCTTGAAGCTGGATGGTCCTGAGCCTGACCGCTGTGCGGTGGCGGCATTGTATCACGACGCTTCCGAGATTCTCACAGGAGATTTACCTACACCGATCAAGTACTATAATCCCGATATTAAGGCGGCCTATAAGCAGGTGGAGCATGTGGCTGGCCAGCGGCTTTTGGAAATGCTGCCTCAGGAGCTGAAAGCTTGCTATGCACCCTTGGTGCTGGAAGAGGATGCAGAAATCGGCAAGATTGTGAAGGCGGCGGACAAGCTGTCTGCTTATATTAAATGCGTGGAAGAGCAAAAGGCGGGGAATACCGAATTTGACTCTGCCGCAACGCAAACTATGCAATCTATGAAGGCCATGCATCTGCCGGAACTGGATTGGTTTATCGAAAATTGTCTGTTGCCGTTTAGTCTAAATTTAGATCAATTATAAGGCTTGACGGAAGGATAAAAATATGATACCATGTCTATCGTTACCAATGCCGCTGTGGTGGAATAGGTAGACACAAGGGACTTAAAATCCCTCGGAGTAAAATCCGTACCGGTTCGATTCCGGTCAGCGGCACCAAAGCATTCAAACCCGAACCTTTTACCGATTGGTGAAACGTTCGGGTTTGTTGTTTTCTTAAAAGATATTAAATAGCCTTTGTTTGTGGCAGTACAGAGTTAGTCGCTCTGTACTGCCACTTCTTTGTTAAAAGACTGCAAGGTAACTCTCTGCGTGATTACCGAGATGCAAGCAATTGTTTAGCAACCGCAAAAATGACCGCGATATAAAGTCGATTTAGTCCATAGCCGCACAAAAGGCCAGTAATCACTCTGCGCAGGTTTGTGGAGGAATATAGTTGCAAATATTGGATATACCAATCTATCAACATTGGCATGCAAAGCCCTGCCATAATGCCGACATTCAAGGGAATGTACCAAAAAGTAAGAAGGGCCAAAAGGCATCCCGAAAATGCGCCAAAACATCTCGCACAGACGGGCATTTGCTTGCCCCGGATAAATAGGCTTCTTTCCGGGCGTTGATGGCAGCCACACCATTTGCCTATAGCCATCAACTTATCGTGTAGCATTCTGGTTGCCGTAGGCGTGTTGTTCTAAAAAGGCTTTTTCCCGTTCCAGTTCCTCACACCGCTTTTTACAGTCACTGCGCTGGGCAAGAACGATGAAAGGTGTTAAAAATACAAAGATTAGGAGAATACAGAACACTAATTCCATGATATCGGGGATGTTATGTTCATTCATTATAAAATTAAGTATATAGATACCGAAGAATAACGCCAAAATAACGGCAAAGAAAAGACGGAAACCTGTGTTACCTAAGTTCACCTTTTCCTGTTCCAAGAGTGTATTTAGGTTATCTATGTCTAAGAATTTCTTTCCACAGGAACGGCATGCCCAATAGTTTTTGGTTGAATCCTGCACAGTTGTTTTCGTTTTAGTGCCACAGCTGCCGCACAACAAGCCAAAAGGTCCCAGCAGCAATAAACCCAAACAGCCTTTTCCAGCGGAAAAACCTTTACCGGAGGATGTAATGGTGGTTTCGGTGGATGTCATGGGGTACAGATCCTCCGAACCACAGTGAGGACAATGCAATTTCCGCAATGGTACTGGGGGCATTGGTGTTTGTGCGGTAGGTGTACCGCAGTTTTCGCAAAAAGCTTGATTTTCAGACAGACTCTTTCCACAGTGTTCACAAAACATATCTTTACCTCCTGAGTTCATTCTGTGTGTTTTTAAAGATATATATGTATTAAAGTATATACTTAAATGGATAAATTGTCAAGTGGGTATGCATTTAATAAAATGTAGTTACTGAGGTGATGTATATGATTCGAATTACCCTTGATCGCATTTTGGAACAGAAAAATGTCAGCCGTTATGAATTAGCGAAGCGTACAGGGATTCAATATCAGATTATTGATAATTATTATAAAAATCGCGTCAAACGGTATGATGGATATGTTCTGGAACGAATCTGCGATGCGTTGGAATGCGAAATTGGTCAACTGTTGGAATACACGAAGGACTAAGAAGCCCTGCTTACGGAAAACTGCCATCAGCCCTTACTAAAAACTGACCCGAAGTTTCTCATAACTGCAACCGGAACTCAGCGAGAACGAAAGGGACAACAGTATTTCGTTGATTATTTACAATTAATTGTATAAACGCAAGCAAACCGTAATCTAAAAAGAGGTAAATGGTTCGATTATAGAATGCTCTGGCGCACCAAAACATCCCGACCCCTTTTGGGGTCGGGATGTTTTGGTTACATATCGTTTTTATTATCTCCGGCTTTCAGGATCATGATACCGGCATCTGCGATTGGGTCGAGACCGGAGAGATCACTGACAGGCGCTATACGGGCCGGTTTGATGCGGGGAATTACAATTTGCTTTCCTGAAAGAATGATAAACACCATATAGGCAAGACAGGCAATTTCCACAATCAGGAGTCCCCACAGGATCACAGTTTCAGCCTGATTGTCGGTGAAGAAGTAAAGGTCAAACAGGGCATAGTGCGGGGGAACGACTCTTTCGATGGCATACCGGATTATAAAATGCGCAATTTGACTGGTATAAGACTGGCCGTTTTTGCGCTCTATTACTTTCACTATGTTTTGCAGGGACATTGCCTTAGAATAATCTCCGGATTCTCCATAGTAGTATTGCTGACTTTTTGCGCTGCCGCGATCGGGTTTGTCGTCATTTTCCACGACAGTGGATGTGATACGGAAGGGTTCATGAATGTTAATTTCAACAACATCATAGTTTTCAAATGCTGTTTCGTTGATGGTATGGGTGTAGACTAAATTGTTGCCAATATGGGCATAACGGTAATCATAGTTTATCTTAGTTGTAATGCGAAGGGAAACATAGCCGTCAGCGGGGGCAGAAGTTAAATAATTGTGTCGGTGGGTAAAAAAGATTGCGGTTATGATAATGGGGATGAGTAAAGCGACTACGGTAGTGCGCAAGATACATTTCCATGGGCTAAGTCTACGCAGCAACGAGCTGTTGACAGAAATGGTAAACAGCATGATTGCTATGACAGGTATGCCAACGAGGAAAGCCAATATTTTTGCGATCAAATATTTATCGGGAATTAAAAGCGTGATAAACGCCGCTAAAAGGATGGAAATGACAACCAATATCAACTTTTGCAGCATGGTATAGTGAGTTTCAACTTTATTGATTTTCATAAATGTTTCCTCCTTCTTATTTTTATTATAACGTGAAATGCCGGATTTGACAAGGTCAGGCAATGAAAAATTAGGATATGTGTTAATGTAGGAATAAAACAGAAATCGGGCTGTGCTATGCACAGCCCGATCAATATTTATTTTTGTTCTTCTTCGATGGTGTGGATGAAGTCGGCAATGGGCTTAAAGTAGTTACACAGGGCAACTACGTCTGCGCCCAGATTTAAGTATTGGTAGCCTTCTTCCATTCTCTGGCGAGCGGTTGCGGGAGAGCCCACAGTGCCGGCAAATTTGCCGTGGCGCTTAGCGGCCTCTGCTACCTTTTTGTAGCCAGCAACCACATCGGGGTGGTTAAACTCACCGGAATGGCCAATGGCGTGGGAGTAGTCGCCGGGGCCGTAGAACAGCATATCATAGCCGGGAACAGCAGCAATTTCGTCAATGCACTCCATAGCTTCGGGGTCTTCAATCTGCAAGATGATAAAACGCTCTTGATTGGCTTGACGGTTATATTCTGCCTGCTCAATCATGCAGTACTTAGCATCTGCGTTGCCACCGTCCACGGGACGACGGCCAATGGGGTGGAAACGGGTCATACGCACGACGTTTTCAGCATCCTCAGCAGACATAATATGAGGCACCATCAAACCGGTGGAGTCCAGCTCCAAGGGACGGATATAATCGCTGTAAGAACCTCTGGGTACACGGGTAATAACATCAGCGTTGTATGCCTTGGCAGCATAAATTTGTTGCTCCAAAACACGGAAATCATTGGCAACGTGTTCATTGTCAACCCAAATGCAGGGGATATCCATCATGGCAGCAATTTCTACCACGCGGGGATCGGCGGTGTTCATTTTTACAGAAAATGCGGTTTTGCCTGCACGGAGCAGGGAGAGGACTCTGCTGGGACGCATTTGCATAGTGTTTTCCTCGCTTTCAATATATATCAGAAATGAAATCATTTAGACCTGCATTTACAGGTGATATTCTTTAATGCATTATAGCACAGTTAAGAAAAAAAGCAAGAGCAGTGTGGCTTTTAATTATTTTTTCGATTCATTCCATATTCGGCAAAAGCCAGAGCCATGCTGTAAAACAGCATAGGACCGACATTGAAGGTATGACAGTCCAGCAAGCTGGTGCCAAGCAGCGCTAAAATGGAAAGGGCCACAAATACCTTCTTGGAAGTATAATTCCGGAAAAACAGGCGGAGGGTCTGCACGCGGTGAAAAATGTACGCGCCAAGACCTGCAAGGCCGCAGGAGGCGGCCAGCTGCACAAAGGTGTTGTGCCAGCGGGGCGGGAAGAAGGAAACAAAAGCCTCCGAAGTGGACCAGCCGAAGGGGACGTAATCCACAGGGAAAAAGCTGCCGCCAAACACGGGGAATTTGAAAAATTGCTTAATGCCTTCTGTATAAATTTCGAATCGATTGGAGGGGTCTAATCCCACTTCAATTAAGGAGCTGAACAGGTGAATAATATCACGATAGAAAACAGCAAGGATGCTTGCCGCCAGAAAAGCGGTGAAAACATGAATGGCGATATTGGCTCTGGCATTGCGGCTGTGGAGCAAGGAGGTCAGGTATGATGCCATATAGATGACCACACCGCACAGGATTGACCCGCGGGAACAGGTAAACAGCAAACCGGTCAGGAAGAACATTCCGGATAGATAAAAAATGCCGGAGTGCTTCCCCTTTCCTGTTAGAAAGAAAGGACAGGGGATCATCATGGCGAGCAAGGCACCGATGTTATTATAATGTCCCCAGCCGGTGAAAATGCTCTCTCTGATAATGACACCATCTACGATGACATTTGCATCGAAGTAAATAAATGCCAACTCTGCCAGCAGGACATAGCCTACGCAAACGCCTGTCCAAGAAAGGTAAGCCTTGGGCGCTTGCTCCCAAAGGACACCACCGCAAAGGATATAGTACACTAAGGCAATGGATAAAAATTGCACCAAAGCAAAAACCAGATTCTGCATACCATAGGTTGCCCATTGACCGCTGCCGAGACCGGAGAGAAGGTAGGCTGCGCCTAAAATCAGCATACCGGACAACAGACTGCGTTTTTGCTGAAAAAATTTCTTGCCGCCAAAGTTGGGGTCGGTGGCGATGCGATAGACGAGGCAGCCTAAAAATATTGCTACCAGAATCAGTATATAAAGTCCACCGTGACGGAATGAGAAAATGGAATCGGGGTTAATGCCGGGGTTATTGCCAATGGAGGGGGTAATATAACCGCAAATGACCATAGGCATCAGCGGAAGTAAATCTCTGCCTAATAGGCATAGGTAGATACCAATGAGGATGAAGCAGGTATAAACAAACAGTTCCGCATTACAGGTGTTTGACAAAACGGTCAGCCCACCAATGAGAAAGAAGTAAGCGGGGGAATATAAAAAGTTGTTGATTTTTTGAATCAGTGGACGTGCGGCCAATATTTGCACTGCTACACCTCCTTTTGTATATTTCGTGCTTGGAAAACGGATGCGCTGATTGCAGTATCATATCATATTCGACATAATTAGTCAAGAAATTGACAGTTAGGCAGAAAGAAGGTATTTTCTGGGGATTTGTTTTTAGTTGGCTATGCCCCTGGCATGCTGCATTTGCGTTTTTCGAATCTCCACCGTATCCATATGATAAAAGAAGCACTACCCGAAAGGGTAGTGCTTCTTTTATGGTGATCCGCCGGAGATTCGAACTCCGGACCCATTGCTTAAAAGGCAATTGCTCTGCCAGCTGAGCTAGCGGATCGATTGGCTGGGATGGCAGGATTTGAACCTACGAATGCCAGAGTCAAAGTCTGGTGCCTTACCGCTTGGCGACATCCCAATGGATGGGTGTCCGGCTCGGACACAGGGGAATTATATCATAGCTTTTCGGGTTTTGCAATAGCTATTTTTACCGATATTTGCTAAGAAATACATGGACTTTTTGACGAATTTGGGGTACTGCTTTCGCAGTACCCCAAAATGGATTTACAAACCGAAGTAACGCATAGCGTTCTTTGCGGAAATGCCTTCCACAATTTTTTTCAGGGAGGCATCGTGGTTGGGATATTCACCGTTTTCTACCCAATTGCCAATGAGGTTACACATAATGCGACGGAAGTAATCGTGGCGGGTGTAGCTCAGGAAGGAGCGGGAGTCGGTGAGCATGCCGATAAAGTTGCCCAGCAGGCCAAGGTTGGCAAGGGATCGCATTTGCTCTTCCATGCCGGACTTAGTATCGTTAAACCACCATGCAGAGCCATGCTGAATTTTACCGGGAATGGAGCTGTCTTGGAAACAGCCAATCAAAGTACCAAGCTGCGCGTTGTCCGCAGGATTCAGGGAGTAGAGAATGGTTTTGGGGCACTGGCCGGTCATATCCAGCGTGCTCAGCAGCTTAGCAATGTTGCCACCGCAGGTGTTTTGGGCAATGGCATCCACACCGGTATCCGGACCCTGCATGTTGAAGATTCTCTGATTATTATTCCGCAGGCAGGAATAGTGAATCTGCATGACAATGCCCAGCCGATGGTAGGTCTTGCCTAAATGAAGCAGAAGGGTTGTTTGATAAGCTTCAGCCTCTTCGGTGGTGAGGGGTTCTCCCCGCAGAGCTTTTTGGTAAGCGGCATCTGCCTGGGCTAAGGTGCATTGCTGATAAGGAACATAATCAAGACCGTGGTCACTGGCTTTACAGCCGTGGGCATGGAAGTATTCCACGCGATCAACCAAAGCATCCAATACCTCTTCGATGTTATGAAGCTGCTCTTTTCCAACACAGCTTGCCAGCTGTTTCATGTAGGCAAGAAAGCCTGCTTTGTGAATGTTCACAGCTTTATCCGGACGGAAGGAAGGAGCAACGATTGTGGTGATGGTAGGGTCAGCGGCAATTTTATCATGCCAATTCAAATCGTCAATGGGGTCATCGGTGGTACCGATGAATGCTACATTGGATTTGCGAATCATGCCGCGGGCAGTCATGTCGGGATCTTCTTGCAGCAGTTTGTTGCAGTGATTCCAAATGCGCTGGGCACTTTCCGTTGTCAAGGGTTCTTCAATGCCGAAAAATGCCTTTAATTCCAGATGACACCAATGATACATGGGGTTGCCAATGGCCATTTCCAGCGCCTCGGCCAGCTTCAAAAAGCGTTGATAGGGGTCAGCGGTTCCGGAAATGTAGTCCTCTTCAATGCCGTTAGAGCGCATCATGCGCCATTTATAATGGTCACCGGCATAAGTTCCGTCGGGCTGTAAGCCGCCAAGCCAAACTTCTACCAGATTATGAAAACGGCGATCTTCGTAAATTTCCTTAGGGCTGAGGTGGCAGTGGTAGTCCACTAAGGGCAGTTTGCTGGCATAATCGTGAAACAGGTGCTTGGCAGTTTCTGTTTCAAGCAAAAAGTCCTGATCCATAAAAGGCTTCATAATGAAATACTCCTTTATTCTAATTCATGATTATTATAAATGATTTTAGGGAAAATGCAAGGAAAAAAGGCTGCCCTTAGGCAGCCTTTTATCTTGGGGGTTGGATATAACGTTCGTGGCTTCTGGGGGAGGGACGGGCATAAACACCGGAAACTAATCCCAGCATAGCGTAAATGGTAACGATGGAGCTGCCACCGTAGCTAATTAGGGGCAGAGTCAGACCGATAACAGGCACCACACCGATACACATACCGATATTAACAAGCGTTTGGAAAATCAGAGCGGATCCTGCGCCAAAACAAACAAGTTTGCGCATATAGTCCGTGCTGCGGGTGCCAACCCAGAAGCAGCGGGCAACCAGTGTAAACAGCGCGACAATAATGAGGAAGCAGCCCACATATCCAAGCTCCTCGCCAATGGAGGAGAAAATAAAGTCTGTATGCTGAGCGGGCATAGCACCCGCTTGGGTGCGGTTTCCTCTGAATAACCCCTGGCCCAGCATACCGCCGCCGGTGAGGGACTGCAAGCTGAGCTTGGAGTGGTAGCGCACATCAATGCCTTGGGGGTCAATAGAAGGGTCAAATAAAACCAAAATTCTCAATTTTTGACGGTCACCTAAAATGGTATCCCAAATGGTTGGCCATGCAAGGAGCAAAAGCGCGATACCGCCTAAGAACCACCAAAGCTTTACGCCGCCGGAGAAGGTCATGCCAATGAAAATGAAAACGAAAATCAAAGAAACGCCCACGTCACGGGAAATGATAAAGTTTACACCGAACAGCAAAAGCAGATGTGAAAAGGTATGAATCACTGACCGGAACGAGGAAAGGTGATTTTGGTGGGACGCCATCACCGAAGCGGTAATCAGAATGTAGAAAATCTTACAAATTTCCGCAGGCTGTATGTAGAAAGGGAGGAAGGGGAAATCCAGCCAGCTTCGGTTGCCGGTATTGTTATCTGTGCCGAAGGGAATCAGCAGCAGGAGCAAAAACACATTAAAAACAGTCAATGCGCGGCGATGCTCAGAGAAAAAGTCCAATTCAATATTGGAGGTGACGGCAAACATGACAACGCCGATGAGCGTAGCACCCATCTGAACAAGGATATAACGGGTGGGGCTGCCGAATTTTTCTGCATTGGTTACACTGGAAATAACAAGGCAACTGAAAGCGGAGATTGCTAAGCACAGAACCAACAGCACCATGTCGCCTTTAAGAAAATTCTGCACAAAGCGTTTTAGCTTTTGGCTTAAATAATGCAAGCAATCGCCCCCTTTCCATTTTGATATATTCTACCACGGAACGGGAGGAAAGTAAAGACGGGAAATGTCGGGTTTTAACTTTGCAGATCCTGCGCCAAAAGGAATTTTTTAATAGGTGTGTTCGCTAAAATGATTCCTGCTGCCAGAATCATGAGCACGTCCGGCAGCATATACGCGCCGTTATACAGCGCGGAATAAATCCACGGAGTGGTCATGGTCAGATGAAAAAAGGTTTCCGGCATATATTCTGCCCAAATGGTTGCACCTACCACATAATGCACGAAAAACCGCAAGGCACAGGCAACCACGCTGCCCAGGAAAAATTTCCCGCGGAACAGTCCGGCAACGCCTAAAACAGCGTAGGCGATAAGGAAATCACCCACAAGACTTTGCCAGCCAATGGCAATGCCACCTTCGAAAAGAATCTGCAAAAGAGCATGGGCGGTGCTGAGGATCATGCCCGCGCCAAAACCCCAGCGAATGCAGTACAGCAATATGGGGAACATGGCAAGGTCAATGGATCCGCCCCAAGGGAGCTTATATAGCGGCAGAAAGCTTAAAATTTCTGCCAATGCAATGAGGATTGCGCCCTCTGTCAGAGCGCGGGTGCGAAGATGCTTTTTGTTTTCCATAAGAAAACCTCCAAAAAAATAGTATCGCATTGCAATCCGTCTGGGTGCAATGCGATACCTAAAAGCATCTCATATATGCATCTTTCCCTCCGACGGTACTAACCGTATCAGGTTCACGGGTCAGTGCTGCGTCAGCACAATCTCAGCCGGATGCGTCCGGCTCCCCGAAGACTAATTGTTTTGCGACCATGCTTATTATAGCAAGGGCAGGGATAATGTCAAGACTGTTGTTCCAAATAAATCAGCAAAACTGCAATATCCGCAGGGCTCACTCCGGAAATTCTGCTTGCCTGTCCGATGGATAGGGGGCGAATTTCGCTGAGCTTATCCTTTGCTTCCAGACGAAGACCGGCAATGGCAGTGTAGTCTATGTCCGCAGGGAGCAGGCGGGATTCCTCTTTTTTGAATTCCTCTACCTGTTTTTGCTGACGCTCTAAATAACCCGCGTATTTCATTTGGATTTCCACCTCGCCCGTAACGGAAAGGGGGAGGGGCGGACGATTTTGGTCAAAGGGCGCAAGGTCGGCATAGGTGACCTGAGGACGGCGCAGCAAATCACCGAGACGGGCAGAATTGACGACAGGGGCAGAATCCCGCGCAGCAAGCATGGCATTGAGCGCTTCGCTTGCGGGGACACCGGAGCTTTCTAACCGACGGATTTCCGCGGCCACAGAAGCATACTTTTCTTCCACTTCTGCCAAATGCTCTTCCGTTACCAAACCGATTTCATAACCTATGCGAGTTAGACGTTGGTCGGCATTGTCCTGCCGGTGGAGCAGACGGTATTCCGAGCGGCTGGTCATAATGCGGTAAGGCTCTTCCGTGCCCTTGGTGACCAAATCGTCAATGAGTGTGCCGATATAGCTGGTGTCGCGGGTGAGGACAAAGGGGGTCTTGCCTTGCAGCTTTCGCACGGCATTGACACCTGCTACAAAGCCTTGCACAGCGGCTTCTTCATAGCCGGAAGTGCCGTTGAACTGCCCCGCGCCGTAAAGGCCGGAGATGGCCTTGGTTTCCATGGTGGGAAGCAAGGCGGTGGGGTCAATGCACTCATATTCAATGGCATAGGCAGGCCGCATCATTTCTGCGTTCTCCAAGCCGGGAATTGTGCGCAGCATCATAAGCTGCACAACCTCGGGCAGAGAGGAGGAAAAGCCTTGAATATACATTTCTTCCGTATCCAAGCCACAGGGTTCGATAAACAGCTGGTGGCGGCTTTTATCTGCAAAACGCACAATTTTGGTTTCAATGCTGGGGCAGTAGCGAGGGCCTACACCGGAAATCGTGCCGTCATAAATAGGGCTGCGGTGCAGATTGGCACGGATAATTTCGTGAGTTTTCTCGTTGGTATAGGTCAAATAACACACGGCAGAATTGTAAGGGGTGTGTTCGGTGCGGAAGGAAAAAGGCTCGATTTCCTCATCCCCGGGTTGCAGCTCCATTTTAGAAAAATCGATGCTTCGACGATTGACGCGGGGAGGCGTACCGGTTTTAAAGCGACGCAGAGGCAATCCAAGCTCGCGCAGATTGTCCGCTAAGCCGATGCTGGGGTGCATGCCGTCAGGGCCGGAGGAAAGGATACTTTCTCCGATGACAATGGTGCTGTCAAGATAGGTGCCGGAGGCGATGATCACCGCTTTGGCATCATAAATTGCACCAAGCTGGGTTTGCACACCGGTGACAGTGCCGTTATCTACTAAAACAGCGATAATTTGCGCCTGTTTCAGCTCCAAATTTTCTTGCTGTTCCAGCGTTTGTTTCATTACCTGCTGATATTTTCTGCGGTCAGCCTGCGCCCGCAGGGAATGTACCGCAGGACCTTTGCCGCGGTTTAGCATGCGGTATTGAATACAGGCCTTATCTGCGGCCACACCCATCTCGCCCCCTAGGGCGTCCAGCTCCCGCACCAAATGTCCTTTGCCTGTGCCGCCAATGGCGGGGTTGCAGGGCATATTGCCCACGGCGTCTAAGTTAATGGTGAACAAAATGGTGTGAAGTCCCAGACGGGCAGAAGCCAAAGCGGCCTCGATTCCGGCATGACCTGCGCCAATGACGGCAACTTCGCAGCTGCCTGCATGATAGGAGGTCATACTTCCGCCTCCTCAGATGTTTTCTTTTCTTCCGGTGGAAGCACGAAGGGCTTGCATACCACTTCGCAGCGGTTAATAGGAGTACCTAAGGCATAGAATTTTTCTTCATAGCCGGTCATAATGCCCACAGGGCCGTTTTCGTGAAGATTGCGGGTTAAATTCTTAACCTCTAAGCCGCAGGCGGCAAATTCCTCCACGGAAAATTCAAACAGGGGAGCATTGTCAGTTTTGTAATGGAATTCTCCACCCAAACGCACGACGCGGCAGTATTTGTCCAAAAAACCCCGATGGGTCAGACGACGCTTTGCGTTTTTCTTTCTGGGCCACGGGTCGGGGAAATTGATAAACAAGCGGTCGATTTCCTCGGGCGCGAAAATTTCTTCTATATTCGCCACATCCATGTCGATGAAGAATACGTTTTTAAGACCCATATTCTGCGCTTTTTCCATAGCGACCACCATGGCTTCCCGACAGCGTTCCACCGCAATCATCAGTACATCGGGATTTGCTTGGGCGGTTTCGGCAGTGAATTTGCCTTTGCCGCAGCCGACTTCTACCCAAAGACTTGCGCAGCCTGCTTTTAAGGAGCGCCAGTTGCCTTTTAAGGCGGACGGCTCTGTAATGCGGTAGGCGGCGCATTTTTCTATGCGGGAGTCTAAATTTTTCATTCTTCTCATTCTCATAGTGCTGGCTCCTTCGTTGGGGAAATCATTTCTGTATATTATAACAAATAGATGAGATATAGTCAAAATATTTTCGAATAACAACCCCTATCTGGGGTTGTATTTCCTGTTTTTTTCGGGTATAATGCAAAAAAAGATAAAAGGAGGTGCGTTCCATGGCAGATCATCACGAGCACGATCATTCGTATATGCATGCCCATGGCATTGCCCATTCTCACGGACATGTCCACGAAAATCAGAAAGCGGTGATTAACCGTCTTGCCAGAGCCATTGGCCACTTGGAAAAGGTGAAGCGTATGGTGGAACAGGGAGAGGATTGCTCCGATGTGCTGGTGCAGCTGGCAGCGGTGCGCAGCGCCATTGATAATACGGGCAAGGTGATTTTGCAGGACCACATGCGTCATTGCATGGTGGATGCGGTGGCGGCAGGGGACAGCGATGCCATTGACGAGCTGTGCCAAGCCATTGATAAGTTTATGAAGTAATAAAAAACCGGTTGCGAAATCGCAACCGGTTTTCTGTTTTATTATGCCAAGTAAATAGCCTTGCAGGCCAGCATGGTTTCGTAGCAGTCTAGTTTGGAAACCAGCTCGGCAGGCGCGTGCATGTTCAAAACAGGCACACCGGCATCCACAGTGGGAATGTTGCGGTTTGCCATGTAGGCAGCAACCGTGCCGCCGCCGCCCTGATCGACCTTGCCCAAGGTGGCAATTTGCCAGACGACTCCGGCATTATCAAAGGTGGTGCGGATATGACCCATGACCTCGGCAGAGGCATCGGATGCGCCGCCCTTGCCGCCGCGACCGGTGTACTTACAAATGGACACACCGTAGTTTAAGTTGGAATTGTTCCGCTTGTCGCAGGTTTCGGGGAAGTTGGGGTCGTAGGCGTTGGAAACGTCTGCGCTGAGGCAGAAGGAATTGGCAAAGCAGTCGGAAAGCTTTACGCCCTGCGCATCGCATAGACCGCCCATGAAATGCTCAAAATACTGGCTCTGCATACCGGAAATACCCACAGAACCGATTTCTTCCTTATCTGCCAAAATGCAGACGGCGGTTTTGGCGGGAGTGGGAATGTTGAACAAAGAGTCCAATTCTGCGAAAGCGCAAACGCGGTCATCGTGACCGTAAGCGCTGATCAGGCTGCGGTCGAAGCCAACCTCACGGCAGCGGCCGGCAGGCACGATGGTCAGCTCGGCAGACAGGAAATCAGTCTCAATCATGCCGTACTTTTCGTTGAGATACTTCATAACATTCAGCTTGACCATGTCAGCGCCTTCACCTTCTAAGGGCTCAGTGCCGAGGATGACATTCAGCTGCTCAGCGGCAATGACCTTGCCGGCAGTTTTCTGCATCTGGTCAGCAGACAGGTGAATCAGCAGGTCGGAGACCATGAAAACAGGGTCGTTGTCATCTTCGCCAATGGTGATGGTGACGATGGTGCCGTCCTTGCGGTATACCACACCGTGAATAGCCAGAGGTACGGTTACCCACTGATATTTCTTGATGCCGCCATAGTAGTTGGTCTTGAAGTAGGCGATTTCAGAATCCTCGTACAGAGGATTGGGCTTTAAGTCCATGCGGGGAGAGTCCACGTGGGCAGCGCAAATATTAGCGCCCTTTGCCAGAGATTCGGTGCCAATGACCGCCAAGGCAATGGCCTTATCCCGATTGTTGTAGTAGATTTTGTCGCCGGGTTTCACATCCATGCCGGAAACGAAAGGCTTAAAACCGTTCTTTTCAGCCTCGACAATGGCCCAAGCGGTGGCTTCCCGTTCGGTTTTGCAGGCATCCATAAACGCCATATAGCGCTTGCAATAATCTTCCATTTCGGCGCGCTGCTCCGCGGTAATGCGGGCAAAGCCGTTTTTGGGAGAGGCTAGCAGGTTTTCGCGCAATTCATCGATATTCATAAAGAAAGTCTCCTTTACTGTTTTTCTTTCATTATACTAAGGCTTTCGTAAAATGCAAGACATTTCGCGGTGAAGGCATCCGGTGTACTGTTGTTTATCAGCACATGGTCACAGTGTTCCCGATACCAATGGTCACCATGCTGGGCGGCGATTCTTTTTTCTGCGTATTCTTCGGAAATGCCGTCTCGGGCAGTCAGGCGTTGAATTCTGTCTGCTTTCGGAGCAAGGACTGCTACGGTGGCGGTGCAAAGGGCATTTAAGCCGCTTTCAAACAGACCGATGGCATCAATGGCCACAGGATTTTCGCTGCCATGCAGTTGTTTGAGAATTTCTTCCTTTACTGCTTCATGGGTGATGCGGTTGAGCATGTGTAAAGCGTCTTGGTTGCCAAACACAATGTCGCCCAGTTTTTTGCGGTTGAGGCTTCCGTTTTCAAAGGCTGTGGGAAATTGTGCAGCAATGGCATTTAGCAAAGAAGTGTCTGTTTCCAGCAAGCGATGATAAATAGCATCGCAGTCCATGCCAGTAAAGCCTCGCTGACGCAGAATTTCCAACAGGGTGGTTTTTCCGCTGCCGCTGCCGCCGGTGATTCCGATGACTGCCGGAGACAGCTCTGCATCCACAATGTGGAAGGCGGCCGCTTTTTTCAATCGGTTTTGCACTGCGTAGGCTACACCACCGCCCTCGGGGCAACGGGCATAGACCTTGCGGATGCTCGGGTCATCCAGTTCCCGCAGGGCAGCAAACAGACCGGCAGAAAGGGTGGCGGCATCTGCTTCCTTGCCGTAAGACAAGGGCGCACAGCTTCCATAAAGAGGAAGTTCCTCTTCAAAACACAAAACGCGGTCGCCCTCTTCAAAATGGCGGTGAATATAGGCACAGGCAGCCTGCCGACTGCCGGCAACAATGACCACTTCACTTTCCGGTGCGTAGTGACGGTATTTCATGCCGGGGGCTTTTACAACAGCGTCTTTATCGATTTGCGCGGTGACGGCTTTATCTACCACCAAATCTCCTAAAACCTCTATGAGCTGCTCCGGTGTGACTCCACCGGGGCGCAGCAAACGGGGGCGTTTCTCTGTTAAATCCACGATGGTGGATTCTACACCCACACGGCAAGCGCCGCCGTCCACAATGGCATCGATTTTACCATCATGGTCATGGCGCACATGCTCTGCGGTGGTGGTAGAGGGCTTGCCGGAAAGGTTGGCAGAGGGCGCGGCAACGGGAACACCGGCAAGGCGGATGATTTGCCGCGTAATGTCATTGTCGGGGCAGCGCACTGCCACAGTGGGCAGTCCCGCGGTGGTGCATTTGGGCACGATTTTCTTGGCAGGAAGCACCAAGGTCAACGGACCGGGCCAAAATGCTTTGGCGAGGGCATAGGCGCTGTCCGGAATATGATGGCAGAAGCGTTCCATATCCTCCGGCTCTGCCACATGAAGAATCAGAGGATTGTCTTGGGGACGACCTTTGGCAATGAATATTTTGGCAACGGCCTGCTCGTTAAGACCGTTGGCGCCCAGACCGTATACGGTTTCGGTGGGAATGGCAACCAGGCCACCGCAGCGGATAATATCTGCCGCGATTTTTGCGGTATTGGCATCGGCTGCGGATAAAATTTTTGTTTCCATGACAATTCCTCCTTTCTATGAAAATGGAGCAGCTGCTTGTGGCAGCTGCTCCATGATAGTCAATGGGATTACACAGTGGGCTGGTTAGCAGCTTCGATAATCTTGACGAACTTTTCGGGCACTAAGGAAGCACCGCCGATGAGGCCGCCGTCGATGTCGGGCTGAGCCAGCAGCTCAAAAGCGTTCTTCTCGTTCATGCTGCCGCCATACAGAATGGAGATGGCGCGGGCATTCTTGGAGGAGTACAGCTTGCGGACAACGCTGCGGATCATTTCGCAAACCTCTTCGGCCTGCTCGGGGGTGGCGGTCAAGCCGGTGCCGATGGCCCAGATGGGCTCGTAGGCGATAACGACCTTGCGAATCTTATCTTCGGGTACACCAGCCAGACCCAGCTTGATCTGCATGGTGATGTGCTCAGCGGTGACACCGCTCTGACGCTGCTCCAAGGTTTCGCCGCAGCACATAATGGGAATCAGACCTGCATCCAGAGCTGCCAGCACCTTAGCATTGACATCAGCATCGGTTTCGCCGTACATTTCACGGCGCTCGGAGTGGCCGATGATGACATATTTGCAGCCGGCATCTACCAGCATGTTGGTGGCAATTTCACCGGTGTAAGCACCGGAAGCATTGGCGTTGCAGTTTTCAGCGCCGATGCCCACGCGGGTTTCCCGCATGGCGCGTACCGCGGCAGGGATGCAAACAGCGGGAACGCACAGAGCCACATCACACCAACGGCCCTTGGGCAGAATGGTTTTCAGCTGAGCCATAAACTCCTTGGTTTCGGAGGGGGTCTTGTTCATTTTCCAGTTACCGGCAATGACGGTCTTACGATATTTTCTGTTCATTTTGAGTTACTCCTTATTATGTATGCATCGCAAAGCGATGAGTTATTTCAAAGTTATGGTTGGGGGCGAGGTTTCGCCCCCATAAAAATGTTAAAAATTACTTATCTTGCAGGCAAGCAATACCGGGCAGCTCCAAGCCCTCTAAGAATTCCAAGGATGCGCCGCCGCCGGTGGAAATGTGGGTAATCGAACCGGCAAAGCCAAGCTGCTCGCAAGCAGCTGCGGAGTCGCCGCCGCCAACAATGGTCACGGCATCGGAGTCGGCCAGAGCCTGAGCAACCGCGATGGTGCCCTTTGCCAGAGTGGGATTCTCAAACACGCCCATAGGTCCGTTCCAAACAACGGTCTTGGCAGCCTTGGCGGCAGCGGCGAATTCAGCGCATGCCTTGGGGCCAATGTCCAGACCCATTTGGTCAGCGGGAATGGCGGTGCAATCCACATAGTCAACGGGGATTTCAGCGTCGATTGGGTTGGGGAAGGATTCTGCAATGGCAGTGTCCACAGGCAGCAGCAGCTTTACGCCCTTAGCCTCGGCCTTAGCCATCATTTCCTTGCAGTAGTCCAGCTTTTCGTTGTCAACCAGGGACTTACCAACGGTGTAGCCCTGAGCGGCCAAGAAGGTGTAGGCCATACCGCCGCCGATGATTAAGGTGTCAACCTTTTCCAAGAGGTTGTTGATAACATTCAGCTTGTCGGAAACCTTAGCGCCGCCCAAAATGGCAACAAAGGGACGCTCGGGATTGGCCAGAGCCTTGCCCATGATGGAAACTTCTTCCTGCACCAGATAGCCGGAAACGGCGGGCAGGTAGTCAGCAACACCAGCGGTGGAGGAGTGAGCGCGGTGGGCAGTGCCGAATGCGTCGTTGACAAAAATGTCAGCCAAATCGGCCAGAGCTTTGGACAGCTCGGGATCGTTCTTGGTTTCGCCCTTGATGTAACGGGTGTTCTCAATGAGCATAACATCGCCGTCTTTCAAAGCGGCAGCCTTAGCCTTGGAGTCTTCACCGGCAACATCGGCAGCCATGATGACTTCCTTGCCCAGCAGCTCGGAAATGCGCTCAGCAACGACTTTCAGGCTCAGTTCGGGCTTCCATTCACCCTTGGGCTTGCCCATGTGAGAGCAGAGAATAACCTTTGCGCCCTTATTCACCAGATATTCAATGGTGGGCATGGCAGCCACAATCCGCTTATCGGAAGTGATTTTGCCATCTTTGGTGGGGACATTGAAGTCGCAGCGGCACAAAACGCGCTTTCCGGCTACATCAATGTCTTCGATAGACTTCTTGTTGTAGTTCATGGTGATTCCTCCATTTATATATCGGGGTATTACCCCTTCATTTTTCCAAAATCCTGCAAGTTGGGGAAGTCAAGCTGCCGCAGCGCCTCATACACAGTGATGGCAACAGCGTTGCTTAAATTTAAGCTGCGGGTGTCAGGCAGCATGGGAATGCGGACGCAACTATCAAAGTGGGCGTCCAGAAAATCCTCAGGAAGACCTTTGGTTTCTTTGCCGAAAAATAGGTAGCAGCCGTTTTCGTAATTTGCCTCTGTGTAGCCCATGGGTGCTTTGGTAGAAAGGCACCACATTTGCTTGACATCGTTTTTAGAGAAGAAGTCGTTTAAGTTTTCGTAGTCAAAAACTTCCACATCTTTCCAGTAATCAAGGCCTGCCCGACGGACAGCCTTTTCAGAGATGTCAAATCCCAAGGGCCGAATCAAATGCAACCGGCAGCCGGTGGCAGCACAGGTGCGGGCGATATTGCCGCAGTTTTGCGGAATTTCCGGCTCAACCAGAACAATATTCAGCACAATGTTACCCCCAAACCCCGTTTTCTTACTTGCCCGTCTATTGTATGCCAAAGTTATCACAAAATCAATCTAAAAATCAGAAATTTTACAACTTTTCATAGTATATACATAAAAAAAGTTTAGGAAGTCGGAAATTTGTGAAAAATGCAGATTTGATTTTCGGAAAAGGGAGATGACGGATTGACTTTTTGCAATATTTGTGAGAAAATATTTGAAAATTTGAAGGAGCGAGGGATGATACCATGACCCAATCCAGAACCCATAACTGCGGCGAACTTCGGCTTTGCGATGCAGGTAAAAAGGTCACCATCGTCGGCTGGATGGAAAATGTCCGAGAAGTCGGCGCGAATTTTGCATTTTTGGTGTTGCGTGATTACTACGGTACAACGCAGGTGGTGGTGGACTCTGAGGAGTTGATGCAGGTAGTCAAGAGCATCAACAAGGAATCTACCATTTCCGTTACCGGTGTAGTGCAGGAGCGCGAAAGCAAGAACAGCAAGCTGCCTACCGGTGAAATTGAAGTAATTCCCGAGAAGATCGAAGTTCTCGGCAAGTGCCGCTATAATCAGCTGCCCTTTGAGATTAACAAAAGTAAGGACGCTGACGAAAATGTGCGTCTGAAATACCGGTTTCTGGACTTGCGCAATCCCGCTGTGAAGCAGAATATTATTCTGCGCTGTCAGGTGGTTGCAGAATTGCGCAGATTGATGACTGAAAAGGGATTTTTGGAAATCACCACACCCATTCTGACGGCCTCTTCTCCCGAGGGCGCCCGTGACTATCTTGTGCCTGCCAGAAATCACCCCGGTAAATTCTATGCGCTGCCTCAGGCACCTCAGCAGTTCAAGCAGCTGCTGATGACCTCCGGTTTTGATAAGTATTTCCAGATTGCACCTTGCTTCCGCGATGAAGACGCCCGCGCTGACCGTACCCCCGGTGAGTTCTATCAATTGGATATGGAAATGGCATTCGCCACCCAGAACGACGTGCTGACCACCTTGGAAGATGTACTTGTGCCGGTGTTTGAGAAGTTCGGCAAGTATCAGCGGATTTCTTCTGCGCCTTTCCGCCACATTCCTTTCAACGAGGCCATGGAGCGCTATGGTTCTGATAAGCCCGACCTGCGCATTGACTTGGAAATTGAAGATATTTCCGCGGAAGTACAGGGCTGCGGTTTCGGTCCTTTCGAGGGCGCTACGGTGAAGGCTGTGGTGGTACACGAATTTGATCAGGCAAGAAAGTGGATTGATAAGCTCCTTGCCGATGTGGAAATTCAGACCGGCAATAAGGCCTGCTGGGTGAGGGTGGACGAAAACGGCCAGCTCACCGGCGGTGTTTCCAAGTTCCTTGTGGAAAAAACCGATGTTCTCACCGCAAAATTGGGTTTGAAGCCCGGCAGCTTTGTATGCATGGCAGCGGGTAAAAAGCCTGCCGCACAAAAGACCGCCGGCGTAATCCGTACTTTGTTGGGCAAACGCGTTCCCGGTCACTTTGACGAAGAACAGTATGCTATCTGCTGGATTGTGGACTTCCCCATGTACGAGTGGGATGAGGAAAATGAGAAGGTGGAGTTCTGCCACAATCCTTTCTCCATGCCCCAAGGCGGCATGCAGGCACTTTTGGATGCCGAGGGCAACAACGAAAAGCTGCTGGCAATCAATGCCGATCAGTATGACTTGGTTGTAAACGGTTATGAATCTGCATCCGGCGCGGTGCGTAACCATGACCCTGAAATCATGGTCAAGGCATTCCAGATGGTTGGCTTGGGTGAAGAAGATGTGAAGGCGAAGTTCCCCGCGATGTATAATGCCTTCTGCTACGGCGCACCTCCTCATGCAGGCGCAGCTCCCGGTGTGGATCGTCTGGTGATGCTGCTGACCGGTGAGGAATCCATTCGCGAGGTCATTACCTTCCCTATGAACAAAAATGCCCAGGACTTGATGATGGGCGCACCTACTTGCGTAGACCAGATTCAGCTGGATACTGTGCATATTGCACTGAAAGACGAAGAGTAAAGAAAAACCGGCGTGTGAAAACACGCCGGTTTTGTTATTGCAGTAAGCTGATGAGCATTTGGTCGGTAAGGGCGGGGGAGGTATATGCCCCATCTAAAATGGCATCCACATTTTCAATGCAATTTTCAATTTCCTTGGAGTAAATTTGCGCGGTGGAAATCACATCGCCTCCTAAAAGGCGAACCAAAATACAGGAAGAAATAATCAGCTTTCCACGGCAGATTAGGTCATAATCACTGACGGCTTGCAGCCAATAACGCTCAATGCCGTAACGCGCCAGCTTTCGGAGGGCATCGTCCCAAGGGGCGGGGCAGGGGGTTTGCAGACGATTTCTCCAATTCTCGGTGAGAATTTCCAAATGGGCGAAAAATTCAAGAAAAGCCTGAAAATTCACATCTTTTTTCAGTTCATTCGCTGTGGCAAGGCTGGCGGCTGTGTCAAATTCCTCCGTTTCTATGCCGTCCAACTGCGATTGCACATGGTGGCAGTAAAACAGTAGCAAAATCAAAGCTTGGGGAACGGAGTAGGCGGTGTTTTCCACAAGGGAAATGGCGGTGTTTCTGGTAGATAGCAGCAGCGTCATAGCGTCGGGGTCATACTCGGCTTTTCCCTCGTAAGCGGCAGCTTCTTCTATCATGGGAGCGGAGGGGGAGCAGAAAATAAGCCGCGCGGCTTCTGGGCAGGAAAGCTCTAATCCCAGCTCCATAAAATCTCCGTAATCATGGGTCAGCCGCGGATATTCCCGGCAGGTTTTGCACAGGGCGTTTTCGCCCAGCTCTGCCTGAATTTGGCAAAGACCGTCCTGCCGCCACATGGGGCAGCGTCCCCGCTCGTTGATCATGACGGTGCCGGCCTCGGGGTCATCTGCCATGACATTGCGCAGTCGGTTGCCTAGTTCACCGGAAAGGTTTTTATAAAGGGCAGCGGTTTCCTCGTCAATCTGCACATCCCATTCTTTGCAGCAGCTATCGGGACATTTGCCTGCCAGACAGGAAAAATTATGAAAATAATGGCTTTTACGAATGACCATAGTTTCTCCTACATTAAAAGCGCATACGGCTTCCGTATGCGCTTTTTTCTTATTCTTCTGTTTCGGGGCGGATGGCGTACATGGTGTTGGCAGCATCCTGCAAGGCGACCTTGCCTGCATCCACAGCGGCATGGAATTGGGCAGCCTGAGAGTTAATCAGCTCTGTTACAGCATCAAAGAGCTTGGCAGCTTCTTCCACCTGTGTAGCGGCTTCCGCCAATGTGGCAGTGGCTTGGAAATAAATCTGCTCAGCGCGTTCCTTAGCAGCACGCTCTGCGGCTTCTGCACGGCGGTAGGCTTCCAGCTCCGCGGAGGTATCCTGCTCACTGGCAGGTGCGTTTGATTCGGCAAGCTGTGCTTGCAGCTGAGCAATCAAAGCGTCCTTCTCAGCGTCGGGCGTTTGATTCTTCCGCGCTTCTGCCAGTTCGTCTTTCAGCGCCTGATTTTCGGATTTCAGCTGATTGACAAGGCTGTTGTGCTTATGATTCATATATTCGATATAACGCACCACATCTTCCCGATGGAAGCCGTTCAGTGCGCTGCGGAAATTATGGGATTCAGCCATAACAAAATACCTCCCTAAGATGGGTAAAACCCTTATTTTCAACATTATATCACAGGAAAAACGGAAAAACAAGTGGTTTATGCAGGGATAAAAAGAAGAAATCAGTCGTCAAATTCCCATAGCACTTCCCGAATGATTTCACTGACAGTGGGGTGGGGGAAGATAATCTGGCGGGCATCTTTTACCCGCAGCTGCATTTCCAGCATTTCGGCAGCACCCCAAATGATTTCACCGGAGTAAGCGCCGATGAGGTGTACGCCTAGAATGGTGCGCTTTTTGCGGTCGATGATGATTTTACACAAGCCGTCAGCACCTTCGTTTTCCGCAACAAAGCGACCGGAATAACGCATGGAGAGCTTCTGTACCTCGTAATCGATGCCCTTGGCTTTACATTCCTCTTCCGTTTTGCCAACAGAGGCGATTTCCGGCTGGGTGTAAATGACGGAGGGGTTGGCGTAATAGCGCATAGTGTCGGGATTGCCTAAAAGGTTATTTACCGCCACTTCCGCTTCCCGATAGGCGGTGTGGGCGAGCATGTGATGCCCATTGACATCGCCAACAGCATAGACACCAGCTACATTTGTGCGGCACATGGTATCTGTTAGAATACCGGTTTTTTCGCACTTTACGCCAATGCTTTCCAAGCCAATACCGGCAATATTTGCCCGACGGCCGATGGACAATAAGACCTTATCTGCCGCAACGCAGAGCTGTGTTCCGTCCGGCGCTTCTGCCCAAACTTTGCCCAGTTCTACGGACAGGCATTTATGGCTTAAAAGGAAAGTGATGCCTTTTTTCTCTAAATCCTTTTTCAGCAGATTGCTGATTTCTAGGTCGGTAGCACCGGCAATGTGGTCGAGCATTTCAATGACCGTCACTTGACTGCCCACGGTGGCATAGTATGCCGCCATTTCCAAACCGATAACACCGCCGCCGATGACGATAAGCTTCTTTGGGATCTCAGTTAAATCCAGCACCTCGCGGTTGGTCAAAACGAAATCTCCCAAATTTTCCTTGACGCCGGGAATGGGAGGAACGACTGCGGAAGAGCCGGTGGCAATGATTAGATTTTTGCCGGTGTAGGTGCTGCCTGCTGCCGTCACGGTAAAGCCGTCGCTTACCTTTCCGGCAATGATGGCTTCTTCGGTGACCACAGTGACGCCGTGGGCTTTCATTTTTCCTTTGACACCTGCAACCAAGGCGCGCACGACTTTGGCCTTGCGCGCAATAACGGCTGTTTGGTCGATTTTCACATCATTGCAGCTGACACCGTAATCGCTTGCGTGGAGGGCGTGGTCGTAGTGCTTGGCGGAATTTAGCAGTGCCTTGGAGGGAATGCAACCCTCGTTCAGACAGACACCGCCTAAGGCGCGTTTTTCAAATAATAATGTTTTCAGACCGGACTGGGCTGCCCGTTCAGCTGCCAAATAGCCGCCGGGGCCGCCGCCAATGACAATCAGATCAAAAAGCTCCATGGTAAACCTCCGTCGAATCAGAAATATGCGTACTTTATGAGATCAGTATAAAGGAAACGCAAGGGTAAATCAAGATGGAAATGGTTGGGTTTGTCTGGCCGAGATCTTTTGATGTCACACCGGAAGGGACTCGTTTGCATTTTTGCCCTTGCGGGGGATGGGCAAAAATTAAGGTAGCATCCTGTTGCGGTGCCCAAAATTTCCTGTTCGTTATTCACTCACGAAATTTTGACCGCTGCCACTCGCTCACCTCGCTGTATCTGCCCCCGGCAGCGCTCGGTTCGCTCCCCAGTTTTTGAACGGGTTGCAGCAATATTCCTGTTGCGGTGCCCAAAATTTCTTGTTCGCTATTTGCTCACGAAATTTTGACCGCTGCCACTCGCTCAGCTCGCTTTATCTGCCACTGGCAGCGCTCGCATCGCTCCCCACCGGCATATTGCGATTTAGATTGTTCGAGTCCCTTTTTTCAATATAATATTAAAAGGGCTATCCCAAATGGGATAACCCTTTTAATGGTACACCAGCACATTCTATAATCGAACCGTTTACCTCTTTCAGGCTAACAGTTTTAGTTGCTTCCTTGTAATTGAACGCTATGACCAATTTGTCGTCGTAGAGATATACAGCGTTTACAAATATGTCAATCAGTCTTTGTCTGTGTTCCTTCGTTTCTAAACGCATAGATTGAATTTGCTTCAACCATAGTACTAAGCCCTCTTTTGTCATTTTGGGCTTTTTCATTTCTTCCTTGATGAGCTTCAAATTTATCTCATCTCTTGTCTGCTCCAATTCGAGCATTCTCTGTTTCGTCGTTGAAGTAATAATGCCTTCTTCAATTGCCTTGAGTAGATTGTTCAGTGCGGTTTCCGTTTCGCTGAGCTTTTGCTTCAGCAGTTGAATCGTGGGGTTCTCTTTTTGAATGTTTTGAAAGACGATACCGGCGATATCCTCGATCACATTGTCCTTCATCATCATTTCGCGGGTGTACTTGATAACGATGTTTTCAATCCAGTCCTTTTTAACTGTCTTTTTATCACAGGTGTGCTTGTACTTGGCGGTGTTGCACTTGTAGTACCGATGCACCGTTCCGTTTCGCCCTGTGCCGCTTTCACCGGCCATATAAGCGCCGCATTTGCCGCAGAACAGCTTGGTGGTCAGCAGGTAGTCATCCTTGGCCTTGTGTCTTGCAGCGGCCTTGGTGTTTTTCTTCAGCCGGTCTTGTACCTTGTTGAACAAGTCCGTTGGGACGATTTGTGGAATACCATTCTCACAGATCACATCACCGAAGCGGTATTCTCCAATATAGCGTCGGTTCTTTAACAGGTTCGTTATGATATTGATTGTCAGCTTGCTGCCTTTAGAAGTAGTAACGCCTTTTGCATTCAGCAGCGTGACGATTTCTTTGATTGTCTTACCGTTGCCGTACAGTTTGAATGCTTCCAAAACCCAAGGGGCTTTGGCGGGATCAATTTCGTAGAACTGATCTTTATTGACAGTGAATCCTATAGGGACTGTACCACCATTAAACTTGCATTTGAGTGCATTCTCTGTCATACCTCGGCTGACCTTTTCCGCAAGTTCCGCAGAGAAATATTCTGCCATGCCTTCCAATACCGATTCAAGCAAGATACCTTCGGAGTTGTTTGAGATATTCTCTGTGGCAGATATGACCCGGACATTGTTCTTTTTCAGTATTGCCTTGTAGTTGGCTGAGTCATACCGGTTTCGTGCAAACCGATCCAATTTCCATACAATGACCACATCGAATTTTCGCTTCACACTTTCTTTAATCATCTTTTGGAATTGTGGCCGGTTGTCTGTCTTTGCGGATAATGCCCGGTCAATATAAGTGTCTAGTATGGTGATGCCTTGCCGTTCCGCAAAGGCCATACATTCCCGGAGCTGACCGTCAATACTCTCATCCCGCTGGCTTTCCGAGGAATACCGCGCGTAGATGACTCCAATCATTCGTTCTTCACCTCCTGAAGAACCTGAGCGATGGTCTCCTTCAGCCGGTCATTGAACAGTGTTCCGGGAGTAAAGCACATTGCCATGAGTGCTTCCAGACCGCCTTCTTCCGAAAGAGCCGCTTTGATTGCCGGGTATTTTTGCATACCTTGTGGGTTATCCGTTCTTCCAAAGATGTAGTCCAGTGATACATCAAAGAAATCTGCATACCACAGGAGTTTCTGCAGCGGTGGCTCGGCAACACCGGTTTCATAGCGCCCAATGGTTACCTGGGTAGTTTCGCACTTTTCTGCAATTTGCTTTTGGGAGTAACGTGCATTCACTCTAAGTTCCTTTAGTCTTTGCCCTACAATATTCATGTTTTAACTCACCTCCATACGGGTTTTGTTTATTATATCACATATAGGGTTTATAGTCAATACTATTACTGTTTGCTCATAAAACAATTTACAAACGTGTTTCGTGACGAAAATTTTCTGGCAGTGCCGACAGCGACATCGGCACTGCCTAATTTCAGTTATTCCTTATTCTTATCAGAATGTTCCTTCATAAACTTCTCGAACTCGGCTTTGCCTTCTTCGGTTTCCAACAGCTTTTCAATTTCCTCAATGAATACGGCAGCAAGAGCGTTGAGAGCGTCCTCAGGAATGTTTGACTTAAAAACGATTTTCGGAGTGTTCATAGACAACACCTCCTTATTAGGGATTACCTCCAATCTGCCGGAGGCAGGCTGTAAAGTTTCATTTGAATTCCTCCTTCGTAAATATAAAAATCAGCTATTAACTGCTGCATTCAAAGTTATTGCTTCTTCTGTCTGCCCGGGGGTAGCTCTGGCAGATAGACAGGTGTGACAGTGTCTCTGTTGTGGCCTAAAACCATACTGGTCATCTTCCTCGGATTTTCCCGACCCTCGGCTTTATACTTTTCATGCTGCAGCTGGGCTCTCGCATAGCGCAGGCCGTGCCAGGTGATATTCTTGCTTCTCGGCTTCTTGCCATTACGAATTTCGTCCTCACGATTGGGCGTTGCAAACTTATGACGATTGGTGTACATCCAGTTTTCCAGAGAATTGATCTGTCTTTCCACACCGCCTTTGCCCCGGGGACTGATGATGTAGTCATGTGGCAGCAGGTTGTTCTTTTTCGCGTAGTCATAGAAATATTGCAACACCTTTTTCTGGACCTCAAACTCCACGGGATACGTTCTGACCTGACCACCCTTACCTTTGATCGTCAATCCGTCGTATGTGATCGCCTTTTCAATATCTTCTCTTCTAACCCTGCAGACCTCTTCGATTCTCAACGCAAAAGCAAAGCTGATATAAATGGCGTGACAGGCATCCATACGACCCATGCCGGTTGCTACCTTTATGCCGCCTTTCACTTCGTCCAGTGTCCACGCTCTGTCATATGTGCCGACCTTTCGCTTCTCTAAGCCCAACTCATTATTGTCAGGCAATTTCTTTTTGCCACCAGCTTTTTCGTGATAGAACCGTATGCCCGACAGTCTTGACTTGATCGTAGTGGGAGCCAATCCTTGTTCTTTCATATACGCCACGTATGCCCGAATGTGCTTACCTTCAATATTGCTGATTTTCTGACCGTGATATTCCCGCCAGTAGAACCGCAGAAAATTTCGCATATGACTCTTGTACGCAGCTCTTGTTTTGATTCCCTTTTCGTTGATTTCTCTAACCAGCCGATTTAGCTCCTGCAACAGCTTATCCTCACCTGTGAACTTCTTGCCCATAGGCAACTCCTCCTTTCTGTGGAATTGAACACACGAAGACTCCGGATATCTTCGATTGTGCTATGTATAAGATGGGTGAGGTCAAAATCGAGTTTCAAGAAAACATGAACAAAATCGGGACTCTTTTGAAATTTTTTTGTTTTCAGCGGTTTGGGAACGAAAATTACGGCTTGGTTACATATATAATTTAGGGAAATTCCACTTGTGTTTCAAGAAAACATGCTTTTTCCCGCTTGCTGACGAAAATAAAAAGACCGCAGGGACGGAAATCTTACTTTCCATCTCTGCGGTCCGGTGACCAAAAACTATTTTATTGACGAAAATAATTCTGGTGACGAAAATTTTACGCGGTCATTTCGAAATGACAGTCATAGATCATTTCGAAACGATTGAGGTCGCTGTCGCTCATTTCGAAAATAGAGTCATTTATCATTTCAAAGGGACAGTTTGCTTTCGAACTTTTAAGGGATCCTTTATGTTACTCTATGATTGATCTATAGGCCTCATTTCGAAGAGAAAGTCATCTTTCATCATTTCGAAATTATAGATTCTCATATGTCATTTTGAAAGGAGCTTACGTCAGGGCATAGTATCCCCATTGGCATCTATGGTGTGTTTATTCTTGTTTTGCACATGGGGGCTTTTAAAAGGTCTCAAAATGCCCTGACGTAAGCCACTTTTTTGGCTTCGCCCGGCAACAGTTTCTTTATGACCTGCGGTCCTAAAGAAACTGTTGCCCTATCGAAAGGATAGTCATCATCATTTCGAAAAGATGGTCATCTGTCATTTCGAAATGAGTCGTTCCGCTTATCCTGCAGCGATTGTAGGTCAGCAACCACCACGCGGAACTCGTCATTTATCATTTCGAAAGGTACAACATTTATCATAGCAAAACGAAAATCATATTTAGTTATCCCATAAGGGTGAGTACTATGGAGTCGTCTGCGACGCTCCTCAGTGCATGCTCCCCAAAAGGGAGTGGAGGTATATACATACCTCACGCACGACACCAATTAACGGCCATGAGCCGCTACGAAGCCCCCAACTACGGCCCCGTTCGGTGGGAATTTTCATAACGATTAAAATTCCGTAAACTTCGGTACTTCTGAACGAAAACAGAATTTTGGTCAGCAGGCTACCGAAGCCTGCAAGCATAATGCTATCCGTTTTTCGTCCACACCCGTACCGGTGGTTCCGCACATTGCTGCTTTGTGACCATAAGGGACTTGTTGCAATTTTCGTCTGCAAAACTTAAGTTTTGGCAATTCCCTGTGCTTCTTGTAGTAGTTGGGATCATCATCTCATATGCCGTTTCTTGTGCAGATACTATTGCTGTCACTGTGCAGCGGGCTTTCCCTGGTGCGTCAAGGCTGCAGGACTACATTCCGTGTTCTGCTCGTTCAGAGATCCTGGCACACACCCGAAATAGTATCGAGCTTATTGTGCCACATCGACTGTCTGTCCGTAAAGCCATGGGACAGAGTGTTTTCCGTGCGAGAGTTTTGATTTTGAATCCTCCTTCGTAACTATAAATATATTTTGACTCCGTAACAAGCGCCTTGCCTGCCGAAGAACAAAACCGAAGGAATAGAGATTACACCCTACACTTAAGTAATATGAGTTTTTGCCTAAAAAGTCAAGGGGTGATAGAAACTTTTTGATTTTTTATTCTCTTTATTCCGCATTGTATATTTTTTGCCGTATTCCCACCTCCAAATTTATAATAACATAACAACAATGATAGGCCCCTTCGTGTCTACCATTATTTTATCCCTTCGTACCCAGGTGCCGTTTTTTCTACCACAAATACATAGTGGGGATGATCTCAAGTTTAAACAGTTGACAGCGCAGTATTAGATATACTTGACGGACATAGAACTCTTGGTATAATGATTATGTATGAAGACAAAAAATGAGCTTTTCGGAGAGAGATAATATGTTGTTGTATCTGCAAATGATTGATGCCCCGGAGGATAAACACAAATTCGAAGTCCTTTACACGGAGTACCGGGGATTGATGTTTTACATAGCAAATCAAATTTTGAACAATAAACAGGACGCGGAAGATGCAGTACATACGGCATTTGTATCTATTGCAGAAAACATACAAAAAATTGATGAACCCATGTGTCCAAAAACCAAAGGCTACATCGTTACAATAGTTGAGAGCAAAGCAATTGATATGTATCGTCGTAAGCAACGGCGTCCTCACGGTTTATTTGATGAGGAAACCACAGGTTTATCGGTTACGTATGACGGGTCCCATACTATCGCGCGGTGTTTTTCGCTTTTGCCTGCACAGGCCAAGCATATCTTGCTGCTCAAATATCGATATGGTTATGACAATCGGGAGATTTCTAAAATGCTGAACATTTCTGAAGCAAATGCAATCAAACGCATCCAACGGGCAAAACAAAAACTGGAAGAACTGTGCTTAGAGGAGGAACTGCTTTGATATCCGATGAAATGCTGTGCGTTGCAGCCGGAGAATATGAACAGGCACTTTTGGCCTCGCTGCCGGATGCTGACGAATGCTATCATTCTTTTTCTGCGAAATTTGAAAAGAAAATGCGGCACTTGTGCCACAAAGTAAAGTATGCGTCCACATACTCCGTCATGAAACGCGTTGCCTGCGTTATAATAGCAATCGTCCTCTGCGGAAGTATGCTCCTTATGCTCAATACGGAGGTACGCGCTGCTGTGATTGGCTGGATAAGAGAAGCATATAATAGTTTTACCGCGTACTTCTTTGTAGGTGATGCCGATGAAGATCCCGTGTCACAATCTTATGATTTTGAAACGGTGCCGGAAGGATATATTTTTGTAGACCGTATGGATACAGATAGTGGCACCACCATTTTGTATATGAGTGAAGAAGGAAAATTTTTGGAGTTGAGCTATGAATTTAACGTTGATAAAAACACATTCTTTTTCAAGCCAGAAGATCATACTCATATACAAGAGAATGTAGACGGAAAGACTATGGATATATATCTTTCGAAAAGTCCGGAATATAACAGTACAATCATTTGGAGCATTGACGAAAAAATTGTCTTTATGATTAATGCAAACTGTGACAAAGACAGTTTGATTGGTCTTGCCAAAAATGTACGTCCAATAAAATAAAAAATTCTTTTATATATGTCCAAAAACGCCTCCTTTCTTCGTTACAGATAGTAGCAAAGAAAGGAGGTGAAATTATATGAGGAAAATTGCGCTATTCCTGGCGCTGGTTATGTTGGTCTCTATACCCCTTTCGGTACATGCAGCAACACCGCGAACCCTTACCATCAGACCAAGCATCTCTTACAATGGAAATATTGCAACCTGCACAGCACGTATCGTTGGGAATTCTACATCCGACTATTTAGAAGCAACTATTAAACTTTGGCGCGGCAATTCGTGCATTGAAACATGGGAAGAAGCAGGAAATGGGTATATCTTCTTTTCCGAAACTGCGACAATAACCTCGGGGAATACGCACACCTTGACCGTCGATTTGAAGGTCAATGGCGTAGCACAGGACAGAGTTTCCATTAGTAAATAGTTTTCAAAATTGTACAGATTTATTAATGTAGCAGCCCGTTGTTTGACCTCAAGAAGGCGAATTGGTTTAAGATAAACGAGGTCTCTCTGCCTGGAAAAAAGTAAAGTAAATTGTTTTAAATAAGAAAGGTGAATGAATATGAAAAAAATGTTATCTTTTGTAATGGCCCTAGTAATTGTTTTCACGATTTTAGCTGTACCTGCCTATGCTACAGAAAATGTACCTGTTACTTATACACCTACATGTCCTCTTTGTGGAGAAAGGCTTTCTAGCAGAGGTTCGAATTACCCTGACCAGTTAAGAACGGTTGATTCCTGTGCAGCATATAATGGGCCTCATATGCACTACAGCACCTATTATGTTCGTAATTGGGAATGCCACACTGTTGATTGTGAACTTATAGGTTATGTGGTTTACAAAGAAGGACCTGTTGTAGTGAAGGAAGATTGCTGTAATATAACCGATGCCATTGTATAATTGCTACCCCAACAACACATTACAAAAGCTGTTATGGGTCCTTATATAAAACGTTGCATCATTATGCTTGCCTGCGTTTTGATTCTCTTAGGATCAATAACAGGCTGTGAGAAAGTCGACTCAACGCTTCGCATTATTGTAGAAGAGGAAGATGATTCCTTCAGCACATCTGGTTTTCGCTGCCAATTGGATGCGTGGATTGCGGAATTTGAGGCTACACATGAAGGTGTCACCATAATTCTAGAAGAACTTCCGTTGGATAGCGAGAGCAGGAATCCAACACTGAAACGGCTTTACTCTGAATATATGGCCGGTCGCGGCCCAGATATTATCTTGCTTCCCAATGCATATTCAGACCAAGCAAAAATCTTTGGGCAAAAGTTCCTTTTTGATGATTTAAATTTGGCAATGCGTAATGGTGTTTTTTTGGACATCAGCAAGTATTACGACAGGGATGAAGAATTAACCGTTAGCGAACTACAGAAAGTGGTTATGGATGCCGGCGTTGTAGACGGTGCGCGATATATTCTCCCCCTTCGATATGATATCCCTGTGTTCTATGTAGACAGAGAAGCGTTTGCCGAAACAGGATTAAACCCTGCAGTTTTTGAATCAAATTTGATGGATATGATGAAAGCAGTAGCTGAGATGCCCGACGATAGAACTGCCTGCAATTTCCGAATGCATTGGATACAGCCACAGTTTACCTTTAATTTATTATCCGAACTCATCGATTATGATACAGGGAAAGTTCTATTCAGTGAACAGGAACTAGAGCAATTTCTGCAAGCTTATCAAGCCTATTGGGTTCGGATTCTGGGAAGTGCACAAAATGGAGCCTTGTCCCACAGGCCCGAATTTTTTGAATATCTCAATTACGGAACTTTTTGGGCAGATACAGGGAATTTTATGTTTGTCGGTAGCCTTCAGCAAGCAATGGAAAATGCAGTCATTTCCAACATAAAGAAAATTGAACTTGATATGTACCCTATACGTTCTACAAACGGGACAGTTGTTGCCGATGTTACCTTTTATGGTGCGATCAGCTCGGGCTGCAGAAACCCTGATCTCGCCTACGAATTCCTTCGTGCATTTTTAACAGAAGATTTTCAATGGGAACGTAATATCTCTAATAATAGAGGGCCATGGAAGCTAGCAGCACCTGGCTGGCCAGTCCGTACCAAAAATTCGAAAGATGCCCTTGAAGAGTCTATATGGCGCATCTCCGAGATTCACTTTAACTTTTACAGGCACAAGATTTCCAAAGAATCTTTGATTGACGCACAGTTGCCAATTCTTGATGTACCTATTGATGAGGCCCGATTATCCGTATCACTGGAACAGGATTTTTGGAAGATGCTATCTTCCTTGTATTGTCGCGATACAAACCAGGCGTCCAATGAGGATATCAACCAACTGGCGAAAGAATGGATAAAAAAACTACAACGTCACATCGATGAGGGCTAAGAAGTTCAAATCCTTTTATAGTACTGATTGATTTTCCTGGTTTGTTTCATTAAGCAGTAGGAGCTCAAGTTTACTTGGGCTCCTAGTCGCTCTAGAAAACACATCTAATATATAAAAAGGGGTAGGGGACGATTCTTTGTCCTGGCTGCCCTGTTTTTGTTGAGATTAGCGTTCGCAAATTGGAGGTAACTCGTGTGAAAAGAATAGCGATAAGTCTTTTAGTTGTACTTATTACAGTAATGTTTTTACTATCCTCTTGCACAAATGATACGGATTCTCAAGAACAAACACTCTGGATCGTAGCAGAAGCACAGTATATGCCCGAAATGACGGACAACACGGATTGGCAGATCCAGAAGGTTGTAAGTTCTTTTCAGCAGGCCCACAAGGATGTGACTATCACATTGGAGTTTTTGCCCAGTGAAAAAGAGAAACCTGAGGAGCGAAGTGTCCGACTGGAGCAGCTGCGTACGGAGATTCTGGCAGGTGGTGGAGCGGATTTGTATTTGATTCCCATTGACCACCGCACAGAATCACCGCTGTTTCTGGATGTACAACAGGCGATGCGCAACGGCGTTTTTGTCGACATCAGCAGCTACTATGATGCCGATGATGCCTTAGGTAAGGAAGATTTAATTACTGAGGTTATGGACGGCGGTGTAATGGACGGTGCGCGCTATGTGCTGCCCATCAGCTATAACTATGCAGCACTGCTTACTGAACAAAGCGTGATGGAAGCAGCTGGGCTGGATCTGGAAGCGGCCGCATCGGATGTTTTTGCGTTGTATGGCGCGCTCGCTGCAACCGGCGATTCCCAATGGTGCTGCTCACTGAATACACTCAACAGCACCAGTTATTCGCATTTTCTGCCGTAAATGATCGATTACGATTCCGGTAATGTGCTGATAGATGAAGCGCAGATGGAAGAGTTTTTGAAGCTTATTTGTTATAATTGGTCACAATCTCCCGTTTTCCCCGGCTTCGGCTGCAGCGAATACATTCATTACGGCTCTGCTTTCACTCAGCAAGAGCCAGTTACGATGTGTATGATCACCCAGGCCATTCCTATTGCGGCTGTTTCCAAAGTGGCAGGACAGGAGCTTGTTGCGATTCCTGTCCGGGCAGCAGATGGGGATCTGGTTGCCAGTATCACATATTACGGCGCTGTGGGAAACGGCTGTACAGATCCGGAATTGGCTTACGAATTCCTGCGGGAGTTCCTCACGGAGGATGTGCAGCTTCAGCGTGAGAGGATGGAGCTGAAGAACCTTTCTATGCAGACATACATAACCGGTGGACTTCCGGTGCGCAGCAAGGGCAAAGCTGCGGAGCTATGGAAAATGGAAAAAATAATCAATAAATCCTGGAATGTCGAAAATGAGGCTAAGGCGCGAAAAAAAGCACTTATGGCGATCGATTTGACGCAGGAAGACCTGCCCATACTGGATGTACCTATTGACAGAGTCTATTTTGCCAATTATTTTGATCAGGAAATTATGTTCGATACACTGGAAAAATTGCATGAGAATCCAGAGAACACCAAGGCAATTGCCGAGGAATTGATCTTCCAACTGCGGGTACATGCGGCGGAGAGATAAGAAATTATGTAAGGAGGGAGCGCTATGAGAAGCACCCAAAAATGCACAACCGCAAGGCAAAGGCGAAATGCACGGGAAGGCAGTCTCTTTCTTGCCCCACTAATGCTGGGGTGTATGGTTTTTTATGCGGCTCCCTTGATGATGATGCTTTGGTATTCCCTAACCTCCGGAATGGGCGACTCCCGAAAATTCGTGTGGTTCCTGCAGTACGAAAAAATGTGGGACAACGATATCTTTCGTCTTGCATTTGGTAATACGATGACGTTTCTTGCTGTTGCATTACCTTTGATTTTGTTAATTTCTTTTGGAATTGCGTTGTTATTGAAGGAATACGCCAAGCAGCACGCCTGGTTAAAATCCGCCATTTTAATGCCGTACATCATGCCTGTGGTTGGCACGGTTCTTTTGATCGAACAGTTATTTGCTGCCACCGGGCTGGTAAACCAAGCTCTGTACACCCTCGGCCTGCCCACTGAGCAGTGGCTGCAATCAGAATATGCCTTTATTGTCGTCGTTCTTTTGTATTTATGGAAAAACACCGGGTATAGTGTGGTTATTCTTCTATCCGGTTTAACGACGATTCCAAACAACTTATACGAGGTGGCATCTATCGATGGTGCAAATAAGCTGCAGCAGCATCACCATATTACGCTTCCTCATATGTGGTATAGCTTTTTCTTTGCCACAGTATTTTCGCTTATTAATGCATTCAAATGCTTCCGGGAAATATTCCTGATTGGCGGAACTCATCCCCATGACAGCATTTATATGTTGCAGCATTTTATCAACAATTCCTTTGAAAATATGAGTTATCCTAAGTTAGCAGTTGCGTCCATTCTACTAATGGTTGTACTTGTTGTCGTCTTCGCTGTTTTATACCGTTTAGTGTTGCGAAAGGAGGCATACAAGGAATGAGAAAAACGAAGTATGCAGTGACTGTGCTTGCGATCCTTTTGACAGCGTTTTGTATCGTTCCGTTCCTTTATGTTTTGGTGAAAAGCTTATTGGATATGGAAGGCGTCTTTACTTTGGAATACTACTACAAAGTGTTCCTTGCGCAATCGCAATATTTGCTTCGCTTTTGGAAAAGTCTCGCCCTAAGCCTGTGTATTGCATTGGGTCAGATGCTTGTGTCTATTCTTGCTGGCTATAGCTTTGCCAAATGTAAGTTTGCCGGCAAAAACTTTTTGTTCTTTTTGCTAATAATTTGGATGATCATGCCCCTGCAAGTAACGTTAGTCCCCAATTACGTAATGCTGGATAGATTAGGACTGTTAAACACCTACTATGCGTTGGCTTTGCCTATGATATTTGTTCCGTTAGGTGCTTTTATTATGACCCAAAGCTTCAAAGCAGTCCCTAACGAAATCATCGAAGCTGCTCAACTGGACGGTGGCAGCACGCTGCATGTCATATTTAGGATCATGATCCCCATGAGTAAAAGCGGATTGGTGTGCACTGCGCTGCTGTCTTTCCTAGATGGGTGGAACATGGTGGAACAGCCCATCGTTTTCCTAAAGGAGTTATCTCAGTATCCCCTGGCAGTTGCTCTTGCCTCTGTTCCACCAGGAGACCCCAATGTGCAGCTGGTGTGCTGTGTCCTGGTCGCATTGCCGCCGTTACTGCTGTTTGCATTATTCAACCGGGAAATGGCAGAGGGTATTGAATTGGGAGGCAACAAGACGATATGAAACGAAGAAGTTTATGCGTAATATGCCTGGTACTTTACATTCTTATTTCGTGTACAATCCTCTCCCTGAAAATAGAGAAGGAAATGCTCACACAGGTAGAAGTCCTGAAAATCAAGGACAAGGGCATATGGGGACAATCTGTATCAATTTCCCAAGCGGCTCTTTTTGAAGATGAACGCGGCAAACACCTATATGAACTGGTTGAGGGCTCGGGATGGGAAAGTGGTTTGCGTGTGCGTGAAATTCCTCAGGATAGCTATGAGCTGGATTACGAAAAAGGCACCATTCGTCTCCCCGGAGGGAAAGACTATTGTTTCATTGCCACTGCCTCCCGGCAGCCTGTTGTTGGTGAATTGGTTGAGATTATCGAATCAAAAGACACAGCACTGACATCAGATGCGTTTTTGTTTGTCTATCCTCAAGGTGTACTCGAAGATCTTTTGGTTACGGATGGTTTGTCCGTTAAAGAGCAATCAGAGAAAGCTGTCTTGGTCACGCTTGAGAATACAACAACTTACTTTTTCGAACACAAGCAAATGGGTGAACACCAGGCAATGAACGGTCGCGACTGGCGAATCTTCAGCCAGGAAACCATGCGTGTTTTTTTGGAGCAGATTCCTTTGGTTGTACTGATTGCAGTGTTTCTGCTGGCTGTAATAATTTTGTGGGTGTTCTCCTGTATTGTGTGTACCTTTACTGATCATCCAAAACGATTATTTGCCATCGTAGGAGCGCTCAGTGTTGCATCACTGGCTGCAATATGTATTATCCTCAGTTATATAGACCTGCCATCAGCAATGCTCCCGAATACCAACATTCTAAATGTCCGGCATTATTATGGTGAGCTTGAGATGATGCTTTCCGGACTGGAAACGCTCCCTTCTGCATTGCAGGAGTTTTCATTGGTAAAAACTGCAGTGACTAACCACTGCGCTGTGATTGTAATTATTGGCATAGCCTTGACGGGGATTGCTGCCATAGGCGAATGGATCTATATTCGTAAAGCTTGACTGTCTAAAAAATACGCGTCTAAGTTTGTGCCCAACGGATGACAACATTGCACCGTAGATAAACGAGTAGTACCTGAGGTGATAGTATGAAAAACCTGAAAGAATATAGAGACAAAGAATTAAAATGGTTTTTATTTGCAAATATACTCCTTATGATTATTAGTTCTGGTCTTTTGGTGTTTGGTGAAACAGTTGACTCATGGATTAAAGGAGTATCTTCTGTGCTCAATGTTACTGTATTTTCATCTGCCATATACATACTGACATTCGTTTTTGATTCAGTTGTTCCATCTCAAGTAAAGGTATTTCTGGTTTTCTTGTGGAGAAAACAGCCAAGCAGCACAATCTTTTCTGATATGGAACGCAAATTCGGGGATAATCGCTTTACCTTGGAAGATGCCAAGAATAAGTATGCTGACATATATGAAACCATAAAAGGCAAGCCAAGAAAATATGATCAAACTGCACTGTGGTATGAGATATATAACAGGAACAGGGACAACACAATTATTTTTGGCACCAATAGAGATTATTTGTTGCTGCGTGATATGCATGCCCAAACAATTATGTTAATCATAGTATATATCTCACTTTTGCACATAACTGACTTTATATCCTTCTCCAAGGAATACATAATCTATTTAACATTGATGACTAATCTGCTAAATATCAGTGCTAGAGTGCAGGGCAAGCGACTGATGTACAATGTTTTGTCGGTAGATATAAATAAAACGGAAGGTGCAGAAAAAGCTAACAGAAAGGGAGAAAAAGATGATAAATAAAATATATAATCCTGACTATGCTGCCGCTTGTTTTTTTAGGAGCACCATTCAACCGCCCCAAATGAAAGTCATGCTGCAAATTACGGAGAAGTGCAACCTAAGGTGCGCCCATTGCTTTGCAGAGTCAAATTCTGTCGGCAACGAGATGACATTGCAATCTATATATGATATACTTGTTCCCCAATTTATAAAAAACAACGTGGTGAAAGTAACATTAACCGGAGGAGAACCCCTGGTACATCCGCACGCGAAAGAGATTGCCCAGGTGCTGCTAGAAAATAAAATAGGGGTCAGTATTTGTACAAACGGAACGTTAATAGATCCGTCGTGGACAAGCAAATTGACCCAGTATGATAATGTACATTTCAATGTAAGTTTGGACGGAATGACATTGCAATCTCACGGGAAATTCCGGGGAATTACATCTGAATCGGTTATTTCCGCAATTAAGCATAATATTTGTACTCTTGGAGAGTTTGGATTGCTAAATGGAATCTTGACAACACCTAATAAATATGCGACGATTGAGGAGTATGTAGAACTATGTCAGTTTGCTAAACAAGCCGGTGCCAATTATGTCCTTATGAATCCCTTGTCCCCGTTTGGACGTGGCACAAAAACACAGCCGCTTGCGTATTCAATCGAAGAGATGATTGAGCTTAGAGAAAGGACCTCCTCACTCATTTCGGAGGATTTTGAAATCGTATACATTCGCTTCCCCAACGCTGAACACAAATCGCTTGGAAAATGCTCCTTAGGGTCAATTCCGTATGTTTTTTGCAATGGGGACATTGCAATATGTCCGTATATGGTCTTTGCTTCTAGCGGAAGCGATTTGTATCAGGAAAGTGATTTTATTGTTGGGAATGTTTTTCAAGGTGCAGATATTGGAAAAGAGGTAACAAATTACCATATTCCCCATGCAACAGGTACGCAACACAAAAATCCCGAATGCCATAACTGCGGAGGAGGCTGTTATGCGATCAAGATAGCAAACGACCAACCCCTCTCTGGCTGTGATATTGACATGTGCCCTGTAGTGGAGGTGTAAGGATATGGCAAAAGGTGTTTTTATTACAATAGACGGCCCCAATGGGGCTGGAAAATCCTCCTTCATTAAGAAATTATCCGATAAAATCTCACAAACCAAGCCGGTATACCTAACAAGAGAACCCTCTCCAACACAGTTCGGGGACTTTGTAAGAACAAACGAGCAACACCTACGCGGTTTGCCGTATGCGCATCTTATATGGAGCGATAGACATTTCCATATTCAGAACTTCGTGCTGCCTGAACTAAACGACGGCAAAATAGTTATAAGTGATCGTTACATTGAATCAAGTCTTGTGCTGCAGAGTTTCGATGGTGTACCTATTGAAGATGTGTGGGCTTTGAACCAAGATTTTGTTATACCGGATGTTAGCGTTATGCTGTATGCCGACCCTGAAATACTAGCAGATAGATTATCTCAGAGAAATTTTTTAACCAACTTCGAAGAGCGAATGACCCGAGAGCAAGAAGTTGCTGCATATAAGACTGCTGTCGACTTTCTGTCAAGCAGGGGATATCGACACCTAGTTTGTAAAAACAATACTATTGAAGATCTTGAAAGAAATGTTGAAGAAGTCTACAACAAAATATGTTCAATGATGGGGTGACTTGCAATGGGTTCGTTAAAGATAATGACTTTAAATATTGGTAATCCATCTCTGCAGCGAGCAAAGCGACAAATCGACTGGCTGGAAAATCGCGAAGAAGACATTTTTGTTTTGACGGAAACAAAAGTGAGTGAAGGCTGTTTTTACCTAGAAGAATATTTTGGAGAGGATGGGACCACTCTTTTTAATTATGGTAAGAAGGCAAAATTTAACGTTTGGTTTCCAAAGTCACGCACTGGTGATTTGGGTGTCATGGTGTTAAGTCGATTTCCAATTGTAAAAACCAATTCCTGTTTTTCTGAAAACGATCCTTTCTTTTCAAGATTGGTAGATATAACTATTGATTTTTATGGACGAGAAGTTGGCATCATGGGCCTCTATGTTCCCTCACGTGATTCTTCTCCAGAAAAGATCAAGAGGAAGAAAGACTTTGTCATCCAATATTTGTTACACCTAAAAAAAGTAAGCGCCTCACCACAAACACCTTATGTTATTTGTGGAGATCTGAATATTTTAGAGCGTTCCCATATTCCGCAATATAAGAACTTTTTAGCATGGGAATACGATTTTTATGACCGTTTCTACCATTTTGGCTATACGGATGCTTTTCGTACACTGCATCCATCAGCCAACGAATACAGCTGGGTTGGAAGAACAAATGATGGTTATAGGTATGACCATTGCTTTGTTGCAAAGGAACTCGCCCCACATCTTGTCGAATGTTCGTATGTACATGAAACACGAAAGATACCGATCACAGATCATTCTGCAATGACTATGATGCTAGAATTGTAGAGTTTTGCACAAGGTGAGAACATTCTATACTAGAAGCAAATACCATGATTTAATATAATACTGGACACTCCAACATTACAGAGACAAACCAGAAAATCAAACAGTCTCTTATCTGCAGCACCTGTACATATATTAAGAAGGCACCGGCTCAGTTGCGTTTCCTGAGACCGGTGCCTTTTGACTCTATTTTTTCTTACAATAACTACTTGTTATTTTGAGATTATTTAGGGGTGCTACATATGAACAACGGCAAAAGGAACAATTGGATTCATAGAAAAAATGAGACACGGTGCTTGCCGTGTCTCATTAACTTAAAAAACTCTACAAGAACATTACAAAGAGAACCCGTATTTTCTGTTAATTCTTGAGCGATGTTCTTCTGCTTTAGATGGATTGAATCCGTAAAGAACATCAACGAAGTACTCAAGCTTTGACTCTAAAGCACTTTTATTAAACTCGCCTCGTTCGTATTGTTCTTCGGTATGATAAATGTGGAAAATAGCTTCTTTTTCTGTTGTAATCATAACTATACCTCCTTATCTACCCTAATTGTATATAGTGCTTCCCTCAATGTCAATATGTTCTTTTGAAAGAATGACCGAGAGATTACTTAAAAAACAAACTAATATACTTTCGTAATTCTGTATTCTCGGTCTGGGGAGTGGGAGCTTTCAAGTTCACGAAAGCCATAGAGTGTTTCGCTGTTCTTGCTTGCAGTGATGTCATTGGTTACATCTGCGTCCCACCAAGTGCCGTCGTAGTACACGCGGTTCCAAGTGTGGGCGGCCAATGAACGATCATAGGGTGTGCCATCTACAACATAGCAGGGAATGTTTTGGCTACGGCAGAGGGCGGCGAAGAGGTTGGAGAAATCATAGCAGACACCTTTATGGGTGCATAGTGTTTTGTGAATGTCAAAATACTGGATGAAGGCGTGGTAGTCATAGTCGTACTCAAAGTTCTGTATGATCCACTGATAAATTGCTTTGACCTTATCCTCGTTAGTTTTGCAACTGGCACAAATTTCGTCAGCCAGTTCTTCCGCCTGTGTGTCCCACAGGGTTGCGCCACCGTTGAGAAGATATGGCGTTTCCGGTTTGCGGACGAAATTATATGCGAAGATCATCGTGACCAAAATGAGTGCCGTCACAATCAGGATGCAAATTTTCGTTAGCAACTTATCTTTACGAAGTCGATTTGCAGAAGTAATGAGATACATCAGCTCGGTGACGAGCAAAAGCATTGTCATAACCGGGAGCAATCGACGGCAGCATATGAAATAGGCTAAGTTCACAAGAATATCGAGCACCAGGGTAATATATACGATTGTTCTCATAGCCCATGAGCGAGTTTCTATCAGCAGAAAGAGTGTTGACAACAGCGACAACAAGTAGAACACGGTCAGGGTTTGTGAGAGGACGAGAAAATCCTTGAGGTATAAACCTAGCAGCAGGTTGTATGTAATTGCGATAGTAAAGAAAATAATTCTTGATTTTGTAATCTTCATTTCAAATCTCCTTAAAGTAAGAAATTCTATGAAACGAAGAAGTGGTCGTACAGAGGGGCACTCTGTACGACCACAAACAAAGACTTAATTCATATCATTTAAGAAAACAACAAACCCGAACGTTTCACCGATTGGTAAAAGGTTCGGGTTTGAATGTTTTGGTACACCGGAAGGGACTCGAACCCCCAACCCTCGGAACCGGAATCCGATGCTCTATCCATTGAGCCACCGGTGCATTGCTCATTAGCCACGTCATTATAGCAGAAGGGGCGGCGTTTGTAAAGGGGTGATTTGGGGAAAAATCAGTCGAATCCCTAAGAAAAACGGGTGCTGCATGAGGGCAGCACCCGAAATGTTATTCTTCTGAACCATCACTTTCTGCGAAGTCATCGGAGGTAACAGTTTCTTCCTTTGCGGCATTGACGTATGCCATCAGTTCGTCGCCGGTGATGGTTTCCTTTGCCAATAAATACTCGGAAATTTCATCCAAAAGCGGGCGGTGGGCGGAAAGCAGCTGCTTGGCTTGCGCATATGCCAGATCCAGCAATTTCTGCACTTCCTTGTCCACCAATGCTGCGGTTTCCGGTGAGCAGTCCATGTGCGCCTGATTTTCCAAATATTGATTTTGCACAGTAGCGGGTGCCATCAGACCCAGCGCATCGCTCATGCCGTATTGCGCCACCATGTGACGCGCTAAGGCGGTTGCCCGTTGAATGTCATTGGCTGCGCCGGTGGTTCTTACATGGAACACAACATCCTCTGCAGCACGGCCGCCCACCAAGGTGCGAAGCTCGGCCATGAGCTCTTCACTGGTGTTTAAGAACTTTTCTTCCTCGGGCATTTGCATGGTATAACCCAATGCACCGGAGGTGTGAGGCACAATGGTAATTTTGGAAACGGGCTGAGAGTGCTTTTCCAAAGCGGCCACTAAGGCATGACCGACTTCGTGATAGGCAACCAGCCGCTTTTCTGTGTCGGTCAGCACCGTATTTTTCTTTTCCGTGCCAGCAATGACGGTTTCGAAGGAAACCAGCAAATCCTCTTGATTGACTGCCTTGCGACCCTGGCGGACTGCCCGCAGGGCAGCTTCGTTGACAAGGTTTGCCAAATCTGCGCCTACCGCACCGGCGGTGGCTTGGGCGAGCTTTCGCAAATCTACATCCTCAGATAACTTGATTTTACGGGTATGCACCTTTAAAGTATCCAGACGGCCTTGCAGATTGGGCTTATCTACAATAATGCGACGGTCGAAGCGACCTGCACGAAGCAATGCCTTGTCCAGAATTTCCGGGCGGTTGGTAGCGGCCAGAATGACCACGCCCTTGGAAGAATCAAAACCGTCCAATTCGCCCAAGAGCTGATTTAAGGTCTGGTCGCTTGTGCCAAAATGGGAATCTCTTCTGCGTCCCACGGCATCGATTTCGTCGATAAACACAATAGAGGGCGCAACTTTGGTTGCCTGCTGGAACAGGTCCCGGACGCGGCTTGCACCGACACCTACAAACATTTCTTCAAAATCAGAGCCGGAGATGGAGAAGAACGGAACACCGGCTTCACCGGCAACGGCTTTGGCAAGCAAAGTTTTGCCCGTGCCGGGAGAGCCTACCAGCAGCGCGCCTTTGGGGAGCTTTGCACCAATTTCCGCATACTTTTGCGGGTTGTGCAAAAAGTCGATGATTTCCTGCAAGGATTCCTTGGCCTCGTCCTGACCTGCCACATCCTGAAAGGTGACGCCGGTTTGCTTTTCCATATACACCTTGGCTTTGCTGTGGCCGAAGCCGCCCATAGCGCCTTCGCCGCTCATACGGCGGGTAATCATGCGCATGGTAAAGAAAATCAGTCCGAAGCCTAGGATATAGTAAAGCACCATGAGTATGGTGGAATTGTCCTCAATATATAATTGAGAAATCTTTAAATCGTTGATCTTCTTGCCGTTTTCGTCTTTATAATGGTCAATGATCCTGTCGAACAGCGCCATGGCATCGCCGCCGCTAGGAAGACCGGTATAGTAGGCTTTCTGCTGGGTGATGGGACGGGCAGATTCTTCCTTGGTTATATAGATGATGCGGTCGGACTGGATTTCTACCCGTACCAATTCATACTGCTCCATGGAAGAAATAAATTCATCGTAGGTTTTTTCCACATAGCTGCTCTTTACAATGTAGCTGTAAACAGTGCCGATGATAATGACAATAATTACGGTAATTAGCAGCGCAACCCAAATATTGCCCTTAGGGCGTTTGCCGTTGGGGTTCTGGTCGCGATTGTTTGACCGATTGCGATTCGATTCCATAACTTACCTCCTGATTAAGGATTCTTCTTTGGGTCATCATATCATACTTTCCCGCGAACTTCAATGAATGATTCTTTTTGCACAGGTAAATTTTCTGTAAATTTCTTGAAAGAGCGCAAGGGGTTGTGGATTCATAGTCATTTGCAAAAAAAGCAGTTGTCGGAAAAGCATTTTTCTGCTATAATAAACGAAGCATATAAGGTAACACCGTTTGATATGGGGGAGAGCTTATGAACGAACGATATCGCCGCAACGCACCTGTGCAGTCCACCGAAGAAGTGGAAGGGCAGCTGGAAGGTCGTAATGCTTTATCAGAAGCTTTGCGTAGCGGCAGAACCATTGATAAAGTGTTTATTGCTTCCGGTGAAACAGACCGCAGCTTGCAGCGTCTGGCGGCACAGGCAAAGGAAGCCGGTGCTGTGGTGGTACCGGTTGACCGCAGAAAATTGGATGCTATGAGTACTACCCATGCCCATCAAGGCGTGATTACCTTAGCGGCGGCGCATGAATATTGTTCTATCGACGATATTTTGGAAGAAGCTGCCTCTCGCGGGGAAAATGCGCTGATTGTGATTTGTGATGAACTGACAGATCCCCACAATTTGGGCGCGGTTATGCGCTCCGCAGAATGCGCCGGTGCTCACGGTGTGATCATTCCCAAGCGGCGCAGCGTGGGACTGACTGCCACGGTAGCCAAAGCTTCTGCCGGCGCTGTGGAATATATGAAAGTGGCGCGGGTGACGAATATCAACCAAGCCATGGAGGAATTGAAGAAAAAGGGCGTTTGGATTTTCGGCACAGCAGCCGAGGGGTCTGTGCCTATGTATCAGGCAGATTTAACCGGCCCAGCCGCTTTGGTGATTGGTAATGAAGGAGAGGGCATGAGTCCTCTTGTGCGGAAAAACTGCGATGTGACAGTGCATATTCCTATGCAAGGAAGAATTTCTTCGTTAAATGCGTCGGCTGCGGCTTCGATTTTGCTGTATGAAGCAGTTCGCCAGCGTTTAAACGGGTAGGAGGGATGTTCCATGAGTGAGCAGGAAAAGATGGAAGAAACCTTTGACCTGGAAGATATATTAAAAGAATTTGCCGACGAACCTGCGGACGAGTCTGCACTGGAAGAGGATGTGCTGATCTGGGATGGCGTGATGCCGGAGCAGCCCTCTGCGGCCCCGTGGTCGAAGGAGGATACTGTCCGCTTGGAGGAAGTAACCAAGGCAGTTAAGGAATTGGAACAATCGGTAATGGAGAAAACCATTGCCTTCACTCCCGTAGAACTGCCGCAGCAGGGGCAGGAGCTTGAACTTGAACAGACGGTGAGATTTACCCCTGTGGGGCAGGCAGAGGAAGAGGAATATATTGCCGTTGCGCCTCAGGGGCCCAGCGTAGAACCTTATTCTGACAGCTGGGAACCGGAATATGAGCAGCCCATTGCGGAATATGTTCCTGCGGAGCCCATTGTGTTTCGCCCGAAATCCCGCTTGCGGGAGTTAAAACGGCAGTTGATTGCCGGCCCTGAAAAGCGGTATTATGAGCTTACGGAGCAGGGCGTGGGCAAATTGCAGATTGCTATGATTTTGAATTTGCTGGTGGCCTTGTTTGCTGTGGGCAACACGGTGATGTTCTCTTTGGGTTATTTGGGAGAGAACAGGGAGAAATTTGTGATTTTCTCGCAATTTTTGTCTTTGCTTCTTTCGGCATTGCTGGGAAGTTATCAACTTTTGGACGGCTTCCGCGACATGGTGAAAAAGCGCTTTTCCCTGAATAGCCTTCTGTGGTTCAGCCTGCTGGCTTGTCTGGCCGATGGATTGCTGTGCTTGCAGCAGCTCCGAGTTCCTTGCTGCGCAGCATTTAGCTTGAATATGACCATGTCCTTGTGGAGTACATATCAAAAGCGTGTTACAGAATTGGGACAGATGGATACCATGCGTAAGGCTACTCGGCTGGACAGCGTGGTAGGCCGACCGGATTACTATGAAGGTCGCGTGGGCTTCCTGCGCAGCGAAGGCAAGGTCGAGGACTTCATGAATCACTATCGGGAAGCGTCCGGCTTGGAGCGCGTGTTGTCCGGCTATGCGTTGGCAGCGGTCTTGGTGAGTGTTGCGATTGCGGTGGCGGCAGGAATTCGGTATGGGTTTTATATGGCCATACAGAGCTTTGCCTGCGCACTTTTGATTGCTGTTCCTGCAACTGCGTATATTAGCCTGTCAAGGCCCATGGCCGTTTTGGAACGACGGCTGCATAAGGTGGGCGCGGTTTTGTGCGGTTGGGGCGGCGTGACAGGATTAAGCGCCAACGGTGTGTTTCCTGTGCATGATGAGGATTTGTTCCCCGCAGGCGCGGCAAAGATGAACGGTGTAAAATTTTACGGTCATCGCGATCCCGATGAGGTTGTGGCATACGCTGCGGCACTGATTTGTGCCGGTGGCGGCGGTCTTGCTCCGCTGTTTGCTCAGCTGTTGGATAGCCGAAACGGGCATCATTATGATGCTGAGGGCTTCCGCGGTTATCCCGGTGGTATGGGTGCCGGAATCAATGGAGAAGCGGTGCTGGCAGGAACACTGGAATTTATGCAGGATATGGGCGTGGACATGCCTGAGGGCGCACGAGTCAGTCAAGCGATTTATGTGGCTGTTGACGGCCGTCTGTGCGGTGTGTTTGCCATTTCCTATGGGAAAATCAAATCCGCAGCCCGCGGCATTTTGACGCTCACGGCCTATCGCGGCTTGACTCCTATTATGGTCGGCAATGATGTGATGCTGACGGAGAGCTTTTTGCATAGTAAATTTGGTGTCAATTCCCGTCAAATTGCCTTCCCTTCACGAAAGATTCGGCAGGAGCTGCTGCAAATTACACCTGGGCAGGAGGATAAAGCGCTGGCGCTGACGACGCAGGAGGGTCTTGCGGCTTCGGCTTATGCGGTAACCGGTGCCCGTGCGCTGCATACGGCGTCTAAATTGGGTGTCATTGTTCACATGCTGGGCGGTATTCTGGGTTTAGCTATGATGCTGGTGCTGGCTCTGGTGGGAGCGGAATATTTGCTGACACCTGAAAATGTGCTTTTGTACGAGCTGTTTTGGATGATTCCCGGCTTTTTGGTGACCGAGTGGACACGCTCTGTTTAAGAAAAATAAAATGTGAGAGGGTGACCTCTCACATTTTTCTTTTGTGGCATAGTCACAATGACGAAAAGATATGCGCTGATTTGTGTGTTTTGCACAGAAGAACAGATGTTTTGCGGGTGGTGGACACTTTTTTGCATTTTGCTTAAATTTAGCATTGAAATTTTGGGATTCTTCGTGTATAATGTCCTCATTGTGATGCGTGGCATTGCATGTCAATGAGCGGAGGGTAGTAACCTTCCCGAAAGGAGATTGATTTACCATGTTTACAGCCAATTCTATTCGCAACATCTGCTTGCTGGGCCATAGCGGCAGCGGCAAAACTGCTCTGGCAGAGAGCTTACTTTACATGACCGGTGCCATTGACCGTATGGGTAAAAATGCCGACGGCAATACCGTTTGTGACTTTGACCCCGAGGAGATTCGTCGGAATATTTCTATTTCTACTTCCGTCGTTCCTTTGGAGTATCATAATACTAAGATTAATTTGTTGGACGCTCCCGGCGGCTTTGACTTCTCCGGCGCAGTTATGGAAGCACTGCGGGCGGCAGATGCTGCTATTTTGGTGCTTTCCGCTAAGGACGGCATTACTGTCGGCTTCGAAAAGGCATGGAAGTACTGCGAAGAGCGCAATATGCCCCGCTTTGTTTATATCTCTAAGGTAGACGAAGATAACTCCGATTATAACGCCACCTTTAATGCTCTGCGTGAAAAGTACGGCAATAAGGTCGCTCCTGTGGTTGTTCCCATTTGGGATGCCAACAAAAAGGTTACCGGCATTATCGATGTGCTCAATAAGCGCGCATACGAAATGCAGAATTTGAAGCGGGTGGAAATTGCCGTTCCCGATGATAAGCTGGCTGTGGTTGAAGAGTTCAACGATGCGTTGAAGGAATCTGTTGCGGAAACCAGCGAGGAATTTATGGATAAATTCTTCGGCGGTGAGGACTTTACATACGCAGAAATGATTAAGGGTCTGCACTCCGGCGTGGTAGATCACACAATGTTCCCTGTGCTGTGCGGCAGTGCGATTACCTGTTTGGGCAGCCTGATGCTCATGGATCATATCATTGATTTGCTGCCCAATCCTGTGGAAGGCAACTACCACAAGGCTACTTTGGCTGATGGCACTACCGAGGAATTTGTGGTTTCTCCCGGTGGTGTTCCCTCTGCCTTTGTTTGGAAGACCGTTTCCGACCAGTACGGCAAGTATTCCTTTGTAAAGGTTTTGTCCGGTGAAATCACTTCCGACACCACCTTGGTGAATGCTCGTACCGGTGAAACCGAAAAGCTGGGCCGCCTTTACACCATGTGCGGCAAGAAGAATACCGAAGTAAAGGCTCTGACTTGCGGCGATATTGGCGCCATCGGCAAAATGGATAAGGTTAAGACCGGCGATACGCTGTGCGATCCTCGTAAGGTGGTTTCCTTGAAGGGCATTCCTTACGCGCCCGGCTGCTATTCCATGGCCATTGCTCCTAAGGTTAAGGGTCAGGAAGAAAAGGTTGGCGCAGGCCTGAACCGCTTAAACGAAGAAGATCCTTCCTTCACTTTGGTGAACAATGCAGAAACTCGCCAGCTGGTCATTACCGGATCCGGTGATCAGCAGTTGGATGTGCTGGTTTCCAAGTTAAAGAGCCGCTTTGGCGTGGAAGCTGTTCTCAGCCCCGCAAAGGTTGCTTACCGCGAGAAGATTAAGAAAAAGGTCGAGGCTCACGGCCGTCATAAGAAGCAGACCGGCGGCAGCGGTCAGTTTGGTGATGTTTGGGTTCGCTTTGAGCCTCAGGAAGAGCAAAATGAGCTGATTTTCGATGTTGCTGTTGTTGGTGGCGCTGTTCCCAAGAATTTTAACCCCGCTGTTGAGAAGGGTATTCAGGAAGCTGTTCAGAGAGGTCCCCTGGCAGGCTATCCTATGGTGAACTTGAAAGCCACCTTGTACGATGGCTCTTACCACCCTGTCGACTCTAACGAAATGGCGTTTAAGCTGGCAGCGATCCTTGCTTATAAGGAAGCAATGCCCAATGCTATGCCCACCTTGTTGGAGCCTGTGGGCGCATTGGCAGTTACTGTGCCCGATTCTTACATGGGTGATGTAATTGGCGATCTGAATAAGCGTCGCGGCCGCGTGATGGGCATGAACCCCGACAATGAAGGCAATACCGTCGTGGAAGCAGAAGTTCCCATGGCAGAAATGGGCAGCTATGCCATCGACCTGCGGGCTATGACTCAGGCCAGAGGTTCCTTCACCTTGGAGTTTGTGCGCTACGAAGAAGTGCCCAAGGCAAATCAGGATAAGATTATTCAGGAAGCGAAGGCTGACGCAGAATAATAATTCAATATGGAGCGCGGTGCATTTGCACCGCTCTGTTTTCGTTTGAGCGGTTGCTTTTGCTGTGGGGATTTGGTATAATCATGAAAACGGGAAAAGGAGGGGTAAGCCATGCTGCCACAGGAGTTTTTAGATAGAATGAAAATACAGCTGGGAGAAGAATACCC
>JAZQWI010000017.1:0-11942 GCA_045632245.1 Faecousia sp. | reverse complement strand
ACTCCCTTCTTCAACAACTACCGTCCCCAGTTCTACTTCCGTACCACTGACGTGACCGGTATCATCAACCTGCCCGAAGGCGTTGAGATGTGCATGCCCGGCGACAACGTTGTTATGAACGTTGAGCTGATCACCCCCATCGCTATCGAAAAGGGTCTGCGTTTCGCTATCCGTGAAGGTGGCCGTACCGTTGGTTCCGGTGTTGTTACCGAAATCTACGAGTAAGATTTACGCATAATTTGGAAGCCCCGAGCTTAGGCTCGGGGCTTTTCTATTTATTTACAAAGGGTTTATATTTTAATAGTTGGCAGCGGGGAAAGTTTATGATATAATTTACAGAGAATATGCAGAAGGGGGATGCGTTTTGAAGGAATTATGGTCTAAAATAGTGGAGGCACTGTTGTCTGCACTACCCATAACTGCAATTGTATATCTCATGGCGCTGACGCCGTTCTTTAATTTTACTTACGTGGAGCTTATTACATTTTCTATTGCTGCGGTTTTGTTAGTGATCGGCATTGGTCTTTTCAATATGGGCGCGGACTTGGCTATGACTCCCATGGGTACCCATGTTGGTTCGGGTTTGTCTAAGCAGAGAAAACTGGGCATTTTAGTGGGCGCTTGCTTTGTGCTGGGCCTGTTGATTACCGTAGCAGAGCCGGATTTGACGGTGCTTGCCAATCAGGTCAGCGCTGTGATGAACGGAACATTGCTGATTTATGCCGTCGGTTTTGGTGTAGGTGCTTTTCTGGTGATTTCTGTCTTAAAAATTGTGTTTAGAAGAAGCCTCTCGCAACTGCTGATGCTGTTTTATATGCTCTTATTCGCCTTAGCATTGTTGCTGGCGGTCAATGGCCGACTAAGCTTGCTGCCTTTGGCATTTGACTCCGGCGGTGTTACCACAGGTCCGATCACAGTGCCGTTTATTATGTCATTGGGTGTTGGTGTTGCCGCAGTGTTGGGTGACAGCAGAAGGCGCGATAGCAGCTTTGGCCTTGTGGCGCTCTGCTCTGTGGGACCTATTTTGGCAGTGCTGCTTTTGGGTGTGTTTTCCACCAATGAGCTTTCCTATCAAGTACCTGACTATGTTGTCAGCGGAGATATTTTAGGCAGCTTTTTGCACACTGCGGCGCATACCGCAAAGGAAATTGCCGTCGCATTGGGTTTGATCGTGGTATTTTTCTTAATTTGTCAATTTGCATTTTTGAGGCTGCCTAGAAAGCGTCTGTATAAAATCGCCATTGGCGTACTATTTACTTATGTTGGCTTGGTGCTGTTTTTAACCGGTGTCAATGTGGGCTTTATGCCGATCGGTTATCAGATGGGATATGGTTTGGCGCAGCTGCATCCTGCTCTGCTGGTGGCATTTGCCACAGTAATGGGTGTTCTGGTGGTGCTGGCCGAGCCGGCAATCCATGTGTTAAACGGGCAGGTTGAGGAAATTACCGGCGGTCTCGTATCCAAAAAATCCATGCTTTTGGGACTTTGCATTGGCGTGGGCGCGGCCATTGGTCTGAGTGTGGTGCGTATCATTTTCGACTTTTCTTTGGTGTACTATATTATTCCCGGTTATTTCATTTCTTTGATTTTAAGCCTGTTTGTGCCGCCTATGTATACCGCCATTGCGTTTGACTCCGGCGGTGTTGCCAGCGGACCTATGACCTCTGGTTTTATTTTGCCCTTTGCCACCGGCGTTTGCGTATGTATTCAGGGCGCAGATGCTGTGCTTAGGGATGCCTTTGGCGTGGTGGCACTGGTTGCCATGGCACCCCTGATTACAATTCAGCTGTTGGGCTTCCGTTCCATTGTCCATAGAAAGGTGCAAGAGCATCGGGCAATGAAGCGAATTTTGGGTGCAGACGATCAGCAGATCATCAATTTTATGTGAGCAGGAGGTATGATAATGAAGAATTCTGTTCAAGAATCCGCCATTCAAAAATTAAAACTCCTGTGCACGGTGGTGGATCGTCCCAAAGGCGAGTTTTACTTGGATGTTATCAGCCAATTTGATGTAAATTGTCAGATGTCAGTTGGCGGTTTGGGCACAGCGAAATCCGAGTGGATTGATATGCTGGGATTAAATATCCATAAGGCGGTGCTGTTCAGCGTTGTTCGTGAGGATAAGGTTGAGCAAATTCTAAACTGCTTGGAGGATAAGTTTCAAACTATTAAAAATGGAAAGGGCATTGCCTTTGCCGTACCGATGAGCAGTGTCATCGGTGTGAATTTATATCAGTTTTTAAGCAATAATCGCGTGAGGAGGGAGTGAAAGGTCAATGAAAACTGAAAACCATGAAGTCGTTTTTGCTATTGTCAATTCCGGCTATGCAGAGGAAGTGATGGACGTGGCGCGGGCGCAAGGCGCAAGAGGCGGTACAATTCTCAATGCCAGAGGTGTGGCAAAGGAGGATGCGGCAGAGTTTTTCGGCATTGCCATTCAGCCTGAAAAGGAAATTTTGATGATGGTGGTGGAAAAATCCATCCGCGACAAGATTTTAAATGCTATTTACCATGAAATGGGCATGGCTAAGGCGGCGCAGGGCATTGCGTTTTCCTTGCCTGTTTCCGATGTAGCCGGCCTTGCCGGTGAAATGCCCCCTTTGGAGAATAAATAATCAAAAGCACCGCTCATACGAGCGGTGCTTTATGTTTGTGCTGCAACCCGGGTCTATAAGCCGGGTTCTGTCTTGACAGCCATCTATCTAGTTCCGCAATTGCTCACGGAATCCAGCCGCCTCCCCGGAACGGTCGGGCCAACCATTGTTCCTCCACGGCGTTGCTCCGGATAGAGTTTACAGCACCCCAATGTTCCCATGGGGCGGGTGCGCTCTTACCGCACCTTTTCATCCTTACCTTGCGGCGGTATCTTTCTGTTGCACTTGTCCTGAGGTCACCCTCGGCGGGCGTTACCCGTTATCCTTGCCCTGTGGAGCCCGGACTTTCCTCACACTTTGCCTTTGGGCATAAGCGCGCGACTGTCCGACCCGGTTGCGGATTTATTGTACTGCACAGAAAGCGAATTGTCAAATATCTTGCAAATTCTTTGGGAAACGGCTATACTATGAATATATCTTATTGACTAAACGGGGAATGGATATGAAAACAGCATTTGAAGCTTATTTCTCATCTTTGAAAGAAAAACGTATTGCCGTATTCGGCTTGGGTGTGAGCAATCGTCCTTTGGTGCGGCTGCTGCTTGGCTATGGCTGTGATGTGACCGGCTGCGATCGCACGGAGCGGGAAAAGCTGGATGCAGAAGTTCTGGAATTGGAACGGCTTGGCTGCAAACTTAGCTTGGGCGAGCATTACTTAGATGATTTGCAGGCGGATTTGGTGTTCCGTACGCCGGGCATGCATCCTGAAAATCCTGCGCTGGTGGCGCTGCGTCAATCCGGCGCGGAAGTGACCAGCGAAATGGAAGTGTTTTTTGAGGTTTGTCCGTGCCAGGTGATTGCGGTTACCGGTTCTGACGGAAAAACCACCACCACCACCTTGATTTCTGAAATGCTGAAAGCAGAGGGGAAGAAGGTGTGGCTTGGCGGTAATATCGGTACGCCCTTGCTGCCGCTGACACCTCAAATGCAGGAAACGGATTATGCCGTGGTAGAATTAAGTTCTTTTCAGCTTATGGATATGAAGCGCAGCCCTCAGGTGGCGGTTGTGACCAACCTTGCGCCCAACCATTTGGATGTGCATAAGGATATGGAAGAGTATGTGGAGGCGAAGAAGAATATTTTCCGCTTCCAATCTGCCGAAGGCAGACTGGTTTTGAATGCAGACAATGCCATTACCGATGGCTTTACAGGCAACGGTTTTACTTGCAAATTCTCCCGAAAAAAGCCTGCTGACGGTGTTTGGGAAGAGAATGGCGTGATTGTGCGCAGTGGGGAGGAAGTGCTGAAATCTTCTGATATTTTGCTCCCCGGTACTCACAACATTGAAAACTATATGGCGGCGATTTTGGCAGTAGAGGGCATTGTGCCCGATGATACCATTCGCAAGGTGGCGACGACTTTTGGCGGTGTGGAGCATCGTATTGAGCTGGTACGCATCAAAGACGGCGTAAGGTATTATAATGACTCCATTGCATCCAGCCCCAGCCGTACCATTGCAGGGCTTCGCAGCTTCCCAGAAAAGGTGATATTGATTGCCGGTGGTTACGATAAGCACATTCCTTATGATGTGTTAGGGCCGGAAATCTGCGCCCATGTGAAAAAACTTTTTTTGGGTGGCGCTACGGGCAAGCTGATTCGCGAGGCTGTGGAGCAGTCAGCGGAGTATGCCGCGGGCGCGCCGGAAATTGTGGATTGCGGAGATTTTGACAGCGCGGTTATGGCGGCTGTTCATGCAGCAAAAGAGGGAGATGTGGTGCTGATGAGCCCTGCCTCTGCGGCTTTTGACCAGTTTAAGAATTTTATGGTCCGCGGTGAGCATTTTAAGAAAATGATTATGGAGCTGTAAGCATGAAGATTTCTAAGGTAAGCCGCATTGCGGGAAAGGTGATTCGACCGAAATATTGCGGCGCGGTAATTGTGGCCGCAGGCACGGCATCCCGCATGGGCGGTATTGATAAGGTCATGGCGCCTTTGGCTGGGGAGCCTATGATTGTGCATACGGTGCGCACCTTTGAAAGCTGTGACAGCATTAGAGAAATTGTCATTGTTACCCGCGAGGATTTGCTGATCCCCATTATGGACTTGTGTCATGAGTTTTCCAAGGTGCAGGCGGTGATTGTGGGTGGTGAAAGCCGGCAGGATTCCGTTGCTATGGGCTTAGGTGCGTTGTCAGATAAAGTAAAATTGGTGGCGGTGCAGGACGGCGCAAGACCGCTGATCACCCCGCAGGTCATTGAGCGCACTGTGCGCGCGGCCCATACCTATGGCGCGGCTGCCCCTGCGGTTAGCGTGAAAGATACGGTCAAGGAAGTGGTGGGCGGTATTGTGTGCCGCACACCCGACAGAAGCGCGCTTCGCGCGGTGCAGACGCCCCAGGTCTTTGATTTGGATTTGCTGAAAGCTGCCATGACCAAGGTAAAACGCGATGGCATTTCTGTGACCGACGATTGTTCTGCGGTGGAATATTTGGGTATGTCTGTTCGCATTGTTGAGGGTGATGAGCGCAATATCAAGGTTACCATGCCCATGGATTTAAAAGTAGCAGAGCTTCTTATGGAGGAAGAAAAATGAGAATTGGACACGGTTACGATGTGCATCGGTTTGCGGAAAATCGGGCGCTGATTTTAGGCGGTGTGAACATCCCTTTTGAGTTGGGATTGCTTGGCCACAGTGATGCAGATGTGGTGCTTCATGCGGTTGCCGATGCTCTTTTGGGCGCGGCAAAATTAGGGGATATTGGCCGTCATTTCCCCGACACTGACCCGCAATACAAGAATGCAAATTCTTTGGAATTGTTGAGTATTGTCTGGAATAAGGTGGAAAAGAATGGATATTGCCTTGAAAATGTTGATGTTACCATTCTTGCGCAAAAGCCGAAATTAAAGGATTATATCGGGCAAATGGAACAAAACATTGCCTGTGCGCTGGGCGCAGATGTGGGCGCGGTAAATGTAAAAGCCACCACGGAAGAGGGCTTAGGATTCACAGGAAATATGGAGGGCATGGCTTGCCATGCCGTGTGCTTGATTAAAAAGCAGGGTGAATAATCACCCTGCTTTTTTGCGCCTAAAATCTCACCCATTCGACAGGGGCTGCATAGACTGCGGTGGGAGGGATGCAGCATGAAAAACGGTTGGTTAATTACCTTTCGTTCCATTACCTTTGCGCAAAAAGGAGAGCGCACGCTGAAACAGCGCGGTGTTGCCTGCACCATGCGCAGAACGCCAAAAGGGTTATCAGAGCGCGGGTGCAGTTATTGTTTGCAGGTAACAGATGACCAAATCAGTGAGGCTTTGACAGTTTTAAGAGACCAAAATATTGCGTTTGGAAACGTATATGCACCAAGGGCAGATGGCTGGGAGGCTCGATCGCTATGACTTATTTGGACAGCGGTGCGACCTCTTTCCGAAAGCCTAAGGGTGTTTTTCAGGCGGTGCAGACAGCTATGACGCGGTGCGCAAACCCCGGACGGGGTGGTTACAGGGCCGCTATGGCGGCGGCGGAAACGGTCTATCGTTGTCGGGAGCGGGCGGCAGCATTTTTTGATTGTCATCCGGAGCAGGTGGTGTTTACTTCCAACTGCACCCATGGATTGAATATTGCCCTTGGCTCGTTGGTAAAAGCAGGGGACAGGGTGGTGATATCCGGCTTTGAGCACAATGCGGTGACACGCACTTTGCGCCACTTGGGCGCGGAAATCCTGGTAGCGGGCAGAAAACTGTTTGACTGGGATGAGTGCCTGTCTGCTTTTGAAAGGGCGCTTCGTAAGGGCGTGGATGCGGCGGTATTTACCCATGTGTCCAATGTGTTTGGCTATATTTTGCCGGTGGAGGAGCTTTCAAAGTTATGCCGCAGCTATGGGGTGCCGTTTGTGATGGATGCAGCGCAGTCTGCCGGTACATTACCCGTATCTTTTGGGTCTTTGGGTGCGGAATTTATTGCCATGCCGGGCCATAAGGGGTTGCTTGGCCCACAGGGCACTGGGATTCTGCTTTGCGCCCAGCAGGGCAAACCCCTGATGGCAGGGGGTACCGGAAGCAATTCTCGGGATTGGCAAATGCCGGAGTTCTTGCCTGACAGGTTAGAGGCAGGAACGCTGAATGTGCCGGGAATTGCCGGCTTAGACGCGGGGATTTCTTATTTGCAGAAAGTGGGAATTGACAGCGTATTCCGCCGTGAACATCGCGCAATGGAGCAATGTGTCCGGGATTTACGGGGGCTGGGTTATCGCGTATTTGCTGGGGAGCATCAGGCTTCGACGGTTTCTTTTTTGACGCTAAGTGACTGCGAAAGCTTTGCGCAGGAGCTGGCTGACAGAGGGATTGCTGTGCGCGCCGGACTGCATTGTGCGCCCTTGGCGCATGAAAGCGCAGGCACCTTGGAAACGGGTACTGTGCGGGTGAGCTTTGGATGGGACGCCTCTTATGAACAAAATGTAGTTTTTCGTCAGGCAATCGGGAAAATGACCCTTTCATGAATAAAATTTTTTCAGTTTTCTATTGCTATCAAGGCACAAATCCGCTATAATAGAATGGATAATAGGATTGGTATGCAATCAGCGCAAATGATGGCGCATAGCGATAGAAAAAAGGAATGGGTGAAAGCTATGGATGGGTTACAAAATGTTTTGCAACAACTGGCAAAAATGCAATGGTCGGACTATCTGGACATCATCATTGTGGCATATTTGCTGTATCGGATTTTGCCTTTTATCCGCACCACTGGTACTGCGCGAGTAGCGAAAGCGATTTTTGCGATTATTGTCATTGCCGGTGTAACAGATTTGCTGAATCTATACACCCTTAATTTTATCATCAATCAGTTCCTGCAAATCGGATTGGTTGCGGTGGTTGTGTTGTTCCAGCCAGAGCTTCGCAGAATGTTGGACCATCTTGGCAATGTGCGGCTGAGTAAGCTCTTAGGCTCTGAAAAGGGCGGCGCGGAGATGGCACCCATTATTCATCAAACGGTGAAGGCCTGCGAAGAAATGAGCCGCGAACGGATTGGCGCATTGATTGTTTTCGCCAGAGATAATCCCTTGGATAAGTATTTTAAAACCGGCACGAAAATTGACGGGCAGGTTTCTGAGCAGCTCATTCGCAATGTGTTTTTCCCCAGAGCTGCTTTACATGATGGCGCTATGATTATCAGCGATGGCCGCGTGGCGGCCGCAGGCTGTGTGCTGCCTCTTTCCGCCAGCGATCGGTTAAGCGCGGATTTGGGCACCCGTCACCGCGCAGGCGTGGGTATCAGCGAGGTGTCCGACGCGGTGGTGGTGATTGTGTCCGAGGAAACAGGTACGGTTTCCGTGGCAGTAGGCGGCATGCTGAAACGGCATTTGGCACCCCAAACATTGGAACGCTTGCTGACCAATGAGCTTTGCCCTGAGGACAATGGCAATCAGGAAAACTTAATGGTAAAGCTCATGCAAAAACTGCAAAAGAAAGACAAGGAGGCGCATAAATGAAACGGAAGATAATTTATGGCCTGTTGTCTGTGGCGGTTGCCTTTGGCCTGTGGATTTATGTGATTACCACAGTCAGCCCCCAGTGGGAGGAAACCTTTTACGATATCCCTGTTACCTTGAACAATGAAATGGTGCTTCATGGGAACGGCTTGATGATTATGGAGGAGGAAGTCCCCGCTGTCACGTTGCGGTTGCTAGGTAACCGCAAGGATTTGGTGACGCTGAATAAGGATAACATTAAGCTGACGGCCAATTTGGCTACCATCTATGAAAAGGGCGAGCAGCAGCTTTCTTATTCCATTTCTTTTCCGGAAAATATACCCAATAACTCCATTGAGGTGGTCAACAAGGTGCCTCAGGAACTCACACTAACTGTGGTGGAGAGAAAATCCGTGCAGATTCCTGTAATTGTAGACTATGCGGGGGCTGTGCCGGAGGGTTATCGCACTGACACAGAAAATGTGATTTTGGACAATGTTTATATTATTGTCAGCGGCCCGGCGGATGAAGTGGATAAGCTCGCCAATGCGAAAATTTCCGTAAATTTGAACGGTCAGACCAAGACCATCAGCCAAAACTTTGATTATACCCTGCATGATAAAAACGGTGCAGTGGTGGAAAGCAAGTGGCTGACAACCAATGTAGGTCAGGTAAATCTGACCTTGAAGATTCAGCCGTTTAAATCTGTGAATGTTGGCTTAAATATTATTGCAGGCGGCGGCGTAACCAAGGATCGCGTTACTTGCAGCTGGGATGTAGACACGATCGATATTTCCGGTCCTCAGCAGGCGCTGGATGCTATTGGCGATACGGTGCTGGTGGATGTGGATCTTGCGAAGATTTCTGCTGCCGGAGCAAATCATATGGCGCAGGTGGAGCTTGAAATCGATCTTCCCGAGGATGTGGAAATTATTTTCGGCAACACAACCGTGTTGGTTACCATTAACTTCCCCAATGATTTGGATGCCAAGCAATTTAAGGTTGCCAATTTCGAATTTAGCGGACTGCCTTCACAACTAAATGTTACAAAGACGGCCAACCTAACAGTTTGGATTCGAGGTTTGAAATCAGAGCTTGATGTATTGAATGCAGAGAACCTGACTTTGGTTGTGGACATGTCCAATGCGCAGGTGGGTACCGATACTTATAAGGTGAGCTTAAAGAATGAGGACAACGCCAAGTTCGGTTTACTGCCTATGGGTGGAAAAGCCTACACAGTTTCTGTGGAAGTGGCGCAAAACGCCGGCTAACAACAAGTAAAGGGGATTATGACCTTGATTAAAAGTATGACTGGCTACGGTCGGGCTGTGGAAACAGTAAACGGTCGGGAATTTACAGTAGAGCTTCGTTCTGTAAATAACCGCTATTTAGATTGCAATGTAAAGCTGCCCAGATCCGTTTCCTTTGCTGAGGATGCAGTGAAGCAGGCGGTGAAAAATGCGGTATCCCGCGGCAAGGTGGATGTGTATATTTCCATTCGCTCCGAAGCGGCAGAGGATACCACCATCTCCTTGAATAAGGCAGCGGTGGAGGGGTATTTATCCGCCATGCGGCAGATGGCGCAGGAATACGACATTCGTGATGATGTAAGCGTTTCTCTGCTTTCCAGAATGCCTGAGGTATTTACGGTGGAACGCAGTGAGACCGATGAAGAGCAGCTCCAAGCGGATTTGCTGGGGGTTGTTCAGCAGGCGCTTGCCAATTATGATGCCATGCGCTGTACAGAGGGCGCGGCTTTGGATGCAGATTTGCGCAGCCGCGGCGAAACGATTTTGGCATTTGTATCTCAGGTGGAAGCCGGCAATGCTCAAACTGTGGTGGACTATCGCCGACGTTTGGAAAACAAGCTGAAAGAAGTGCTGGAATCTACCAACATTGATGAAAGCCGCATTTTAACCGAGGCCGCAATTTTCGCGGACAAGGTGGCGGTGGATGAAGAAACTGTCCGCCTGCGCAGCCATTTGCAGCAGATGAACGTCATGCTCACCGGCGGCGGTGCCGTTGGTCGGAAGCTGGACTTCCTGTTGCAGGAAATGAATCGCGAAGCTAATACCATCGGCTCTAAATGCACGGATGTGAATTTGGCCCGCATTGTGGTGGATATTAAGGCGGAACTGGAAAAGATTCGGGAGCAAACCCAGAACATTGAGTAAGGATGATGGCATGAAGCTCATTAACATTGGCTTTGGCAGTATGCTGGCTGCCGGACGGATATTGGCAGTTGTTGACCCCGATTCTGCGCCCATTAAGCGTGTGGTGCAGGAGGCGCGGGAGAGAAGTATGCTCATTGATGCTTCCTACGGACATAAGACCAAAGCCGTGATTTTAATGGATACAGACCATGTGGTGCTGTCTGCACTGACACCGGAAATGATTCATTCCCGTTGGCAGAGTAAGCAGGAGGCCGAAATGGAGGATGCGCTGTGAGCAAAGGAAAATTATTTGTGATTTCCGGCGCGTCCGGTGTGGGTAAGAGCACGGTATTAAAGCAGGTGATGGCGCAGCGGGAGGATTTGCGTTTCTCCGTGTCTGCGACGACCCGCGCCCCTAGACCCGGCGAGGTAGAGGGGGAAAGCTATTATTTTGTATCCAAGGAAGCCTTCGAGGATATGATTTCCCAAAATGCGTTTTTGGAGTATGATGCCCATATGGACAATTACTACGGAACGCCGGAAGCGCAGCTGAATGAAAAGCTGCTGACGGGAAGTGTCATTTTGGACATTGAGCCCAATGGCGCGTTTCATGTGAAGGCAAGACGGAAAGACGCGGTATTGATTTTTATTGCGCCACCGTCAGTTCAGGAGCTGGAAAGCCGTCTGCGGGGTCGGGGAGATACCTCGGAAGAGCAGATGAAGCTGCGTTTTGACCGCGCCAGATGGGAAATGGAGCAAAGCAAGAACTACGATCATATCGTTGTGAATAATAGTGTACAAGCTTGCGTAGATGAAATTTTAAAAATCATTGCAGATACCTGCGATGGGGAATAATGGAGGAATAAAATTATGTTGTACCCCCCTGTAGCTGATTTGTTGAAGGGCGTGCAGAGCCGCTATTTGCTGGTGAATGTGGTAGCGCAGCGCGCGCGTCAGATTGCTGAGGAAGCAGAAGAATTCCATGAGGAACTAACCGAAAAGCCTGTAACATTGGCAATTTGGGATGTGGCAGACGGCAAGCTCAGTGCCGGCTTGAAGGAAGAATACATGAAGTAAGACAAGGAGGGGCTTTATGATTGCGAAGATTGCTGTTTCTGCGGCTCCGTTTGCTATCGATAAGCCCTTTTCTTATGCCGTTCCTTCGGATATGAAACCGGAGGTTGGTATGCGGGTGATGGTGCCATTCGGTCGGGGCAACCGCAGATGCGAAGGTGTGGTTTTGGAACTGGCTGACGGCTGGGAAGAGAAGCTGAAAAGCTTGGATTCCTGCCTTGATCAAGAGCCGCTGCTATCTCGTACGATGCTGCAATTGGCCGCATTTATGCGGGAACGCTATTTTTGCGGTTTTTACGATTGCTTGCGGGTGATGCTGCCGGGCGCACTGTGGTTTCGCACCCGAAATGTCTATCGCTTAACTGAAGATTTATCCTGGCAGCAGGGCACTTGCCGAAAGGTGGCTGCGCTGACCATTTTGAAGCTTTTGCAGGATCTGGGGGGAGAGGGACAAGAGTCCGAGCTGCGCAATGCCGTAGCGGATGAAGATACCTTTCATGATGCCATTTCTTATTTGGCACGGAAAAAGTGGATTTCTTCGGAAACGGGCTTTTTGCAGAACTTAGGCGACAAAACGGAAAAAATCGCTACCTTAGCATCCTCTGCGGAGGAAGCTATGGAGTATGCTTCCAAGCGCTCGAAATCTGCGGCTAT
>JAZQWI010000016.1:0-2192 GCA_045632245.1 Faecousia sp. | reverse complement strand
CATACGGCAATGCAAGTGGTGGCACTTTCTATGGGCCTTATCGTTCCTTCTTGATTGAGCGAAACGGCAGCACCGAATTTGTGTCTTTTGGTTTCTCTGTCTATGGCCGCCCAGAGAAACCAGACACTTGGAAAACAGCATTGAATGTAGCTATTGATAACGAAAAGGAATCTCATCACGCTTTGCAACTGAGCATTGACGACAATGTGGTCTATGAGAATGGTGTCGTAACATTCTATCACAGCGGACGAATTGCTGTTGGAAACAAAGGTAGTGGCAAGGTAAGCGAACTTCGGGCATTTGTAGAATCCCGTCATCCTTCAATTATTGATGGGAATCGCTTTAATCTTGGTGTATTGATTCATAATAGAAACTGGAACTTGGATGACCCCGATGTAGTAAAGCTAATGGAAAATCTAATCTCTTATGCTTTGGTAAGAGACGAATACCGAGCTTTTGTAAAAGAACAAAAATGATATGAAAACAGCCGCTGGCCAAATGGTCAGCGGCTGTGCTGTTTTCTGTCATGTTGGGGCAAAATGTGGTTATTTTGTAAAGTAGTAAGCGAGTAGTACAAAATGGGTAAACCCGTTGCAAAGGCTGGTAAGCAAAAGTATAGCTTGGCATGCCATCCTTAACTTAAATCTTACCGTGGCAAACGAAAAGGATTTTTGTCATAAAATGCCCTCGCTTTCATTGGGGGTATTATACCATATACAACCACCGATTGCAACCAAGGCTTCCCCTGGGGAAGGCGGTTGGTGGGGCAGGAGGGAATTTCCTGTTTTGTTTATTATTAAAAAAATTTATGAAAGAAATTGAAAATGGTGAAACGGTGTGTTATAATAATAAAACGATCGTCGTAGGGACGAGCGTGCGCAAAAAGAACTAGTCGATGGAAAGTAGGCTTTCATCAGCATCTTCGCTATTTTCAGCAACATGGCTTGCGGGAAATATCTTTGCATCGGCATAAACATAAGGAGGAAATAATATGAGTCAAAAAATTCGTTGGGGCGTAATCGGTGCAGGCGGAATTGCCGACCGTAGAACCATTCCCGGCATGATGCTTTGCAATAATGCAGAGTTAGTGGCTGTTATGGAAATTAATATGGAATTGGCAGAAAAGTGCCGCGCTAAGTGGGGCTGCAAAAAGGCCTATGACAACGAGGCGGATTTGCTGGCCGATCCGGAAATTGATGCGGTTTATATTGCTTCCCCTGTGGTGCTTCATGCGAAGCAGGCTATGGCTGCGGCAGATGCCGGCAAGCACATTTTAATTGAAAAGCCTTTGGCTATGTCTGCCGATGAAGCGCAGAAGGTTGTGGAATACTGCGAGGCAAAGGGCGTGAAGATTGCCGTGGGTCTGATGATGCGTTTCGGAACCCATGTGCAGGCAATGAAAAAGGCGATTGCTGAGGGAAAAATCGGCAAGCCTGTTTCCGCTTATGCGCAATTTACCTGCTGGTATCCGGAGATCCCCGGTGCATGGCGGCAGACAAAAGCCCAGAGCGGTGGCGGCGCTATGATGGATATGGGTGTGCATTGCATTGACTTGCTGCAATACATTTTAGGCAGCAACGCGAAAGAGGTTGCTGCATTCCATGATACACTTAGTTTCAGTTATGAAATTGAAGATACCTCCACTGTGCTCATGCGGATGGAAAACGGATGCCAATGCGTTGTCCAGTCCAATTTCAACATTCCTGACAGAGCTTCTAAGTGGCGCGTCGAAGTTTTTGGCGATCACGGCAGACTTTTGGGCGATGGTATCATCGGACAAGAAGATGGCGGTGTTTTGGATGCGATGTTCTTGGGCGATCAGGGCGGTTATGTTGCCCAGCAGGATACCAACAAGGCGGAAGGACAGACCATGGAAGCAGAATTCGGCAATGCTTATGCAAGAGAGATTGAAAGTTTCAGCAATTCTCTGCTTACCGGCACAGAGTTGGAAGTGCCTGCATGGCAGGCTGCCCAAGTTCAGCGCATTATGGAAGCTGCTTACAAGTCAAATGATGAACAAAAAATTGTCAGTCTCTAATTTTTAGCGATTATGACCCCCTCCTTTTTAGGAGGGGGGTTATTCTACGGCAAGTGCAGCGAAAAATGTTGATTTTTGGGCATGAAAGGTGATTTACTGGATCATCATATTATTTTAAAAAGACGGAACCACCCGCCTGCTTCATGCAGGCGGC
>JAZQWI010000015.1:0-2434 GCA_045632245.1 Faecousia sp. | reverse complement strand
GGAGTTTTCGTCATCCACAAAATGGCAGGTAGGATCCTGCTCGGCCAGCTTTCTTCCCTGCTTGACCGCTTCGGAATAATCCGATTCATATTCTACCACGGTTACACCTTTGCTGCGCAGCAGATCTTTCTTCCACTGGCGGGCATCGGCAGACATATGCACGCTGACCCGGAAGCCCAGCTTTGCGCTCATAATGCCGATAGACAGACCCAAATTGCCCGTAGAACCCACGGCAATGGAGTATTTGGAAAAGAGCGCGCGGAACTCGTCCTTGGCAAGCACACTGTAATCATCGCCCACCTGCAGCATCCCGTTTTCCATTGCCACGCTTTCGGCAAACTTCAGCACCTCGTAAACACCGCCGCGCGCCTTGATAGAGCCGGAAATCGGCAGGTGGCTATCCAGCTTGATGCACAGCTTTCCGGCAACAGAAACGCCGGTGTCGGCCTCCAGCGCCGCCTTCATGGCCGAGATCTCACGGAACGGGCTTTCCACAATGCCGCCCGTAACCACCGTCTCAGGGAAAGCCGCCATAAAATACGGGGCAAACCGCTGCAATCTGGCAGAGGCATCCGCTACATCGGCCATGGACAACGGACAGTTCTTGATCGCTTCTTCAAAAGATACGTAGTTTGGATTGCTCCAACACACTTCTTTTTTGTGTTTCAAAGATTCCAGCAACATAACAGACACCCTTTCTTTCTGCTTCTTACAACAATCTGCGCCTGTACCCTTCAGTTATTGTTCGTTGATCTTCAGTTCCAACACATCAGGTCTCGAATAATGTCCCACCGCATCGTGTTCCATTTTACAGGACGCCGGAAGATTCATATCAAGGTCTGCGTAAATGATCGTCTCCTTATCCCAAATGGGCTCGGTCACATAATGGCCATAGGGATCGATGATACAGCTTCCGCCGCGGCACACCATTTCCGGCAGTCTGGAAATTGCCTCTGCTTCATTCAGATCAGCGGGATAAGAGGATTTCCTTACGATCATATCTGCATTGATAAAATAACATTTTCCTTCAATGGCAATATGCTGGATCGTCGCCTGCCATTCGGGATTATCATTTGTGTTTGGCGAAATATAAATGGTAATTCCCTTTTGATAGAGCGCGACCCGTGCAAGCGGCATATAGCTTTCCCAGCAGATCAAACTGCCAATAGGGCCCCAAGGGGTATACGTAACCGGGAAATAACCCTTGTTGGCATCGCCCCAAACCACTCGTTCAGTGCCGGTCGGCTTGAGTTTGCGATGCACCTGATACGTGCCATCCGGCTCAAAAATAACGTTGCTGTTGTAAAGAGTTCCGCTAAATGCATCACGCTCCGAAAAACCGAGGCTGACATATGCATTTGCTTTTTTGGCAGCATCGGCAAGTGCCTGAAACTCTGCGTCACCCACGACAACAGAGGCATCATAATAGCGTTTCCAATCGGCACGCCCGGCTTCTGTTCGTTTCCCCATGCTGAAGCCAAAGTTCATCCCGATTGGATAACCCGGGATAAAAAGCTCGGGAAACACAATTAAGTCGGCTTTTTGAGCTGCGCTTTCTTCGATATATGCAAGCGTCTTTGCGAGTGATGCTTCTTTATCAAACAGGATCGGCTCTGCTTGTACCAATGCAACTTTGCAGATCGGATTGATGTCCTTCATAACGAAATCCTCCTCAAGCTCTTGTTTGTTAAATCGATTATATCACATACAAGCAAACATGACAATCAATCACGAAGGAAGTTTTATACAACCTCAACGCAAACGCAATTTGACACACCTTACCCCTTGACGATGTATAAATACCCTCCGTTTGAGCAAAAAAAGAAAGGACTTCATAAGAAGTCCTTTTTTGGAGGTGCCACCCAGATTTGAACTGGGGAATAAAGGTTTTGCAGACCTTTGCCTTACCACTTGGCCATGGCACCACTGAAAAGTTCCGATTTCTTGCATTTTTCGCTGTTTTACACGGCATTTCCATATAAAATTGTACCACTTTTATTTTCGTTTGTCAAACAAACCCTTATTCCTAATAATCTAATTTTTGGATCTTTAGCAAGTAGATAATGGGATACCTTTCCGTGGAAAAGGCAATGTTTCTTCATACTTTGAACATCGTAAAACGCCAACGTTTTCTTACGGTTTCTTCACTGCAAAACTACCCTTTTATATCGTCTGATAAATTGCTGTCTAAATCACAAAGGGAGATAAAATACAGTATCATTATAATAAAGACCATAAAAATATCCCCCTATTTACTGTAGGCACGTCAACTACAGTAATAGGGGAATTTCAATTAGCCTCTAGGAGGACAGGGATCATTTCCGTAGGAGTCTCTGGCACGGATTTTTCCATTTTCGCCATGGATCAGAACTTCACACTTGCTATTAATTGCAAGCTCTCTTGCTCTTTCTCGTGCTTGATTCTGTGTTTTAGC
>JAZQWI010000014.1:0-8425 GCA_045632245.1 Faecousia sp. | reverse complement strand
TGCACCGGCTTCTACACTTCCAAGGCTAAGGCTCAGGCTCACATCGATGCCGGCGCTAAGAAGGTCGTTATCTCTGCTCCCGCAGGCAACGATCTGCCCACCATCGTTTACAACGTCAACCACGAGACTCTGACCAAGGATGACCACATCATCTCCGCCGCTTCCTGCACCACCAACTGCCTGGCTCCCATGGCTAAGGCTCTGAATGACCTGGCTCCCATCGAGTCCGGCATTATGTGCACCATTCACGCTTACACCGGCGACCAGATGATTCTGGACGGTCCTCAGAGAAAGGGCGACCTGCGTCGTTCCAGAGCTGGCGCTATCAACATCGTGCCCAACTCCACCGGCGCTGCCAAGGCTATCGGCCTGGTTATCCCCGAGCTGAACGGCAAGCTCATCGGCGCTGCTCAGAGAATCCCCACCCCCACCGCTTCTACCACCATTCTGAACGCTGTGGTTGCTAAGGAAGTCACCAAGGACGAGATCAACGCTGCTATGAAGGCTGCTACCACCGAGTCCTACGGCTACACCGAAGATGAGATCGTTTCTTCCGACATCATCGGCATGACCTTCGGTTCTCTGTTCGATGCTACTCAGACCATGGTCAACAAGCTGCCCGGCGGCATGACTCAGGTTCAGGTTGTTTCTTGGTACGACAACGAGAACTCCTATGTTTCTCAGATGGTTCGCACCATTAAGCACTTCTCCACTCTGCTGTAATTTGTCACAGAATAACAAAAGCCGTGACCCAATAGGGTCGCGGCTTTTTCTTATCTTTTTTTCGCCAAAGGTTTGGAACGCTCCTGAATCAAAAGCAAATCGGAAATAATGGAATTTGACAGCAGGAAGCCTTCCGGTGTCAGCCGCCAGCGGTCATTGTCAAAGCGAATGGCGTGACCGCGCTTTTGGCATTGCTCCAAAGCAAGTCCAATGTTTTTAAAGGGAAGCAGAAAATTCTTTTCGTATTCACTGGCGCTGATGCCGTAGCTGGTGCGAAGGCGCATCATCAGATATTCCCCCGCCCGTTCCCGGGGCGCCACATCTTGGATTTCTTCCAATACTTGCCCGTTGCCGTGGATTCCCTCAATATATCCTTGCAGAGAGCGCACAATTTTAAATCGTTTGCCGGCAAAGTCCGAACTGGCATCAGGGCCGAAGCCCAGATATTCTCCACCACTCCAATATTTCATGTTGTGCTTGGATTCCAGATTGCGGCGGCAGAAATTGGAAATTTCATACTGCCGATAACCCTTAAAGCGAATGGTTTCCACCGCCGCCAGATACATATCTGCCTGAGTATCGTCGTCTGGTAGGTTTACATAATTCCGGCACGCGTACAGCGGTGTGCCCTCTTCCACTTTCAAGCCATAGCAGCTGATATGATCGGGCTTCAATTCCAGCACATGATTCAAGGTTTTCAGCCAACCCTCCAAGGTCTGGCCGGGCAAGCCGTAAATCAAATCCACCGACACATTGCGGAATCCCGCCCGACGAATTTTTTCATAGGCGCTCACCGCCTGCTCATAGGTGTGGGGGCGGCCAATTTTTTCTAAAATTTCATCATCGTCGCATTGAATCCCCAAGCTTACCCGATTGAACCCCTCGCTGTGCAGCTTGCGAAGCAGCTTGGGAGAAACCGAATCGGGATTGGCTTCAAAGGTAATTTCCGCATCCATGGACACATCAAAGTTGCGGCGAATGGTGGTTAAGATTGCCGCCATACCCTCTGCGCCGAAAAAGCTGGGCGTTCCGCCGCCGAAATAAATAGTATCCACCTCATAGCCGGGGGTTTGGGGGCCGGTTTCCCGAATGTGGTCGCAAACCGCGTCCAAATACCCGTCCATCACTCGGTCGCTTTTCTCCGTCAGGGAGTAAAAGTCACAATATTGGCATTTGCTGCGGCAAAAAGGCACATGGACATAAATGCCCAAAGGCGTCTTTTTTGCCTGCTTGTTAAAAATAGCCATGGAACTCCTCTTTCACACTTAGTCCTCGTCCAATTTCAGCACCGCCATAAAGGCTTCACTGGGCACTGCTACTGTGCCGAAGGTGCGCATGCGCTTTTTGCCCTCTTTCTGCTTTTCCAGCAGCTTCTTCTTTCGGGTAATGTCGCCGCCGTAGCACTTGGCCAGCACGTCCTTACGCAGGGCTTTAATGGTTTCACGGGCAATAATCTTGCCGCCAATAGCCGCCTGCACAGGGATTTCAAACTGGGCGCGGGGAATATTATCTTTCAGCTTTTCGCAGATTTTTCTTGCTCGGGGATAAGCGTTGTCCGCAAAGAGAATGAAGCTCAGCGCGTCCACAATATCACCATTGAGCATAATATCCAGCTTCACCAAGCGGCTGGGACGGTAGCCAATGAGCTCATAGTCCAAGCTGCCATAGCCGCGGGTGCGGGATTTTAAGGCATCGAAAAAGTCATAAATAATCTCATTTAAAGGCATATCATAATGCAATTCCACGCGGTTGGCATCCAGATACACCATGTCCTTAAATTCGCCCCGACGGGAGGTTGCCAAGTCCATAATGTTGCCCACATATTCCTGGGGCGCCATTAGATTCACCTTAACAAAAGGCTCTTCTGCCAAGGTAATCTCCATGGGGTCGGGATAATCTAAGGGGTTGTCCACCATCACGACCTCGCCGGTGTTTTTGGTAATGCGGTAAACAACGTTAGGCGCGGTGGTAATCAAGTCGAGATTATATTCCCGTTCCAGCCGCTCCTGAATGATTTCCATGTGCAGCAGACCCAAGAATCCACAGCGGAAACCAAAGCCCAAGGCAATGGAGCTTTCCGGCTCATAAACAAAGGAAGCATCATTTAATTTCAGCTTTTCCAGCGCATCCCGCAAATCCTGATATTTTGCGCCATCGGCAGGATATACACCGGAATAAACCATAGGCTGCACGGGGCGATAGCCGGGCAAGGCTTCCGCAGCAGGATTTTCCACCGTGGTAATGGTATCACCCACCTGGGTGTCGGACACGGTTTTAATAGAGGCGGTAATGTAGCCAACCTCGCCTGCGCCCAGCGCATCCTTGGGAACTAAGCCCTTGGGACTCATATAGCCAACCTCTACCACCTTATAGGTCGCCCCAGTGGCCATCATACGAATATCCATGCCCGCTTTTACCGTGCCCTGCTTAATGCGGGTATACACAATGACACCGCGGTAGGAATCGTACTGACTATCAAAAATCATAGCCTGCAAGGGCGCGTTGCGGTCGCCCTTAGGCGCAGGGATGCCACTAACAATCATTTCCAGCACGGCACGAATGTTAATACCGTTTTTCGCAGAAATTTCCGGTGCGTCCTCAGCAGGAATACAAATGATATCCTCAATCTCCGCCTTGACCTCTTGGGGGCGGGCAGAGGGCAGGTCAATCTTGTTGATGACCGGCAAGACTTCCAAGCCCGCATCCGTGGCCAAAAAGGTGTTCGCCAGCGTCTGCGCTTCCACTCCCTGAGAGGCATCCACAACCAAAACCGCACCCTCGCAAGCAGCCAGACTGCGGGAAACTTCATAGTTAAAGTCCACATGGCCGGGGGTGTCAATCAAATTTAAAGCATAGGTTTCCCCATCGTCCGCATGGTAGGTCAAGGTGGCGGCCGTGGCCTTAATGGTGATGCCGCGCTCCTTTTCCAGCTCCATGGAGTCCAAAATTTGCGCTTCCATTTCCCGACGGTCGATGGCGTTGCACTCCTCTAACAGACGGTCTGCCAGAGTAGATTTGCCATGGTCGATATGGGCAATAATGGAAAAATTGCGAATGTGAGAAAGTTCGGTCATATCTATATTACCTCATGCAAAAGAATGGGAAATGTTTATTGTTTTGCTATTATACAGAATTTTCCCATAAAAGTAAACTGTATGTTTTCGGCATTTTGCGGGAAAACTGTCATAGACAGCGACAAAAACCGCCGAAAGGCGCGATTTTTGAAAATAATTCCTAAAAAACCCTTGTCAAAAACGAAAAATCGGTATATAGTCTAACAGCACGACAAAAGAACGAAAAAGAGAGGCGAGCACATTGAGCAACGAAAAAAAGCCCAACGCAAAAACTCCCGACGAATTACAGCTTGCTTTGCAGGCGCTGATCGCTCAGGGACATAAAGACGGCATGATCCGCTCCGAGGATTTAAATTCTCTTTTAGAGAAAATGGATCTTTCCGCGGAGAAAATTGAAGATATTTACGACCGCTTCGAGGGCATGAATATTCAAATCATTCCCACCGAGCTGGAACTGACCGACGACGAGCTGGATTTGCACGACGGTCTGGACGATGACATCGACTTATCCGACCTGGATGAAGAGGATTTGGTCGACCCTGTGGATTTGGCCGCAGAGTACAATCTGGACGACCCCGTTCGGATGTATTTGAAGGAAATCGGACAAGTGCGCCTGCTGTCTGCCGACGAAGAAGTGGACTTGGCTAAACGGGTCTGCGAAGGCGACCAAGAGGCAAAAAACAAGCTCACCGAAGCCAACCTGCGCTTGGTGGTTTCCATTGCGAAAAAATATTCCGGCAGAGGCCTGCATATCTTGGACCTGATTCAAGAAGGCAACACCGGCTTGATTCGCGCCGTGGACAAATTTGACTGGACAAAGGGAAATAAATTCTCTACATATGCCACTTGGTGGATTCGGCAGGCCATCACCCGCGCCATTGCCGATCAAGCGCGTACCATTCGCGTACCGGTGCACATGGTAGAGGTCATTAACAAAGCCACCCGCTGCAACCGCAAGCTGGTGCAGGAATTAGGCAGAGAGCCCACCGTGGAAGAAATCGCCGCAGAACTGGGTCTGCCTGTGGAAAAAATCATTGAGGCAAACCGCACCGCCGCGGACACCCTTTCTCTGGACACCCCCGTGGGCGACGAGGAAGACACCTCTATCGGCTCTTTTGTGGAAGACGAGCGCACCCCCGGCCCTGCCGATGCCACTTCCAACGCTCTGCTTGCTGAGGCGCTGAGAGAAATTCTGGACACCCTTACCGAAAGAGAAGCGGATGTTTTGCGTATGCGCTTCGGTATGTACGACGGCAGAACCCACACCCTGGAAGAAGTGGGTCAGATTTTTGGCGTTACCCGTGAACGAATCCGCCAGATTGAAAACAAGGCCATTCGCAAGCTTCGCCATCCCAGCCGCGCTAAGAAAATTAAGGACTTTTATTGCTAAACATAATCCGGCGTCCTTCTGGACGCCGGATTTTTCTCATTCTAAGAACCGCTCTTTCCCGTCCCATTCCCCCGAATGCCCATATAAAAAGCAAGGATACCAAAAGGTATCCTTGCTTTTTATGGGGTGGGTAATGGGACTCGAACCCACAACGCCCGGAACCACAATCCGGTGCTCTGCCAATTGAACTATACCCACCATATTCTGTTTTGCCAAAATGCCTTAATAAAAATGGCACGCCAGAAGGGACTCGAACCCCTGACCTACTGCTTAGAAGGCAGTTGCTCTATCCAACTGAGCTACTGGCGCATAAGTTGGAGCGGGTGACGGGAATCGGACCCGCGTATCCAGCTTGGAAGGCTGGTGTTCTACCATTGAACTACACCCGCATACGCTAATCCTCTGTGGCTGTTTCAGCTAGAAGATATTAGCACAGGCGCAAGGAATTGTCAAGCCTTATTTTGTAAAATAGCAGGGATTTCCCGATAAATCACATCCGCCACCGCGCCCTCAGCGCAGGGACACACATTGGGAAACTCCTTTGCGATGACCCCATCAGCAGGGCAAAAAGAAAAATCCGCCCCCCGCATCATGGTCAAATCATTCTCCGCATCGCCAATGCACACCAGAATTTTCCGCCCCAACTTCTTTTGCAGTGCGCGGGCACAATTTAATTTGCTGACACCCTTAGCGTGAACATCGATAATCCGCGGTGCGGCGCGAAACACTTCCACCTTATCCCCATAACGCGCATTCAGCCAGCGCTCCGCTTCGTCCATGCGGGCAAGCTCTTCCTGTGTTCCCACAAAAAACTGCTCTACACCCCGCTTGCCATCATAAGTATTGCCAAACAAAGTAAATTTCATAAACGGGCCAATGTCCATGCCCGTAACAGCAGGCTGATGGCGGAAGTTCATATTGGTGTTATAGTCTGTGTACGCAGGCTCCACATCATAAAGAAAATGGGTGTTTTCCCCTTGAATCTCCAAATTCAGGTCGGGAAACGCGCCATGGACTTCCTCCATGGTCTCCCAAGGCTCCATGTCGATGGTCTGAATGTCAATGAGCTTTTTGGTGGCAACATCGTAAGCTGCGCTGCCGTTATACAGCAAAAACGGCGCATTCACGGGAATGGTCTCAATCAAATTCCCCAAGGTATTGGTGTTGCGGCCTGTATTTAAGGTGAACACACCGCCATTTTCCATAAAATAGCGCACCGCTTCCAAATTCCGCCGGGGGATGGAAGAATCCGGTGCGGTCAAAGTGCGGTCAAAGTCCACCGTCAGCAATACATCAGAAAATAGAGCCATAACAAATCCTCTCTGTGTCAAACCGCGCCCCCTCCCACACGGGGAGGGGGCAGCAGAATTCTTTTAATTCATCCGTTTCAGTTTTTCCAAAACGGCTTCAAAATACTCCGGCAGCGGCGCGAACACCAAAACCGGCCGCAAATCCTTAGGATGACGGAAGCAAAGCTGCCCTGCATGCAGGCATTGGCTGTCCTGCCCCAGCTCCGGCTTTTTATGGCCGTACACCGTGTCCCCCAAAATCGGGTGGCCGATATGGGCCATGTGCACCCGTATCTGATGGGTTCTGCCCGTTTCCAGCCGGCAGCGCACATGCGTATAACCGCGATAGCGGGCTACCACTTCCCAATGGGTCACCGCTTCTTTGGAATTTCTGGCAGTTACGCACATTTTTTTCCGGTCAGACGGATGCCTCCCGATGGGCGCATTCACCGTTCCGCTGTCTTCCTTAAAATTGCCGCAGACAATGGCTTCATAGGTGCGAGCCATGGTATGGTCTTTCAGCTGCGAAGCCAGATGCCGATGGGCAAAATCATTTTTCGCCACCGCCAGCAAGCCGGAGGTATCCTTGTCAATTCTGTGGACAATGCCGGGGCGCAGCTCTCCGTTGATGCCCGAAAGGTCTTCGCCCAGTGCAAACAAAAGTCCGTTGACCAGCGTATCGTCGCTATGGCCTGCCGCGGGATGCACCACCAAACCCTTGGGCTTGTTGATTACCAGCACATCCTCATCCTCATAGACAATATCCAGCGCCATTTCCTTTGGCGCAATATCCACTGCCTTAGGCTCGGGGATATGATATTCCACCGCATCGCCTACGGAAAGCTTATCGTTTTTCTTCGCGGCGCGTCCGTTGAGCTTCACGCAGCCTTCTTCCAGCAGCTTTTGGGCTGCGCTTCGGGTCAGCTCCGGCACTGCGCGGGCAAGAAAGGCATCTAAGCGTTCTCCTGCCGCGTCAGCATACACAATCATTTATTCCTGTCCTTCTTCCGGCTGAGGCTCTTCCTCGCCGTCCTTCTTCCAAAAGTCCTTGTTCACAAACAGCAGAGAAATGAGCAGCAGCGCGCAGCCGACACAAACGAAGCAGTCCGCCACATTAAACACGGGGAACTTCATAAACTCCGTTTCAATCATGTCCACCACATAGCCACGGAACACGCGGCAGAACATATTGCCCAGGCCACCACCGTAAATAAGCGCAATGCAAACGCGCTCAAAATTGGTAAAGGGCAGCTTCTTCTTGAAGTATTCCCACACCAGTACCACAGTCAGCACCAAAAACAGCACCACAAATAGCCAGCCCATGCCTTGCAGCAGAGAAAAAGCCGCGCCGGTATTGCGCTCATAAGTCAGCCCCAAAAAACCGGGCAAAAACTTCACCTTTTCATGCAGGGCAATTCTGGCAATCGTCAGGCATTTTGTCCACTGATCCAAAAACATCACTGCAAAAGACAGCAGCGTCAAAAATAAGAATTTCAAAAATTTCATACTTTCCCCTCCGACATTCTCAAAAGGAATTTTTTACCCATCTATCATAGCACGACAAGGGCGGCTTGTCAAACATCTGCAAAACCGGAAATTCTTCCGTAAAGGCGCAAAGTCGCTATACAAAGGCAAAAAAATCGTGTATAATGTATTTCATCAGCATTTCTTTGTCATAAGTTTTTCACAGGAATCGGGTGAGTGTTTATGAAATTCGGTTTTTATACCCTAGGCTGCAAGACAAATCAATACGAAACCCAAGCCATGGAGCAGCTGCTGAGACGGCAGGGGCATGAAATTTTGGATTTCTCCGCCCCCTGCGATGGCTTCATTATCAACACCTGTTCCGTTACCGCGGTGGCGGACAAGAAAAACCGCGCCATTATCCGTCGCTGCCGTCGGGAAAACCCCAACGCCATCCTTGGTGTATGCGGCTGCTATCCCCAACA
>JAZQWI010000013.1:0-17063 GCA_045632245.1 Faecousia sp. | reverse complement strand
TCTTATAAAAGTTGTACAAACATAAAAAGCTGCAAGCGGGAAGGCGCACTTGATTAGGGCTTTGTTATCTGTCTACGGAAGAATGGCTATAGATATAAAATTCTTCCTGGCTGGGCATCCATTTCTTTTCCTTAGGGGGGAAGGTGGCATCAAAGGCATCCACAGCGGCTGTGTCCTCGCAGCAATCCGCGGCGGTGCTGGGGATGTACATCCAGTTCTTGCCTTCCAGTGCGTTGGGGGTAAGCTCTGCCACCAGAAGCGCTGTGGGGAAATTGCCGTCCACCACAAAGCTGACATTCTTCTTTTTGCAGCTGACAAATCCGCGGCTGACATAGTTGCCGGGATTGCCGAGGTTGATGTTCACATCATAGCCCATCTTACGAGCCACCTCAAAGGAATGCTCGATCAGGATTTTACCCAGCTTTTGCCTTTGATATTTCGGCGCAACACATAGCGGGCCGAAGGAAAGGATCTCTTTTCGTTCGCCTTTTTCGTCCTCCAACCACGCCTTGGTGTACATGATGTTGCCGATGATTTCCCCATCTTTCTCCAAAACAAAGGCCAGCTCGGGCAGGAAATCCGGATGGGAGCGCATCATATGGACATAGTAATGCTCAGCTGCGCCAGGATTATAGACATTCCAGAAAGCTTCCCGAGTTAGTTCCTCTACCGCACGGTAGTCTTTCTCTGTTTCCAAACGAATAATCAAATTATCCATGAATCTTTCCTCCAATCAGGGAATCGTAAATTATAACAAGTCCTGCGCTGAGCAGGATGCTGCCGATGATATCCGTCAGCCAATGCACGCCTGAAATAAGTCTGCCAATTACCATAAATACAATAAACGTAGTAATTGCTGCGCAAATATACTTGCGCAACAGAGGATGCTGTATGCGCTGCCGTAGTTGTATTCGAGCAGTAGGCATCACGCACAGCACAAGCAGCGTTGTGGAAGATGGGTAGGATGCTTCCAAGTATCCATCAATCAACACAGGACGGTAATTGATCACGCAATTTTCGAAAAGCAAATATGCGGCCAAGGTGACGATATAAAATCCTCCCAGAGTCAAAATGCTACCATCGACTTTCCAGATGGATTTTCTTTTAATCCACTGTACAAGTCCAAGTACAGCAAAACCAAACCCAAAGGCTACTGGCACCAAACCCAACCAATCTGTGATGGTATATAGAGTCATGTGAGAACCGGTAAGATTGTGAATAAAACTGTTCAGCGTAGCAAAGCCGACAGTAGATCGCTGTGGGCCGATTGCCTGCACATCAATCAAACTAATTGCCATGGTCCACAGCGCAAACGCTGCAAGCAAACCGAAAGCGGTGTATAAACGACCTTTCTTCATTTCCATACCTTCTTTTTGTATTTGGCTTTTGCCTAAATACAGAGTAAAAAAAGATGTGCATAAATACAAGAAACGGGCCGTCACATCTGCGTTACGCTTCGTGTCATTGCTTTTTAATCAATATAACTGCCTTAATGGTCAGTAAGATGAACAAAAATACTGCCGCATAAGGCTGGGAACTGATGATAAAGAGAAGAGCACCCGCTGCATTTAGTACTAAGGATATTACGCTTTTATTCCGCACCCAAAACACATTCCGGCAATTTTGAAGTGCTAAGGTCAAGATTCCTGAGATGGTTATGCCGATCACGGCTGCGAAATAAGCTGCATGCAAATAAGGAGCAATGGCTGTTAGGGATGTGAGGGAAGCTGCCTGTACATACCCATTTGTTTTTTGCCCGAAGAAGGGGCTGAAAAAGAATATCGCGACACTTAGATCGAGCAATCCAAACATTAGATCCCGCAGATGTGCTTCTGTCTGTTTTTGATTTTCCTCGGCTATGGTTAGCGTCTCTTCACCGGACAGCAGTTCGTCGATGGTGACAGAAAAGAATCGTGCAATTGCTTTTAGAGAATCGATGTTGGGATATCCTCTGCCCGATTCCCATTTGGAAATGGCGGTACGGGATACATAAAGAGCTTCTGCCAGTTCTTCCTGAGTAAGCCCTTTTTGCTTTCTTAGTTCCTGTAATTTTACTTGAAATTCCATAATCCGTTACTCTTTCTTAAATATGTGGCATATTTTGTCACTTATTGTATACCAACTGATTATATCATATTAGCATATGCTTTTCCAGCGGTTCTTTTGGCCAGTATATAAATAAGCACCCTTGCGGTTTCATACGTAAGGATGCCTGAAATAATAATTGTTGCACAGCATAATTTAATAGTAGATATAGAAACAAGCCTTGATTTCTGACGTTTTATGTCATATAATACACGGGATTAAAAAAGTAAGGAGCGTTTTGCGATGCTTGATCAATTTTTTGCATGGTATAATGGATTGACTGACGGATTATGGGGGTCGTTGCTGTTATTTGCAGTTGGTGTTGTGCTGCTGATAAAGGGCGGTGACTGGTTTGTAGACAGTGCAGTTGGGATTGCCAAACGATTTCATGTGCCGGAAATCATTATCGGCGCGACGGTTGTTTCTATCGGTACAACACTTCCCGAGGTGATGGTGTCTGTGACGGCTGCGGTGAATCAGAACGGAGCGATTGCCTACGGCAACGCCATTGGATCTATTATTTGTAATACCGCGCTGATTGCAGCGTTGACAATTGCCATCCGCCCCGCACCTGTGGATCGGAAAGCGGTAGTCACTCCGGTGGTTTTCTTTTTCGTATCTGCCGCCATTTATGTGGTTGCGGCATACATATTTGGCCGTTTTGACAGATGGTTGGGATTTGTAATGTTAATGGTTTTTGCCATCTATATGGCAATGACTATTTATAAAGGTTTTAAAAATCCTGCGAAGCAGAAGACAGAAGAAGAGGATGCGCCCAGCGGCTTGCTTCTGAAAGATGTTGTGGTGCTTATTGTCAGCGCGGCATTGATTGCAGTGGGAGCCGATATGCTGGAAGGCTCCTCTGTTTCTCTGGCCACCATGGCGGGTATTCCTACGGAGGTTGTTGGTGTTACGGTGGTTGCGCTTTGCACATCCTTGCCGGAGCTGGTAACGGCTGTCACAGCTCTTGTCAAGGGCCATGGCGCGCTTTCCCTCGGCAATATTATTGGCGCAAACATCTTCAATCTGGTGTTGGTTTCCGGCGCGGCAGTAACAATTTCTCCTTTTGTTGTTCCGGACGGCAGTCAACTGTTTGGATTTAATACCTCTCTGCTGGTTGAGATTCCTTTGATGGTTTGCGTAATGGCACTGATGACCCTGCCTGCAATTTTGAAAGGAAAACTGAGCCGTTGGCAAGGTGTGACATTGCTTGGCATTTACGGGGCATTTGTTGCATTGCAGGTGCTGATTGCATTAGGTGTTTTGTAATTAGATTTTAGATTTTCGATAATGAAAGCCTGAGATTGACTTGGTGTCAATCTCAGGCTTTTTGCATAGGTTTTTATACGACATCACCGAAGCCGAGGTGTCGTAATTTCTCGGCTTTCTCACAGATTTGAGACAAGGTGCAACCCTGCCTAAACATATTGTAATAGTCCAGAATCATTGCGGTTAGGGGGGCATCTGCCGGAAGGGAAGAGACCTCCAACAGCACTTTTTGTGCGTTCTTGCAGGTTTGTTCCATGCCTGCTTCGTTGATGTAACGAAGCACACCGGCTGCTGCACCAACGGTAATATAGGCGGGAACAACGCCAACCTCTTGCGCCAATAAAGAGGAACCGATCATGCGGTCTGCGGGGCTGAGTTTTCTGGCAGGATCACCGCCTACTCGCTGACAGGTATCTTTCAGCGCTGCATTGGTAAAGCGGAACAGCAGATCGTAAATATGGGTTTGTAACGCATAAAGATCCGTGCCGTACTTCTTAGACAGCGCCATAGCACTTTCCAACATGGCATTCTGAACCAAAACACGCACCTCAGGGACGGCAATGGATTCGTAGATATAGCCTAGACCAAGAATGTCACCTAAGTATGCACAGGTTGCATGTCCCATGTTATGAACAAAGAGCTTGCGTTTGATGTAAAAATCAAAGGGCGCAAAGGGCACCATGTTCCGTATTTCGGGGATTTCACCTTTGAATGCATCCTTGTCTACGGGAAGAAAACCGTAGCGCTCAACGCAAACCCGCAGAGGTTCGCCGTCTTTCATATCCTCTGTCTGCACAGGGACCATGCGGCCAATAGAGGCTTCCACTAAACCAACGGATTCGTCAAAGATTGCCTGCTCTTGCTCAGTAAGATGCTCTTTGAGCATGCCTTCTAAAATCTTGTTGGCATCATTCAGGTTTTCGCAGATGATGATGTTCAGCGGGCCTTTTTTCGCAGCCCAACGCTTGCGCAGAGCCGCAACGATATTGGGCACAATGAATTTCAGGATTCTTGCGCCAACGGCTGTTGCCATAATGTCGCAGTTGGCAATGGCGTCTACTGCCGCAGCATCATTTCCGTTTACCGCGGTGACATTTTGAATCCAAACGTCCTCGCAGCCGTCATTTGATACATAACGAACAGGGTACTGACGTTCTTTCTGCAATGTATTTACCACAGGTTCTGCCACGTCGATAAAGGTAACCTCGTATCCGGATTGGCTCAGCAAAGCGCCAATAAAGCCCCGGCCGATATTACCACCGCCGTACATAACAGCTTGTTTCATAGGTGTTCCTTCTTTGCTTTAAATTAAATTTTTCTTAGAGAGTGATGCGGTTATATTTTCTCGCGGTTTCCAGTACACCGGCTTTATCCAACATGCCGTCAATGGAGTTTTCGGAGAAAAGATTGCAGGCCGCAGCAGCAGAGGCAAAGGATAGGATATCTTGATCCGTAAATCCGTTATAGATGCCATATAGACTGCCTGCACAGAAGGCATCGCCTGCGCCAACACTGCCTTTAATGCACTCACTGGGAATCTTCAAGGAGGGTACAACGGTGAATTCACCGTTAGCGCTCAGGCAAAATCCCGCTTGCTTGCAGTGGACAATGACCTTTTCCCGAACGCCCTCGTTCATGGTCAGTTCCATGGCTTTTTGAATATTCTCAATATTCGGTGTATCACCGGTGTAAGGCTCAATGCCCCAAATACTGCAACATTCAATCTCGTTGAAAATGATGTAGTCGCAGTAACGCAGCGCAGGTTTAATAATCGCAGCAAAATCCAGTGTGCTGCTGCTGACAACGTCAACAGATGTCTGCATGCCAGCTGTTTGTACATCATGGAGGAAACGGGCCATGGCGGTGCCATATTGGGCGTCTTCCTTATCAAATAGCTCCAGAAGCAGAAGATAGCCAGCATGGACGATGCGGCCGGGAATGGAAGATATGTCTACCTCCTCCGGTGAAAACTCAGCGTTTGCTCCGGAGCAGTGGAAGAAGGTCCGCTCACCGGAGGGCAAATTCATGACATCAGAGAAAGAGGTTGGGGTATCGGGAGAGACAATCACACCCTTGCAGTCAATATTGTGCGCACGGAGTTGGGAAATGACATATTGACCGTATTCATCGTTACCCACCTTTCCCACAACGGAAAGGGGGACGCTGCCATCAATCTTAGCAAGGTCAATGGCAGTGTTGGGAACACAGCCGCCCACGGCACGGCTGACACTTGTAATATGAGAGAGCATGCCCAGTTGGGGATAACAGTCGATGTTTTTCACCACATCCACAATCATGCTGCCCACCAGGGTAATGCCGTTTTTATCCTGTACCATAGGCTTAGTTACACTCAGCAACCAGCGGGCCGGCCAGTTCCTTTAAGTAGAAGAGTCTTCCGGGGAGAGTGGGGATAAAGGTGGAAGTAATGGCAGGGTTGGGGCCGTAGTGAAGGGTGGTCAGGAAGCTCATGCCTTGCCAGCCCATGCCTCTGCCCAATGCTCCGTCAGCGCCGCCGATGGCGTAGTCAGCTTGCAGGAACAGGCCGGGTCCGATGGTGTTGGCCGTGCAGGGAACCAGAGTTGTACGGCTCTTGAAGCTGGTCAGAGCGTTCTGCTCGATGGTCAGGGGGTGCAGCTTTGCGCCAATGCGATAAGGTGCAGACTTCCATTCCTCCACAGTCTTGTAATCCTCAGCAAAATGGGGCTCCCAGAAGGCAATGTGGCACATACGGCCGATGCCGTAGACCAGTACCAGCTTTGCGCCCTCTGCCTTTAATGCAGCGATTTTCTCGGGGTAGGTGGGCAGGTTATCGCGGGTTGCGAAATTGCGCTGTGATTCGGGAACAGTTTGATTCAGTTTGCCAAAGAAAGCCTGCTTCATAGAGAATTCGAAGGAAGCGGGATTGCTGCTATCCAAAGTATTGCCCTCGGCGTCTGCCCACTCGTCCATATTGAAGGTGTAGACATGATCGCAGTTTACCTTCCACTCATTGAGGAAGTAAGCTGCCCAGCGGTACATACCCATGGGGCCAACAGGAAGGATCATAGCCAGCTTTTTGCCATCTTCGCGACTCAGTTTAATCTGCATCGCGATTTCATGACCCATCAGGGTGTCAAAATCGCCCAAGGATTCGCATTCCACAGGCTGGAACTTATCGTTCCAAAAAGATTCCCGCGCAACGCCCTTGTCGCAGCATTCGTCAATTTTCTGCATATCCCAGCCCTTGGGATAGAAATTCTCCAACAGAGATCCTTTTACAGTGCTCATGAAATTCATAATGACAGCTCCTTTGTTTTCATTTTATAATTTAAGGCAGAAGCCTTTTAGTTGTGCCTTTAAGGTAAACCTGACACATACGGAAGCCTTCGGCATAATCAGCTCCGCATTGATAACCACGGTAGCGGGAACAGGTCTTGACCATGTCGGCAAAATCAATGCCGTCGTGTTCACGCATCCATACCAATTGGCTTTCATGGCATTCCAGCATGTTAATTTTCAGGTCGATGACATCGCTGATGTCAACATATTCTGTGGGTTGGAAATTAACACCGGCAAGGGTATCCATGTAATAGATGGGAACCAGCTTTGCCGGCTTGCCGTCGGGGTTGCTGTAAACGTGCTTGTAGCTGGTGTAGTTGGGGAGAGTCGATGTAAAGCTTGCGTCAAAGACCAGACGGGAAACCGCGGTGTGGTCGGGCATGTAGTCATCCGGATTGTGGGTGATAATGACGTCGGGGTCAGCGTAACGGATAATATCTACCAAGACATCCCGCGCTTCCTTGCCGTTGTCAAAAATTTCCAAATCATCAAATCCGGCACTGATGACCTCAATGCCCGCCAACGCGCCTGCTCGCTTGGCCTCCTTTGCCCGGATAACCCGCAGCTCGTCCGGGGGAATGATTACATGGCCAAGATTACCACTGGATACATGGCAGACAATGACCTTGTCGCCCCGCTGAACGCATTTTGCCAGCGTTCCTGCGCAGGCAATTTCGATGTCATCAGGATGACAGCCGATTGCTAGAACATTCATGAAATCACACTCCTTATTTTAATATATAATAAGTATAATATATTTGCAGCAACCTTTGGATTGACAAAGTGGTACAAAATTTATAAAATAAGCTTATCTTTGCAAATACATCTAAATGGACTTATTTTGGAGTAGCGACATATGACAAACGAAAAGGGCGTTGCGCTGAAAAGCGAAATTGAAGTTACCAGATTGGTTAGCGATTTCTATTATGAATTTCCCGACGATTTCGATTACGCCGGGGAAATCCATTCCGGCTGGGAATTTGTGTATGTGGAAAAAGGAAAGGTGAGCGTTGGTGCCGGCAATACCACATATATTTTGAAAAAAGGGGAGATGGCATGCCATAAACCCTTTGAATTTCATACAATAAAGCCTTTCGAAGGAAAAGCCGCTGTCATTATCATCTGCTTTGAAGCCTCCAATGAATATATGGAGTACTTTAACAACAAAATCGTATCGGTTAACCAAAGGCAGAAGCAATATTTGAATGATATTGCCAATATGGGGAAAATGGTGTTTTTGCCAAAAGAACCCTTGGATATTGTACGGGATGGTCAAATGGATATTGCTCCTGATGTATCGACCTTGAAGCTGCAATACATCAAAGATGCCATTCAGCTTCTGCTGCTTTCCCTTATGGGGGCAGATATGACGGAAAAGCAGAGCCGCATTACGATTTATGAGCATGTGACACAACGGCAGACCTTAACGAAAAAGATTAAAGAGTATTTAAATGACAATATTGACAAAACTGTGACATTAGACAGCATTTCAAACAGTTTTTCTTATTCTCTTTCCAGTATCAAGCGCATTTTTAAGGAAGAAACCGGTACAAGTATTATTTTATATTTGAACAACTTGCGCATGGTTAGAGCAAAAGAAATGTTACGAAATACGGATATGTCCATAGGGAATATTGCGCTCTTATTAGGCTATTCCAATGTGTATTATTTTTCTACTGCCTTTAAAAAGAAATGGGGCTTAAGCCCGACGCAATTCCGGTCAAAGCAGAAGTAAGACCGGACGCGGCATAGGAAAGAAGAAATCACCTCATTCTTACATAAGAAGTGTAGGAATGAGGTGTTTTTGTGATTTATGTATGTTATTTTGTCACCTTCAATGCTTCCAAACTCAGTTCTCCCGCCAGCTTGAACAAGGCATCGGATAGCACCTGCTCTAAGGTGAGACCTGCTTTTTCAGCAATGCGTGTATAGAAAAGAACCACTGACGGTTCTAAGGTTAGCGTTATTCTTTCCATAGATAAACTCCTTTATGAGGAAAAGTCATCTCATTCTATGCAAAGCCTTGACAGGTGTGCTACAATATATTGTATGAAAAGGAAAGACCTGAGAGGATGAAATGTGATGGCAAAAGAGAAAAAGGTTGAGCAAATTACCGACATGGAGGTCGACTTTGCCCAATGGTTTACCGATGTTTGCACCAAGGCACAGCTGATTGATTATTCTTCCATTAAGGGCGTATTTATTTACCGCCCCTACGGCTATGCCATTTGGGAAAATATTCAGCAGATTATGGACAAGGAATTTAAGAAGCAGGGGGTAGAAAATGTGTATATGCCCCTTTTGATTCCTGAAAGCCTGCTCCAAAAGGAAAAGGACCATGTGGAGGGCTTTGCCCCTGAGTGCGCATGGGTAACCTATGGCGGCGTGGATAAGCTGGAAGAGCGTTATGCCATTCGCCCCACCTCTGAAACGCTGTTCTGCGAGCATTTTGCAAATGTTTTGCAATCCCATCGGGATTTGCCTATGAAATACAATCAGTGGTGCAGTGTTCTGCGCTGGGAAAAGACTTCCCGCCCGTTCCTTCGCCACAGAGAATTCTTGTGGCAGGAGGGTCATACCATTCATGCTACCGCAGAGGAAGCCAAGAGCTTTACGGAGACAATGCTCAATGTGTATGCTGATTTCTGCGAAAATGTGCTGGCCATGCCTGTTACCCGCGGTCAAAAGACGGAGAAAGAAAAGTTTAACGGCGCTGAGGCTACTTACACCATCGAATGTATGATGCACGACCGCAAGGCGTTGCAGGCGGGGACTTCTCACTATTTTGGCGACGGTTTTGCCAAGGCATTTGAGATTGAATTTACCGACAAGAATAACCAGAAGACCAATCCCCATGAAACTTCCTGGGGCGTGTCCACCCGTCTCATTGGCGGCATCATCATGACCCATGGCGACAACAACGGCCTTGTTCTTCCGCCTAAGGTTGCGCCCATTCAGGTGGCGGTGATTCCCATTGCCCAGCACAAGGAAGGCGTTCTGGAAGGCGCAAGCGCCATTCGCGATCGTCTGATTGCTGCGGGTCTGCGCGTGAAGATGGATGCTTCCGATAACTCCATGGGCTGGAAGTGCGCTGAGTACGAAATGAAGGGTGTGCCCCTTCGTTTGGAATGCGGTCCACGTGATTTGGAGAACGGTCAGGTTGTTTTGGTGCGCCGCAATGACGGTGAAAAGGTCGTTGTGAAGCTGGAAGACTTGGAAACTGCGGTTGCTCAGCAGTTGGAACTGGTGCATCAGGGCATGTATGCGCGGGCGAAGAAGAATCTTGACGAGCATATTTATGAAGCTCATTCCATTGAAGAGGCTAAGGCTTTGCAGGATGCCAATGGTGGCTTTGTTAAGACTATGTGGTGCGGTGAGCTGGATTGTGAGCTTGCCATGAAGGAAAAGGCGGGAATGTCCTCTCGCTGCATACCCTTTGCCCAAGAGCATTTGGGCGACACTTGTGCCTGCTGCGGAAAACCTGCCCATAAGATGATTTACTGGGGCATCGCATACTAATGAAAATTTTAGAAACGGGTCTGCAAATGCAGACCCGTTTTTTATATACTGAAAGGGGATTGGTACAATCTTTCAGTTGACAAGGGTAAGCGAATGTGATATAAAATTAAGTATTAAAAACAACAAAATTTTTACCAAAATCAATTTTAGGAGCATGGTTTATGATGAAGATCAATGCACTGTTTGATATTTCTCATACATTGGCAGGGGAGTACCTTTCCGAGTTTTGCTATCCTTGGGAAGCGCTGAAAGGGATCCGGGATATCATTATTAAGCTGGGCGCAGCTCTGGATGGGAAGGAATATCATAACGTATCGGAAAATGTATGGATCCATAAAAGTGCAAAGGTTGCCCCCAGCGCGTTCATAGCAGGTCCGACCATTATCGGTGCCGGTACGGAAGTACGCCACGGCGCATTCGTCCGCGGTCCTGCATTGGTGGGTGAAAATTGTGTGGTTGGCAACTCCGTGGAGCTGAAAAATGTGATATTGTTTGACAATGTTCAGGTGCCCCACTACAACTATGTAGGCGACAGCATTTTGGGTTACAAGTCACACATGGGTGCTGGTTCGCTGACTTCAAATGTAAAATCGGATAAAACCAATGTTGTCATTCACGGGGAGGAAGAAATTCCGACTAATCTGAAAAAGGTTGGCGCTTTTTTAGGTGATTTCGTAGAGGTTGGCTGCAACAGTGTCCTCAATCCCGGAACGGTAATTGGAAGAAATTCCAATGTATATCCTTTGTCCTGCGTCCGTGGTGTAATTTCGGAAAATTGCATATATAAAACGGGTGGCGTCATTGTCAAAAAGGAGAATTAATATGGGTAAATATTTCGGAACAGATGGCTTTCGCGGGGAAGCCAATGTGAATTTGACTGCGGACCATGCATATAAGATTGGTCGGTTTTTGGGCTGGTATTACGGGGAATTAAAACGACGCAAGGGAAGCAAGGAAGCTGCCCGCATTGTCATCGGTAAGGATACCCGCCGCAGCAGCTATATGTTTGAATACACCCTCGCGGCAGGCATTACAGCCTCCGGTGCAGATGCTTATTTACTCCACGTTACCACCACTCCGTCGGTGGCTTATGTGACAAAAACAGACGAGTTTGATTGCGGCATTATGATTTCCGCCAGCCATAATCCTTATTATGATAACGGCATTAAGCTTTTAAATTCCGCCGGTGAAAAAATGGAGGAGCATACCATCGAATTGGTGGAGGCTTACTTGGATGGTCAAGTCGAATTATTCGGAAAAAACTGGACAGAGCTGCCCTACGGAACGCGGGGAAATTTAGGTGTCAGTGTGGACTATGCTTCGGGCAGAAACCGTTATATTGGGTATCTGATAAGCTTGGGCATGTATTCTTTCAAGGGTGTTAAGGTCGGTCTTGACTGCGCCAACGGCGCTGCATGGAATATTGCAAAGAATGTGTTTGATGCCCTTGGCGCAAAAACCTATCTGATTAACGCGGATCCCGACGGCACAAATATCAATAAGAATGCCGGTTCTACCCACATTGAGGTGTTGCAGGAATTTGTGGTGGAGCATGGATTGGATGTAGGCTTTGCCTATGATGGCGATGCTGACCGCTGCCTGTGCGTGGACGAAAAGGGTAATGTGATTACCGGCGACCATATTTTGTATATCTTGGGTCAGTATATGCAGACGCGAGGTCTGCTGGATAACAATACAGTTGTTACCACGGTGATGTCTAATTTCGGCCTATATAAGGCATTGGACGAAAAGAATATCGCCTACGCAAAAACTGCGGTAGGCGATAAGTATGTGTATGAATACATGGTGGAAAATGGTTGCCGTTTAGGCGGTGAGCAATCCGGTCATATCATCATTTCCAAATACGCAACCACCGGTGACGGCATTTTAACCAGCTTGAAGCTTATGGAAGTTATGCTGGCAAAGAAACAGAAGATGAGTCAGCTAACTGAGGGGTTGAAGATCTATCCTCAGGTTCTGAAAAATGTGCGGGTTCGCTCCAAGCCTGAGGCGCAAAATGACCCCAAGGTGCAGGCTGCTGTTGCGGAAGTTGCCGAGAAGCTTGGTGATACCGGACGGATTTTGGTGCGGGAATCCGGCACGGAACCGGTGATTCGCGTTATGGTGGAAGCCCCCAGCCAGCAGCTGTGTCAGGAATGTGTGGACAGCGTTGTGGATGTCATTTGCAGACAAGGTCACGCACAGGTATAAAATTTAAAACATGTCGGCAGATTTTTAGCGGTTTTTCCATTGCAAAATGCTTTGGATACCGGCTAGAAATCTGTCGATTTCGTTTTTTGTTGTATCGCGGCACAAGGAAATGCGGAAGGAGCTGTCAATAATTTCCCCAGGCAGCTTCATTGCGCTCAGCACATGGCTGCGATGACCTTTGGCGCAGGCGGATCCTGCAGATACGCAAATACCGGCATCTTGTAAAATATTCAGACTGTTCTGGGTGGGAACACCGGGAATGGACAGGCTGAGAATGTGGGGCGCATCGTGTGCACCGTTGATGGTTATTTCGTCAAATTGACTCAGTTCCGTGACAGCATATTCCAGCAGCTGGCTTTCCTTGGCAATGTCATTTTGAAAAGTCGCGGATACTTCTTGACAGGCCGCAGCAAAGCCGAATATGACAGGGGTAGCTTCCGTGCCGCTGCGAAGTCCGCTTTCCTGACCGCCGCCTTGCAGTAGGGAAGGGAAGGATTTCAGTCGAGGACTGATATATAATGCACCGACACCCTTAGGCCCATGGATTTTGTGAGAGGAAACAGAAACTAAATCCGCGCCCAGCGTTTTGGAACTGAACGGAATTTTCATAAAACCTTGTACCGCATCTGTGTGAAAAATGGCATTGGGGCAGAGTTTGTGGGTGAGCTTCGCCATTGCGGAAATGGGCATCACAGAGCCAACTTCGTTGTTGACCATCATAATCGAGACCAAGATGGTATCACTGCGAAGGGCGCCTTTCAGCATGTCAATGGTGATGTTTCCCAATTCGTCCGGCTGTAAATAAGTGACCGCAAAGCCTTGCGCTTCTAAATCTTTCATGCAGTTTAAAACAGCGGGGTGTTCTATTGCGGTGGTAATGATATGCTTGCCGCGTTTGCCTAAGCGCTTGACAGTGCCGTAAATTGCCCAGTTGTCTGCTTCTGTACCACCGGAAGTGAAGTAAACCCGATCCGGCTCTGCGCCCATAGCCTGCGCCACTTGCTGGCGGGCAGTGCGAAGCTGCTTGGCAGTGTCAATACCGAAGGTATATAAGGAGCTGGGGTTTCCCCAATGCTCCGTCATAGCGGCATTGACCGCATCAACTGCCTGTGGGCAGGGCCTGGTGGTGGCGGAATTGTCTAAATAATTCATAGTGTTACTTTCCTACACAAAAACGTTCAAAAATTCTGGCGGTGACGTCATCGCGTACTGTTGCACCGGTGACTTCACCCATGGCTTCCATGGCGGTTTCCACATCTGTCAGTACAGCGTCGGGTGTCAAGCCCAGCTTTAATCCTTGCAGAGCAGAAAGTATGGCCTCGTAACTGCGGCGGATGGCATCAAACTGACGGGGATTAGTCAAAATAGAGCCGTCGCAAGGTGTGTTGCCGGTAAACATGATGTCCACAAGCTGCGCAAGCTGATCAAGACCTTGGCCTGTCTGCGCGCAGATTTCAATGACGTTCATAAACGGCAGATCGCTGGGAATTACCTTTTGCCCCAAATCGGTTTTGTTGATCAGAGCAATGGCGTTTTCATGGTCAAGACAAAGGTTGATTACCTCTTTGTCTTCATCGTCTAATGGCTCAGAACCATCGCAAACAAACAGGATCAAATCAGCATCTTCCGCGGCCTTTTTAGAACGCTCAACTCCGATGGCTTCTACTCTGTCGCCTGTTTGGCGTATGCCGGCGGTATCAATCAGTCGCAAGCGGGTGTTGCCCAGCATAATCACTTCTTCTACTGTATCGCGGGTAGTGCCGGCAACCTCTGTGACGATGACACGCTCAAAACCAGCCAGTGCGTTAAGCAAACTGCTTTTTCCTACATTGGGTTTTCCTACGATGGCGGCAGAAACACCGCTGCGCAGAATTCTGCCTTGACCGTAGCTTTGAAGCAGAGTATAAAGCGCTTTCGCGTTGTTTTTCAGCAATTTTTCGTAGCTGCGAAGTCCAAAATCCTCAATGTCCTCATCGGGATAATCCAGCACAGCGTGGAAATGACTGCAAAGATTGGTGAAATCATCATAAATAGGCGCAAGCTTTTTTTGCAGAACGCCTGCAACTTGTCCGGCGGCATTGGCGGCGGCATCTGCGGTTTCCGCTTCAATTAAATCAATCACGGCTTCTGCCTCTGTAAGCGCAAGTTTGCCGTTTAGAAATGCCCGTTTGGTAAACTCACCGCGTTTGGCGGGAAGCGCGCCGGCGGCATAGAGAGCATGCAAGCCTGCTGCTAAAACAGCGGGCGAGCCGTGGCAGTGAAACTCCACCGTATCTTCTCCCGTATAGGAGTGGGGAGTATGAGAGCAAATCACGCAACATTGATCGATGATTCTGCCGGTTTTGTCGTGGAGTGTACCAAGGTGCAATTTTTTGTCTTGCGCTTCCCATAGGGATGCGCAATTATTTAATGTAAAGACCTTATCGGCGATGGTGATACAATCGTCACCGGTCAGGCGCAAAATGCCAATGGCACTGACAGTTAAGCCTGTGGAAACGGCAGCAATGGTGTGTGACATTTTGACCCTCCTTCATGAGTTTTCCCTTACTATATCATTTTGTTTTGTAAAATGCAATCTTCCTAATTGTGAAATGTATAATTTCGCCATTTTCCGGTACCCTAAATCGGTAGAGGTGATTGTGTGGACCAGCCTGCCTATTCAGGGGAAATAACCGATGAGAATATCCGTCAAATTTTCGCCGGCGCAGCTGATTTTTACCGACGGGAACTTTGTTGCGATGGTAAAAAATTGTTTGCCTATGCCATAGACGGACTGACATCCGGAGGGGACATTTCTCATTATATCGTAAAGCCTATTACAGAGCATCTGACCGCTGATTCTATGCAGGGGCTTTATGCTCGTGCTTTGCGTGGCATGATTTATAATTCCGTTGCGGGTGTTTGTGACGATTTGGAGACAGTTGCATTGCGCCTCGTTAACGGGTTTTGCGTGATTTTGTTTCCGGGAATTGGCGCAATCGCGTTTGAAGCAAGGACATCTGACAAACGCGGCCCTGAGCCTCCCGCGGTAGAAAATACAGCGAAAGGTCCAAAAGATGCCTTTGTGGAGACAATTCGCTCCAATACCAGTCTTGTGCGCCGTCATTTAAGAACACCGGATTTGCGGATTTTTGAGACACAAGTAGGCAGAAGAAGTTATACAAACATATCAGTTGTTTGGGTCGAAGGTATTACTAATCCTGAGCTTATAGATGCAATTAAACAGAGATTGAATGAAATGGATATTGATGGACTGCTTTCCCCCACAGCAGTGGAGGAATATGTGACAGGCTCGCGAGCGACCCCGTTTCCTTTGCTGCAATATACAGAACGTACCGATCGCTTTTGCCATGGACTGTTGGACGGGAGAGTGGGTCTTTTTGTAGACGGACTTCCTTTGGGGTATCTTGCACCGGTGGATATTGGCTATTTAATGAATTCTGCGGAGGATTTAAGTCGGGATTATATTTCCGCTTCGTGGGTGCGGATTCTACGTTATATTTCGTTATTTGTTGGCCTGCTGCTTCCGGCAATTTATGTTGCAATGACTGTTCATCACGGAGCGTGGATACCACCGGTTCTTATGAAGATTATTGAAGAGGGAAGGGATCAGGTGCCGTGGTCATCGGTGTGGGAGGTATTGGGACTACTGGTTGCGTTCGAACTGTTGCAGGAGTCCGGCATTCATCTTCCTCAAAGCATCGGGCAATCGGTTTCCATTATCGGTGGTATTGTAGTGGGAACGGCTGCTGTGGAGGCAGGACTGATTTCGCCTATGGCATTGATAGTTGTGAGTGTTGCCGGAATTTGCGGTTTTGTGATTCCTAACCGTGATTTCGCCGCGGCCATTCGCGTGTGTCGATTTGCGCTGGCAATATTGGCGGCCTGTTTTGGAATTGTCGGTGTGATCTTAGGCATTGTCCTTTTGCTATGGCATCTGCTTACCTTGAAAAGTCTTGGTGTGCCGTATGTTGTATTCTTTGCGCCATCGTTGCTTCGCAGGCGATTAAAGAATGAGAAATTTAGAAATTTCCGCTTGAATCCTTTGGATAAGCGCAGACAGAAATAGGTGTTGTGCAATATGTAAAAACAATGGGAGATAATGGGCATATTTAGGGAGTTTTGGCGAGTTTTGCAACTAGATATTGACAGGGAAAAAATGATGAGAAAAAGTGCGGAAATTCTATTGACAAATCGACTTGACTTTGATATTATAGGCAAGCTGTCTGCAAGGGCAGCGCGTTAAGAAAATGTAGCAAAATAAATTGCCGGAATTTGAAAAAAGTTCTTGACAATGGAAAAGTGCTATGTTAGAATAAGCAAGCTCACCGCTTTGGCTGGGGAGCGTGTACCTTGTAAATTGAATAATGTGAGACAAACTATAACACCTTGGACAATTATAAAATGGATTGTTTAAGCGTTTTAAGAACGAATAACAGCCAACGAAAATTCTTGAGTAAAATTTGCTAGACAAATTGATCAAAACAAGATTTTAGAGCTTTAAGCTTTAAGATACAACATTTTGAGAGTTTGATCCTGGCTCAGGACGAACGCTGGCGGCGTGCCTAACACATGCAAGTCGAACGGGACTTAGTGGAATGCGACTTCGGTCAAATGAAATTAAGTTTAGTGGCGAACGGGTGAGTAACGCGTGAGAAACC
>JAZQWI010000012.1:0-79094 GCA_045632245.1 Faecousia sp. | reverse complement strand
AATCATATCGATAACCACAGCATACATTTGCTTGATATCCGTCAATGCAGTGTCGGAGAAGGAAAGCTTCTTTGCAAGCATTTCCTGACCGATTTCGTGGAAGTTTTCTGCGTGGTCGCCGATGCGCTCCAAGTCATTGAGTACATGAAAGTAAGAGCCAATTCTTTCTTCATCCTGCTCATCCACATGGGAGGACAGCTTGATCAGGAAATTTGTCAGCGCACCGTTTGTAAAATCGATGATCTCTTCGTTCTCAGTAATGCGCATAGCATTTTCTGCCGGGTTTCCGGTAATGGAGGTGACGGAAAGGCCGATATTTTCTTCCACCAGGGACAGCATATAGTCGATCTCTTTTTTTGCCTGCATAAGGGCAACGGGAGGCATGGACAGAAGACGGTCATCCACATATTTCAGTGTATGCTTCGTTCCCTCTGCTTTCTTGTCCCGAATCACAGCGCAGGAATACTGCACCAGCTGCTTCACAAAGGGCAGCAGAAGCAAAGTAGTCGTTACATTAAAGATCACATGGAAAACGGATACCCGCATCTGCAAGGACATGGGATCACTACCGGGGAAGAGCGATACCAGCAGGTTGATCATCGGCTCTTTAAACAGCCAAACAATGGCGGTAAAGAACACGGTACCTACCACATTAAATGTAAAGTGAATCAGTGCCACACGCTTGGAGTTTGCATTTGCACCGACCGATGCCAAAAGCGCAGTAACGCAAGTACCGATATTCGCACCCAGGACAATGAACAGCGCCAAGTCAAGGGGCAACACACCGGAGCCTACCATTGTAATCACAACGCCGGTAGCTGCAGAAGAACTTTGGATCAGGGCGGTGAAAATAATGCCCACCAGGATCAGCAGCAACGGAAAATCGATCACACTGAAGATTCCCTGGAACATGGATTCCACTAAAGGATTTCCAAATGCCTGCTCGCTGCTCATGACATTCAGACCTACAAAAATCAGACCCAGACCACTGCATAAAAGACCTGCGATCTTGATTTTCTCCTTTTTGAAGAAACCCATCATGACACCTGCGAACGCAAACAAGTACATCAGCATATTGAAATAATCGTTCTTCAGCGCAACCAGCACACCCGTAATGGTTGTACCAATGTTTGCACCCATGATAATCGGTGTTGCCTGCATAAGAGTCATAACACCGGCATTTACTAAGCCGATCACCATGACCGATGTTGCAGAGGAGCTTTGGATAATTGCAGTCACACCGGCACCGATACCAACACCAGATATGCGGTTGTTGCTGATTCGGCCCAGCATTTTCTTCATACCTTCACCGGCGCTTTTCTCCAAAGCGTCACTCATAAAGTTCATACCGACGATGAACACACCCACGCCGGCAAGCAGCCAGATCAAGCTTTGAAGCAGCTGCATAATCTCTACCGAAGTTAACATATTGGTTCTCCTTTCACACAAGGTTGGGAATCAAAACCCATTTCACCCCATTCTAGGCAATTATACCATTCCTCGGATTAAGAGACGGCAAATAGTAAAACGGCATTGCGTGATAAAACACACAACGCCGTTTTGATTATTCATTTAGACGATAGCCTACGCCAAGCTCGTTGGTAATGTAGTTTTGCTCGCCCTCGCCCGGTCTGTCGCCAATCTTTCTGCGGATATTTGCCATATTCACCTGCAGCTTTTTGATGCTTCCCTCCTGGGCATAATCGCCCCAGATTGCCTTGATGATTGCCGCATAGGTCATCATTTTGCCGCAGTTTTCAGAAAGAAAAGCCACAATGTTATATTCGGTTTGCGTAAGCTTAATGGCTTCTTCTCTCACAAACACCTGCCGGGCGTCATAGTCGATACGGAGTTCTTTCAACTGGAATTTGCCGCCGGGCAGCCGCCCTTCTTCTGCGCTGAAACGGTTATTCCGTAGGATCGCACGCACGCGGGCAAGCAATTCACCGGAACTAAAGGGCTTCGTAACATAATCGTTTGCACCGCTGTCCAGCGCCAGGATCTTATCTGATTCGTTTGTACGAGCAGACAAGACAATAATGGGTGTCAGCGAATTCTGACGCACAAAATTCAGCAGATTCATTCCATCCATGTCCGGAAGACCCAGATCCAAAATAATCAAATCCGGAAGATAGGATGCGTACAAGATTTTTGCATCCGCACATGACCCGGCTACAATGGCTTGGTAACCGGCAGTGTCCAACATAGTCGCAACAAGATTGCGGATATTAGACTCGTCTTCTACCAGAAGAATTACATACTTATTCTGCTTCATCGCTGATTTCTTCCGTATCCAAAGCGAACCGGAATACCGCACCTCCTGTTTTCAAATTCTCGGCCTTAAAGCTGCCTCCATGGGCTTTGATAATCGTTGCGCATACAGACAGGCCAATACCTGCGTTCTTCTTTTTGCTATCTGCAACCTCATGCTCAGCAGCATAATGTCCGGTAAACAAGGTATCCATGCGCTTCGGGTCAATGCCACAACCGTTGTCTGCAATTTCAAAAATCGCAGATGCGCCAAGGGTGAAGACCCGCAATGTCAGTGAGGTCATTCCGCTGGCATGTTGAACTGCGTTTTCCAGTATGTTTACAATGACCTGCTCGATCAAGATTGCATCCATAGGGATCATGACCACATCGCCCGGAAGTTCCAAAACTACTTTTTGGTTGGGGTATCTCTTTTTAAATTTCAAAATAACCGAGTCGATCAGTTCGTCCAGTATGGTGGGCGTTTTGATGATCTTCACCTGACCACTATCCAACCGAGTAACAGAAAGCAGGTTTTCTACCATGCGGATGAGCCATTCGGAATCTTCCTTGATGCCGGTCACGATTTGTGCCTTTTGCTCTTCGGTCATCGCTCCGCTGTTTTCCAGTAGCGTTGTGCTGGAGCCGTAAATGGTGGTCAGCGGCGTTCTCAGATCGTGAGAAACTGCACGGAGCAGATTGGCGCGCATACTTTCCTTTTCGCTTTCTGCCTTCATAGCTTCGTGCTGCTTCAATTTGGTAGTAAGTGCGCTGGTCAGCAACGAGAGCACGATCAATACGATCGCAGAGATAAAGTTCACCGGGATCGTAAAGTTCAAAGCAAAATAAGGGAAGGTAAATGCGTAATTAACCGCCAGTGTACCGGCCACTGCTGCCAACAGGCCATAAATATAGCCATTTGTAAACAAAGAAATCAGAAAGACCGCAAACACAAATACAGTAGTGATATGCTCTTCCACATCAACCCGCAGAAACAGCAAACTGGCAGCAAATGCCGCTGCTAATAATACAATCGTAACCAAGCTATCCTTTATATAACCATAGGACTTTTTCATAGCAATCCCCTTTACTATGTGCTCTCATTTTTATATTTTATCATTCCTGCAATTAAGAAACAGTAAATAGTTATTCTTATTTTACTACTTTTCAAGATTCTTTGCCAGTGTTTATATTCTTTTTGCTAATCTTTTATAGTGTTAATCACCATAATTATAGATTAGGAGGTATTACTATGCACAGAACAATCAGCGACTACAAGATCACCAAAAGAAAGGACGGACGCTATTATGTCCGCATACAGGAAGTCCTTCCACAGGAAATAGTGACTTGCGCTAAATCATAGTTAAATAACGAAATTGCTTTAGCAAAGGTGTTATTTCTATTGAAAAATGGGGGGTAATGTGGTATAATACGGCTTGATGTAAAAGGGGTCCCACACGCCAAACGGTGTGCAAAAGGTGTATAAGAAAAACCGGGGAGCCGAAAAACCTTGATAAATAAAGGATTTTTAAGGAGATAGAAGAAGAAATGAAACTAGGTATCGTGGGACTTCCCAATGTAGGCAAGTCCACTCTGTTTAATGCCATTACCAATGCCGGAGTTCCGGCAGATAACTATGCCTTTTGCACCATCGACCCCAATGTGGGTGTGGTGGAAGTTCCGGACGAGCGGCTATCCTGGCTGTCTGATTTTTATCAGCCCAAGAAAACCACCCACGCGGTCATTGAATTCGTGGACATTGCAGGACTTGTAAAGGGCGCATCAAAAGGCGAAGGCCTTGGCAACAAATTCCTGTCCAACATCCGCACCACCGATGCCATTGTCCATGTTGTCCGCTGCTTCGAAGATTCCAATGTCACCCATGTAGAAGGCAGCACCGACCCTCTGCGGGACATCGAAATTATCAATATGGAGCTGGTCATGGCCGATATCGAAATGGTGGAACGCCGCATTGATAAAGCTCAAAAAGCCTGCAAGGGCGGAGATAAGAAATTTGTCCGTGAAGTTGAATTGTTCACCGAACTGCTGGCTCACCTCAACGAGGGCAAGCTGGCCCGCACCTTTGGCGGCAGCGAGGACGACATGGCGCTTATTGCCACCTCCGATTTGCTAACCCTGAAAAAGACCATTTATGTAGGCAACCTTGCAGAAGCAGAAATCAACGAGCCGGAAAACAATCACCATTTTATGGCCGTCAAAGCCTTGGCCGATGCTGAGGGCAGTCAGTTAATTCCCATCTGTGCCAAACTGGAAGCCGACATCGCCGAGCTGGATGACCCCGACGAAAAAGCGATGTTCATGGAAGAATTGGGTGTCAACGAATCCGGCCTTGACAAGCTGATTCGCAGCTCCTATGCCCTTTTGGGTCTGATTTCATTCCTCACTGCCGGCACCGACGAATGCCGCGCATGGACAATCAAGAAAGGCACAAAAGCGCCTCAGGCCGCAGGTAAAATCCACACCGACTTCGAGCGTGGCTTCATTCGCGCAGAAGTGATTGCCTTTGAAGACATGAAAGAATGTGGAACTATGGCCGCTGCAAAGGCAAAAGGCCTTGTGCGCAGCGAAGGCAAAGAGTATGTCATGAAGGATGGCGACATCGTCAACTTCCTGTTCAATGTGTAAAATTATGGGCGCGGTCAGTTGACCGCGCCCTCATTATATGATTATACCAACAGCAAACCCAAGCTCATCAACGCACACACAATAAGAAACAGCGATACGATGGAGCCAAGACTTGTCCAAACCACATATTGCGTGGCGAGCTGGCCATCGGCACCCATTTGCCGCGCCATAATTGCGCTGGAAACTGCCGTCGGCGAGCCGAACAATGCAATCAGCGCGGGAAACTCATTAGGGCCAAAGCTAAGCAAATTCGTATATCTGCTTAACAGAATCGCACCGCCTATCCCAATGAGCGGCGCAAAAACAATGCGCCATACGCTTCCTATCACAACTTCTTTTAGCGCCTCTTTCGCAACTGCAAACTGAAACTGTCCACCCAAAACGAGCAAAGCCAAAGGTGTTGTGCAGCCTTTCAGCTGGTTAAGTGCTGTCATAACAAATGGCAGCTCTCTTTTTACAGAAAATACCACACTTCCAAAGATCCATTCCTGCAAAAAACGAATTACCAAGCAGGCAAGACCCGCCATTACGCCCAGAATCAGAGGGTTTTTTGCTACATTTAAAAGCACACCGGTAAAATCGCGGCGCTTTTTACTCTCATCGAACATGGTCAATGCTACCACGCCAAGAATATTAAAAACAGGAATCACAAAGGCCGAGATCACCGCTGCCATAGATTCTGCTTCACTTCCACCCACCGCCGCGGCAAGGGGCAAGCCAATAATAGCAAAGTTGCTGCGAAACGTGCATTGAAGCAAGGCACCCCTGCGAGAAATCACATTTGTGCTCATAATTGCTGTGACAAGGCCCAGAATGAAAATGATCACAACCGCCACAACACAGTAGGCAATCAAATCCCACCTTAGTGCGTAAATGCTTTCAATTTGATAAACACCAACAAACAGCATAATCGGCAAAAGGATATTGAAAACCAGCTTATTCGCGGTGGCCAGAAAGCCGTCATTCAGGAAATTCCCTTTTTTCAGTAAGAAGCCAAGGGCAATCAGCAAAAGAATCGGAAATACGGCATTTGCCGCAGTCAGCAATATATGAAACACCAAATCACCACCCACGAAACATCTAAATGTATCCTATCATATTTTGCAGGCTAATTTCAATGATTATTTCCCTAATAGAACAGAATTTTCGGTTGCATTTTTCGTTTCCGTCCTGTATAATACGGATTGTTGCAAACATATCCGGATGTGGCTCAGTTTGGTAGAGCGCTTGCTTTGGGAGCAAGATGCCGCAGGTTCGAATCCTGTCATCCGGACCACAAAGAGAGAACTGCCCTTAGGCGGTTCCGTTTCCGTTGTTTCATTTTCCGCAAGCTGCGGTGTGATGTTTAGCGCCGTTTCCTTTATCGGAGGAGTAACCTTTTCTTCAGCGGTATTTGTAACAGTCGCCCTTTCTGTTTCGGTAGGCTTTGTTTCTTCTGCTGGCTCTACTGTTATTGTAGGCTCTGTGGCGGCCACAGTCGGCTCAGTCGCTTGATTCTTACTCTCGGTCGGGACAGGTTCTTTTTCTTTCTCTGTCGGCTCTACCGCCGTTATAGACGATGTTTTTTCTGTTATTATCGTTTCCGATACCGTTGTCGGTGGACTTTTCGTAGGCAGCGGTGCGGTGTTGCCGTAGTATAATTCTTCGGGTATTGTCATGTGCGTTGCACCTCCTTTTTGCAACACAAACACATACCACAACACCTTTCACAAGTCCAACGATTTTTGATAAAAAAGGCGACAACCCGGATGTAACACATTCGAGTTGTCGCCTTGTTATTTATTCTATCAATTACTACCCTGGGCAACGTTGCAACGCACAGTTACACGATTACTTCCGCCGGGAGTACAGGTATATAAAGAAAGATCAAAACCGCTTGTAATCATTTCTTTTGTTGCATTTTTAGGCAGGGTTTCCAAAATCACAACTTCGTAGTAATGTACTGTTCCGCTTACGTCGGTAAAAACAACAATATCACCTGCTTGCAGTTTGGAAAGTCTACCAAAGTGTGATTTATAGTTATGAGCAGCGATAACAAAATCCTTTTCATAATAAGACCCGTAATAATGGCACGGAGCCTTCTTTAACTTTGCATAGCTCCAGTCTGTCAGAACGGGCAGTTCCAAATCTAAAACAGGCACAGAGAGAATGCCAATACAATCATAACCGTCCACTTCCACAGTTGCCATTTCCGTATCATTTAGCAATGGCTGTTCCGATTGTTCTTCATTGATTATGCTTTGAACATCCTCAAGAAAATCTTGGGCAACATCCTTCGCATTCATATCTTCCCACCGATTGTATGCTACAAAGCCTATGGCACTCAGTATGCAAAGGATACCAAGGAAAACACAGATTACACCTATCCATTTACGCATTTGTTTCCCTCTTTTTCTGCAAGAGCACAACCCCTGACGCAATTAAAAGCATGCCGCTAATTGCAAGTACAGGAATTGGCCACATCAACTGACCGGTTTGAATTAAGGTTGAGGTATTTGTAACTGTGAAAACATAATCGTTTTGCATGTAGGTTGCGGTAAAACCTTTTGGTATGTTTACCTCTTTGATGCTATAAGCATCGCTTTCGGGCATATCAGTGTAAGTTACCTGCCAATTGTTTTGCGCATTAAGGGTTGCCGTCTTGACTACATTTCCATTTTTAAGCAACTGAACGGTAACACTATCCGCCGCCTCAGTAGATTCATCGGTATTCCACACCTTTTTTATGGTGATAGACGTGAGTCTTGCAACCTCTGTTTTTGGGGAAGCGTTTACCTCGTACACATATTCGCCATTCTTTTCATTGGGAACTGTTACAAGGAAGGGTGTGCAAGTAGCAAAACCTTCTACCGCACCAGTCTGCTTAACAAAATAAAGTCCCAAGGGAAGCTGGTTGCATAGCGCAGTCCCCTCATCATTCGTTACCATTTTAGTAGATGGTATGCTATGTTGCGATACAAACTCATCCAGCTTTGCAGCAAGTGATTTATCATCTATTGCGGTATCAAACTGTTCGAAATTTCTTGTATAGTCATAAATCAAATTTCCGTCTGCATCCAATATGGCGGTTGCAATATAATATACGCTAAGTTCTGCGCCAACAATCGGCTCATTTTGCTTTTTCTCAATAAGTGTAAGTGAAATAGACCCTGTTTTGCTTTGGTCAAATTCTTCGGCAAAAACCGTATAAGAGCAAGTTAAAATCAGTAATATTGTTACACAAAAGGTTATGATTTTACGACTCACTTCCCGTGCCTCCTTCCTCTTTTTTCTTCTGCTGCACGGTTTTCGGTGGTTCTCTGTACTTAACAAGCAAGTGAATCAAAAGTACTAAGAGCATTGGTGCAGCAACTGCCGGCGTTACCAACAAAGGTTCTATGCGAAATGCCTCGTTGGAAACATAAATAATTGGTTTTTCCTTAATTGTTTCAATTCTGACGCCCCGTACCAAAAGTCGATGGGTATTGATGCCGTAAGGTGTACAGGTAAACAAAGTGCAATAGTCTCCGCCTTCAATGATCTGCAGATCCGAAACATCAGTGGGTTCTATTACTTTTATAAAATCAACCTGATAGGTCAGAACTTGATCCAGTATGATTATCTGAAAGTTATCACCAATTTCCATTCGGTCAAGGTCGGTAAACAGCTTTGAGCTGGGCAACCCTCGATGAGCAGACATAATACTATGGGTGTTTTCACCACCAATAGGCAAACTGCTGCCCTCCAAATGACCTACACCTCTATTTAGCACATCATCCGATGTACCGTGGTATATTGGAAGTTCCACACCAATACGATCAATTTTAAGATAGCCGATCATATCATTATCAGTTATGCACAGGGTATCGTAGTATCCAGGTACATCTTTATAATCCATCAACGGATAATTTGTTTCGTATAGAGCCTTATTATAAGCATGGGCACGTTCAAAAATAGCACTGTATTCATTTTCATCAAGATTATCCAAAACAGATTCATAGTCAGTAATTGCTCTGCTTTGGGTTTTGCTGTTCCAAAAATCACTAAAGGCAGGATATAACAGAATGCAGATACCTACCAAAAAACCAAGGGTTAAAAAGATTACTGTTTTGTGTTTTCTCATAGGCATCTCCTTTCTGTTATAGTTTTAGTGGGAGGAGAGAAGATTTTCTCTCCTCCACTTAGTATCTTTTTCTAAATTTAAGAATTAGTCGGTATAAATAGACATCTTCTTGTGGGTGATCAGGAACACTGCAAAGCCGATAGCCATCAGAGTACCGATGGTGATCAGCCAGAAGGTGCCTTCGCCGCCGGTGGAAGGAAGCACAACACCCTTACTGTTGTGAACAACGGTGTGGGTCAGGTCGTAGCTGATCTCGTGGTGAACACCATCGTCCTGCTGAATGTCAGCAACCTTACCATCTTTATCAGCAAAGATGATGAAGGAACGGATCTCTTCACCTGCTTTGAACTCAACAGGCTGTGTTAAAGCATTATAGCCTGCAGGTGCCTCAACCTCCTTCAGGTAATAGGTTCCGGCCTTCAGACCCAGGACGACCAGCTTACCGTTTTCCTGAGAAATAACCAGGTTGTTCTGTCTGATGGTTGCGCCGTTCTCATCCTTCAGGTAGGCCTCCAGGTAAGCCTCATACAGCTTACGGGTGGTCTGCTGTGTAATGCCGCTGATGTCCTCAGCAACGGTGTCCAGGCTGTCAACAATATACACACCTTCAATGTCGGTGGGAATCACGTAGACGGGCTCCTTGCAATCTGCATCCTTGTAGACACGGAACTTAGCGCCGGCTAGGTTCTCGCGGGTAGCGATGTCGTCCTTCAGCAGGCCGATACCGTAAACATAGGTAACAACCTCTTCGGGCTTGGTGGAGATCGTCTCGTGAGCACTGGTCCAGGAAGCGTGAGCCTTGTTGTAACGGTTACCGTGGGTGGTGTTACCGATGGCGGCGGTAGCTTCAATAACTGCGTCATAGGTGATTACAACCTCAACGGGTGAGTCGAACTTGGAATCAGCATTCTTAGGGAAGTTTACGGAATAAGCGGTGGTTTCACCGGCTGCGTTGGTAACATCGGTGATAGTGTGGCCTTCCAGCCAGGGAATGGTGATACGGAACTTGTCGTAGTCCAGGTGTACCAGGTACCACTCAGCATCATTGCGGTCACGATCAGCCACGGGAATTGTGGACCAGTCGCCCAGGAATTCCCAGTTGTCGGTGTTCACACCGCCCTGGGACAGGTAGTAGCCTCTCTTCAGCTCTACATCGCCAACCTTAACGGTGAAGCTATTGAACTCTGCCCAGATAGCGTCGCCCTTTTCATCGTGGATCTGGTAGTACTCGATCTTGTTTTCACCGTCGTAGTTGGTAGCCTGGAAGGAGATCTTATAAGTAACCTCGTCAGCAATGTTGGCGGTGTTGGAGTCGCCCCAAGCAGTGGGCTTGCCATCTTCATCTCTGCTGGTTGCGATCTGCTTGTCGAATTCAGCGCCGGGCTCCTGGTTCTTATCAATTACGGAAACATCGGGGGTGTTGGAGTTGATGGTTACGGTAGTACCCAGGGTGCTGGTGATCAGATAGTAGCCGTAGGGCAGGTTCTCGAACTTTACTTCGTCGGAGTCTGCTACAACGGGAGTAACTGCGGGCTGGTAATTACCGGCTTCTACCAGGTCGCTCAGGTAGTCAATCAGCTCAGCATCATTGACGCCTTCCTTCTTGGTGACGGAACCGGTGTCTGCGTTGTAGACAAAGTAGGTGTTGTCGGTGGTACCATCAGCGCCGAACAGAGCAGCAAAGAACTGATTGTCGGTCTCGATGGAGTAGGAAACTGCGTTGGTATTGCCGTCAGCATCCTTGCTGATACTTGCATTGAATATCTTGTAGAGTTCATAGGTTTCATCGAAGGTTGCGTTAGTAATGGTAATGGAGCCTTCGTTCTCTGCCGCAAAAGCGGTAATGCTCAGAGAAAGAACCATTGCCAGCACCATAATGATGGATAAAAACTTTTTCATAGTGATTTTCCTTTCTTAAAATAATTTTGATTTTTATTTGAAATCAGTCAGGCGCATAAGATAGGTTTTTACGCCATTGGTGGAGGCTTTATTTGTTCAACCTCCTTCCATATCTGCGCCTCAAGCTGAATCCGTATACAAACGGACCAAGCACAAGTGTTAGTCCGCATAGTATATAAATGAGGGTTCCAATACCGCCGGTAGCCGGCAGTTCTACATTAGCAGGATAATTGGCAATATCAATTAGACCAATCTCCTCAAAAGGAATACGTACAGCCTCCGCATCTATCATAAGCTTGTTGCATTCAACGCAAGTATCGCTCGTATTACTACAGAAACAGAACCAATACTTTGTATCATCCAGCTGATAGGCCGGTGGCGGTTGTATCTCCTGCAAATAGTAAAGAATATGTTCTTGCAAAACAATGCCTTCGATGATATTGGTCTGGAATGTCAGCTTACCATTGGCATCTGTTACACCGGTGGTGATTAGACCACCTTGCGCATTGTAAAGACCAAATTTTGCTCCCGGGAGTGGTTTATCGGTCAGTGCGCATGTCTTAAACATATCCACTGTAAAGTTTTTTGAAGCAATATTGATGTCTGCATAGACCTTTTCTACACCGGTATCTTTCACCTCTCCACCCCACAGGGAGATGGATGCAGAGTTACTGTAACGGATACCTCCTGTGATCTGTTCCGGAAGAATTAGAGTAGTATCGTAATCCAAAATGTACATAACCGGTTGCGGTTTCTGTATCACGATGTTCAACACGTGAACTTTCTTGCCTGAGGCATCCGTTTGATGGCCTGTGCCGTCATAGGTAACGGTGTAGTCCACGCCATGCTTAAGTACACTTGTGTGTCCGCTTGCATTTTCAGTTGTGATAACAAGCGAACCACTTACATAAGCAAGGGTGTCGGTCATCTCATCGTGGATGGTCAGGGGTGCGCCGTTGGTCAACACTGTTTTTGCTTCGTTGACCGTGATTTTATAGTGGGCGGTGTAGCCGTTAAAATCGTGAGTCAATTGCTTTTCAAACAGGTTTGGAATGGGAACGGTTGCATCGTCATAGTCCACCTGGACAGAGATGTTGCCGTCTGCAATATAGTAAAGCTGGGCAAGGTTATTTACCTGGTATCTCAAGGCACCGTAGTTTTCGACCAAGGACATATCTGTGGTTTTGTAGACGAAAACAAAGGTCATATTCTGCTGTTCCGTCCAACATTGACAAAAGCCGTTGGTTGCCCACGTGCCGTCATCGTACTGGAACCAATAATTTTCGCAGCCTCCCCAATGGCAGGTGGAAGCGGTGCATTGACAACGGCAAAGAAGGTTAATGGTGCGTGTGGCGGCAACACCCTCAGACGTCCAGGCAACATCCCAGGCAAACATATCTTGGGCTGTGGCATCCTGGATACGCGGGATTTGGATGGTCTGTCCGTTATAGGTAGCCATTACCGTTGCTAAATTGACGTCGTTATGAAGCCTGCCGATTGCCGTGCCTGAGCTGTCAAGCAATTTCATCTCGTCCATAATGAACCAAGAATATTCCGCTCTTTGACCCTCCGGTCGACCGGGAATGGTTACCTGAAACTCCCACAAAAAGCCGCCGCCTGATGCATCAGACAGGAAGGAACCTTCCTTATCAAGTTCGGCATCCACGGAGCCGTGAGTGAATTCGTTCCAACCCCATGCGGTCTGTCCATCTACGGTAACCTTGTTCTCGTAAGCAAAGGAGCCTGGGGTGTTAAGCTTGGTTGGTGTGGAGGTATAGGAAATCATGTATTCCCATCCCTCGCTACCTAGGGTTATTTCTCCACAGTAAATACATTCGGCAGTTTGGGGAATCTTATAGGACCAGCCGTTTTCATCCCAAATCAAGTGTGGGTCATCTGCGGTGACCGTCCACGTATGCCAACTGCCGTCGGCAGCGGTAACACCAATATTGATACCTGCATCCATATCCGATTGCGTATAGGTATGAGGTTTACCCCAATCCGGCAGAGAGACTTGGTCGGTGAGGATGCTTCCGGGAATCTGAGAATCGGCATGCCCCTTTATGAGTACATTCCAATTTAGTTTGCCGGCTTCGGCGTTGGAAGTACCCCACTTTGACAGCTCCGTGGGATATGTCTGCTGAGCAGGAGGTTCTACCTTGACGGTGATAAAACCGTCGAAATCAATTGGGTCATTTTGCTCTGGGAAATGAATGCCCATGGTTGCGCTGATGACAATGTCAGTACGGCTGTTCATCTTGTCGTTGAATTCCAAGGTAATTAAACCGGTATCAGTTACAACCCAGGTGCCAACCAACGTTCCGTCCTTCAGAACAAATTGTCCATTACCGCCATCCACCATCAATCCGTTTGGAATCTGATATTGATATGTTCCCGGAAGGAAGCCCTTCGGACTATTGAATGTCAAGGTTAGCTTATAGCCCTCGTTGGCCTGAGCAATGTAGTTTCCATTGGCATCCTTGGGCAACTCCTTATTGTCATGATCGAGCAAGGTGTAGAAGTAACTGCCACCGTTTGCCTCTAAATAAGGTATCAGCTCTATGATAGTAGCACGCGAAGAGCGTAGGGTGAACTTTTGTGCAGGTGCCTTTGTGGGTTCGGTAGCTTCTGTCGGTTCTGTTTCTTCTGTTTTCCCGGCAAAAATCTGCACCACTGGTTTATTGGACATTTCCGTTTGCGGTGGGGGTTGAGTATCAGTATGTTTTTCTCCTACCACACCCCAGCCTATGATTGACGGATCTGTGCGCAATAGGATATCGGTTTTTACAGCATTTTCCACATCACCACGAACGACGCAGAAAGTGGCGTTACAGACCTCTGTTACGATACCCATCGTATTGTTGTTAAAAAATACAAGGTCGCCGCTTTCGGGGAAATATTCTCCCACCGGAACAAGTTTGCCTTGTTCATTCCACAACCGTGCCATAGATGCGGCTCCGGAGCTCAATGGGTAAGCTTCGCTTGCTCCTGCAAAGTGCAGGCAGAATGATACAAACAAGGCAGACCACTCGTTATAGGGCGCTCCGTACCATGCTCCATAGCGTGTATAGCCGTGGCGTATGCCTGCGTTGTCCACCTGAAAGTTCTTTTCGCTTTCTGCATATCCCACCTGGGTTTTGGCTATATCCACAAGGTCCTTTTCCAACTGTCCCGTATAGGGATAATCTGCAAAAAAGTTCTGCCAATCCAAAAGCGTTTCCGCATCAGCATTAGGATCGGAATAGCAGTCGGTGGTGTGAATATGTTCCTGCTTTCCGCAAATCAATTCAGTTCCTGACATACACTGATCGGTGTGGCTGTGTTCCTCGATGCCACAGCCTGCGCTGTTTGCAATGGTAATACCTGTCATACGCAGGTTCCATGTAGTGACAAGCGCTACAATCAGCGATAATGCCGTCAGCGCTGCTACAGCACGCCGCCATCGCCGTTTTTCAGTATTCAATTGTAACAAGTATTGTTCAATGAAACTCATAAACGCTTGTCCCTTTATAAATACACTATCTTTATAAATACACTATTTGTTTATAAAAATTGTATGCTCTTAAACGGCCATACTCTAAAGAAAACTTTTCCGACAATCTGATCCTTTGGAATACATCCAATTACCGTATTACGAGAGTCGATAGAGCTTTCTCTCATATCTCCTATTACAAAGTACTGCTCCTGCGGCACTTGAAAAGGAAACTCTAGATCACATTCTCCCAAGGCCTTATGTTCCACATAAGGCTCTTCCAATTTATCACCATTGAGATATATGGTGCCATCAGTATCGATCTCGATCCAGTCACCGGGAATACCGATAACACGTTTTATAAGAAGTTTATTGTTCCATGTAAATCCGCAAAGATCGCCACGCTCAAAGCGAGTTGTTTTTGCAAGCAACACGACATCACCGTTTGATAGAGTTGGCTCCATACTGGTGCCCTCAATTTGCAGAACAGGTAAAACAAGCGTTGCAATCAACACAGCAACGGCAGCTACAATCGTTAGAACATATACCGTTCCGCGCAACGCTTTATTATATGCTTTCTGTCGGCGGTATCGCTTTCGTTCTGTTTCAACCTGCTTTTTTGTTGGAAGCGATACTTCCTTTTTCTTTCTATGTAACATACCCATCACCCGTTATCCGAATGACTCTGCTTATATTCTTTTAAAATCGCCTCTATTGCAGAATCGTAATCGCCCTGTGTATTTTTTGCGCCAGCAATGATTGCTTCCGCTTCTGCTTTCGCTTCTTTAAGAATTCTTTGGCGCTCTGTATCAGTTTCTTCTCGGATTGCTTTAATCTCATTCAAGTATTGCTCTGCAGCATTCTGCGCGCTACGGAAACAGTCATTAATTTCAAGGGCTGCTTCAGCAATATTTCCGGCACTCTGCAAACGAAGCCGCTTATCTTCCAATTCATTTTCCAACGCTTGTTTTTCTTCATTCAGTTTGTCAATTTGCAATTGCAGTTGGTAGATAATCTCAATTAGCTGCGCTCTGCTGAGCCTTTTAAATTCCTTATCCGTCATATACCGCGCCTCCTTTCAAATATAGGTTATTCTACCATAAAAATGTTGCGTTTGCAATGTTGATACCACGTTAAATTATTATTATCCATTGTCGTTATAAACAACGATGTTTTCAAAAATATAACTAATATTCCCCTTTTGTTCTTTGTCTACTGCGGCTCAATTTTTGACGATAAAAAGACTTGACTTTGGGGCGTTTTAGAGTTAACATACCGAAAGCAGCAAACTCCCCGAGCAAATTTCTTGTTCGGGGAGTATTTTTACGACCACATCTTATCCCACAGTCATTTTCGTAGTACATGGAAACAGTGGAGACAAGAGGCTTACAAAGCGAGTGATTTCCAGACGAAAGCGCTAAAAAGTGCCTGAAATGCGGTAATAAATATTCTATTTTATATTTGGGAGCAAGATGCCGCAGGTTCGAATCCTGTCATCCGCACCACAAAGAGAGAACTACCCTTAGGCGGTTCTCTTTTTGCGCAATGAGACACGGAATTTTTATAGTGCATTTTTTGTCACAATATGTTATAGTTTCTATGGGTGATGAATTATGTTCTTTAAAACCAGTGAAAACATACCGGAAGGTGTGGGTTTTCAGACCTTTGGTCTTACCCATATTCTTTGGCTTTTGGCAGGGATTCTTTTATGCGTTGCCGCCTGCATTTTTTACCGCAAACTGTCTGACAATAAGCGGAAACTCATGCTCAAAATACTGGGCGCATACATTTTTCTGCAAGAAATGGCGAAAAACCTTGTTCTGATCATTCTGGGTCAATTTGGCTGGGGATATCTCCCCTTCCACCTCTGCGGCATCAACATTCTGCTCATTGCTTTTGATACCGTAAAGCAAACAAAAGTTGTGAGAAGTTTCCTTTATTATTTTGCCATTCCCGGCGCTGCGCTAGCATTGCTCTTCCCCAACTGGACAAGTATGCCTGTTTGGAACTTCTTCCATATCCACAGCTTTACCATTCACATTTTGCTTGTTCTTTACCCCTTACTGTTGGTCACAGCCGGTCAAGTCTCCACTGACTTAAAAGCAGCCTTGCGTGGAACGCTTCTGCTTGTTGCCATGGCAATTCCCGTGTACTTTTTAAACCTGCTTTGGGATACCAATTTTATGTTCTTAATGCAGCCGGATTCCGGCAATCCCTTGGAAATGTTTGAAAAACTGCTTGGCTCTCACCTCTGGGGTTTCCCAATTCTTTTGCCCGTTGTCATTCTTGTAATGTACTTACCCACTCTCATCTTTAAAAACCGCAAAGGCGCACAAAAAGTACATTCCTGATTCACTAAAAACAAATATGTTACCGGAATCAGGCATTCTGATTCCGGTATTTTGCCTTTTGCGCAACGAAAATAACCGATGGTCTAAATTTGCAACATAATATGATTACTTATGATATACTGTCATCACAGGAGGTGATGCAATGAAATTTCAATTGATAATCAACAAAGAAAAAGAGGAAGAAGTGGTAATCACCGCACATCAGCGCACACCGCTGATTGATGAAATTGAAGCGCTGATCTCCAAACATACTGATCGGTTAATCGGCTACACCGAAGACGACATCAAAATGCTTTCTATTTCAGAAATCGAGTGCATAACTGTGCTGGACGGAAAAACCTACGCCATTGATGGAAAAAACCGCCGCTACCGATTAAAGCAAAGACTTTACGAATTGGAGCAGCAACTCCCCTCTTCCTTCATTCGCATTAACAAAAGTGCATTAGCAAACGAAAAATCCCTTGACCGTTTTTCCGTTACCTATTCCGGCAGTGTTGACGCCGTTTTTAAATGCGGCTACACAGAATATGTTTCCAGACGGTGCTTCGCACAAATCAAAAGGAGGTTTGAAGAAAAATGAAAAAGTTTTGGAAGGAATTTTTGTTTAGAGGACTGATCTGCGCCGCATGTGGCCCGTTGGTTCTGGCAATTATTTACGCTATTTTGGGCGAAACAGGCACGGTCGACGCCCTGCTTCCCAGCGAAGTGAGCTTAGGAATCATAAGTATTACACTGCTGGGATTTGTCGTAGCAGGCATGACCGCAATTTACCAAATGGAGCAGCTTCCACTGCCTACCATGATACTGCTTCACGCAGGCGCGCTGTATCTCGTGTATATCCTCACATATCTGATTAACGGCTGGCTCATCAATCAACTAAGCTCCATCCTTGTCTTTACCGGTATTTTCCTTGCCGGCTATGCTGTCATTTGGTTTATCATCTACCTTGTGGAAAAAAACAAGGCCGCAAAAGTGAATAAAATGCTCAAATAACAAACATAAAAAGTGCGTTGCCCTTTTGCAACGCACTTTTGTTTTTACCAAATGAACGGAATGAGCCGATATTTTACTTTTTCCTTATATTCGACATAACCGGAAAGTTCCTTTGTCAGGAGCATTTCCTCATCTTTCAGCCGAACAACAATCGCGGCCGGATAACATGCAAAAGCAAGTAATGCATAATAAGATCCAAGCACCATCGGAATCATCAGAAACAAAAGAATTGTCGCGGCATACATTGGGTGGCGTACAACTGCGTAAAGGCCGGTATCCACAACGGTCTGCCCCTCTTGAACCTGGATGGTGCGGCTTAGATATGCATTCTCCCGCAGCACCTCAGCATACAGAGCATACGCAAGCAAAAATAAGACAGAAGCAAGCATCACCACCCAATCAAGCATCAAAGACCAACCAAAGCGGAAATCCAGTCCCGCCACCACAAATCCGGCAATAAACATCAGCCCGGAAACAGCCACAACACCCTTTTGCGTCCCTTGCTTTTCCTTAGCATCCAGCCGTTTTTTCAAAAGGTTCGGAGATTTTGCCAGCATAACAAAGCCGGCAATGAACATGGGAATGAACAATAGGCCCATAAGCAGCCAGCCATTTGTATAATATAATGTTCCCGCAGGAAGAAATATCAGAAGTCCTATCAATACCAGGCCGCAGGCAAATTTCACTAAGGCTTCTGCCAGCAGTTTCATGTGTTGTCCTCCATTACTTCAAGGTAATAGCTCACGGGCCTGAATCCATCGTTGCAGCTCAGCATGGCAGAATACGGATTCTTCATCCACCCGTCATAAAAATTGCCGCCGCCCTGCGCCAGCGTCTTAACAAACGGTGCCATTCCTTCCCATGCCGCATTGCAAAATCCCTCAGGTTTTTGCCCATTCACCGAAACCCAAACATCGCCAATGTTGACATCGCAAGCGTGTTCTATTGGGTTTTCATACTGCTCCATCAAGTCAGGATAACAGGTGCGTCTAAGCGCTGTGATTTTCACTTTCTTCACGAAACTCATGCTTTCCCACTGCTCCTTCGTTAAAATCGATGTATGGCCTGTGCGTTTTTCCCGCAACAGCGGCACGTCTAAGTCATGGGTGGTATAGCAATATGCAAATCCCAGTTTTTTCTGCACACGGCGAGACTTCTCATTTCCCTCATAATAGCCGCACCAAATCGCGCGCATATTCAGATCTTCAAAGGCATAACGCAGCACCTCGCGGCAGGCCTCCGGAATCAACCCTTGCCCCCAGTACGGCTTGCCGATCCAATAGCCTAGCTCACATTCGTCATCACGATCCGTCATGTCTGTGCTGCCTTTTAATTTCAGTCCCACACTGCCAATGGGTTTTCCGTCATTCAGGCAAACAGCAAAGGTGTGCGGTGCAGAAAGCACATTTAAAATGACCTCGCGGCTATTCTCAATCCCCGTGTGGGGCGGCCAGCCCGCAGGAATGCCAATCTCAGGATCTTTTGCATATTCATATAAAAATTCTGCATCCTCTTGATGCCACGGGCGAAGAAACAAACGTTTTGTTTTCAGCATTTTTCGCTCTCCTTTATTGCTTCTTATATCTAAGGGGCGAGACACCTGTCTGCTTTTTAAACATCTTGCTGTAATAAGATGCGGAGGAAAAGCCTACACTCTGTGAAATCTCCTCAATAGACATAGAAGTGCTACGAAGCAGCTTCATAGACTCTTGAATTCTGCGCTTGTTGATATACTCGCTTAATGTGCAGCCAAACCGGTCATGGAACTTTTTATAAAGCACACTCTTGGAAATGTTTGCGCTCTTGCATACGGAATTTACCGACAGCTCCCCTGCCAGATTATCGTTTATGTGCTCCACTGCGCGCTGTATATTCTCCCCCAAATCCGATGTCATCATATTTTCATTGAGAATGTATTTCACCAGCATAACCGCAATATTCGAAATGCTTTCCAGTACAGCATTATCAATGGCGGGTATGTCACGATACAGTGCAAATGCTCTGTCAGGGTCAAGGCCAAATTTATCCGCACAATTCATGGCCAAGGAAAAATCATTATCAACGCGCATCTTGCCCATTAGCAAGTATCCGATAATTTCTTCCCTGTAAATAATCGGCACTGTGGTATTGATTAAACCGGCATGACAAATATGATGCTGTGTCTGTTTGGTAGTCATAGAACGACCAAGCATGCATTCATCCGAATGGATACATGCGCGTTTCCCAACAGCCGTACTTTGAATCAGATTGCAGTAATCATTGGCCTCTCCTCCGCCAACTGTCACCGGTCTAAAATCCGCGTCAAATAAGTCAATTCTGACCCCCGTTGCCGTGTAGAAGTCCTGCAATGCATTATTGATTTTCACTTTGTCAAAATGTACAGACAAGTTCTCACCTTCTTTGATTACATATTAATTATAAACCATTAATTTGTCAATATTTTTCACAGGTAAGGAATATAGTACAAAAGATAAGGAATAATCCACCTTTCGCAGCAAAGGGTGATTTGCTAAAATTTAAGTAGATCTCTTAACAAAAGAAAGGGGAAAGCAAAATGAAAAAAACTACGGATTTTCGGTACAATACCGGCGCAACAAAAGTGCCTTGGGCAGCTGTGGGTGAAAACTACAATGTTCATGACCTGATGGAAATCATTCGTTTTCTGATGCAAGGTGAAGGCAAGGAATACGATGATGCACTGGAAGCAGTATGGCAACAGGTGAAAAAGCTGGAGCCTCTTGCTACACCTCCCGGAAAATTGTCCCTTGCCGGCAAGGTTGAGCAGGCAGAAACCGCATGCAACGAATATCTGCACACCACCACCTCTACCTTTGTCACCAATGCAACCGCAGGCTTTGAAATCGCTTATAAATATGCCAACTTAAAACCGGGCGACGAAGTGATCGTCCCTGCCATTACCTTCGTTGCTACCATGGCATATCCCTTAGCTGTTGGTGCAAAGCTGGTATTTGCTGACGTTGACCCCAAGACCATCAACATGGACCCTGCTGATGTAGCTAGAAAAATCACCGACAAAACAAAGATGATTGTCCCTGTACATATCGGCGGCTACCCTGTGGATATGGATCCTATTATGGAACTTGCCAAGAAGCACGACATTTTAGTGCTTGAAGATGCTGCACACGCCTTTGGCGCCATATATAAGGGTAAGAACATCGGTACCATCGGTGACTTCGGCGCATACTCCATGCACGAAGTGAAAAACATCACCTCCTTTGGTGAAGGCGGCATCGTAGTAACCAACGTTCCCGGTTTTGGCGACGAAATGAAACGTGCTCGTTTCCTTGGTCTCGACTTTACCTGCCCCATCAAGGACTGGCTCTACAACATTACTCCCATTCAGGGTAAGTATGGCCCCTTCGTTCCCGGCAACTCCTCTACAACAGAAATTCAGGGTCTCGGCTTGACTCTGCAAATTGCCCGCAACGAAGAGATCATTGCAGCAAGAAAAAGAGCTGCACAATATCTCACAAATCGATTCAAGGAAAATGATGCCATCATTCCTCAGGACATTGGAAATGATGAAATCAAGCCCACTTTCCACCTCTACCTGCTGCAAATTGACCCCGAGAAGGCCGGTGGCGATGTGCAGGTTCTGAAAAAGAAGCTGGAAGCAAAGGGTGTTACACAAATTGCTCACTTCGGTCCCCTTTACAGATTTAAGATTGTGGAAGAAATGGGCTACAATCCTGACGAAATTGCCAAAACCTGCCCCAACTGCGAACATGTATTCTACAAAACATTTACTCACCTGCCCCTGTACGGTCTGAGTGATGAACAGTTAGAATATATGGCCGATGCCGTTCTGGAATCTGTGGCAGAAATGCAGGCTGGCAAGTAATGATCACGAAAAATCCCAAGCCTTTCGGCTTGGGATTTTCTTTTCACTTGCATTGACATGGTGTAAACAGATGATTATAATGACGTAAATATCATCAAGGCGGTAGGAAATGAATCATACCATATCCAACTACGATTTTGCGCTTTTGAAAGCCCAGTCGGATTTTCTGAAATACGACATTTCTCCCATGGCTAAAAAATACGGTCTCCGGCAAGATCAGCGCCATACCTATATTTCCTTTTTGGGCGACGACTACCGCATTTGCATGCAAACCGGTTGTATAGAGCTTTTGCACGAAAATGCGTCCCCAACCCCCGCAGGTTATAACGAAGCCATGACCATTTATGATGTTTTATGCTACGCGAAGGGTAATGCCGAATTGGCCGGCGAATACGCTTCCGTCATGGAATTAAAAGGTGTCGCCAAGTCTGCCAATCCCGGCGGGGATATGTTCCAAGCGTATGCCGACCTATTTGCCGGACGCGTTATGGAACTTAGACGCGCCTGTGAGTCCTTAGGTGCAACTTCGTATCCCATTGGTGAGGTGGCTTGCCAAATCCCTATGTTTGATTTTCTCCCGGTTTTACTGCAATTTTGGGATGCAGATGATGAATTTCGCGGGAAGCTAGTTGTAAAATGGGACTTAAATACGCTTGACTTTATGCACTTTGAAACCACCTTTTATGCTCTGAGCTGCCTGCTTAGGAAAATTGCAAAAACCATTTCTTCAATATCATAAAACACCCGAAGCCTTTCGCTTCGGGTGTTTTTGATTAATCAAAGAAAAATACCTGCTTCATCAGCGGTTGCGCACCGGTAACGGGGTCTAATTCCATGACCATGACATCTTTCATATACTCGTTCCAGCGGTCAACCACAGAGCTTTCTGCCTGAACCTTTGCCGCGTATTCCACACTGTCACATTCGTAATAACCAAAAAGTTCATTGCCAACATTCCAAATGGTATAATTGCGAATACCGGCATTGGCCAATACTTCTTTCATTTCCGGCCAAATATGGTCATGGCGGTAGATGTATTCCTCCAATTTACCCGGCAGAACCGTGGCCTTCCATGCATAGCGTTCCATATCATTTCCTCCTGAGAATCATAATACCGTTGCAATATTGTCAACTTTTTTAAATTTTCATAAAAACTGTTGCAATTAACACGGATTAGTGATATTATACATATGCAAATACAAAATTCCTAGCTCTGTCGGTTATAAAGCACAAAAATTGTCACTTTTAACAAAAACAACTGGGAATTTTTGTTAAATCAAACGGACAGGAAATTTCTTTTTGGTGATTTCTGTCGTGAAAGGAAGAATAGCAATGACCGAACCCATATTACAGCTCAATGGCATCAAGAAAATTTTTCCCGGTGTTGTTGCGCTGAATAATGTTCAGTTTGATTTGCGGCCCGGTGAAATCCACGCCTTGATGGGCGAAAACGGTGCCGGCAAATCTACTTTTATTAAGGTAATCATGGGTGTGCATCAGGCGGAAGAGGGCGAAATGCTCCTGTACGGCAAGCCGGTACATTTTAAAAGCACCCGTGATGCACAAAGAGCCGGTATCGCTGCCATTTATCAGCATGTAACTGCCTACCCCCACCTGACTGTTGCAGAAAACATCTTTACCGGTCACTTGAAAAAGCGCTTCGGTGTCGTGCAGTGGAAAGAAATGTACGAAGAGGCTGACGCGCTGCTGCAAGAGCTTAATGCCGACTTTAATTCCCGCGCCCTCATGGGTAACCTCTCTGTTGCTCAGCAGCAGATGGTTGAAATTGCTAAGGCGCTTTCCGTTCATGCCAAAATTATTATCATGGACGAACCCACCGCGGCACTGACCAAGCGGGAATCCGAAGAACTGTACCGCATTACCCGCAAGCTGCGTGACGAAGGCGTTTCCATCATCTTCATCTCTCACCGTTTTGAAGATATGTATGCCTTAGCCACTCGTGTCACCGTCTTCCGCGATGCCAATTATATTGGTACATACGATGTAGACGGCATTACCAACGCAGACCTCATCAAAGCCATGGTCGGCCGCGAAATCAACGATTTGTTCCCCAAGCCCAATATCACCCCCGGTGAAGAGGTTCTCCGCGTAGAAAACCTCTGCCGCACCGGTTACTTTAAGGACGTTTCTTTCAGCGTCCGCAAGGGTGAAATCTTAGGCCTGACCGGACTGGTTGGTGCTCGTCGTACCGAAGTAGTACAAACCATCTTTGGTGCGGAAAAGCTCACTTCCGGTAAAATTTATTTGGAAGGCAAAGAGGTGAAAGTCAAGAACCCCACCGATGCTATGAATCTCGGCATTGGATTGCTTCCTGAAAACCGGCAGATTGAAGGCTTGATTTTGGATTGGGGTATCGGCAGAAACATTACCCTCACCGAATTAGGTCGCTATGTGAACTTCCTGTTCCTGCAAGAGAAAAAGGAAAACGAAGTTTCCAAGGAACTTGCTGAGCAGGTAGACACCAAAGCGGTTTCCGTTTTCGACAAAGCCAGTTCCCTCTCCGGCGGTAATCAGCAAAAGGTTGTTGTCGCCAAGGCGCTGGGTTCTGATTTTAAGGTGCTGGTGCTGGACGAACCCACCAAGGGTGTAGACGTTGGCGCAAAGGCCGCAATCTATGAAATTATGGGCGAGCTTGCTCAGCAAGGTTATGCCATTATCATGATTTCTTCGGAAATGCCGGAAATTTTGGGCATGTCCGACCGCATCGTTGTGATGTGTGAAGGTCGCGTTACCGGCGAATTAAGCCGCGAGGAAGCCACACAAGAGAAGATTTTGGAATTGGCAATGAGCAAGCATCTTGCCGTAGAAGGGAGCAAATAAGTTATGAAAAACAACACCCTTCTGAAAAACAGCAAGCTTGGTGAAATCCTGCGCAACCGCGAATCCAGCCTTGTTCTGGTTATGATTCTGCTGGTAGCCGTTATTCAATGGCGCAGCGGTGGTGTATTCCTCACCGATTTGGTTATTTCCCAGTTGCTTCAAAACTACTCTTATATTATGGTTCTGTCCTTTGGCATGCTTCTGGTTTTGCTCATTGGCGGTATCGACATTGCCATCGGTGCCACCATGGCCATCAGCGCCATGAGCACTTGTTTAATGATGCGCGACGGTTTCATTACCAGCGCTCCCCTTGCCTTCCTGATGAGTGTTGGCATTGGCGGTGTGTGCGGCCTGTTGATTGGCCTTGTTATTTCCAAGGGCAAGGTTATTCCCATCATCGCAACATTAGGCGCGCAGTACATTTTCCGTGGTCTTACCTACTATGTTTCCGACTCTGACTGGGTCAGCCGCGACGAAATGCTTCCTGCCTATACAGAATTTGCCCAAGGCGAATTCTTAGGTTTGAACAATCTGTTCTGGATTGTGATTGCCGTATTTGTGGTATTCACCGTGTTCCTGAAATGGACCGGATTCGGCCGGCAGATTTATGCGGTAGGTTCTAACCCCGATGCCGCAAAGATTTCCGGTATTAACATTGATCGAGTCAAGATCATTGTTTACACCATCAACGGCGGTATCGCCGGCTTGGCAGGCGCTATGTATACCAGCCTCTACACCTCTGCCCAGGGTAATATGGCAGACGGCGCAGAAATGGACGTTATCGCTGCCTGTGTTATCGGCAACGTTAGCCTAAACGGCGGTCAAGGCAATGCCTTTGGTGTGCTGCTGGGCGCAATTATCATTGCTATTATCAGTAAGTCTCTTAGCCTTGTGGGCATCGATGCTTTCTGGCAGCAAGCGCTGAAAGGCGGCATCATCTTACTGGCTGTGCTGGTCAACATCATTGTGCAGCGCAATTCTGACCGCAAAGCTTTGGAAGGGAGGGTTATCTAATGGCAACGAAATCCGGAAGAACAATTTCCAGTATGAAGGAGCGCTCATTAAAAACCCTTCTTGTTCGTTGGGAATTCCTGTTGGTGCTGATTTTCATCGCTGTGAACATTATGAACGCCAACCTCTCCCCTGTTTATCTGAGACTTAATTTCCTGTTCATTAACATCCGCGACTTCCTGATTAAAGGTATTATTGCTTTGCCTATGGCATATATCCTTCTGCTGGGCGATATTGACTTGTCTGTGGGCGGCAATGTTTGCTTATCCGCTACGGTTTTAGGTGTCGTCTACAACGCAACGGGCAATATGCTTCTGGCTATTGGTGCATGTTTGGCAACCGGCACTCTGTGCGGTGCATTGAACGGAATTCTTCTCACCAAATTTACAGAGCTGGCCCCCATGATTGTCACACTGGCAACCAATATCATTTTCCGCGGTGTTTCAGAACGAATTCTTGGTAACGGCTCCACCGGTGGAATGCAGCAGGTTGAATGGTTTACCCAATTGTACTATGCCCGCATTTCCAAAATGGTGCCTCACGTATTCATTCTTTTCTGCGTTTTGGCATTGGTCTTTGGTCTTGTGATGCATAAGACTATTTTTGGCCGTCAAATGTTTGCCATCGGCGCAAATAAGAAGGCTGCTGCTTATGCTGGCATTAAGGTGGAAAGAGTGCGTATGATCGTATTCACCCTCACCGGTTTGATTTGCGGTGCTGCCGCAGTTCTGGAATGTTCCAACCTCGGCTCTGTCAAGAGCAACCTTGCCAAGGGCTACGAGCTGGAAGCCATCGCCATGTGCGTGCTGGGCGGTATTTCCACCGCCGGCGGCAAGGGCACTATGGTGGGTGCAATCATCTCCATCTTCATCATCGGCTTGCTGCGTTACGGCTTAGGTCTTATCAACCTCAGCGGCCAGACAATCCGTATCATCCTTGGCGTTCTTCTGATTGTGGTAGTCATCTACCCCACCATTCAAGAGGCCATCAAAAACCGTATTCGTACGGCGAAAAATTCTTGATATGCGCGCGTAAGCGTTCATATAAATAAAAATTCTGAAAGGAAGAATATCATGAAAAAACTGATCGCATTACTCTTGGCCGCTGTTATGATTTTCGCCATGGCAGCTTGCGCTCCCGCCGACCAGCAGGAAGGCACGGCCACCTACGCTATCGTCTGTAAGGACGCCAGCAACCCCTACATGGCAAGAATGGTTTCCGGCTTTAAGACCGCTTGCGAAGCTATCGGTGTAAACTGCATCGAGAAGTCTCCCGAAACCACCTCCGCACAGGACCAGATCTCCATTGTTAACCAGCTGGCTGCTCAGGGCGTTAAGGCCATTGCCATCGCTGCCAACGACGCTGCCGCTCTGGAAGCTACCTTGAAGACCGCTCGCGAGCAGGGCATCGCTATCGTAACCCTGGACTCCGACACCAAGGGCTCTCAGATGTTCATCAACCAAGCCGGTGTTACGCAGGTTGCTCAGGTTCTGGTCGACTCCATCTACGACATGACCGGCGGCGAAGGCGAATTCGCTATCCTGTCCGCTTCCTCCACCGCTACCAACCAGAACGCTTGGATCGCTGCTATGGAAGACATCATCGCTGCTGACGCCAAGTATGCAGGTCTGGTTTGGAAGGAAACTGTTTACGGTGATGACGAACCCACCAAGTCCACCACCGAAACTCAGAACCTGCTGACCAAGTACCCCAACCTGGAAGTCATCTGCTGCCCCACCACCGTTGGCGTTCTGGCCGCTGCTCAGACTGTTCAGAGCACCGCTGGCTGCACCGTTAAGATCGCTGGTCTGGGTCTGCCTTCCGAAATGAAGGACTATGTCGGCGACGACAAGGTTTGCCCCTATATGTACCTGTGGAACCCCATCGACGTGGGTAACTGTGCTGCTTACGCCATCAAGGCTATCCTGGACGGCAAGGTAGGCGCTGTTGATTCCACCTTCACTGCTGACAACGGCACCACCTACACCGTAATGGCTGGTGACCCCGCTGAGAAGCAGATCATCGTTGGACCTCCCTTCAAGTTCACCGGTGAGAACATTGCTGACTGGGCAACTGTTTACTAAGATATTATCTTACAAATAAATGAGGTCAGGGCTTCGGCCCTGACCTTTTTTCTATATGTTAACGCCCCGCCAGAAACGGCGGGGCGCTTTGTAATTAGATTTCGTACCACTTAATTTCGTTGGCATCCAAGTGCAATTCAAAACTGCCCTTGTCAGTGTAAACCGTAGTATCCTGCGGGACGTAGGTATTGTTAACTACGCAGTATTTGCCGTTCGCCACAAAGGCGTGGACTTCTACATTGTAGTTGGTAGAATACCACTTATTAAGCTCCTGCTCGGAATGAGCCGCCCATAAAATGGAACGGTAAAGCACACGACTGTTCTCGAAAGAATACGGCAAACCGGAGATATACACGCTGCGGCCGCTGCCAAATTCATTCACAGCCATCTGGACTTCCTTATCCTTTTGCACAAGGATTTGGGTTTCGGGCAATGCGTAAATGCTCTTCTTGCCTTCACCGAAGTCAACTTCCTCAGCCACATCCTTCAAGATAAAGTGATCTGCATTGGCATCCCAATTATACTTATCGTAGCCGAGAGTGAAGCCTGTTTCCTTTTCCACGCCAAGGACATTGCAAAGCTGCAAGTAATGGCCTTGATACTGGTGTCCCGTAGGCTCACCAACGCCCACAAAGCCGCCTCCGCGATGAACGAATCCACGGACTGCTGCGGAAACAATGGGGTCTTCCCACTCGTATCCGCCGGTGTGAGCGGTATCCCCGTCGCCAACATTGATAATGACATCAATGGAATCCAAAATGGCAGGATCCTGACGAATATCATCAAAGGAAATAAACTTCACATCAAAGGGAGCGCCGGACAGAGCCTCAATGACACCATAATAAGAGTAGTTCTGCTTCTGATACAAACCATGGTGTACCATGTGGCAACCCCAAGCTCTTTGCTTGCCCCAGCTGTTCAGCACTGCCACAGTCTTCACGCAGTAAGGCGTTGTGCCCTTAATATTCTCATACAGCTCACGGAACTCGTTACAGACAGATTCCACATAGTCAATAAACTCGGGGAATTGCAGCGCCAGCTTCAAATATCCGCCGTAGCCAATACGATCAATGGGCTTACGCAGAATTGCGCGGCGGGCAGTAACCCAATTTTCCTTAGCCTCTCTGACAGGATCTCCGCCCTCATGGAAGGTATCGGGGAAGAAATACGGCAGGAAACGTCCCTCGGTGTACTTCACTCCGGGAATATCAGAAATCAGACGCAGGGTTGCGCCATTGCCCACAGAGCCTACCACCGCATCCAAACCGATGGTCTTGAACTCCTCCATGAAGGGTTCTGTGCCGATAAAGTGGTCACCCAAGAACATCATGGCTTCCTTGCCCAGCTCGTGGGTAATGTCCACCATTTCCTTAGCAAGCTTTGCCACTTCCCTTCTCTGGAAAGCTTGGAAGTCCTTAAATTCCTTAGAGGGAATCCGATACTGGGCGTTGTAATAGCCTTGGTCAACAATGAACTCAGGGCGGAACTTATAGCCCACTTCCTTTTCAAACTGCTCTAAAATATAAGGAGAAACAGAAGCGGAATAGCCGTACCAGTCCACATACTTCTCACGCTTTAATTCGTCAAAAATCAAAGTAAACTGGTGGAAGAATGTAGTGTAGCGAATGACATTGACATAGGGATGGTCTGCGATAAATTTACGCAGACGCTCCATGGTAAATTTATGGGTCTTGGGCTGACGAACATCAAAGGTAATCTGATGCTCAAAATTCTGCCAACCATTGGTCACAGCATTATACATGTGAACAGGATCCCAAATAAGGTAAGCCAAAAATGCCACAGTATATTCATGGTAAGACTTTACATTGGAAATGGTCACACAACCTGTGGTCTCATCATAAGACCAGTCATCGGTAGACACAATGGAACCTTCGGTGCGATCCATAACTTCCCACCAACGCTTGATGTCGTCGCGGGTATTAACTTCCAGCAATTCCCGGGAAATACCCTTCATAAGTTCAATAGAAAGGGTATCTTCAACAGCCGTGTGAAAGCCGGTCATAATGTAGCATTGCTGCACCTCGTCGGGATTTGCCTTTGCCCAAGCATTGTCCTTACGGGTGGTATAATATGTGGAGTAAATTTTCGCATCCTGTCCCTGCAACTCCGCAGGAAAATCCGTTCCGTCGCAGTCGCGAATGGCATCTGCGCCCCACTTTTTCAAAATTTCTAAGGTTTCAGGTACAACATCCAAGTCAGTCGGGATGGTTACTCTGCCAAATTTCCGATTATTATCCATGAGGACCTCCTTGTATGATTATTTAGAACGAAATGTGAATCGTTGATTATAAATCAGCAGCGTAGTCAGCATAAGAATGATGCCAACAAACATTAAAATTAAGCCCTTCATCTCACCGGTCAAACTCCAACCGTAAAGAACCAGCGCCAATCCGGCAACAAAAAACAAAACCATCAAAACAATACGCAATGCTGCGTGATCTCTCCAAAACTTCATAATAATTATCCTTTCAAGCCGCCAACGGTCATGCCCTTGGTCAAATTGTTCTGCACACAGATGTAAAGCACCAGCACGGGTACCATAACCAACACCAAGCCGGCGTACATAGGACCGTAATTTGCCGCAGACTGCTGAGCCTGCATCAGATTCAGTAATCCCGCAGGGAGCGTCCACATGGTGTTGTCGGTAATTAAAGTCTTAACAATAATGTACTCATTCCAGAAGGACAGGAAATTAAACAAAATCACCGTAATGATAGAGGGCTTTGCCATGGGAAAGATAATTTCCAGCATGGTTCTGGTGTAGCCCGCGCCGTCAATATAGGCGGCCTCCTCAAAATCATGAGGTACTGTCTGGAAATAGCTGCTGAGCAGATAAATGGTGAAAGGCAGCGCTGTTGCCGCATAAATCACAGCCACAACCAAATGATTGTTCAGTAAAAATCCATTTCCAAGATACTGACGGAGCATAACATCACCGTCATTAAGCATTAAGTAAATGGGAACCACAATGTAGTTTACATTGACAAACAAGCCAGCCATAAAGCAGGTATTCAAAAGCTTTTTGCCAAAGAACTTAAAGCGCGCCAAGCAATAAGCTGCGGGCAGCGCAACCACCAGCAAAATCAGCAAGCCAAGGCCGGTTACCAACACGGAATAGCCCATATAATCGCCCATTCTGGAAGTGGTCCATGCCTCTACAAAGTTCTGCCAATGAATATGGGTGGGCAGTGCCCATGGGCTTCCGTAATGCTCAGAGGTTTCCTTTAACGAAGCCATAAACACCCAAGCAACGGGAACTAAAATCAGCACAGCCAAAAGGCCCAGCACCAAATAAATAAAAATCTTATACAGGCGCTCACCGACATCTACATTCTTTTTCAGCCTCATAAGAGCACCTCCTTAGTATTCCAGCACTTCCCGCTCGGTTACTTTATTCACCAAAGCAGACAGAGCAAAGGAAATAATGAAAATTAACACACCAACCGCCATAGAATAGCCGTACAGTCCAGCATTTTTCTGATCATACATATAAACCAGCGTCACCTTAGAAGCAGCCGCAGAGCCACCACTGGAACCGACCATGGCATTGACGAACAGGAACGCCATGTTGATGGTAGAAATAATAAAGAAAGTCAGGGTTGTGCGAATATTGGTCCAAATCAAGGGTAATGTGATTTGGAAGAACTGCGTCAGACGACCGGCAACGTCCAAGCCGGAGCTCTCATACATGGCCTGAGGAACTGCGGACATAGATGCCATATACATGACCATATAGTAACCAATCGCCTGCCATACCATGGCGATAATGATACTGGTCACAATCATATTTTCGCCCTTCCACAGGACACTGTCTGCGCCAAAAAGATTAAGAATAGAGTTCAGCAGGCCCTTATCCACATCATAGATAGCGGAGAAAATACCGGAAATAACAACCACAGACAAGATATTCGGTATGTAAAACACAATCCGGAAGAAGTTTTGTCCCTTTAACTTCTCACGAGACAAAATGCCTGCAAAAATCAATGCAGCGGTCATTGTAAACAATGTGACAATCACAATCAGCAAAAGAGTATTTTGAACGGACTGTATGAACGCAGAGCTGGCCAACAGCTTTTCAAAATTTTCCGTGCCAATAAAGATTTCCTCCGGATTGTATGCTCCCTTCTGGAACATGGACAACCGGAACACGTTAAATGTAGGAATAACCATAAAAATGATAAACAGCAGCACCGCAGGTGCCAAGCAAACCCACAGAAACGCATTGCGTCTCGCCTTACTTTTCATGTGAAACCTCTCCTTTTTTCTCAGTAAAAATGCTTTCCGCTATTCAGGTATACCTGCACAATGGAAAACACTTTTCAAAAAGAAAGGGTGGCAGCGACAGCGGTCACTGCCACCCAAATTACTTACTTTTTCGTCTTGGATGGAGAATTACTTCTTCAGATTAGCACGCATCTGGTCAGAAGCAGCCTTGATGTTATCAGCATACTCCTCGATTGTCAGAGTACCGGCAACCAGCTTATCGATGGGCTCAAAGAACACACCGGAGGTGGTCACGTCGGGAATTGCATCGAACGCAGCGAAATTACCCATAGCTGCCTTAGCGCCATTGTCGTAAATGGAGTAGAACAGCTTGTTGTCGCCTTCCAGCTTGTTGGCAATGCCCAGAACAGGCTGCATGGCGCCCTGCTTAGAGAAGATCTCAACAGCCTTGTCGGAATACAGGAAAGCTACGAACTGCTCAGCAGCAGTCTTGTTCTTAGCACCGGCAGGAATCCATGCCTGCTCGAACCAAGTGTAGGAGTAGCCAGCGCCGCCTTCCTTAACAGCAGGCAGAGCGGTCATGCCCCATGCAAACTCGTTGGTCAGAGTAGCCTCAGCGTCAGCCATTTCGCCAACAATCCAAGTGCCGTTGGGCATGAACAGAGCTTCGTTCTGCATAACCATCAGCTGGTTCTTGGTGAAGTCCTGATTGTTAGCCTGAGTGGGGGTCTTAGCGTGGGTGTAGTCAGCCAGCTTGTCGAGAATCTGGAACAGAGTCTGAGCTTCCTGAGTATCCCAAATGCCCTCAGCATAAGTGGTAGCCTTGTTGAAGAAGTCAGCGCCGCCGATAGAATACATCAGAGCGTACATAAATGCATCGTAGTAGCCAGCGGTGGGATAGGTGAACAAAGCGATGCCCTCAGCCTTAGCCAGGTCGCCCAGAGTCCACATTTCGTCCCAGGTGGTGGGAACGGTCCAGCCCTTCTCCGCGAACAGCTTTGCGTTGTAGAACAAGCCGCAGGGAGAGTAGAACATGGGAGCCATGTAGGTCTTGCCGTCAGCGTAGGGGTTGGTCAGAGAAGTGTCGGTGAAGCCACCGGCAATCTTGTCGGAAACTTTCTTGTCCTCGCCGGGAACGGTCATGTTCAGCACATTGGTCAGGTCATGCAGGCCGTTAGCCTTGATCAGCTGCTCAGTCAGGCCAGCGGGACGGCCGGTAGCCAGGTGAACAACGTCGGGGTAGTTCTGGCCCTGAATCTGAGGTCCGATAACGTCTTCCAGATTCTTGTCGGTAACCAGCTCAACCTTGATGCCGGTTTGTGCTTCGAAAGCAGCGCAAACGTCCTTCCACATTTGGGAGCCGTATGCGGTTTCGATAGCTGCAACTTTCAGGACATTCTCTTGAGTGGCAGCGGGTGCGCAGCCTGCGAACAGACCCAAAACCATCACGGAAGCCAGAAGCAATGCAAAGATCTTTTTCATTGTTTTTCCTCCATATTAAAATTCATTTACTTTTCCTTTTCACGCCACTCCTGTGACGCACTTATATACTATAATGTTTTCCGTTCTTCAACAAGCAAAATCTTGTTGTATGATTTATATTTATTGCTACTGGCGCAATTTTTGGTAATTTATCATAAATTGAACATGTGCTTTTTATGCATTATGCTTGTTGCGATTTCGACTTATTATTTATATATTTTGACGAAATCAAAAATATTAGCGAAAACATATTGCAATTTTTATAATTTATTATTATAATTCAGTAAATTCTTTAAATTTGTCAATATACATTGCATCTTGCAATAAACATAAATACGGAGAGAAAAACATGAGTACAAACCGCTACGACCTGACCCTGAGCGAACGCGACAACACAATCCCCAACGCGAAACTCCTTTACATCAGTACTGCCAAGTATGGCGGTGACTGGCACAGCGTACCTCACACACATTCCTGCGTGGAGCTTTTCTTTGTTGTTGGCGGTAAAGGACAGTTTGATATCGAAGGAACATGCTACACCGTTAAAACCGATGATATGGTAATCATCAATCCCAACGTCAATCACACAGAAACCAGTCTGGATGCTTCTCCTTTGGAATATATTGTGTTAGGTGTAGAAGGTCTGGAACTTGCGGCCGATCAGGAAAGCCCTGCTCCCTTCCGCATTGTTAGTTTCCATGGCGCAGGCTCGGATATTCAGCTGTATCTTCGCAGCATTCTGCGGGAAATTGAGGGTAAGAATACCGGCTACGAAATCATTTGCCAAAACTTTTTAGATATTCTGATTATCCGCCTGCTTCGCAGAACTACCTTAGCGCCCTCCCAGACCTCCGCTGTGATTGCAGCCAAGGAGGCTGCCATTGCCAAACGATATATTGATTCTCATTTTAAAGAAAATATCAGTCTGGAAACTCTGGTTGATGTGACCCATGTGAATAAGTATCACTTAGTTCACACCTTCCGCAGAGAATACGGCATCTCCCCTATCAGCTATATGCTTTCCCTCAGAATTAAGGAAGCCAAGCACCTGCTGCGCACAACCGACCACTCTCTTTCTCACATTGCTTTGGTCTGTGGCTTCTCCTCTCCCAGCTATTTCTCTCAGCGTTTCCGACTGGCCGAGAAATTATCTCCTGCCCAATACCGGCAAAAATCCAAGGCCGAGCTCCATGCTTTAATTGCTTCCACAGATATTAAGGAGAATTGATATGAGTAATTTATATATCAGCCCCGATGCTCCCATTTTAACCGAAGTTCTTTCCGCATATGACCTCCCCTCCACCCTAATGGGCGCTGTGCGCTATGGACAAGGTCATATTAACGACACCTTCTGCGTGATCTGCCAACCTCAGGATGGCGACTGCATTCGCTTTATTTTGCAAGGTTTGTCCTCTGCCGCGTTCCCTCATCCCGAGGCGCTGATGGAGAATATGGTGGGCATCACCGGCTATCTTCGCAACGCAATTATTGCAAAGGGCGGAGACCCTATGCGCGAAACCCTCAGCCTTGTAAAAACAAAAGACGGGAAGGATTTCTACAAAGACAGCAACGGCAAGGTATGGCGGCTGACTCCTTTTATTGAAGGTACAGATTGCCACCAATCCGCAACGGCCGAACTGTTCGAGGCTTCTGCCTACGCCTTTGGCAAGTTCCAATACATGCTGCAAGGCTATCCCGCAGAAACGCTCCGCGAAACCATCGTGAAATTCCACGATACCGAAGACCGTTTCCGTAAATTCTTAGTTGCCTTGGAAGCCGACAAAATGAGTCGTGCCAAGGATGTGCAGGCAGAAATTGATTTCGTCATGGCAAGAAAAGCAGATTGCTCTATTGCCCTGCAAGCCCTGCGCGACGGAAAGCTGCCTCTGCGCGTAACCCACAACGACACCAAACTGAATAACATCCTAGTCGACCGTCAGACCGGTGAAGGCATCTGTGTCATTGACCTTGATACTACCATGCCCGGCCTATCCATCAACGATTTTGGCGATTCCATCCGCTTTGGTGCAAACCACAGCGCCGAGGATGAAAAGGATTTAAGCAAGGTCAACTTTGATCTCGACCTGTACGAGGCATACACCCGTGGCTTTTTAAAGGGCGCGCAAGGCTCCCTGACTCCCGCGGAGCTTGAATATCTGCCTTGGGGCGCCAAGCTTATGACACTGGAATGCGGTATTCGCTTCTTAACCGACTATTTAGACGGTGACCATTACTTCCGCATTCACTATCCCGAACAAAATCTCGACCGCTGCCGCACCCAATTCAAGCTGGTGCAGGATATGGAAGAAAACTTCCAAGCCATGCACGATATCGTCAGCAAGTACGCATAATAAAAACAACCCCTCGGTTTGATTACCGAGGGGTTTTCTGTTAAAGCAGAGGGATACCCGCTTGCTCGCAGGCAGAAACTGTCTCGCTGTCCCAAATGCTGGACTGCACTTCGCCAATATGGGCGCAGCCCATCATCAGCATACTCAGTCGGGACTGTCCGATACCGCCGCCAATAGTCAGCGGCAGCTCGTCATTTAACAACTGCTTGTGAAAGGGCAGATTTCTGCGATCGTCACAATTGGCTTCGGTTAACTGGCGATCAAGCGCCCCAGCATCCACACGAATACCCATAGAGGAAATTTCCAGCGCTCTGCCTAAGACCTCATCCCAGAAGAAAATATCGCAGTTTAAGCCCCAATCATCATAGTCCGGCGCTCTGCCATCATGAGGCTTACCGGAGCGCAGCTTACCGCCAATTTGCATAATGCAGGCAGTGGGATGCTCCTTCACATAGGCTTTTTCCCGCTGAGAGCCGGTCATGTCGGGATACAGATCCTCCAACTCCTGTGTGGTAACAAAGGACACATCGCGGCTAAGCTCCACCCGCAGCTGAGGATACCGAACATGCAGACGGTCATTGGTGTTGCAAATAGCATTCACAATAGATCGAACAATCAATTTTAAGTAGTCTAAATTCCGATTCTCTTTGGTGATAATCTTTTCCCAGTCCCATTGGTCAACATAGATAGAGTGGATGTTATCCAGCTCCTCATCGCGACGAATGGCGTTCATATCCGTATAAAGGCCGTTGCCAACGCTAAACCCATAGCGTTTCAGCGCAAGGCGCTTCCACTTGGCAAGGGAATGTACTACCTGAGCATCCTCCCCCACTGCGGGTACATCAAAAGAAACAGGACGCTCGTAACCGTTTAAGTTATCGTTTAAGCCGGAATCCTCCGTCACAAACAAAGGCGCAGACACACGCTTTAAGTTCAGTGCCGCAGAAAATTCCGCCTGAAAGGTCTGCTTAATAAAGGCAATGGCCCGCTGGGTATCGTAAGCATCCAGCACAGGGCGGTAGCCCTCGGGGATATAAATTTTGTTCATGCACTTCACCCCTCATTGAAAAGATGTTTCCATTTTACTCCATTTCACAAAAAAATCAAGTCCGATTGTTCAAATCCCCCATTGCTGATAAGAGAATCCCCACCGAAAAGGCGGGGATTCTCTTATGGCGGAGATGGAGGGATTTGAACCCCCGCACGCCTTGCGACGCCTGCCGGATTTCGAATCCGGACCCTTCAACCACTTGGGTACATCTCCACGACCACAGCATTATACCAACGAAAAATCCAAAAATCAAGTCTCTTTCTGCGGGTCTTTTCTCATTTCTTTACCAGTTCTATGACCTCGGGCATTCTCTCTAAAATACGCTCATAGCTATCTTTTCTATGGGGTTTCAGGCATGCTGAACAGTCCTTAACCCCCTCAGCGGTATAGGTAAAATTACCCCCGCATTTCTCCCCCAAAGCATATAAGGGGCAATAGCAAAACAAACAATTAAAGCTTTCCTGATCTGCGCCTTTATGGCAGGGAAAGCATTCACATTCCCGATTCTGAAAAAACTGATAACAGGACATAAAATCCTCCATTGAAAAGCACAAAATTTCTGTTATAATGAGAATAAATCCCACGGGTAATTCTTAGGCGGTTGGTGAGAAAAAGTCATTTCTTCTCCGGTGGCAGGATGGGTAAAGGTCACAGAGTATGACCACAAAGCCAGCACGCAGTCGTCTTGCAGTTCGGCATACTTCCGCTCCCCTGCCAATGGCATGCCGCGGGAAGAAAACTGCACCCGAATTTGGTGCGTTCTGCCGGTTTCTAATTCAATCCGGACTTTTCCCAAGCCCTGACATGTGCCAAGGAGCTGATAATACAACACAGCCTCCTGCACATCCTTCGCCGCAGAGTCTACCACAAAGGTCATCTTCCGCGCCTTATCCCGCAAAAGCAAATCCCGCATGGTTCCCTTGAGTGTCTCCGGAACGCCATGGGTCACGGCAATATACTCTTTACGGAAACTTCCCTCACGAATTTGACGAGAAAGTTCAGATGCCGCCTTGGCATTGCGTGCCAACACCATCACCCCGCCAACCACTCTATCCAAGCGGTGAACTGTGCGCACATCTGCTTTTGGGTCATGCAGATATTGCCGCACAAGTTCCGGCAGTCCGCCTGCCTCATCCGTTGAAAGCACTCTTGGCGGCTTAATGCACACAAAAACATCCGCATCTTGATATAAAACTTCCATGTTTTTCCCACCTTTTGCCTACATTTTATCAAAGAGAACTCTACTTTTCAAGTATTGGGAGGTCGCAATATGAAAATTGTTATTCTGGATGGTCAAGCGCTTAACCCCGGTGATTTAAGCTGGGAATGTCTGCGCCCTTTTGGCGAAGTCATATATTATGACCGAACTCCTACCAAGGAAGATACCATTACCCGCCTTGCAGACGCGGAAATTGTTATCTTAAACAAAACCCCTATCAACGAGGAAATCCTCACCGCCTGCCCCAGCATCCGTTTAATTTGCATTTTGGCAACCGGCTATAATGTGGTAGATATTGACGCTGCCGCCCGCAGAAACATCCCCGTATGCAATGTCCCCGGATACGGTACAGATTCCGTGGCGCAATTTACGTTCGCCCTGCTTTTAGAGCTGTGCCACCAAGTCGGCCACCACTCTCATGTGGTACACGAAGGAAAATGGACACGCTGCCCAAATTTCTGCTTCTGGGATACCCCACAAATGGAACTTGCCGGCAAAACCATGGGCATTATCGGTTACGGCAGCATTGGACAAGCTGTGGCCAAAATCGCCCGTGCATTTGGTATGAATGTATTGGCATACAGCCGCACAAAGAAAGACGGAGCAGAATATGTCACATTGGATGAGCTTCTGGAAAAATCTGATGTGGTATCCCTCCACTGTCCTTTGTTCCCGGAAACCAAGGGTATGATCAATGCTGAAACACTGGCTAAAATGAAGAACGGTGCTATCCTGATCAACACCGCCCGCGGCCCTCTTGTAGATGAACAGGCAGCTGCGGACGCGCTTCAAAGCGGAAAGCTGCGGGGCATGGCGGCAGATGTAGCCTCCACAGAGCCGATTCCCGCCGACTCTCCCCTGCTCAGCGCCCCCAATTGCATCATTACACCCCACATCGCCTGGGCGCCGCTGGAAGCCCGTCAGCGCATTTTAGACAGAACAGTTGAAAGCATCGAAGGTTTCCTCAAAGAAAAACCTATCAACACAGTCAACGGATTGTAAGAAAACGGCGTGCTGCATTGTGCAGCACACCGTAAATATTAGGCATTTACCAATTCCTTCAAAACAGGGGCCAAATCCGTCTGCTCCCAAGGTCTGTCTGCCACACCAAAGTGCCCCTTTGCCGCAGTGGGTGCATAAATGGGCTGACGCAAATTCAGCTTGCGAATAATGCCGGCAGGCGTCATATCGCAAGTCTTGCGCAAAAGCTCTGTAAGCTTTTCGTCAGAAACCACCCCTGTGCCAAAGCTATCCACTCGCAGAGAAACCGGCTCTGCCACACCAATGGCGTATGCCAGCTGCACCTGCACCTGAGTTGCCAAGCCGGCAGCCACCAGATTCTTTGCCATATAACGAGCCATATAAGCTGCGCTGCGGTCTACCTTGGTGGGGTCTTTGCCGGAGAATGCGCCGCCGCCATGGGAGAAATAACCGCCGTAAGTATCCACAATAATTTTTCTGCCAGTCAAGCCGGTATCGCCATTGGGTCCGCCAATGACAAAATTGCCGGTGGGGTTGATGTGAATATGGGCAACATCCTCAATAGAAAAGCCATACTTTTCCAAAACAGGGGCGATCACACCCTCGCGGACATATTTGCGAAGCTGCTCCATTTCAAAATCCGCAGTATGCATAATCGATACCACAACGGTATCTACACCAACGACATTGCCCTGCTCGTCATATTCCACACTCACCTGAGTTTTGCCGTCGGGCCGAAGAAGGTCATTGCTGTGGACACATTCTGTTAAGCGATTGGACAGCGCGCGGGACAGTGCCACCGGCAGGGGCATCAGCTCGGGAGTCTGGGTGCAAGCGCCGCCAAACATCATACCCTGATCGCCTGCACCGCCCACTTCATCATTGGTGCCCAACGCGATATCCGCAGATTGGGTATGAATCCGGCACTGAATTTCCACGCTGTCGGCATCAAAGCCGTCACCGGGGTAAATATAGCCAATGGCGCGAATCGCCTCTCTGGCAACCGCCTTGTAATCCACCTGTGCCTTGGTGGTGATTTCACCGCAGATCAGGCAGAAATCGGTAGTGACCATGGTTTCGCAAGCCACACGGGACAAAGGATCCTGCGCCAAGCAAGCGTCTAAGATAGCATCGGAAATCGAGTCCGCCACCTTATCGGGATGTCCGTTGGTAACACATTCGGATGTAAATAATCTTTTTTCCATATTTCCGTTCCTTTACAAAAAAATCTGCACACACCGAAGATTCGATGTGCGCATCTATCGAATCCTCATCTGTCGTTGCCGCCGGATTTGGCACCTTGAATTAACAGGTTGCCGGGTTTCATCGGGCCGTTCCCTCCACCACTCTTGATAAGGCTTATATGCAGTTCGTCCTTATTTTAGCGAAATTTTGTCAAAAGTCAACCCCTTTTTTCGATTTTTCCCTGTTTTTGTTTGCAAATAACCCATAGACTTTTCCGAAATATCTGCTAAAATAAAACCATCGTAATACAGGAGTTGATAAAATTGCGTTCTATTCGTAAGCGATTTGACCGCTTTTGCTTTAAGCATCGGGATAAGGGAATCCCCAATTTAATGCTATACATCGTTTTGGGCACTGCCTTGGTGAGCATTATGAGCATGTTCAACGGCGGCGCACAGCTTTATTCCCTGCTATGCTTTGACAAAGCCAGCATTTTGCACGGACAAGTCTGGCGGCTTTTCACCTTCGTCTTTACCGAGGGCGCAGGCGGTGGCTTCTTAGAGCTGATTTTCCTCTATTTCTTTTATAACCTCGGTCGTCATGTGGAGCAGTCCATGGGTACACTTCGGTTTAATCTTTACTATTTTACCGGTGTGATTTTCATGGATATTTTCGCCATGATTTTCTGTCCTACCGAAGCAGTGATCATTGGGGAGTATTTGGTTTCTCCGGAATTTTTTGTAAGCTTGTATTCTCAAATGGCCTTTTATCTCCATTTAAGCCTGCTTCTGTCCTTCGCGGTTCTGCACCCCGATGCACAATTTTTAATCTTCTTTATTATCCCCATCAAGGCTTGGGTAATGGGCATAGTGTATTTGGTCATTATGTTTGCAAATGTGTTTAATATGTCCTACCCTGTAAACCTGTTCCCTCACAATCTGTTTCCTTTTATTGGACTAGCCAATTTCCTGCTGTTTGCGGGAAAAGATATTTTTAATCTTCTGCCCTTTACCCTGCGGGCAAAGCTGCAACTCAAACGCAAAAAAGCCACACAAACCGCCGGACCGAAGGTGGTCACCTTCCGTACTGCAAAGGATACAGCAAACAGCCAGCCTTACATTCATCTCTGCACTGTTTGCGGCAGAACTGATGTTTCCAATCCGGAATTGGAATTCCGCTACTGCTCCCGCTGCAACGGCTACCACTGCTATTGCGAGGACCACATTAACAATCATACCCATGTAGAATAACAACTCGGGCGCGCTGCTGAAAGCAGTGCGCCCGACATTACTTTATCTGTTTCGTCTGCGGTTTGCCCGCCGTTTGCGAATTTTCGCTTTTCGAATCCAGCGATAAATCTCCCGCCGCAGGAAAAGCCATGCAATACCAAGCAGCGCCAGTCCAAAAATCACCGCAAGTATCATACCAATCGTTTGCCAAATTTTATACTTGCCGGATTGATTCACACCGGTAATATTCACAGGCTCCGACCACATCGCAACATCATACGCTGCAACCAAATTGGTCTGCGCCACGCATTTGCTGCCGTACCAAACCTGAACAGAGGAAATTGCCTGCCCCTTTTTTACAGGTGCGGAAACACCGCCAACAGTGTCAAAATACAACCAATTCAGCTGCTGCGCTTCCATACCCACCGGCAAAACCGTAGACACCACAGATTCCGACTGAACAACCACGGCATTGGCGCCATTGGCAACAGGATATTGGGAAATTGCTTGCCCGGGATAGAAAATCTGACGGAACTCAAAATTCGTCATTGTATAATCCAGCAGCTGCTTGGTTTCTTCAAAGCTGCCGAAGGTTTTCACGGCAAGTCCATCAAGCTCGTAGGTGGCTTTTGCGCCCATAACAATGGTTAAAAGCTCCATGCCCATGCCCTCTGCGGTTGCCGCAAGACAGCGCCCCGCTTGGTCTGTGGCACCAGTCTTACCGCCGGTAACGCGCTCATCTAGATATTTCTTCACTGTTTCATTACACATCATGTAATTGGAACTGTAAATTTCCCGAGCTTCGCTTTTATTTGTCTTGGGAACAACATAGGATTTTGCCTGAAACAATGTTTTAAAATCCGCATTTTCCAATGCGACATCTAAAATCCGGCAAATGTCCCGCGCCGTGGTGTAAGTCTGTTCGTCATGAAGTCCATGAACATTGGAATAGCTCGTTCCTGTGCAACCCAAAGCCGCTGCCTTTTCGTTCATCAGCTTGATAAACGCATCCTGACTGCCGGCTATATGCTCGGCAATCACAGTGGCTGCATCATTGGCAGATTGCGCCATCATGCAGTAAAGCAAATCCCCCAGCGTCAGCTCCTCGCCTGCGATCAGACCGGCACTCACCGAGCCAACTGCCACATAAGAAAGCGCCCGCTTGGTAACCACGACCTTGTCGGTCATTTTGCCATGTTCCAATGCCACCAAAGCCGTCATCAGCTTCACCATGCTGGACGGATAAATCTTGCCGTCAGGATTATAAGCGTACACCATGGTGTCACTTTTCAATTCATAAACAATCACAGCCTTAGCAGTATCCGTCAGCTTTTCTGCATCGCTGAGCTGCATTTGGGCATCCACGCTGTGACAGCCGTTCTGCACCGATTGGTCTGCCTCTTCCGCCCCCACCGCAGGACTCACTGACATCAGCACAAAAATGCAGGCCATAAGCAGACAAATTATCCGAAATCTTCTCATTTTTCTACCCCATAAATCAACAACGGACTTGTCCGTGTGAAAAAAATCGTGTATAATATGGGTATTATACCAACAAATTTATGGATAGTCAATGCAGGAGGGTGCGCCATGAAAAATATATCCACATATCTCATGATTCTGGTTTGCTGTATTTGCCTTTCCTTTACTGCCGGTTTCTTTATCGGACGAAACTACAATCATTCAGAAATACAGGTCTCCCTACATACGCCATCAGGCGGCAATTCCGGATCTCAAAGCAACTCCTCTACTCCTAACAGTTTGCGCATCAATATCAACACCGCCACCTTAGAGGAGCTAAAACTTTTGCCCGGAATTGGGGGTACGCTGGCACAGAACATTATCGATTATCGGGAAGCCAACGGTCCTTTTGCATCTGTCAGCGAACTGATCCATGTAACCGGCATCGGCACGGCCAGATTAGAAGCCATTTTAGACTATGTTACCATTGGAGGTTAAGCCATGAAAATTTTAGTTGTAGATGATGAAGAACTCCTTGTAAAAGGAATTCGGTTTAATCTCCAAAACGAAGGCTACGAGGTTATTACCGGAAGCAACGGTGCAGAGGCTTTGGCCTTGGCGCAAAACAGGGCGCCGGATTTGATTGTTCTCGACGTGATGATGCCGGAAATGGACGGCTTAACCGCATGCAGCAAAATTCGGGAATTTTCCAACGTCCCCATCATCCTGCTCACCGCCAAGGTTGACGATATGGACAAGCTTATGGGTTTTGACCATGGCGCCGACGACTATTTAACAAAACCCTTTAACATTCTGGAACTGAAAGCCAGAATCCGCGCCTTGCTTCGCCGCGCTGCACCCGCCACCCAAAAATCCGCGGAAAACATCCTCACTATCGGCTCTATCTCCTTGGATCTGGATGCCCGCAACGCCTATAAAAACGGCGAAGCTGTGGAACTGACTGCCAAGGAATTTGATGTTATCGAATTTTTAATGCGCAATGCCAATCGTGTTTATTCCCGGGAGGCCTTGCTGGACACCATTTGGGCTTACGAATACCGCAGTGACATTCGCGCAGTAGATGTGCACATTCGTCGTTTGCGGGAAAAGCTGGAAGAAAATCCCGCAGAGCCCAATTACATTTTGACGAAGTGGGGTGTTGGCTATTATTTCCGTAAATAATCCCCTGCGGCGGCAATCCTATGGCATCACCCAATTCCGTTATGCATTGGTATATATCTTAATTACCTTTGTGGTTTTGGTATTTCTGAACATCTATACAGCAAGCACCAGTCAGGCGCTGTTTTATCAAAACAAAGAATCGGCAATGATCGAAAAGTGCCTGCTTACTGCATCTAAAATTGCCAATTTAGACATATTAAATGCCTCTACCGTAACGGAAACGGTATCGGAAATGGGAAATCTTCGCGTCTCGCGACTGATTGTTACCGATCCGTCCGGCCTCGTGCTTTATGATTCTCTGCCGGAAACAGCATCTAAAAGTGCCTACGCTCTTCTGCCGGAAATTGCAAAAGCCATGGACGGCTACGATGTATTTTCCTGGAATTATCACCAAGGCGCTATGCAATCCCATGCCGCCACACCAATCCTCTCTTATGATGTGCTCTTAGGCTGCGTATACATGATGGAATACGACACCCAGCAGGGCGCGCTGATTCAGTCACTGCAATCCAACATCCTAACCATCACATTCATTCTGGAAGTTGCCATTATCCTTTTCTCTATTCTTTATTCCAACATCTTTTCCAGAAGAATCCGACGCATTTTTACCTCAATGCGCATCATCCAACAGGGCGACTATTCTCATAAGGTTTCTTTGGGCGGTGGCGATGAGCTGGCATATCTGGGTGACGAATTCAATGAATTAACCGAAAAACTGCAAGCCTCTGAAAACAAGCGACGGCAATTCGTTTCCGACGCGTCCCATGAGCTGAAAACACCTTTGGCTTCCATTAAGCTTTTAACCGACTCCATTTTACAAAACGATATGGATATGGAAACCGTAAAGGAATTTGTCGGTGACATTGGTGACGAGGCCGAGCGGTTAAACCGAATGACGCAAAAGCTCCTTTCCCTTACCCGCTTAGAAGGTCAGCCGGAAAAAGAATACGAAATCGTATACATTGCCCCCACAATTCAGAGAGCAGCTCGTATGCTTTCCGGCATTTCAGAAGAAAACTGCATTTCCATTCATCTGGATTTAGCCCAGGACAGCCCCATTCTTATCATGGAAGATGACCTATATCAAATCATTTTCAATCTTCTCGAAAACGGCATCAAATACAATGTCCCTAACGGGCAGCTGACGGTTACCCTGATGAGAAAAGGCGAAAATGCCATTGTGCGAGTGCAAGATACCGGCATGGGAATCCCGGAAGATGCCATTTCGCATATTTTTGAACGCTTTTACCGCGTGGATAAGGCGCGCTCCCGCAAATCCGGCGGCAGCGGTTTAGGCTTGTCCATCGTAAAAAACCTTGTGGAGCGCAACAACGGACAAATCACCGTAAGCAGCAAACTGGGTCAAGGAACTGTATTTACCATCCTCTTCCCCGCTTTTGACCCAGAGGAGGAAGCAGAATGAAAAAAGTACTTTTATATTTGCTTATATTGTGCCTGCTCTTCCTGTGTAGTTGCAGCAGGTCGCAAACGAATCAAAACACAACGCTTTGCTTTTATTACCTGCAAAACACTCCCACCTACGGCACAAACGGCAGTCTGATCGGAATGGAAAGCAGAAGTCTATCCGATTCCAACTTAGAAATTGCCGACATTCTCCGTATTTACCTGCGAGGACCGCAGTCAGACACCTTCGCAAAAACCTTTCCCGACGGATTGTCACTTGTGCGAATGAACATATACGAAAATACGGCAGAATTGGTTTTAGGCGGCAGCTACGAATCCATTACAGGATTAGACAGAACCTTCGTCTGCGCATGCCTGACACTCACCGTCTGCAACATAACCGGTGCAGAGCAAGTCAGCATTCGCTCCGAAGAAGATGTTACCACCGGTACAAAGCCCATCATTATGTCACCGGAAAGCATCACCCTATTGGACACCAGCAAAAACGAAATCGACACCGACTAACAACAGAGGAATGTTATGAAATTTATCTCCTGGAATGTAAACGGTCTGCGCGCATGCATGCAAAAAGGCTTCCTTGATTATTTTCATGAAGCAGATGCAGATTTTTTCTGCCTCCAAGAAACAAAAATTCAGGCAAGACAACTATCGCTCGACCTGCCTGAATACCATCAGTATTGGAACTATGCAGAAAAGAAAGGCTACTCTGGCACTGCCATTTTTACCAAGCATGCCCCCATGTCCGTCACCTATGGCATAGGCATCCCCGAACTGGACAACGAAGGTCGTGTGATCACCCTTGAATACGAAGACTTTTACCTCATAACCTGCTACACCCCAAATGCCCAGCGGGAGCTTGCCAGAATTGACCACCGCATGAAATGGGAGGATGCTTTCTTGCACTTTCTTGCAGCATTAGATCAGAAAAAACCAGTAATTTTATGCGGCGACTTAAATGTGGCCCACGAAGAAATCGACCTGAAAAACCCCAAAAGCAACCGTGGAAGCGCCGGCTTCTCCGACGAAGAACGCACTGCCTTTTCCCGATTGCTGGATGCCGGCTTCACAGACACCTTCCGCCACCTGCACCCTCATGACACCGGCTGCTACTCCTGGTGGAGCTACATGCACCATGCAAGAGAAAATAACGCTGGCTGGCGAATTGATTATTTTGTGGTTTCAAACCGACTGAAAGATTCTGTGAGAGAATCCAATATCCATGCCAATATCATGGGTTCTGACCACTGCCCTGTGGAATTGATTTTGTAAGCGTCACGTCTCCCGAAAGCCAATCCCCAGCTCTGTGCCTCTGGGAACAAGATAGGCTTGTTCCAGCCGTTTTAAATAGGCAAACGGCTCCTCAGGCGACAGCGGGAGAAAAGATTCTGCCATTTTTTCATGCCGCGGCATCAGGAAAAAGATTGGCTGAAACTCCCTGAAATGACTGACAGGAATCTTTGCCGTGAGGCCAAACGCGCCGTTTCTGGGCGCGGCAATTCCCAGATTTTCTCTGTCTTCCCCCGACTGCACCACAATGCGAAACATGATCTCTCCCGTCAATTCACAACGGCAGTCAAAATAATAATACAGTCCCTCTTTGATAACCGTAGCCTGTCCCACCGTTTCAGCACCGCGGCAAATCGGATAGGTATCCACCATAAAAACGCCCCCTTTGCCACAACCCTATGTGACAAAGGGGGTATTTATTCACATCAAATTTTGATTCAGGCCAAAGCTCACCGCAATGGCATCGTCAACCAAAGCCATGTGGCTGTCATCCAAGTGACCCATGTGTTCCCGCAGACGCCTCTTATCAATGGTACGCACCTGCTCTAATAAAATCACAGAATCCTTGCTCAAACCCACGCTGCCGCCGGCGATATTGATGTGGGTAGGAAGTCTCGCCTTTCCCGTTTGACTGGTAATGGCCGCTGCAATCACCGTGGGAGAATGTCGGTTGCCCGTATCGTTCTGCACGATCAGAACCGGCCTTGTTCCCCCCTGTTCACTGCCGACCACCGGCGATAAATCGGCATAAAAAATATCTCCCCGTTTCACCGTGGTTTCCATGCTTTTCACACTCCGAAGAAATCATTCCGACGCTACAAAACAATTTCCTATGTAACGCGGTTGATTCTATTGTCCCACGGGCACAGGAAGTTTATACAGCAGCATCTGCAAAATATCCTATGCTTTTATTTCCTCGAAGTTACAAGAAGCAGAAATTTTTGACAGCCACCGACAAAACCCGTCGACCCTTCCAAAAGATTTCTGCGCGAACCGGATTTTCTTGCTCATCCAGCCATACATCCAAATGAAGCGCATCATCTGCATAGCTGTCATCAATGGCAACCCGGATTCCATCTCCCTCCCGACCGCAGGAGGTCAAATATCCGCTGCGCAGAGAATGGATGAATACCCATGGCGCAGCCACAGGCGAAATCTGACCGTCTGCTAAAATCGGAAACGACAATGCCTCCTCATCAAAAACAATCGCTCCGCCCTCTGCGGCCACCTTTCCCGAAATACCGGAAATAGAATCCGGCTGCACCACAGAAAAATGCAGTGTGCCTTTTTCATCTGTTTCGCACTGCAATGTAAACTGGTATACTTCCTTGCCGTAATCCGCTGTAACCTCCGCTGCAAAGGAAGTTCCCGAGGCTAAAAGCCGACTGCGCAGCTCCATAGCCGCATCCAGCTCTTGATGTGTACCCGAACAACCACATAACAGCACAATCATGCCAAACAGCGCAATCATTCGCTTCATGAAATCCCGCCTTATTTCATAAGTCGCGGAAGCACCTCCAACATATCACTGGGAAGCATACCGTACATCCCCAGCTTCTTACTGCAAACATCCCCTGCTGCACCATGCAGCCATGCGCCGCAGGCAGCCGCCTGCAAGGGAGAAATTCCCTGTCCAATCAGCGCACCAATCATGCCTGAAAGCACATCACCGCTGCCGCCGGTAGCCATACCGGCATTGCCGTTGGGGTTTTCAAAAGCGCATTCCCCGTCTGTAATGATGGTTCGGTGACCCTTTAACAGCAAAATACAGCCATATTCCTTCGCAAAAGCAACTGCATCGTTGAAACGATTTTTTAGCTCTTGCGGATATATACGGCGAAATTCACCGGGGTGAGGTGTTAAAATCGTGGGAGCGTGCCGTTCGCGCAGTACATCTTTATGCAATTTCAGCACATTTATGCCGTCGGCATCCACGACCACCGGACACATCGCGTTTTCCAAAACACTGCGCACAACAAGACCTGTCCCCTGAGACTGCCCCAGCCCGCTGCCAATGACCACTGCATCCATTTGCGGCAGTCTCTTTAAAATCTCCGGCACAGCGTCTTCACTAAGCATACCGTCTTTTTCCGGCAGAGGAAACACCATGGCCTCTGTCAGCTTCACCGCTTCTATTTGATAAATGCTTTTCGGCACACCTAAATACACCAAACCTGCGCCGCTGCGCAGCGCACCCATAGCCGCAAGCGCCGCCGATCCGGTATAACCTACGCTGCCGCACAACAACAGAATTCTGCCGAAATCACCTTTATGAGAGTCCGGTTTCCGGTCCGGCAGCAGCCGCAGAATCTGCCGGCGATTCAGTCTTTGAAGTTTCATATTACCAACTCCTTTTCTGCATGGTATCACAATTTCCGCAATCTCGTCAAGATTCGCAAAAATATAAGAATTGCAACATAAAATCCATTGACAAAAACCATCACAGATGCTATAATATTTCGCGATAAATTGGATTTTATATGTTTTTCCCACGGAAAGGAGACCATCATGGCAATGCAACAAGACAATCTCAATATTCTGGCCTCTACTTCTTTTTCAAATGTTCGCGGTGCTGTTATGGACCGTCTTTTGTCTGTTGATTTGTGTGCCCTTCATTCCTTAGAATATGCTGTTATTCCCGGCTTTTGTGATGTGCATGTGCATTTCAGAGAGCCGGGCTTTTCTTACAAAGAAACCATTTTGTCCGGCTCTTTGGCAGCAGCACGGGGCGGCTATACTGCCGTATGCACCATGCCCAACTTAGACCCCGTACCCGATAATAAGGAGAATTTACGCAAGCAATTAGACATCATTCGTCAAGACGGCATGATTCATATTTACCCCTACGGTGCCATTACCGTAGGCCAAAAAGGCGAGGCTCTTTCTGACTTTTCAGGCATGGCACCCAATGTCATCGCCTTCTCTGACGACGGCAAGGGTGTGCAATCCGAGGTGCTCATGCGAAAGGCTATGCAAACAGCGAAGCAGTTGAACAAAGTCATTGTTGCCCACTGCGAGGACAACTCCCTGTTAAACGGCGGCTATATCCACGACGGAGACTACGCAAGAGAAAATTCCCATCGGGGCATCTGCTCTGAAAGCGAATGGAAACCCATCGAACGGGATTTAAAGCTGGTAAAAGAGACAGGCTGCGCCTACCATGTGTGCCACATTTCAACCAAGGAAAGTGTGAAGCTGATTCGCAAAGCAAAGGCCGAGGGCTTAAATGTCACTTGCGAAACCGCCCCCCATTATTTGATTTTAGACGATAGCTTCCTGCAAGAGGACGGAAAGTTCAAAATGAATCCCCCTCTGCGCAGTCGGGAAGACCGCGAGGCGCTGATTGCCGGCATTCAAGACGGCACCATCGATATGATTGCCACGGACCACGCTCCCCACAGCGAAGAAGAAAAGAGCAAGGGATTAGACGGCAGTGCCTTTGGCATTGTAGGTATCGAAACCGCATTCCCTCTGCTATATACCTATCTGGTAAAAGAAGAGATTATCTCTATGGATCGGCTGATGGAACTGCTGGTCACCAATCCCAGAAAGCGTTTCCGCATCCCCTTGGGCTGTGATTTCTCCATTTGGGATTTGCGGCAGAGCTACTATATCGATCCCGCAGAATTTCAATCCCAAGGCAAGTCCACCCCCTTTGCCGGTTGGAAGGTTTGGGGTAAATGTGTGGCCACCGTTTGTGACGGAAAATTAGTCTATACAGAAAAAGTGAGAAAATAATTTTGGTTTAAGATAGATTCGGAGGTACATTTATGGCAAAACGCACAGATTTGAAAAAAATTATGATTATCGGATCCGGTCCCATTGTAATCGGACAGGCTGCGGAATTTGACTATGCAGGCACACAGGCCTGTCTTGCTCTGAAAGAGGAAGGCTATGAAGTGGTTCTGGTCAACTCCAACCCCGCCACCATTATGACCGATACCACCATTGCCGACAAGGTTTACATGGAACCGCTGACCTTGGAATATGTGGCAAAAATTATCCGCTATGAGCGCCCTGATGCCATTGTTCCCGGCATCGGCGGTCAGACCGGTTTGAATCTTGCCATGCAGCTGGAAAAGAAAGGCATTTTGAAAGAATGCCGCGTCAAGCTGCTGGGCACTTCCAGCGCATCCATTGAGCGCGCAGAGGACAGAGAACTGTTTAAACAGCTGTGTGAATCCATTGGTGAGCCTGTGATTCCCTCCGAAATCACCTACTCCATCGAGGAAGCAAAGGAAGCTGCCAAACGCATTGGCTATCCTGTGGTACTGCGACCCGCCTTTACCTTAGGCGGCACCGGCGGCGGCTTTGCCTACAACGAAGACGAGTTGGTGGAAGTGGGCCTAAATGCTTTCAAGCTCTCCCCTGTGCATCAGGTTTTGATTGAAAAATCCGTTAAGGGATATAAAGAAATCGAGTTTGAGGTCATGCGCGACGGTGCTGACCATGCCATCACCATCTGCGGCATGGAAAACATCGACCCCGTTGGTGTTCACACCGGTGACTCGTTGGTAGTTGCTCCCATTATGACCCTCTCTGAACACGACAGAAAAATGCTTAACGACTCCGCCATCAAGCTGATTCGAGAGCTGAAAATTGAGGGTGGCTGTAATGTGCAGTTTGCTTTGAATCCCAATTCCTCTGAATACTACCTCATTGAGGTCAACCCCAGAGTATCCCGTTCCTCCGCATTGGCTTCCAAGGCCTCCGGCTATCCCATTGCCAAGGTCACGGCAAAAATTGCCGTAGGCATGACCTTAGACGAAATCAAAATTGCCAACACCAACGCGGCTTTTGAACCTGACCTTGACTATGTCATCGCTAAGCTCCCCCGCTTCCCCTTTGACAAATTCGCTTCTGCCACCAATCTGCTGGGCACTCAGATGAAAGCCACCGGCGAAATCATGGGCATCGGCTCTTCCTTAGAGGAATGTCTGCTGAAATCCGTACGCTCTCTGGAAATCGGCTGCTGCCATTTCCATCTGCCTAAATTTGACGGCATGACAGCTGAGGAGCTGCGCGCTTATATCTCCCAATTCCGCGACGATAACATTTTCGCCGTGGCAGAACTTCTGCGCCGCGGGGAAAGTGTAGAAACAATTCATAAAATCACCCAAATTACCGCATATTTCTTAGAATCTATCGCCAAAATTGTGGCAATGGAAAAGAAATTGGCCGAAAACAAGGGCAATCTGGAAATCTTCAAGGAAGCCAAAGTCATGGGCTTCGGCGATAAATTCATTGCCAAGCTGTGGCAGCAAAAGGAAATTGAGATTTACAACCTGCGGAAAGAAAACAACATTTTCCCCATCTTCCGCATGGTGGACACCTGCCACACCGGCGCCTATATCCCCTACTTCTACTCCTCCTACACCGGAGAAAACGCCTCCAAGCTCACGGAAAAGAAGAAAATCATTGTGTTGGGCGCAGGCCCTATCCGCATCGGACAGGGTGTGGAATTTGACTATTCCACTGTCCACGCTGTCATGACCATAAAGAAGGCCGGTTACGAGGCAATTATCATCAACAACAACCCCGAATCCGTTTCCACTGACTATACCACCGCAGACAAGCTATACTTTGAGCCGCTGACACCCGAAGATGTGATGAACATCATCGAGTTTGAAAAGCCCGAAGGCGTAATCGCCTCTTTGGGCGGTCAGACTGCCATCAATTTGGCTCAGCCCTTGGCCGACAGAGGTGTAAAAATCATCGGCACCGACTGTGCGGCCATTGATAAAGCCGAGGACCGCAATGCCTTTGAAAATCTGTTAAATGAACTGAACATTCCCAGAGCCAAGGGTCAGGCAGTTACCAAAATTGAGGACGGCATTCGCGCCGCCGCAGAAATTGGCTATCCTGTGTTGGTGCGTCCCTCCTTCGTCTTGGGCGGCCGTGCCATGCAGATTGTTGCCAATGAAGAACAACTGCGTCACTATTTGAAAACCGCTGTGGAAATTGACGAGGACAAGCCTGTTCTGGTTGACAAGTATATCGAAGGCCGCGAGGTGGAAATCGACGCAATTTGTGACGGTCATAATGTCTTTGTTCCCGGTATTATGGAGTTGGTAGAACGCACCGGTGTTCACTCCGGTGACTCCATCTCCGTTTACCCCTCGTTCTCTATTTCCAACAAGGTCAAGGGTATTATCCTGCAATATGCCAAAAAGCTGGGCCTTGGCATTGGCATCGTAGGTCTATTCAACATCCAGTTTATTGTGGACGAGAATGACAATGTGTTTATCATTGAAGTCAACCCCCGTTCTTCCCGTACGGTTCCCTTCCTGAGCAAAGCCACCGGCTACTCCTTGGCTGATATTGCAACGGAAGTAATTCTTGGCAAGAGCCTAAAAGAACTGGGTATTTTCGACATCTATCCCGAGGAAAAAGAACGCTGGTATGTAAAAGCGCCGGTATTCTCCTTCAATAAAATCCGCGGTCTGGACGCTTACCTTTCCCCCGAAATGAAATCCACCGGTGAAGCCATAGGCTACGACAGCAAGCTAAACCGCGCGCTTTATAAGGCATTGCAGGCATCCGGTATGAATATGCAAAACTACGGTACCATCTTTGCCACCATTGCCGACAAGGATAAGGAGGAGGCACTTCCTCTGATTCGCCGTTTCTATAACCTTGGCTTTAACATTGAAGCCACCGCCGGCACTGCCAAATTCCTAAAAGCAAACGGCATTCGCACCCATGTGCTTGGCAAAATCAGTGATGGCAGCGAGGAAATCCCCAACGCATTGCGTCAGGGTCACATTGCATATGTCATCAACACCCGTGACCCCGGTTCCAACCAGCGCGACGGTATTCAAATTCGCCAGCTGGCAACCGAGTTCAATGTAACCATGTTCACTGCGCTGGATACCGTCAAGGTACTTCTGGATGTTCTGGAAGAAACCACCTTGACCATTTCCACCATTGATGCATAAGGAGACGCCATGAAGCAATCTGTATTTACCATCGTCAGCAACAAAGCGCTGACCGACAGTGTTTTTCAAATGATTCTGCAAGGCGACACTTCTGCCATTACTGCGGCGGGCCAGTTTGTCAACATTCAGATGAATGGCATGTTCCTGCGCCGCCCCATTTCCGTCTGCGATTACGACGAAAGCACTCTGACCATTGTTTACAAAGTTGTGGGCAAGGGCACAGAAGCTATGTCCAAAATGCAGTGCGGTACTGTGCTGGATGTTCTGACAGGACTCGGAAACGGCTATGACCTGTCCCTTTCCGGCGATCAGCCTGTTCTTTTGGGCGGTGGTGTGGGTGTTCCCCCTATGTATCACCTCGCAAAGAAGCTTTTACAGCAAGGTAAAAAAGTTTCGGTTATCCTTGGTTTCAATACAAAAAGCGAAGTTTTTTATGAGCAAGAGTTTAAAAATCTCGGTTGTGATGTCACCGTCACTACCGTAGACGGCAGCTATGGCATCAAGGGCTTTGTGACCACAGCGCTGGAAAATAAGTCATATTCCTATTTCTACACCTGCGGACCTGAGCCCATGCTGAAAGCGGTGTATAAAGCCACCGCCACTTCCGGCCAAATGAGCTTTGAAGAGCGCATGGGCTGCGGCTTTGGCGCTTGTATGGGCTGCTCCTGCAAAACCCTTACCGGCTACAAGCGGATTTGCAAGGAAGGCCCTGTAATGAAGAAGGAGGAGATTTTATGGGATTAACTGTAAATCTTTGCGGTATTGAGCTAAGCAATCCCGTGATCCCCGCCTCCGGTACGTTCGGCTACGGCTATGAATTTGCAGAACTTTATGACATCAACGAGCTTGGTACCTTTTCCTTTAAGGGTACAACAAAAGACCCCCGATTCGGCAACCCCACTCCCCGCATTGCAGAATGTACCGCTGGCATGATTAACGCCGTCGGTCTACAAAATCCCGGTGTGGAGAAAGTTATTTCTGAGGAACTTCCTAAGCTAAAAAAATGTTTTCACAAGCCGGTTATGGCAAATGTTTCCGGTTTTTCTGTGGAAGATTATGCCTATACCTGCGAAAGGCTGGACAAAGAAGAACAGGTCGGCTGGTTGGAAGTCAATGTCAGCTGTCCCAATGTCCATGGCGGCGGCATGAGCTTCGGTACATCCCCCGAAGCAGCGGCGCAGGTGACCAAGGCCGTCAAAGCAGTCACCACGAAACCCGTCATCATCAAGCTTTCTCCCAATGTTACCGACATTGTTTCCATTGCCAAAGCTTGTGAGGATGCAGGCGCTGACGGCATCAGCCTGATTAACACCATGCTGGGTATGCGCATCAATTTGCGCAATCGCAAGCCCATCATCGCCAACACCATGGGCGGTTTTTCCGGCCCTGCCATTTTCCCCGTGGCGGTGCGCATGGTCTATCAAGTGGCAAAGGCCGTTTCCGTACCCGTGATTGGCATGGGCGGTGTTTCCTCTGCCGAAGACGTGATTGAAATGATGCTGGCAGGCGCAACTGCCGTGGAGGTGGGCGCAGCCAACTTAGTGAATCCCTACATTTGCCGCGACATTGTGCGGGATTTGCCCTCAGTCATGACAAAATACAATATAGAAAATTTAAGTGATATTATCGGAGGTGCAAAATAATGGGTAAGGATGTCATTGTAGCCTGTGATTTTTCGTCCTCAGAAGCAACCTTTGCTTTTTTGGACAAATTCACCGGCAGAAAACCTTTTGTAAAAATCGGCATGGAGCTTTACTATGCAGAAGGTCCCAGCATTGTGCGGGAAATCAAGGCAAGAGGCCATAAGATTTTTTTGGATTTGAAGCTTCATGATATTCCCAACACTGTAAAAAAAGCCATGAGCGTTTTGCGCAATCTGGATGTGGATATTACCAATCTTCATGCTGCCGGTGCAACTTCTATGATGCAGGGCGCATTGGAAGGCTTAACCCGCGAGGACGGCACCCGTCCCCTGCTCATTGCTGTTACCCAGCTGACTTCCACCGATCAGGAGGCTATGGAACGGGATCTTCTTATTAAAGAACCCATTGACCAAGTGGTTATGCACTATGCCAAAACCGCAAAGAATGCCGGTCTTGACGGTGTTGTCTGCTCCCCTCTGGAAGCTGGAAAGGTTCACGATACCTGCGGAAAGAATTTTCTGACCATTACTCCCGGTGTTCGTTTTGCCGACGGTGATATCGGTGACCAGAAGCGGGTTATGACCCCCGCTGCCGCCAAAGAAATCGGTTCTGACTATATTGTAGTTGGCAGACCCATTACCGCCGCAGCCGACCCCGTTGCCGCTTACGAACGCTGCGTGGCAGAATTCTGCGACGAGTAATTTTTCTAAGTGCAAAGGAGGATTATATGACTACTTTTCCTGAAATTCATCCTGACAAATGCCCATATTGCAGTCGCGATCTAAAACTGGTAACTGCCAAATACGAGTGGGATTATTATTATGAATGTTCCGGTTGCAAGAGAAAATACTCTTTTAAAAACAGCCAAATGCCCGATATTAAAGCAGTATATGATACCGAGAACTACAAAAATACGATGAAAAAATGGGAGGATGACACATTTTCAAGCGTCCAATCCCAACAAACCTATTTAGATCCGACAAGTGGCTCATGGATGCCGGCGATAATTCCCACATCACAATCTTCCTATTCAAAACACCCCAGCGCTGTTACATATACCTGCAAGGAATTTTACTCCACGACCCAATCTATACCGGGTCGCGGTGAAGTACATCGCAGCGCAGAAGAAAATCTGCAACTGTATTTGAATACCTATCGTATTGATCCGAACCATATTGTGTCCATCACCTCTGCTGGGTACAACGGCGCATACAGTGGATTGGTTCATATTACCTTGGTACATTATTGACATAAAGGAGCGTCACCATGGAGAACTACAAAAGAGAATTTATCCAGTTCCTGCAAGGGGCAGGTGTATTAAAATTTGGCGACTTTACCGCAAAATCCGGCCGGAAAATCCCCTATTTTATCAATGCGGGCATGATTAAAACCGGCGAAGAAATTGCAAAATTAGGCGAATTCTACGCCAAAGCATACTTTGAAAAAATGGGAAACAAGCCCACTGTCCTCTACGGACCTGCCTACAAAGGCATTTCCATTGCCGTTTCTGCCGCAGTTGCCCTGTCCAAAAACGGCTTAAATGTCCCCTTCTTCTTCAACCGCAAGGAAGTCAAGGACCACGGTGAAGGCGGTGTGTTCGTTGGCTATGTGCCTCAGGCAGGCGAAGAAGTGGTGATTGTGGAAGATGTCATCACCGCAGGTACTGCCATTCGGGAAAGTATGGCGATTCTTTCCTCTCTGGAAAATGTGAAAGTTGCTGCCACCTTTGTCATGGTTGACCGCAAGGAAAAAGGCAAGGGCGAAAAAGGCGCAATGCAGGAAATCGAAGAAGAGTTCGGATTCCCTGTCTACTCTGTGGTGGATGTTTACGACATCATTGCATACTTAGAAGAAGACCCCGCCAACGAAGAAAATGTTACCCGCATCAAAAACTATCTTGCCATCAACGGAGCGAAATAATATGAGAAGCTTAATTAGCATTCTGGATTTAAGCGTAGAAGAATTAGACAAGCTGATTGCCACCGCCAAGGATATTATTGCCCACCCCGATGCCTATCGGGAAAGCTGCAAATACAAAAAGCTGGCAACCTTGTTCTTTGAGCCTTCCACCCGTACCCGTTTAAGCTTTGAAGCGGCAATGTTGGAGCTGGGCGGCACCGTACTTGGCTTTTCCGAAGCATCCTCTTCTTCTGCTGCCAAGGGCGAGAGCATGGCAGATACCGCCAAGATTCTTTCCTGCTATGCCGATATTATGGCCATTCGCCACCCCCGTGAGGGCGCGCCCTTTGTGGCTGCCAACAACGCCAGCATTCCTGTGATTAACGCAGGCGATGGCGGTCACAATCATCCCACCCAAACCTTAGCAGACCTCTTGACCATCTCCCGTGAAATGGGTCGGCTTGACAATCTGACCATTGGTTTGTGCGGCGACTTGAAATACGGCCGCACTGTCCATTCTCTTATCGAAGCTATGAGCCGCTATGAGGGAATCAAGTTTGTGCTGATTTCCCCAGAAGAGTTAAAACTCCCCAGCTACATCCGTTTTGATGTGTTGGAAAAGCACAATATACCCTACACGGAAGTAACTTCTCTGGAAGACTCCATGCCTCATTTGGATGTGCTATATATGACCCGTATTCAGCGGGAACGTTTTGACGACCCCGAGGAATACGAGCGCTTAAAGGACAGCTATGTATTAGACACCGCAAAAATGGCATCGGCAAAAGAAAGCATGTGCGTTCTGCATCCCCTGCCCCGTGTCAACGAAATCAGCGTAAAGGTAGATGACGACCCCCGCGCTGCATATTTCCGTCAGGCACTGAACGGAAAATTTATGCGTATGGCTCTTATTCTGATGCTCTTGGATGAGGCACAAAACGAGCAAAAAAAAGCCGTAGACAGCACGGATTTTGTCTATGACCGCGTTTGCCGCAACCCCAAATGCATCAGTCAGATCGAGCAGGAATTGCCGCAGATATTTAAACTCACAGACAAGGCCGCGCAAATTCACCGCTGCATCTACTGCGAGCAAAAGGGGTAATATTATGTTTGGATATACAGAGGAACGGCAAACCGCCAACCCTACCAGAAAAGCCTATGTTGACGGTCTGAAAGCATTCATTGCCAAGGAATACAAGTCCGCAGAAGATAAGCGCACTGCCTATATCCGTTCCATCGCAGAAAACCCCGAGCAGTTCAGACAAGAATTTATTAATATGCTCGGCTACCCCCTTAACGACAAGGCTTTATTGGCAGAAAAAGCCAGAATAGAAAAGGTTTTGCTTCATCAAACAAGCGAAATAACCCTATACCGCGTAACCATTACCATGCTGGACACTATCCCCTTTACAGGCCTGCTGTTTCTACATAATGACGGCAAAAATCATCCCCTTATGTTCTCTCAGCACGGTGGAAGCGGGTCACCCGAAGTATGCAGCAACCTTTTTGAGAACAATAGCGGTGAATACCACGATATGACCCTGCGGCTGTTTCAAATGGGAGCCAATGTCTTTGCTCCCCAGCTGCTTCTATGGTCTGACGACTACAAAGTTGAAGGCTTCACCCGTTGGGATCGGGATAAGCTGGATGTATGGATGAAGCAGTTTGGTGGCTCTATCACCGCATTAGAACTGTTTTGCTACCGCAAGGCCATTGACACCTTATGTGAAAACGGTTACGCTGACGAAAACCATATTGGTATGGTGGGCATGTCCTACGGTGGCATGTTTACCCTGTTTATGACTGCCATAGAGCCGCGTATCAAAACTGCCCTTTCCAGTTCCTATTTCCATAACAAGGAAAACTGCCGCTTTATCGACTGGTCTTGGGAAAACAGCGCAAAGCGGTTTATGGATGCAGAAATTGCTCTGCTGACCTACCCCAGATATTTGTGCATTGCCGTAGGTAACCATGACAACATGTTTTCCATGAATATCATTCAACCAGAGCTGGACAGACTGCATACCCTTGCCGCAGAAATTTACCCCAACAAAAAGTGGTTTGATACCTGCGTTTTTGATGGCGACCACGAATTTATCCAAAGCGACGAATACCTGCAAAAGGTAATTTCCATTGTGAAAGAGTAAAATAACGGGTATGCAATCCGCATACCCGTTATTTCTTATTTATAGCTTCCGTTCTGTTTCAGCAAGCCGTATTTAATATCCCAAAGCTTTTGACTCAAATCCACATAATAGGTATGGGGATTATCAAAACGCTTCACTTCATCCCACAAAGTATCTACCTGCTCCATGCAATAGCGGCGAATTTCCTGCAAGTCGGGGCACTGATATACCAGTTCACCGTTCTTAAAAATCGGCACCTGCAATTCCTTGGCCGTAAAATTATACACTGTTTTTGTTTTCCATGTAGCCTCAGGGTCGAAAATCTCCATATCACGGCTATCGTCCACTGTTTCATCGTACACGCACAAATAGTCCGCGATGGCTTTTCCGGTATCGTTACCGAAGAATCGGTACAGCTTCTTAAAATGAGGATTGGTAATTTTGCCGACATTTTCGGAAATTTTGATTTTCGGTACAACTGTGCCATCAGGATTTTCCACTGCCGCCAGCTTATACACACCGCCGAACACCGGCTCACTGCGAGCAGTAATCAGCCGTTCACCGACACCGAACATATCAATTTTCGCGCCCTGTTGCAGCAAATCCTGAATGATATATTCGTCCAAGGAATTAGAAACAGAAATCTTACACTCTGTCCAGCCGGCATCGTCCAGCATTTTCCGAGCTTTTTGTGTCAGATATGCCAAGTCACCGGAATCCAAACGAATACCGCACTTGGTAATTCCCTTGGGTTTGAGCACCTCGTTAAATGCGCGAATGGCGTTGGGAATACCGGATTTCAAAGTATTATAGGTGTCTACCAGCAAGGTCGCGTTATTGGGGTACATCTCACAATAGGCCTTAAATGCATCATACTCCGTATCATGCATCTGCACCCAAGCATGGGCCATGGTGCCGCCGGCATACACACCGAACAGTTGGTCAGAAATGGTACAGGCCGTACCGTGACAACCGCCAATATAAGCTGCGCGAGCGCCCAAAATAGCCGCATCCGCGCCCTGCGCCCGACGGGATCCAAATTCCAGAACGGTGCGTCCCTCGGCCGCCCGCACCACGCGGTTGGCCTTGGTGGCAATCAAGCTTTGGTGATTCACCGACAGCAAGAGGAATGTCTCAACGAGCTGCGCCTCAATGGCAGGAGCGCGCACTGTGATAATCGGCTCTTTGGGAAATACAGGAGTTCCCTCGGGGACAGCCCAAATATCACCGGTAAACTTAAAACCTTCAAGATATTTGAGAAAATCCTCACTGAACATATTTCTTTCACGCAAATACGCAATATCCTCCGCGCTGAAATGAAGCTGCTGGATATACTCAATGACCTGCTGCAAACCAGCCGCAATGGCAAAGCCGCCGCCATCGGGACAACGGCGGAAAAACAGATCAAAATAGCAAATCTGATCCTTATATCCTTTTTCAAAATAACCATTACCCATGGTCAATTCATAGAAATCGCAAAGCATGGTCAAATTCAATTTATCATTGATAGCCATAGCAAAACACTCCTATCTGTCTTTGTTAAATTATTATAAGCCGAAAGCGGCAAAATAGCAACCGTTTTTTATTGACAGGCTATCATTTATGGGATATATTGGTCAAAAGAAAGGTTGTGAAACTATGAAGATTGAAATTGGCATGAAAGGCATCGCCACCACAGATGTAGAACGGGAAGATACCGCACAGGAAGTAGGCTCCGGCTCTCTGCTGGTGTATGCCACCCCTTGTATGGTAGCGCTTATGGAAGGTGCCGCCTGCGAAGCTGTGGCCGATGGCCTTGACGAAGGCGAAACCTCCGTTGGCATTGAACTGAACATCCAGCATACCGCCGCCACCCCCGTAGGCATGGAAGTTCGGGCAGAGGCAGAAGTGACTGCCGTGGAAGGCAAAATTATCACTCTGCAAATTCACGCTTACGACGAAGCCGGTGAAATCGGCAAAGGCACACACAAACGGGCAGTGATCAACGCCCAACGTTTTTTAGATAAGACCTACGCAAAATTATAACAAAAGACGGTGCGATATGCACCGTCTTTTCTGTTGATAAAGGGAACTTCCCCCCACCCATTATGCTTCCTCATCGCCGATGGTCATAATGTCATAAGGTGTCGTCTGATACACAAAGTAATTCAGCCAGTTGGAAAACAACAAATTAGCATGTCCGCGCCAACGAACAATCGGCTCTTGGGTATCGTCATCATTAGGGAAATAATTCTCCGGCACGGAAATAGGCAGACCAAGATTTTTATCGCGGAAATATTCCGTCTTTAAAGTGTCAGGGTCATACTCCGAATGGCCTGTGACAAAAATCTGCCGCCCACCCTTAGTCATAATAGCATACACCCCAGCCTCCTCAGAGGAAGCTACGATTTTCAGCTCCGGCACGGCTTCCACATCTTCACGGGCAATGGTAGTATGGCGTGAATGGGGCGCCCAAAACACATCATCAAATCCGCGAAGCAAAATGGAGCGCTTGTAATCCGCATGATGCCGGTAAACACCAAACATCTTTTCCGGCAAATCCTGCTTGCCGATGCCGTAATGGTAGTAAAGTCCCGCCTGCGCGCCCCAACAAATATGGAAGGTAGAATGGACATGGGTCTTGCTCCACTCCATAATCTCGCACAGCTCAGGCCAATAATCCACCTGCTCGAAATCCATTTTTTCCACTGGTGCGCCGGTAATCACCATGCCGTCAAACTTTCTGTCCTTCAATTCATCAAAACTCTTGTAAAAGGAGAGCAAATGCTCCTGAGACACATTCTTCGCCTGATGTGAAGTGGTATGCATCAGCTCCAGATTCACCTGCAAGGGGGTATTGCCAAGCAGTCGGCTCAACTGGGTTTCTGTCACAATCTTAGTGGGCATTAAATTCAGCAGCACAATTTCCAGCGGGCGAATATCCTGCTGCCTCGCCCGATTTTGGGGCATGACAAATATATTTTCCTGCTGCAATGCGGTTGCAGCCGGCAGGTCATTAGGAATTCGAATTGGCATATCCATTCTCCTTCGAGTATGTTTTGCTATATTCTACCCTACCGCACTCAGTTTGTCAATTCTTGTCCCCGGATAGTAATATGCCAGAATTTCATCATAGCTGCTGCCCGCTGCCGCCATGGCATCCGCGCCGTACTGACTCATGCCCACACGGTGACCGCGACCGGATGTTACAACGGTTATTTTGTCCCCATGTGCAGTCATGGTAAAAGCAGTAGAATTTAAAGACAGCAAACTGCGAAGCTCCGTTCCCGTATAGGTTTTTCCTCCGATGACCATGGAAGCCACACCCCCGCCACGGGTTCTGACAACTTCTCCCAACCATTTTGCGGGATCACCTGTCAGATTTCGCCCCAGCAAGGACATAAATTCCTTATGAGAAAACTCCACAGTATTGCTATAAATTTCAGCATGCTCCTCCCCAGGGCTGACAACCGATCGTAAATACGGCACCTCAGCACCCCAAACCGCTATTGCATCCTCTGTTCTTCCTCCGGAACAGGAAAAATATGCAGCTTCAATGAGTTTTCCCTCATAGGTTAAAACCTGCGCAGTAGTCATTGCCACGGCCACCTGCATGCGCTTGACCATTTCCTCCGTACCGCCTGCCTGATAATACTGCTCCACACTCATATACGCCTGGCAGCAGGCTGAGTCCGTACATACCGCGCCGCCAAAATGCTTGTCCCGCTTCTCAATACGTTGCAGCGCGCAGGTTCTGGCCGCTACTGCCTGAGCTTTCAGCGCCTCTATCTCAAAATCAGCAGGCATTTCTGCCATCAAAACCCCTACCAAATATGTATCTAAATCCATAATCCGCAACACATCATCGAATAAAACCGGTATCATGTCCGATGCCGCGGATAAATAAGACAATTGACCGCTCTGCGTACTTTGTTCCGTCTGAGAACTGAGATCTTCAGCCAAATCTCCGGACAACTCTGTGCCAAACCGATAAACCACATTCGGAAGCATCCCGCCAATCAAAAACGCAGCAATCCATTGCCGTATCCTTTCGTTCATCATAATCCCTCCCCGCCCTATCTTAACAGGAGGACGCCTCGGGAATCTGCCGCAATTAGGCGAATGGATTGCCATTTTTATCCTGTCCTTGACATTAGGTTGGCGGGTCGGTATAATTTATGTAGGAATCGGTCGAAACGGAGTAGTTTTATGAAAGCATGGAAACGAATTTTTCCCATATTGCTTATCATTTTGGTGCTGGGAAGCATTTGCTGGTATTTGCTGGTATATGATACCGCGTTTACCCGCGATTTTTTGCTGACCCAAGCCCGGCATTTTGAGCAAATGGGAAACCACGGCATCGCCACATGGCTGTATGATACCGCCTATCTGCAATCCGGCAAAAACAGTCAGGTCGCCATTGAATTGGCTGAGGCTCATAAAGAACACGGAAACTACTCCAAGGCGGAATATACCCTTACCAACGCCATTGCCGCCAATGCCACACCGGAGCTTTATACCGCCCTATGCAAAACCTATGTGGAGCAAAACAAGCTTTTAGACGCAGTAACGATGCTGGACAATGTGAGTCCCTATATGAAAGCGCAGTTAGACCCGCTGCGTCCGGAATCTCCGGTTGTCGCCCCTGCCCCCGGATTTTACAGACAGTACCTCACCGTCACATTAGATGCCGGTGACAATACGCTGTATGTCTCCACAGACGGAGAATATCCCTCCATTCCTGAGGATTTGTATTCCGGCCCCATCGCTTTGTCCGGCGGTGAAACCACCATTTATGCCATTTGCGTTGGAGAAAACGGTCTGGTGAGTCCTCTGTCCATTTTCGGCTACACCGTGCACGGTGTCATTGAGGAAATCACCTTGAAAAATGATTCCGTAGCGCAATTGGTTCGCGATGAACTGAACATACCCCAAGACACGCCCCTTATGTCCGACGACCTATGGGAAATTACACTGCTGGCCATGCCTGCGGATGTGACGGACTATTCTGACCTGAAATACTTCCCATACCTAACGAGCTTTGCCGTAGAAAACGGGAAATATACGGATTTACAGGCACTTTCAAGCCTGTCCCAGCTGGAAACCCTCATAATCATCGGCAGTCCTGTTTCCACTAAGGATTTGGAAACCATCGCAGCGCTTCCTAAATTGAAGCACTTGATTTTGGATAACTGCTCCCTTTCCAACATTCAGAGCCTTTCCAATGCTAAAAATTTGGAAAGCTTGATTTTGAGTAACAATTCCATTCGCGATGTATCTGCCCTTGCCTCTCTTAGCAAGCTGAAAAAGCTGGATTTGTCCCACAATGCCATTGAAGATGTGACGCCTTTGGGTACAATGCAGGGACTGGAAGTGCTGGATTTGACGGCCAATGTGCTTACTACCATTTCTCCCCTGTCCGGCTGCTCCGCCCTGAAAGATTTGAATGTTTCCCAAAATAAACTCACTTCTTTGGAAGGCATAAGCGATCTGACGAATCTGACAAAGCTCTACGCAGACAACAACAAGCTCACCTCTGTGGATGCGCTGGCGGCAAACACCGCGCTGACCGAGCTTTCCTTAAACCGCAATTCCTTAACTGACATTACCAAATTGTCCGCACTCAGCAAATTGCAATACATAAGCGCAACGAATAACTCCCTCTCCGTGATTCCCAAATGGGCAGGCGGGTGCGCATTGGTGAAAATTGACTTATCCAACAACAAAATCACCTCTGTTTCCCCCTTGGGTGGTCTGGTAAACCTCAATACCGTGGTGCTGAATTATAACAAAATTTCCAATGTGGACGATTTGGCGCGCTGCACTAACTTAGTACGGGTAGATGTCATGAATAACCCCGTAAAGAATGTTTCCAAGCTGAAAGCGCTGAGCATCATCGTCAACTATACCCCTGCGGTATAAACTGCACATCATAAAAAGCTCCGAGGAAATTCCTCGGAGCTTTCTTTTATGCTCTATGTTGTCTGATTTTGATTAAGAACGATGTCGCCACGGTGGACAAATATCCCAGCATAATGTAAATAATAGAATAATAATACAAGCTCCAAACCGGCACAGACCAAATTGCCAATGCATGAAGTAATGGAAACAGAGCGCCGGCCAAGATCGGCAGCCACCACAATTTCTTCCGATCCGTTCCCGCCAGAATTCCCAGAATGCCCATCACAATGGGATTCGCGCCAAAAAACAAAATGACAAACACACCCATTACCGAATCATCCGGTAGGAGCTTTACTGCCAAAAACGGAGCTAAGAAAAATACCGCGATCATAATGGCGATACCGGCAATGATTCGTTTCATGTTTCATCTTCCTCTCCTTGACAATGAGAGAGAATCAGTTCCAATGCGGCAATCACCGCATGACTTCTTACCTGAGCACGGTCGCCTGTGAAATGGTATTCCACCGCAATGGCGGTATTTTTATCTGCATACCCGACAAACACCGTTCCCACAGGGTTTCTAAAATCGTCACCGCCGGGTCCTGCCAAACCAGTCACAGATACGGCAATCTCCGTCTGTAAAGCTTTTCTTGCTCCCTCTGCCATGGCTTTTGCCACAGGGGCAGATACTGCACCATAGGTATTCAGAATTTCCTCATCCACTCCCAGCAGATTCTGCTTTGCTTCGTTGCAATAGCTGACAATTCCACCCTTATACACCTGAGAGCTTCCGGCCACCGCAGTCAGCGCAGCGCCGATTCCCCCGCCGGTACAGCTTTCGGCAGTGGCTAAGGTTTTGCCGGACAGCGCAGTAATCACGTCATAAGCTCGACTCATCATGGTATCTCACCGCAATCTTTTCCACATTGGCAAGGGCGCGCTCTATCAGCATCTCCCTATCTAGCTTTCGTTCTGCGTGCAGAAGCTGACCCAAAGAGGGCTTGGTCTTAGGGTGCTTGGGGGTAAAGACCGTGCAACAGTCCTCATAAGGCAAAATAGAAGTATCCAATGTGCCGATTTTACGGGCGATCGTCACAATTTCCTCCTTGTCCATGCCAATTAAGGGCATAAACACAGGAATGTCCACTACCGCACCGGTAACCGTCATGGCTTCCATGGTCTGACTTGCCACCTGACCTAAGTTTTCACCGGTAATCAACGCGCCGCAGCCATCATGCTTCGCGATCCGCTGGGAAATTTCCATCATAAACCGCCGCATAATCAATGTAAAATATTCCTCAGGACAATTATCCCGAATGGCTTCCTGAATTTCCGTAAAGGAAACCACATTCACCGTCATTCTGCCGCTGTATTTTGTCACTAAACGGGCAAGTTCAATGACCTTGTCCTTGGCAAGCTGAGAAGTGTAGGGATAGGAAAAGAAATGCACACACTCAATTTCCACGCCCCGCTTGGCAATCATATATGCCGCCACGGGAGAATCAATGCCACCGGAAAGCAAGCACATGGCTCTGCCGCCCACACCTGTGGGCAAGCCGCCTGCCCCGGGCTCTGCCGGTCCATGGACATAGGCCGCCAAATCCCGCACTTCCACATAGACAGTATACTCAGGCTTATGCACATCCACCGCAACACTGGGGTGCGCTTCTGCCAGCCGTCCGCCAATTTCTTGGGAAAGCTGAATGGAGTTTAAGGGAAACTGTTTATCAGACCGCTTGGATTCCACCTTGAAAGACTTGGCGCAATCCAAATCCTCTCCCAGATATTCCTCCACCGCATTATGAATGGCATCCAGATTTTTCTCACAGGGACGGCACCGGCACAGACTTACCACACCAAAAATGCTATGGCAAGCTTCCCAAGCGCCCTCTACATCGCAGGCATCATCCATAGGCTGGACATACACGGTAGACTGCATAATATAGACATCAAAATTTCCGTACGCCTTCATGCGACGGCGGACATTTTGCCGCAGCTTGCTTTCAAATTGGCGCTTATTGGCACCTTTAAGCACAATTTCGCCCAGCTTCATTAAAAAGATTTCGTTCAAAACAAATTCCTCGCTTTATTGATTTCCTAAGTTGGTGGTGCGGTACTGAATTGCCTCTGCAATATGGTGGGTTTGAATCTCCTCACTGCCGTCCAAGTCCGCAATGGTGCGCGCCACACGCAAAATACGGTCGTAGCTTCGCGCTGTTAAATTCATGGCATCAAAGGCCTGCTTCATCAGCTCTGCGCAATCCTCGTCCAGCTGGCAAAACTGCCGCATTTCCTCAGGTCCCATGCGAGCATTGCACATATTCCCGTCATTTGGAAAACGATTATGCTGGCGCTCTCTTGCTGCGTTCACTCTTTGTCGAATCTTCTCCGAGGGCTCTGCCTCGGCTCTTGCCCGCAATTCCTCAAAATGCACTGCCGGCACTTCCACAATGATATCTATTCTATCCAGCAGCGGACCGGAAATCCGGCTTTGATAATTCTGCACCATGGTTTCAGAACAGGTGCATTTCCCCGAAGGGTCGCCAAACCAGCCGCACTTGCAAGGATTCATGGCGCACACCAGCATAAATTCCGCAGGATAGGTCACCGCGCCGCTGACGCGGGAAATGGTCACCTGACCGTCCTCCATAGGCTGACGCATCATATCCAAGGTGTCTTTCTTAAATTCCGGCAGCTCGTCTAAAAACAACACGCCCTTATGAGCCATGGAAATTTCACCCGGCTTGGGATTACTGCCGCCACCGGCAAGACCTGCGTTAGAAATGGTATGATGGGGCGAGCGAAAGGGTCTGTGGGTCAAAAGCGGCTGCTTTGCCGTGAGCAGACCCATAACAGAATAAATCTGACTGACTTCCAGAGATTCCTCCCATGTCATATCCGGCAGAATGGAAGGCAGCCGTTTGGAAAGCATACTCTTACCTGAGCCGGGAGGGCCAATCAACAGCACATTATGGCTGCCGGCCGCTGCCACTTCCAAAGCGCGCTTGACATTCTCTTGTCCCAGCACATCCTTAAAATCCGCAACATCGTCACACAAAATCTCAGGCTCCCACAAAGGCTCGGGAGTCAAGGTAATTTCTCCGTTCAAAGCATCAACCAACTGTTTTACATTCTGAATCCCATACACCGCAGGTCCGCGAGCCAAGGTCGCCTCCGCCGCATTTTCCGCAGGAACGAAAAGGGCTGCAATACCCTCTTTTTTGGCTGCCAGCGCCATAGGAAGCACACCGGAAACAGCGCGAAGCTGCCCGTCCAAACTCACCTCGCCTAAGAAGGCACTGGTAGATTTCGGCTTGCGGGCGCTGCCGGTTGCACACAAAATGCTCAGAAGAATAGGCAAATCGTAATGCGTACCCGCCTTTTTTAAATTAGCAGGCGCAAGATTCACAGTAATGCGGCTGGTGGGAAAGGTCATACCGCTGTTTTTCACCGCAGCGCGCACCCGTTCCCGGGCTTCTTTCACCGCGGCATCGGGAAGACCAACAATTTCGAAGCCGGGAAGTCCGTTGGAAACATAACATTCTGCCACCACAGGACAACCGCGAATACCGGTCACACCCAGTGTACGAATACTGCAAATCAAGCATATCACCTCTTCTTCTCATTTTGTTTATCATACCGCATTTTGCCTAAAAAGACAATCTTTTTATTTCCGTAAAAGCCATTGTCCGCAATTCTTCTCCGAAATTCCCAACAAACACAAATTCTCTAAAAGAATTCTTTGTTTTTTATGCACTTTTTTCCTGAAAAGTGAACCTTTAAACGCTTTACAAATCGACAAGAAAGTGCTATGATATGGAAGTAGAATTTTGAATACTATTAGGAGGTATTTATCTTGGCAAGAAAATTCAAGACTATGGACGGCAATACTGCTGCCGCCCACGTTAGCTACGCCTTTACCGAAGTAGCTGGCATTTACCCCATTACCCCCTCCAGTCCCATGGCCGACAATGTAGACCAATGGGCTGCTGCCGGTCGTAAGAACATCTTTGGCGATACCGTCAAGGTTGTGGAAATGCAATCCGAAGCCGGTGCTGCAGGTACCGTTCACGGCTCTCTGGCCGCCGGTGCTTTGACCACCACCTATACCGCTTCTCAGGGTCTGCTGCTGATGATCCCCAACATGTATAAGATCGCCGGCGAGCTGCTCCCCTCTGTTTTCCATGTATCTGCCCGCACCGTCGCTGCTCAGTCTCTGAACATTTTCGGTGACCACTCCGACGTTTACGCCTGCCGTCAGACCGGCTTTGCTATGCTGGCTGAATCCAATGTTCAGGAAGTTATGGACTTGGGCGCTGTGGCTCACCTCGCTTCTATCGAAGGCCGTGTTCCCTTCATCAACTTCTTCGACGGTTTCCGTACCTCTCACGAGATCCAGAAGATTGCTATCTGGGACTACGAGGATTTGAAGGAAATGACCAACATGGAGGCTGTGGACGCTTTCCGCAAGCACTCCTTAAACCCCGAGCGTCCCGCAATGCGCGGCAGCCACGAAAACGACGACATCTTCTTCCAGCACCGCGAAGCCTGCAACAAGTACTACAACGCTCTGCCTGCTGTGGTTGAGAAATACATGGCTAAGGTCAACGAAAAGCTGGGCACTGATTATCAGCTGTTTAACTACTATGGTGCAAAGGATGCCGACCGCATCATCGTGTGCATGGGCTCTTTCTGTGACGTGGCTGAGGAAGTCATTGACTACCTGAATGCCAACGGTCAAAAAGTCGGCCTTGTGAAGGTTCGCCTGTTCCGTCCCTGGAGCGCTGAACATCTGCTGGCTGCTATCCCTGCAACCGCAAAGAAGATCGCTGTTCTGGACCGCACCAAGGAACCCGGCTCTCAGGGCGAACCCCTGTATCAGGATGTTGTCATGACTCTGGCTAAGGCTGGCAAGAACGACGTTACCGTCATCGGCGGCCGTTACGGCTTAGGCTCTAAGGACACCCACCCCGCTTCCGTATTCGCTGTTTACGAGGAGCTGGCTAAGGATGCTCCCAAGCATGAATACACTCTGGGCATCGTGGACGACGTTACCTACCTGTCCCTGCCTGAAACCGTTTCCCCCAACACCGCAGCAGAAGGCACCATCGAGTGCAAGTTCTGGGGTCTTGGCGGCGACGGCACTGTTGGCGCTAACAAGAACTCCATTAAGATCATCGGCGACCACACCGACAAGTACGTACAGGCTTACTTCCAATACGACTCCAAAAAGACCGGTGGCGTTACCGTTTCTCACCTGCGCTTCGGTGACAAGCCCATCAAGTCCCCCTACTACATCAACAAGGCTGACTTTGTGGCTTGCCACAACCCCTCCTACATCACCAAGGGCTTCAAGATTGTTCAGGACGTAAAGCCCGGCGGCGTATTCCTGATCAACTGCCAGTGGACTTTGGAGGAATTGGAGCATCACTTGGATGCTGCTTCCAAGCGCTATATTGCTGAAAACAACATTCAGCTGTACACCATCAACGCCATCGACCTGGCTATCAAGGTCGGCATGGGCAAGCGTACCAACACCATTTTGCAGTCCGCCTTCTTCTCTCTGGCTAAGGTCATGAGCGCTGACGATGCTGTGAAGTACATGAAGGACGCTGCCGAGAAGTCCTACGCTAAGAAGGGTATGGACGTGGTAGAAAAGAACTGGAATGCAATCGACGCTGGTGCTACCGCTTATGTTAAGATTGATGTTCCCGCTGCTTGGGCTGCCGCTGAGGCTGCTGCTGTTGAACTGAATCTGGAAGGCCCCGCTGACACTGTTAAGGTTGTTAAGAACATCCTGACTCCCGTGGGCAAGATGGACGGTTACAGCCTGCCCGTTTCCGCTTTTGAGGAAATTGCCGACGGTCAGTTCCCCTTGGGCGCTGCTGCTTACGAAAAGCGCGGTGTTGCTGTTACCGTTCCTCACTGGGATGAAACCAAGTGTATTCAGTGTAATAACTGTGCTTATGTCTGCCCCCACGCTACCATTCGTCCCTACGCGCTGACTGAGGCTGAGGCTGCTGCCGCTCCCGCCGGTGCTCGTTTGGTAGATGTCAAGGCCGGCAAGGGCAAGGGCGTTTACAAGTACACCATGGCTGTTTCTCCTCTGGACTGCATGGGCTGCGGCGTCTGTGTTGGCGTATGTCCCACTAAGGCCATCGAAATGGTACCTCAGGAGCAAGAGCAGGCTGAACAGGAAGTGTTCAACTACATGGTTTCCAAGGTTGCCGACAAGGCCGATATGCAGGACAACACTGTCAAGGGTTCTCAGTTCAAGAAGCCCCTGTTGGAGTTCTCCGGCTCCTGCGCTGGCTGTGCTGAAACTTCCTACGCTCGCCTCGTAACTCAGCTGTTTGGCGATCGGATGTATATCTCCAATGCCACCGGCTGTTCCTCCATCTGGGGCGGTCCTGCCGCTACCTCTCCCTACTGCGTCAACGAAGAGGGTCACGGTCCTGCTTGGGCTAACTCCCTGTTTGAAGACAACGCAGAACACGGCTTGGGTATGTATACCGCACAGGCTGTGATTCGTGAATCCTTGGCTAACAAGGTTCGCAAGGTTATGGAAGACACCTGCTGCGACGAGCGCAAGGCCGCTTGCCAAGCATGGCTGGACACCTTCAACGATGGCGAAGCCAACAAAGCTGCTACCAAGGCTCTGATTGCTAATCTGGAAGCTAAGGTCTGCTGCGACACTGTTAAGGACATCCTGTCCAAGAAGGAATACCTGTCCAAGAAGTCCATCTGGATCTTCGGCGGCGACGGCTGGGCATACGACATCGGCTTCGGCGGTGTTGACCATGTTCTGGCTTCCAACCAGGATGTGAACATCTTCGTATTCGATACCGAAGTTTACTCCAACACCGGCGGACAGGCATCCAAGGCTTCCAACATCGGTCAGGTTGCGCAGTTTGCTGCCTCCGGTAAGGAAACCAAGAAGAAATCTCTGGCTGAAATCGCTATGAGCTATGGCTATGTCTATGTTGCTCAGAGCGCCATGGGCGCAAATCAAGCTCAGACCATCAAGGCCATCTGCGAAGCAGAAGCTTACAACGGTCCTTCCCTGATCATTGGTTACGCTCCCTGTGAGATGCACTCCATCAAGGGCGGCATGGCCAACTGCCAGGCTGAAATGAAGAAGGCTGTGGAATGCGGTTACTGGAACCTGTTCCGCTTCGATCCCTCCAAGGAAACCGGCAAATTCACTCTGGACTCCAAGGCTCCTAAGGACGGCTATCAGGAATTCCTGATGAACGAAGCCCGCTACTCTCGTCTGACCCGTGAGTTCCCCGAGCGCGCAACTGAGCTGTTCGCAAGAAACGAAGCTGCCGCTAAGGAGCGCTACGAGCACCTGTTAAAGCTGGTAGAAATGTACAAGGACTAATCCCTTATAACCCAACCCGCCCCTGAATCAGGGGCGGGTTTCTAGGAGATTGCTATGAAATGTACTGTCGTTGACATTCGCGGCGATTACGCCTATATTCGCTATGATGACACCGGTGTTGTGTCCGAAGTTGCCATCGCTCTGCTGCCCTTTGGTGTTGACGTGGGCGACCGACTACTGTTTGAAAATTACGAGTTTACGCAAATATAAAATCCCTCAGGCACGGCCTGAGGGATTTTACTTATTCTTTTTCTTCTTGCTTTGTATCCTTCTGCTTCTGCGCATCGCGCTCAGCTTTGCGTTGCTTGCGCTTTTTATCCCGTTCATTGATTTTCTTTTGCTTATAGCCGGAACGAAGCAGCGGCGGATGGTCGCGCAGCTTGCTGGGAGAAATTCCCCGTTCCTTCACGCGCTTATCCGTATACTCACGCAAAAGCGCATAAGCAACAGACGCCAAAGGTATCATAATCAACATACCGCCAACGCCCATTATGCTGCCGCCAACCGCAACCGCGACCAACACCCACATGCCAGGCAAGCCAATGGAGCTTCCCACAACCTTGGGGTATATCAGGTTACCTTCGATCTGCTGCAACACTAAGAACAGTACAACAAACCAAAATGCCAGTACAGGATTGTCCACCAAAATAAAGAATGCACCCAGCGCGCAGCCGGCAAAGGCACCTACAATGGGAACCAATGCTGTCACTGCAATAATCACACTAACCAAAGGCATATAGGGCATGTTGAAAATCGGCATGCTCACCGCAAACATCAAACCCAAAATGACCGCTTCCAAGCACTGTCCGGAGATAAAATTGGAAAAAGCGGTATTGGTCATGCGCAAAATGCGAACAGTTTCGTCGCTGGCTTTTTCAGGGAAAGTCGCATACAAAAGCCGACGACCCTGCCGCGCCAAAATTTCTTTTCTGCTCAGGCAGTAAAGCGCAAACACAACGCTCAAAACACCGTTAAAAATGCCCGTAGACAGAGAAATTACAGTGTTAATAGCGGTATCGGCAAGAGATGTAAAGCTATTGGTCACGAAGCCCACAGCTCTTTGCGCCAAAGATGACCAGTCAATACTGTTAAAGTCTGTATTTTCAGACACCCATTCAAGCAGTTGGGGGTTGTTTTGAATAAATTCAACACATGTCGTAATAACCCGCTCTACGAACGAAGGAAGTTGATTGACCAGACTTTCCACTGTTTGCGTAATCTGAGGAATCAGCAAATACACCACACCGGTGAGCACCAGAATCACTGCCACAAAGGTAAGCGTTATGGCCAAACCCCGGCGCAAAGGTTGCAGCTTTATAAATTTCAGTCCCCGTTCGATGCTGCGAAGCGGCACATTCAGCACAAACGCAATGGCTGAGCCAACTACAAACGGCGACACAACATTCAACGCCACACGAATCCATGCCGCTACGCGCTCTGTTTCATGAAGCAGCCAGTATAATATAATGCAGCCTGCGACACCCAAAAAAATCTTTTGCAGTGTCTTTTTATTCCACTCCAAGCGCAATCCCTCCTTTTTTCTGATTATATCGCATTTCTAAGAAAATTCAAAGTAAATTTCTCTTATTTTCTTAAATTCTCTGCCAATGCAGCGCAAAGAGCGTCCACATTTTCCTGTGTGGTCGCCCAGCTTGTGCAAAAGCGCACCGCACGGTGGGTTTCATCCATACGCACCTGCTCCGTAAAGGTGAATGTCTTTGCCAATTTTTCCAAGACTACATCCGGCAAAATGGGGAAAATCTGATTGGTTACACCGGGGACTAAGTAAGAACAATCAAACGAATCCAAGGTCTGACGAATCTGGTCAGCCAAACGGTCTGCCCATGCAGAAACTTCAAAATAAAGGTTGTCCGTAAACAGCGTATCAAATTGCAGCCCCAGTAATCTGCCCTTAGCCAGCATACCGCCATGCTGTTTCATAAGGTAACGGAAATCCTCATCAATAGCAGGATTGGAAATCACCACCGCCTCACCAAACAGCGCACCGACCTTCGTGCCGCCAATGTAAAACACATCGCACAGCCGCGCCAAATCCTGAAGCGTTACATCATTGCCTTTTGCCTGCAAACCGTAGCCCAGCCGCGCGCCATCAAGGAATAAGAAAAGACCGTACTTTTTGCACATGACAGAGAGGTCTTCCAACTCCTGCTTAGAATAAATCGTTCCCAATTCCGTAGGATTGGAAATATACACCATCTTCGGCTGCACCATATGCTCCACGCAGCCGGAATTTCTTTGCTCTAAAACCACCTGCTGCACCTGCTCAGGGGTGATTTTTCCATCCTCTGACGGCACTGCCAGCACCTTATGTCCTGTGGCCTCTACGGCGCCGGTTTCGTGAACGTGAATATGGGCGCTGACTGCGCCAATGACGCCCTGATGGGGTCTCAGTGCCGCGTCAATGACGGTCAAATTCGTCTGTGTGCCACCTACCAAAAAATGAACGCCTAAGGAATCATTTTTGCACTGCTTGCGAATTTTCTCCGCAGCTGCCATGCAATAAACATCCTCGCCATAACCAGGTGTTTGATCCAAATTAGTCTGCACCAATCTTTGCATTATCTTTTCGTGACAGCCTTCACTGTAATCGTTATGAAACAAAATCATATTGCCGCCTCCTATGTTCTTTTCCCCATTTTAGTTCCTTTTTCTCTCCATGTCAAGGACGCATATTCCTATCTAAATCCGCATAGTGTTTTCATGGTAGCACACAGCATCGGAGGGGAAATTATGTCAGATACCATCGAGCAGCGCGCCTGCGCGCTGGCTGTGTACATGATTGAAACCGGAGCTACTGTCCGCTCTGCCGCAAAATATTTTGGAATCTCCAAGTCCACCGTACATAAAGACATTTCTCAACGTCTGCAAACATATAACCCGTCACTTTATGAACAGGTACGGCATGTTTTGGATCGGAACAAGCAGGAACGGCATATCCGCGGAGGAATCGCCACACGAAGAAAATTCAAAGGTGAATAATAGAATTCCCCAATCGAAGTGGTTGGGGAATTCTGCATTATAGGTCATCTACATCCTGCACCGGCTTTTCATCAAGGTCATTCACGAGTCCGGTATAGCTCCCGAATGGATCAGCATGGATCACAGGAACATCCTGATGGTCTGCATTAACCGATTCCGGCATAGCGATATCAAAATCCCGACGCCTCCGTTTCATAACTTCACCTCCTGCTATATTGTTTCCTTGAAAATCGGTCTTCACTATGGTATGATTTACAAAAAGAGGTGAATATTATGTTCGATATCACGCTGATCACCATGGGCAAGCTGAAAGAAAAATTCTATATCTCCGCCGCAGAAGAATACAAAAAACGCCTGGGCGGCTATTGTAAGTTTACGCTTCTGGAACTGCCGGAGGTTCGTCTTCCGGAAGACCCCTCCCCTGCTGAAATTTCCGCTGGTCTGGAAAAGGAAGCGGACTTGATATTCTCCAAAATTCCCAAAGGCGCATGGTTCTGCGTTTTTACCCCCGAGGGCAAAGAGTTATCCAGTGAAAAATTTGCTGATAAATTAAAAGAAGTAAAGCTGTCCGGAAAATCCAGCGCCTGTTTTCTCATCGGCTCCTCCTTCGGCATGGCCTCGAGAGTCAAGGAAAAGGCTGATTTCAAGCTTTCCATGGGACCCATGACTTTCCCCCACCATCTGGCCCGAATCATGATTCTGGAACAGCTGTACCGGGCGGAAGCCATTCAGGCCGGCAGTAAATATCATAAGTAATTGCGCGTTATCAAACGCGCAATTCTTTTACATGAGATACCTTGACAGATGAGGTATCTCATGTTAGTATAAGAATGACAAAAGCAAAAGGAGGGGAAGACATGTCAATCGCAGGCGACCTGATACGCGGTCACACCGATGCCATTATTCTGGCCCGTCTCATTAAATCTGACAGCTACGGCTATGAAATCAACAAAATCATCTCCACCCTTTCCGCCGGTCGTTTCGAACTGAAAGAAGCGACACTTTACACAGCCTTCAAGCGTTTGGAGGATCAGGGATACATCGCTTCCTACTGGGGCGATTCGGGAGCCGGTGCACGGCGGCGGTATTATACCATTACCCCTGCCGGACGGGAGGCCAATCACCGCCTGAAGCTTGAGTGGAAAGAAACGAAAGAAATCATGGACAAACTTCTGATTCAGGAGGTATGAGAATATGAGAGAACAGTTAATTCAGTATGTAAACCTGCTGTTTGCAGGTGCATCTGACTGTGATGAAATCAAGCAGGAAATTCTACAGAATACCCTTGACCGATTTGACGATCTGGTGCAGCAGGGCAAATCCCCTGAGGCCGCCTATCGGCTGGCAATCGCAGGGATCGGCGATATCAATGAAATTTTGGGGTGTGCGTCTGCGCAGACAACTTACACTCCCATGAATCCGATTCAGGAAATCACACAGGAAACTCCCGAAGATATCAAGCACAAGAAAATCCGCGCCATAGCCATTGTCCTGTACATCCTCTGCGCGCTTCCTCTGATTGTTCTCGGTGATATCGGTTTCGATAATCTTGGTCTGTGCCTTACCCTGGCCATGGTTGCCTGGGCAACATATCTGATGATTATCACCGGTAAGAAGGATAATAACGGACATGAAGAAAAAGAAAGCAAGAAAATCAAGCACCCGCTGAAAGAAAGCATCGGCAATATCATCTGGGTCGGCGGGCTGATTCTTTACTTTGCTCTCAGTTTCTACAGCGGCGCATGGAATATCACATGGCTTCTCTTCCCCATCATGGCCTGCGCCCGTGGTCTGAGCGATGCTATTATCGATCTAGTTGAGGTGAGCAAACATGAAAGCTAGTGCCATCATCCGAATCATCGCCTTCTCTGTGGCGATCATCCTGTTATCCTACATTCTTCTGGGCACATTTTCGATGAATTATTATTTTGAAAACGGAAGATTGAATTCCTATGAAATGGCCGCTCCGGCACCAACCGAGTCTTCCGGAGATATCAATCAGATGGAAATCTACACACAGATTCAAAACATCGAAATCGAATGGGGTGCCGGTTCCATCTCTATTCATAAAAGTGACAGTCTTGACTACATCCGCATCAGCGAAGCTTCCATCAACGGGTCGGCACCTGAGATGATCTGCCGTCAGTCCGGGCAGACTTTGAAAATCCAGTACTGCGAGGAACCCATGAAGTTCTCCAGTTTTGGAATCAACGCAGATGTAAGCAAGGATCTGGTGATCCGGGTTCCCAAGAGCTGGAACTGCAACAATCTGGAAATCGATGCTGCAGCTACAGATGTTAATATTCAGGATCTAACCATCCGGGAACTGGACTTTGACGGCGCATCCGGTAACCTTATCCTAGACAATTGCAATATTGAAGAACTGGACATTGATACCGCTTCCGGTGATGTTGAATTCGTTGGAACTTTGAATAATCTGGACTTTGATGCGGCGTCCGCAAAATTCTACGGTGAATTCTACAATTCTCCCCGCAGTTTGAAGATGGACAGTATGTCCGGTGATCTGGAGCTGGTTTTACCGGAATATACCGGTTTTGAACTGAATATGGATACCATGAGCGGCTCCTTTGACACCGATTTTTCTGTCGGCAAGAATGATAAGACTTATATCTGCGGTGAAGGTCAATGCAAAATCAACGTCAGCGCCATGGGCGGTGATGTGAGCATTCTCAAGGGTGTAACCGCAGGCAAAAACTGTGATCATTAACGAAACCCCCGACCGTTCGGTCGGGGGTTTGTCATTACAGGAGATTCATAATCGCTTCAGCGTATTCTGCGCCGGTTGCACCGGTGGCATCACCGGTCATAACCACATTACAGTTATCAAGCGCATTCTCGAGGCGCTGAGCTGCTTCAGCACGGCAGATATGCCGCAACAGCATCGCCGTTGCCTTCAGGATGCTGGCTGGATTTGCGTAGGCGCTGAGGCCGTCGGCAATAAGCCGTGGCGCGCTGCCGTGAATGGCTTCAAACATGGCATACTTATCACCGATGTTGGCACTTCCTGCCGTACCCACACCGCCCTGAATCTGAGCAGCTTCATCGGTGATGATATCACCGTAAAGGTTGGGCAAAACAAAGACCTGGAACTGGTCGCGGATGGCTTCGTTCACCAGATTGGCGGTCATGATATCGATATACCAGTCATCCGCGGTAATATGCGGATAATCCGTAGCCACTTCGTGGCAGATAGCAGTGAACTTGCCATCAGTCTTCTTCATGATGTTGGCCTTGGTAACGATGGACACCCGGTTCTTACCATTATTCTTAGCGTACTCAAAGGCTGCACGGGCGATTCGGCGAGTGCCCAGATCAGTAGTCACCTTGAAATCCACGGCCATGCCGGGCAGTTCCACACCCCGGCTGCCCAGAACATACTCACCCTCGGTATTCTCCCGGTAGAACATCCAGTCGATGTTCTTTTCCGGAATGGACACGGGACGGCAGTTGGCATAGAGATCCAGTTCACGGCGCAGCGTCACATTGGCAGACTCCATCTTGCCGCCCATGGGGGTGGTTGTAGGGCCTTTCAGTAACACATCGCAGGTTTTAATCTCCGCCAGAACATCGGCTGGCACAGGCTGTCCCAGTTCC
>JAZQWI010000011.1:0-114145 GCA_045632245.1 Faecousia sp. | reverse complement strand
TTCGCCGCCGTAACGCCAGTGGTTGGACTCAGCGCAGCGAACACCGCGCTCAGCGCACAGCTTCTTCAGCAGAGCGATTTCAGCATCGGTATCGGTGTAGAACCGGTTGATGCAGACCACGGGGTTGATGCCGGACTTCTTAATGGTGTTAACATGGTGGAACAGGTTGCAAGTACCCTTTTCCAGCAGTTCCAGGTTCTCTTCCTTGTACTCCTTGGGCAGGGGTGCGCCGGGAGTGACCTTGGGGCCGCCGCCGTGCATCTTCAAGCTGCGGACGGTAGCAACCAGAACGGAAACGTTGGGGGTCAGGCCGGACAGACGAGTCTTAACATTCCAGAACTTCTCGAAGCCGATGTCAGCAGCAAAGCCGGACTCGGTAACATGGTAGTCGAACAGTTTCAGAGCCAGACGGTCGGAGATAACAGAGGACTGACCGATGGCGATGTTTGCAAAAGGACCAGCGTGGATCAGAACGGGCTGATGTTCCACGGAGTAGCACATGGTGGGATTGATGGCGTTACGCATCCAAGCGGTCATAGCGCCGGCGACGTCCAGGTCCTCACAGGTAACGGGGTCACCGTTGCGGCTGTAAGCAACAACGATCTTACCGATACGCTCGCGCAGGTCTTTCAGGTCACGGGCAACAGCCAGGATAGCCATCAGCTCGGAACCAACAGCGATACCGAACTTGGATTCCATCATGAAGCCGTCCAGACGGCCGCCGATGCCGATGATGATGTTACGAAGGCTCTGTGCACAGAAGTCGATGATCCAGCCCATCTCCACACGCTTGGGGTCGATGTCCAGACGCTTCAGGCCCTTCTTTGCCAGCCATTCGTCGTTGTTGTTACGCTCGTGCTGCATACGAGCAGTCAAAGCAACCATGGCCAGGTTATGTGCGTTCATGATGTCGTTGATGTCGCCGGTCAGACCCAGAGAGAACTCGGTCATGGGCATCAGCAGAGCGTTACCGCCGCCGGCCGCAGTACCCTTAACGTTCATGGTGGGGCCGCCGGAAGGCTGACGCAGAGCGCCGCCGGCGTTCTTGCCGATGTAGCCCAAGCCTTCGATCAAGCCCAGAGAAACGGTGGACTTACCTTCGCCGAAGGGGGTGGGGGTGATAGCGGTGACTTCGATGAACTTGCCGTCGGGCTTGTCCTTCAAGCGGTTCATAACCTTAATGAAGTCGATCTTGGGGGTCTTGCCATAGGGGATGATTTCGTCTTCCAGGAGACCCAGCTTCTGGCGGAAGAAATCCACGGAGGGCAGAGTCTTTTCTGCTTCCTCAGCGATTTGCCAGTCCTTGTAAACGGTGGGGTCGAGCTTAACGATGCCCTTTTCGTCTACATACTTGCCATCTACGTAGTTGATTGCCATGATATGTTCCTCCTCATTTTTCCCGAAGTCTTAACTAACCCCCGGGAATTATAATGTTGTTCGACTCTGCACGTTATACCTACGTGTAGCCCAGAGTCTTTCGATATATTTTTATCGGTACAAAAATATTGTATCACCGATAAATACGGAAGTCAACAGGGAAAACGCACAATTTTCATAGTTTTTGACAAATTATTTTTCGTCAATCACTGCGTGATCCCGAATCAGCTGCATGACCTTGGTGGTCAGCACATTGCGGATGACCGCTTTTTCAAATTCCTCGTCGTAGTAGGGCTTTAAATCTTCCACGGTCATGTTGTTCTGCCGCGCGATGACGGCAACAGCCTGACCGATTTCGTCCTTGGTGGCTTCCAAGCCTTCCAGCTCCACGATCTTGTCGATGGCGGCTAAATTCCGCAAAGCGGCTTCGGCAGCAGGGTAGGCGTCCTTGTGCAGATCTTCTTTGGTGGTGTTCATGAAGGAGCAGTACATATCTAATGTAAGACCTTGCTGGGCAAGCTGTGCCTGCATGTTTTGCAGCTGCTGTTCCACCGCGTCCTCCAATTCGTTGGGATCTACGATATAATCTAATGTAGCGGCAGCTTGACGGAGAAGGCGATCCTGCAAATCCATCTCACCTCGTTGATCCACATAGTCTTGCAGACTTTCTTTCATTTTATGCTGCATTTCGTCTAAGGATTCGCAGCCGCCCACTTCCTTGGCGAAGGTGTCGTCTAATTGGTAGGGGGTCTTGACGCGAATCTCGTGAATCTTGCACTTAAATTCGGCTTCCTTGCCGGCTAAGTTCTCAGCGTGATATTCGGCAGGGAAGGTGACCTTAACGGTAACATCTTCGCCGCATACCTTATCTAATAATTGCGCTTCAAAGCCGGGAATAAATGCACCGCTGCCCAAGGTCAGGGTCTGCATTTCGGCAGTGCCGCCGGCGAATTGCTCGCCGGCGCAGAAGCCGGCGTAGTCGAGAACGATCTCGTCGCCATTTTGGGTGGGGCGGTCGGTGATGGATGCGATGCGGGGGTTTTGCTGCATCAGCCGTTGAAGCTGGGTGTCCACCTCGCTGTCGGTTACGATGTGGCGGTCAAATTGTGCGGTAAGTCCGCGGTAGGTAAAAGCCATAGTAAAAACTCCTTAATAAACAAAAAAGGACAATCCAGCACAAAACTGAATTGCCCAGACGGTCGGCATAATACGCATCTACATTCCCCCGTGGTCAGCCCACGAAATCCGTCAGTTGTGCAGATGGATATTTTCTTGTGTATGGACATCATACTCCCGAAAGCACGGTTTGTCAAGAGGGAAAGTGAATCTTTATTTATATTAATATAATGTAAAGGAAAAACCTCTTGTTTACATAAAAAGTCGGTTTTTTACAGAAAAAAAGTGTTGTGGCGCGTGGGTTATGCAACCTGCACAAAATAGGCTGGTAAAGTTTGTAAAGGATTCCCACTTTCGGGATTTGCTGGGGGTATGATATAATGATTCTACCTTGGGGAGGGGGACATTGTCTACTCTTTGGGGCAAGAAAATGATGCAAAACGATGGTTAAGGAGTGAATGAAACCGTTCACTCCGGTTTTGCCGTCGTTTGGCATAAAAAATTTCCCTTAGAAGGGGGATAAATTACTTCTTATTTAACACGGGGTCAAGTGTTGAATACAATTTTAAGAAAGGTGTGAAGAAAATATGAAAATGTTCAAGCGAGTAAGTGCATTTATCATGGCTTTCGTTATGGTATTTGGCTTACTTCCCGTACTGAGCGCAACGCATGCTCACGCGGAGAGTTATCCGGATAAGAATGTTACTTATTCTGGTAATACTAACGTTGTTCACGCAAAGTACTATGAAACAAGAGCGATCGCACATACTTATGAAAACTGGTATGCAATTTATGGCGAACTGCCCTATGATGCTGCCGGTGGTCAATTCCCTGTTGGTGGCAATACCGATTACGACCCCTATTACGACCGTCCGATGATTTCTGCGGTTTATGATAACCAAAAGATTTACATCACTTATCCTGAAGTTGGTAACACAAACGAGTTCTGGCTGTTGAAGATTAACAATACGGCTGTGCCTGTTAAGGACCCCAACCGCAATGGCGTTGGCCACAAGGCTACCGTTGAAGGCGCTGATGCCAACCGCCTGGTTACCTTCTCCTTCTCCTTTGAAGAACTGGGACTGGAACTGAATGATCTGGATAAGACCATGGAGTTCTACTTCTACTGGGAAGGCGCAAAGAAGTGGTTTGCTAAGGTGCTTCCCATTGTGTTTACCTCTGAAGAAACCGCTTTAAAGAGCGAAGCGGCTGTGGGCATGGTTGGCGGCGACAGCTTGGATTTGAATGTTGCTCCCGGCGCACTCCCCGAGGTTATTGGTGATATTAACGATTACTACGCAAAGCTTGTGATGAGCGAAAAATTCGTTACGGTTGTGGAAGCCGGTGTGACCATCAATAATTTGCCTCTGGTGGAAGGTCTTGCTACCGGCGGCAATATTCCCGGCGGCGGTAACGGTGTTAAGCTGCCTAACCGTCAGTACATGAACGGCTTGCTGTTTAACTACCGTGACGGCAAGGCCGACTGGTACCGTGGCTCCTTCGGCTTTGGTTTGGTAAGAACCAGTGAAGCCGGTGACCTGGCGCTGGTTCTCTTGAAGGAAAATTATCGTATTGATGTAAAGCCCCTTGCTACTTATGGCACCTCTGCACTGACTGCAGACGGCTCTTCTTATGTAAGTGTCCGTATGGAGATTACCTACCATACTGAGACTTTGCAGCACCAGGCAGGCCAACAATACCCTGTTACTATTCAGTGGTATGTCAATGGCCGCTATGTAGGGGGAACCACTCTGAGTGATATAAAGTCCTGGGCTAGCATTGGCCGGAACAAGCTGTTCATTGATGCTGTCGGCGATGAGACCGATGTCACTGTGAACAACTACTCCGTCAGCTACAAGGTGCTGAGCAACAATGTTCTGAATGGCCTGTCTGAAAGCACTGTTCTGAACGGCAACTCTGCTTCCGCTGTCAGCGGCAAGCTGAACCTGCCCGCTACCCTGAACACTGCGGTCGGCGCACTTCCCATCACATGGGAACTGACCAACATTGCTGAGGACGGCACTGTTAAGTGCTCTCAAAGCAACACCGTCACCGCAGTTGCTAAGACTGCTGCTGACGAGAAGACCTTCACCTTCACTGTCGCTGACAGTGCTCACGCTTGGGACGATGGCGTTGTTGACCCCGACGCTACCTGCAATACTCCCGGCAAGAAGACCTACACCTGTGAGGTCTGCGGCGCTACCAAGACCGAGGAAGTTCCCGTAAACGACAAGCACAATTATGTGGAAACCGGTCGCACCGATGCTACCTGCACAGAAGACGGCGTTGTTAACTACAAGTGCTCCATCTGCGGCGACACCTATGATGAAGTCCTGACCGCTACCGGCGCTCATACCGGCGGCAAAGCTGACTGCCTGAATCAGGCTATCTGCGGCGTGTGCGGCCAGCCCTATGGCGAGACCGGCGGTCACAAGTGGGTTGCACAGGAAGGCAAGGACGCCACCTGCACCGAAAAAGGCTACACTGCCTACGAGAAGTGCTCCGTCTGCTCTGCTGAACAGGGCAAGGAAGACATCGGCGTTGCTGATCATACCTTCTTGAAGGGCATTGCTTCCGATGAGGTTAAGACGGAAGCTAACTGCGATGACGCTGCTGTTCACTATGCAAAGTGCGACAACTGTGAATTCGTTTCTGATGACGTCACTGTTGCTGTTGGCGAAAAACTGGGCCACAAGCCCGGCGCTGCTGCCACCTGCATCACTGCACAGACCTGTACCAGATGCCCCGCAATCATTACTCCTGCTACCGGCATTCACAACCACACTGTTCCCGCTGGTCACAAGGATGCTACCTGCATCGAGGCGGGCTATGACAAGTTCAAGTGCGAAACTTGCGACGACATCAAGACTGATGTAATCCCTGCTACCGCCATTCACAACCACACTGTTCCCGCTGATCACAAGGATGCTACCTGCATCGAGGCGGGCTATGACAAGTTCAAGTGCGAAACTTGCGACGACATCAAGACTGTTGACATCGACATCGATGCCGATGCTCACGACATGCAGTCTGTTGCTCCTCAGGCTCCTGATTTCGGCGTTGTCGGTTGGGAAGCTTATGAGAAGTGCTCTCGCTGCGACTACACCGAAGGCTATGTCAAAATCCCCGCTCTGATTGGTGTTGCTAAGATCGGCGATAAGCTCTACGTTTCCTTGGAAGCTGCTATTGCTGACGCTGCTGACGGCGCTTACATCGAACTGCTGGGTTCCGTTTCCGGCCCCGGCTTGAAGATCGAGAAGAACATCACCATTGACTTCCGCGGAAACACTTATACCTTCACAGTTCCCGCTACCGGATCTGCCGGCACCACTACTCTGGGCATGCAGATTCTGGAAGGCTACGATGTTACCCTGACGAATGGTACTCTGAATGTTGCTGAAGAGTATAGGACCTTTTATGCTGTGCTGATTCAGAACTATGCTGACCTGACCATCTCCGGTATGACTCTGGACGGCACTTGGCTGGATCGCTACACCATCAAGGAATACGATTATTCTTACGTTGTTTCCGTTAACTGTGGCACTGTTCTCATCGAGAACACCATCATTAAGGCTAACGACGGCGGCGAAGACATTGCTCTGACCCTCGACAAGTACAGCAATGACACCAGAGATTACCCCGCTCCCACCGTTACTCTGAACGATGTTACTGTTGTTGACGGTCTCGTCAGAATTAACGGCGCTACCGTGGTTATCAACTCCGGTAACTACACCGGCAACGGCTCCAACGGCCTGGTCGCTATCGACTCCGGCAAGCTGACCATCAACGGCGGCACCTTCGACGCAGCTCTGGGCGCTGACGGCTACTCCATGGCTATCTGGGCTAAGGGTGGCGAAACCGTTATCAACGACGGTCTGTTCAAGAACAAGGCTGATTTCGAAGGCGATCCCGATCACGGTTCTGACTTGATCTATGCTAAGTTTGACGCTTATGTTGAGATCACCGGCGGTACCTTCGAGGCTGCTGACGAGAGATGGGCTCTGAACCTGCATAGATTCTCTCCCGATGCTATCATTGTTGTTAAGGGTGGTTCCTTCAAGGGATTCAACCCCCACGATAACAACACCGAGAATCCCAAGTTCAACTATCTGGCTGCTGGCTGCAAGGCTGAGCTGGTTGGCGAGTACTACGTAGTCAGCGACGGCACTCCCGACGGCTATCACTGGTGTGAAGATGGCACTCTGAACGAGCTGGTTTACCACGAAGGTCAGACTGCTACCTGCACTCAGATCGGTTGGGATGCATACGAAGAATGCACCTGCGGCTGCTACTCCACCTATGTTGAACTGCCCAAGCTGGCTCACGTTTACGAGCTGGATGGCGAAATCTGGAAGTGCGTTTGCGGCAAGCTGCCCACCGGCGTGATCAACGGCAATGGCGTTGCTATTAACGTTGTTAAAGGCGTTCCCACTGCTGGCACTTGCTACACCAATGGTATTGAAGGCGTAATTGCTGCCGGTGGCTACATGTTCGATGAAGACGGTTTGCTGTTCACTGGCGTTGCTGGTGAGGGCGCTGCCCGTCGTTACTACAACAACGGTATCTATGCTCGTTACACTCTGGTTACCGACGGTGTAAACGTTTACTACGCAACTGCTGATGGCTCCTTCGCCAAGGGTTACACCTATGTTTCCGGCACCTTTGATGCTGTGAACTATCCTGCAAATCGTTTTTACATGTTTGATGCAGAGACCGGCGCATTGATCGCCAGCAGCTTTGTTGATGGCAAGTACTACGATGAGAATGGTGCTCTGGTTCGTTGGAAGATGGTTAAGTTCGAAGGCAACTACTACTACCTGAATGGTAAGGGCGAGGTCGCAACCGGCTATACCAATGTTGACCACTCCATCACTGAGGATATGCCTGTTGGTTACTACATGCTGGACGAAAATGGTCAGCGCCTTACCGGCTTTGATGATAATGGCGTATTCTACCGCGATGGTCGTAAGATTACTTGGAAGATGGTTAAGTTCGAAGGCAACTACTACTACCTGAATGGTAAGGGCGAGGTCGCAACCGGCTATACCAATGTTGACCACTCTATCACTGAGGATATGCCTGTTGGTTACTACATGCTGGACGAAAACGGTCAGCGCCTTACCGGCTTTGCTGATAATGGCGTATTCTACCGCAATGGTCGTCAGATTACTTGGAAGATGGTTGAGTTCGAAGGCAACTACTACTATCTGTTGGGTAATGGTACTGCTGCTAAGGGCAGAAGATGGGTTGACCACACTGTCAACGCTGAACTGATCCCCACCGGCAAGAACTACAACTTCGATCTGGTAACCGGTGCTTTGATCCTTAACTAATTTAAGCCATTAAACACCTAACTTAGCAATCCCCTCCCGGGAAACCGGGAGGGGATTTTTTAAGCATAGAATTTATGGATAGAAAACGAGCCGCCGGATTAACCGGCGGCTCGTTGTGTATTAATAGAAATGTTATGAAATGGTGGGGGAAGGTTTATTTGCCGAAGTGCAACGCTACTTTTTTTAGCATCTCCCGAATAGGTAGGTTGTAGGGGCAGCGGCCTTCACAGGCGCCGCAATCGATGCAGTCGGATGCAGTCTTATTCAGTCCATTGTAGCGGCTCTGCGCCCAATCAGCAAGACCGTAGCGGGAGAAATAACCGTCGAGGATAAACAAAGCGGGGATGCCGATTCCTGCGCTGCAAGGCGCGCAGTAGTTGCACCGCCGACAGAATTGTGTGCCCAGTGTATTTCGTATTAGCTGCATCTTTTCTCGCTCCTGCGCAGAAAGAGGGGTATTATCGCACACGGCAGCTACGTTTTGCTGGATTTCCTCGTGGTTTGCCATGCCGGGAATCACGACGGTAACATCGGGATTGGCGGCAATAAAACGAAGGGCTAAGGTGGCATCTTCAATGGCACCGCCCGCCAAAGGCTTCATGCAGATAAAACCGATATTCTTTTCTGCGCACAGGCGAATCAGTTCTTCTCCTTGTGTTTCCACTATATTATAGGGGAACATGATGGTTTCCACCCAAGGCAGCTCCACAACACGCTGGAACATTTCTATGGTATGAATGGTAATGCCGATGTGTCTGATCTTGCCGGTTGCTTTGGCTTCCAGCAGGGCTTCAAGTGCGCCACCGGGGGCAATTACAGTATCCAGATCTGCTGCGCCGGGGTTGTGGACTTGATATAGGTCTATGTAGTCCGTGCGAAGATTTTTCAGACTGATGTCAATATCTGCTGACATGGCATCCTTGGTGCGGGCCATGCTCTTGGTAGCGAGAACAAAATGTTCCCGAACACCCTCTAAGGCTGCTCCTAAGTATTCTTCACTGACAGTATAACCTCTGGCGGTGTCGATATAGTTGACACCGGCATCTAAAAGCTCCCGCAGCAAAGGTCCGGTTTCCTCTGCGGTGATTCGTTGGATCGGGATTCCACCAAGGCCTATACGGGAGATTTTCAGGCCTGTTTTACCTAAGATTCGATATTCCATGCTCATTTTTCTCCCAGTTTTTTAGTTTTTTCAAAGGCAGCGCGGATGCAGTCTATGACGGCGCCACGGAAGCCGTGCTGTTCTAATGCCTGAACACCGGCAATGGTGCTGCCGCCGGGAGAACAAACGGCATCTTTTAATGCACCGGGATGAGAGCCGGATACCATGACCATTTCTGCTGCACCGGCCATAGTGGCAGCAGCATAGTCCAGAGCTTTTTCCCGAGGAAGGCCGCAGGATACGGCACCATCGGCTAGCGCTTCCAAAAACATATACATATAAGCAGGGCCGCAGCCGGACAGGGCGCTGGCAGCATCTATAAGCTTTTCGTCAATGGCATCCAGCGTACCGGCAAATTGCAAGTCGTTTATCACATCGCTCAGCAAATCGCTGCTGACCAAGGTGTTGCAGCAGTAGGGGATCATGCCTTTTCCCACGGCAACGGGAGTGTTGGGCATAATGCGGATGACGGGCAGGTCGCAGCCTGCCATTTGGGCAATCTGCGCCATGGTCAAACCTGCCGCCATGGTAATCAGCACCGGCTTATATTTTGCCAATATGGGCTGCAAAGGGCGAAGAACCTCTGCCATAATTTGAGGTTTGACACATAAGAACAGGCGCTCAGCTGTGAGCGCGGCTTCTTCGTTGCGGCCGTAAACGATGGAAAGCTCCTCGGCCAATGCTTTCGCTTTGCCGGAACGGTCGGTAATCATAATGTCTGCGGTGGTTTTGGAAAGGGCGCGGACAACGGCACTGCCCATGTTTCCGCAGCCGATAAATCCGTATTTCATAGATACACCTTCTTCTGTAAAATCAGGTTTTTATCAAAGTATAACACATTTTAGGAAACATGACAAGCGTGAATGCATAGGATGCTGAGAATGGGTTTTGTGGATTTGAAACAATTTCTTTGTTGCAGAAAGAGTGCACAGGGACATTTTTGACGAATTGTGGTTTTCCCCCTTGTAATTTACCTGTAAAAATGGTAATATACATAAATCATGAACAAGTGTCCGCATATTACGCACAACTGCGGAAAGAAGGTTTGGGAGGTTATGAAAATGGCGAGAGTGTATAATTTTTCTGCCGGTCCGGCAGTGTTGCCGGAAGCTGTTCTGCAACAGGCAGCAGCAGAGATGATGGATTATCAGGGCACCGGAATGTCCGTGATGGAAATGAGCCACCGTTCATCAGCCTATCAAAAGATTATCGATACCGCAGAGAGTGATTTGCGGGATTTAATGGGAATTCCCGAAAATTATAAGGTGCTGTTTATGCAGGGTGGCGCCAGTCAGCAGTTTGCCATGGTGCCTATGAACCTGATGAAAAACAAGGTTGCAGATTACATTATCACAGGCCAGTGGGCGAAAAAGGCCTATCAGGAAGCGAAGATGTACGGTCAGGCAAATGCCATTGCCTCCTCTGCGGATCAGACCTTCTCTTATATTCCCGATTGCTCCGATTTGCCCATCAGCGAAAATGCAGACTATGTTTACATCTGCGAGAATAATACCATTTACGGAACGAAGTTTTGGGAATTGCCCAATACCAAGGGCAAGGATTTGGTATCTGATGTATCTTCCTGCTTCCTGTCTGAGCCGGTGGATATTACGAAATACGGCATTTTGTATGGTGGCGTCCAGAAGAATATTGGCCCTGCCGGTGTGGTCATTGCAGTGGTACGGGAGGATTTGATTACAGAAGATGTGCTTCCCGGCACACCTACGATGCTGCGCTATAAAACCCATGCAGATAATGGCTCTATGTATAATACGCCCCCTGCTTATGGCATTTATATTTGCGGCTTGGTGTTTAAGTGGCTGAAAGAAATGGGCGGCTTGGAAGCCATGAAAGCCCATAACGAGAAGAAGGCTGCCATTTTATATGATTTTCTGGATAACAGCGACCTGTTCCACGGAACGGTGGTAAAAAAGGACCGTTCTTTGATGAATGTGCCGTTTGTTACCGGAAACGAGGAGCTGGATGCAAAATTTGTAAAAGAAGCGGCCGCTGCCGGTTTCCAAAATTTAAAGGGTCACCGCAGCGTCGGCGGTATGCGCGCCAGCATTTATAATGCTATGCCTATTGAGGGCGTGGAAAAACTGGTTGCCTTTATGGATGGCTTTGAAAGCCGCAACCGTTGAGGAGGGAAGAAGATGTATCAAATTCATAGCTTGAATAAGATTTCCCCCAAGGGAATGGCGTTGTGGACGGAAGAATATGCGCAGGTGGACGGTGCAGACAGCGCCGATGCCATTATGGTGCGAAGCGCTGCTATGCACGATATGCAGTTTTCTGATAAGCTTTTGGCTGTGGCTCGGGCGGGCGCAGGCGTGAACAATATTCCCCTTGATCGCTGCGCAGAAGAGGGTATTGTGGTATTTAATACTCCCGGCGCTAACGCCAACGGCGTTATGGAGCTGGCGCTTTGCGGTATGCTTTTGGGATGCCGTGATATTATCGGCGGTATTGAATGGGTGAAATCCATTCAGGACGAGCCGGAAATTGCCAAGCTGGTGGAAAAGGGCAAGGGCAAATTTGCCGGCCATGAAATTGCCCATAAGAAGCTGGGCGTTATCGGCTTGGGCGCCATTGGCGGCCCGCTTGCCAATGCCGCAGTGAAGCTTGGCATGGATGTTTACGGCTGCGACCCCTTTATTTCCATTGATGCGGCATGGCATTTGGATAGCAGCATTATTCGTGTGAAAACGCGGGAAGAGATTTACGAAAACTGTGATGTCATTTCTGTTCACGTTCCTTTGCTGGATGACACTAAGAAAATGATCAATGCAGAAGCTATCAGTAAAATGAAAGATGGCGTGTTGATTTTGAACTTTGCCCGGGATCTTCTGGTGGACGACGATGCCATGGAAGAAGCGTTAAAGTCCGGCAAGGTGTCTAAGTATATTACTGACTTCCCCAATGCCCGCACTGCGAAAATGGAGGGCGTGATTGCCATTCCTCATTTGGGCGCATCTACCGAGGAATCGGAGGATAACTGCGCGAAGATGGCAGTCAAGCAGGTCATGAATTATCTGGAAAACGGCAATATTATCAATTCCGTAAACTTCCCCAATTGCGATATGGGTATTTGCACCAAGGCGGGGCGCGTGGCAATTTTGCACCGCAACATTCCCAATACCATCAGCCAGTATACCGGCGCCTTGGCAAAGCATGGGATCAACATTTCTGACTTGATGAATCGAAGCCGCGGGGAATATGCATATACCATGTTGGATCTTGATCATCCCGCACCTGATTGTGTGATTGAAGAACTGAACGCAATGGATGGAGTTTTGCGGGCAAGAAAGATCTTGTAATCAGAAAAACCAAGAAGAAAACCGGCGGAGGCATTGTTCCTCCGCCGGTTTTGTGATATAATGACGCAAAAGGAGTGTGAGGGCATGGAGAAGTTACAGGAAATGAGCGGCAAACTTTGCAGCTGTGGAAAAATACATAGTTTTGAGGGCAAGGTGCTGTCCGGTAAAGGGGTTATTTCCCAGATCCCCCAAGAGCTGCGCGCATTGGGGGCACAAAAGGTATATTTGCTCTCCGACGTAAATACCTACCGCGCCGCAGGCAAGCGGGTACAGGAGCTGTTGACGCAGGCGGGGTTTGCTGTTTCCAATTATTGCTTTCCTGAGGAAGCATTAGAGCCGGATGAAAAAAGTGTGGGCGCTGCCATGATGCACTATCCTTTGGATTGCGATATGATTGTGGCGGCGGGATCGGGAGTCATCAACGACATTGGCAAAATCATCAGTGCGGTTTCTAAAAAACCTTATATGATTGTGGCCACCGCACCGTCTATGGATGGTTATGCCTCCGCATCGTCATCTATGACCCGCGACGGGCTGAAAATTTCTTTGCCCAGCCGCAGTGCGGATGTGATTGTGGGGGATACAGAGATTCTTTGCGCGGCGCCTCTTGATATGATGCGTGCTGGCTTGGGCGATATGCTTGCCAAATACGTGAGTATCTGCGAGTGGCGGATTTCTCACATAATAACCGGAGAATATTACTGCGAGGAAATTGCGCAGCTAATACGCAATGCTTTGAAACGTTGCGTCGACAATGCCCAAGGGCTGTTACAGCGGCAGGAAGCGGCTGTGCGGGCAGTATTTGAGGGGCTGGTCATTGGTGGCGTTGCCATGAATTATGCCGGCCTGTCCCGTCCAGCCTCCGGAGTGGAGCATTATATCTCCCATGTTTTGGATATGCGGGGCGTGGAGTTTGGCATTAAGGTGGACTTTCACGGAACGCAGTGTGCGGTAGGAACAATCTTGGCAGTGAAGCTATACGAAAAGCTGGTCAAAACAGCTCCTGACAAGCAAAAGGCTTTGGCCTATGCTAAGGCATTTCGATTCAGCCAATGGAGCAAGGAGCTGAGGGCGTTTTTGGGTAAGGGTGCAGACAGTATGATTGCGCTGGAAGAAAAGGAGCAAAAATACGATGTGGCCGCCCATGAAAAGCGTCTTTCCGTCATTCTTTCCCAATGGGATGAAATTTTAAGGGTGATTGACGAGGAGCTGCCTACGGCAAAGGAGTTAGAAAGCCTGCTTGATCAGGTGGGACTGCCGAAAACCTTGGGAGAAATCGGAACGGAGGATGCGTTGTTCCCCACTATTTTTCACGCCACCAAGGATATTCGGGATAAGTATGTGCTGTCCCGTCTGCTCTGGGATTTGGGAATCATAGACGAAATGGTATAAAAAGATCGCGCTGCTTTCAGCAGCGCGATCCGTGTTTTTTAGATAGCCTTGGCGTTGGCCAGCAGGTACTTTTCTGCTTCGGGGTTCCACAGACCATTGTTTGCTTTGCACAGCTTATCCAGCTCAGCAAACAGGGGGTCGGTTTTGCCCAGCTCCTCGAAATCTGCGATAGCAGCCAGAGGCAGGTCGATCTGGGTGTAAATCAGCTTCTTGCCGCCAGGAATCTTAGGCAGATTCAAGGTGGTGTCGATGGTGGCATTCAGACCGCCGATATGGGTAACCAAAGCGGAAGGATTCAAGCGACCTTCATTCATCATGGCGATGGCTTCCTGCATATCGTTGGTGTTGCCGCCGGAGGTGCCAACCACATGGGTGTAGAGGTAGTGGACATTGTACCAGTTGAAGGGAGCCTTAAACTGAGAGTCGGTGGGGCCTGCGAAGAAGTTCAGGCAACCATCAAAGCCCAGAATGTCGTCGGCCTGCTCGATAACGGGCTTAACAGGAGCAAAGCACACAACATCATCATAGCCGGTGCCACCGGTGAGCTCACGCAGGTATGCGGTGGCGTTTTCCATGCGGGTGTTGACATAGTGCAGCTCAATGCCGTACTTGGCAGCTTCTTCCTCGGTGTAGATGGAAGCGGCGCGCTCCAAGCGGGCTTCGTCGATGTCGGTGATGACCAGCAGGCTGGGACGACGGTCGCAGTGGATAGCGTAGTCAATCGCGGCCAGACCCATGGGGCCGACGGATGCCAGCAGACACATCTTGCCGCCTTCCTTAATGCCCATTTCGTGGACATAGGAGCCAGCCTTGGTGTGGTACATGGCATGGAAAGTGCCGATGACGCAGCTCAAAGGCTCAGCCAGAGAGCCGTAGTAATAAGTATCGGAGTTGTAAGGCAGCAGGCAGTTTTCCAGCAGAGTTTCGATGGGAACGTTGCCGTACTGAGCATCGCCGCCGCAGAACTCGTAGGAGTAGCCGGGGGCCATTTGGCTGCCCTTATGATAGTGAGCAGGCTGAATGACGAACTTGTCGCCAACCTTATATTTATGCTTCCAGTTTTCACCGACTTCCACAATGTCACCGCAGAACTCGTGACCTAAGATGGTGGGGGTCAGGTCGCAGCGATCGGGAACGCGCTTGTGGTCGCCGCCTTCGATGGCAGCTTTATAGCTGGACATGCACAGGCTGTCGGACACCACACGGATGCGAACACCATCGGGTCCAATGTCGGGCAGATTCACTTCGTCTAAACGAAGGTCGTTTTTGCCGTGAATACGCAGTGCTTTTGTAATCATAGAAAATTCCTCCTAATTATTGAAGTTATTTATTTTCGTGTTCAATGAGCTTCCAAGTGGCATCGATTAAATTCTGGAACATGGGGTTTTCCATGGCTTTGATGATGAAGCTCTGGCGGGGGGAGTTAATATCCTCACCGGAAATCTGGAACATTCCGTACTCATCGCACAGATTGCGCAGTCTTTCCAGCTGAGCGGGAGTGTTGCGGGTGGGCATATAGGTGACGGCAGTGACGCCTTCTTCCTTTAAGCACTCAAACACATCGTCTAAGTAGTCGTCCTCAAACTTCTGCGCCTTCTTGTCGCCGGTAACGGAGTCGCCCACATCGCCAAGGTAAGCATAGCACAGGTAAGCGTCCACTTCCTTGCAAAGCTTGACCATGTCCTTTAACTTGGGACATTCTGCGGTGGCGTCGATGAAGATTTTCGGCACAAAGGCGCTCTTCAAAATGCCCAGCAGGTCATATTCGTAGAAGGGATATGCGGTGTCCAGCATTTGTGCTTCCTGCTTGGAAGACAGGGTAAGACCCATATCGGTGAGCTTTTTCACCATGCTTTCGCCCTTGCCAACCTGACGCACCAATTCAATGGCCAGCGCATACATTAAGTGACGCTCGGTGACGCCGCCGTTGTCCTTAGCCTCGGACAGGGGCAGAACATCGCGGTCATAATCAAGGCTCACGCCCACCAAAGCATTGATATTTTCAATCATTTGGCGGTTACGGGTGTGCCGCGCGGCCTGATAGGGCTTGAAAAATTCGGTCAGTACATCAATTTTGTCGTGAGGAACAGATTGAATGGTCATGTAGCTCACGCCCACCTGGTCGGGATTGTTGGTGCGGCGGCCTTCCAAGCGGGTGCCGTCCATGGAAACGCGAGCTTCCATGCCGATGGTCACGGGCATATCCACAATTTTAGCAGCCTCTAAGAACTCCCGGGCGCCGGAAATGGAATCGTGGTCAATGATACCGGCGGTGCAAAGACCCTCCATGCGGGCGGCATATACCGCGGCGGCGGGGGAGTAAGGGGAGAAAGAGTAAGTAGTGTGAATGTGATTATTGATGTATTGGGGGACCATAGGCGGGAACTGAGCGGTTTTTACCGCTTCTGCCAAATTGGCAAGACGCTCTGCCTTGGTGGATGCATTGAGCTTATTTAAAATAGAAATATCAATCATGACATACCTCTTAGTTCAGCATGACCTGACCGCCGGTAACGGGGATGGCCTGTCCGGTTTCGTATTTTTGTTCCACACAGTACATCACAGCTCGGGCAACGTCGATGGGCAAGCAGCCACGGTTCATGGGAACCTTGGACTCGTAGAAGCGACGCACATCCTCAACGGTTTTAGCACCGGGAACCTTGCCGGCTTGCAGATACTGCACAAATAAGCCCTTTTCGGGGTCGGACCACAGAGGACCGTCCAAGTAGTTGCCGGGGCAGATGGCATTGACCTTGATATTGTAAGCGCACAGCTCCAATGCCCAGGACTGCACTAAGCCGATGGCACCGAACTTAGAACCGGCATAGGCGAAATTCTTGTTAGAGCCTTCCAAACCGGACTTAGAGGACATGGCAATAATGTCGAAGGTGGCTTCGGGGTCAGCTTCGTGCTGGGCTTCCATAATGATGGCAGCGTATTTGCAGCTCAGGAACAGACCGGTGTAGTTAATGGCGGTGACGAAGTCCATGTCCTTTTTCTCAAAAGTGGCGATGGGACCGGAGCGAACAACGCCGGCATTGGCCAGCATAATGTCCAGACCGCCGAATTTTTCCACAACCTGCGCGACCATGTTAGCGCAGCTTTCCTCGTCGGAAACGTTGACGCCGATGGCCCAAGCTCTGTCGCCCATTTCTGCGGCAACAGACTCTGCCAGAGGCAGATTCATGTCGGCAATGATGACGGTTGCGCCCTCTTTGTAAAGTTCCTCAGCAATGCCTTTGCCGAAGCCCTGTGCAGCACCGGTGACGATGGTGATTTTGCCTGCCAGACGGCCTTCGCCGGTGGGGCGGTTATGAATGTTTTGCTTTGCAATTTCTACCCATTTTGTCATATCTACGCTCATAAAAAACATCTCCTTATGTTTGCGAGTGATATATGTAAGATTGGGCGATTTTCGCCTTTTAATCCTTATATATTATACAATCTTTCCCATGAGTCTGTCAAGCAAGATTCGCTTAAAAAACCGGCACCACAAAAGTGGTGCCGGCTGAAATTTACAGATGTCAGCTTCTGGCTAAGCCGTCTACGCTGAGGACGACTCCGGTGATATAAGATGCTTCATCCGATGCCAAAAAAGCAAAAGCGTTGGCGATATCCTCCGGCTGACCTAAGCGGCGCAGAGGGATTTGGGCAATCATGGGGTCGATAATTTCTTTAGGAACGGCTTTCATCATATCGGTTTCCGTAATGCCGGGGGCAACAGCATTGACGCGAATGCCCTTAGGGCCTAATTCCCGCGCCAGAGACAGGGTGAAGCCGTTGACTGCGAATTTCGAGGTAGGGTAGGCCACACCGCTGGGCTGACCATATAGGCTGACCATGGAGGAGGTGTTGAGAATCACACCGCTGCCTTGGTTTTGCATATATGGGACGGCTGCGCGGGAGGCGTTAAATACGCCTTTTAGGTTTAGGCTCATGACTTTGTCGAAAACATCTTCTGTGTATTGGTCAAAAGGCGTACGCTCGGACATGCCTGCATTGTTTACCAGAATATCAATTCTGCCAAATTTCTCGGCTACCAGATGGAAGGCCTCCTGAACGGATGCCAAATCCGATAAATCGGGGCTGATGCCGTCTACCAAAGCGGCGGGGTATTTTTCCCGCAGTTTGTTTGCAGCAGCTTCGGCATTGGCGGGGGAGCTGGCAGTGATCACAACGGCTGCGCCCTCTTGCAGAAATTTTTCGGCAACGGCAAAGCCAATTCCGCGGCTGCCGCCGGTGATAATGGCTACTTTTTTGTTAAGCTTCATAGCAAAATACCTCCTTGTTGTTTCTGAGTATAATATACCCATAAACAGCAGAAAAGTTCTGTGATAAAATCACATTAGCCAAGAGCTGTCTTTCTAATCCGCCCTCAATACAAAAAGTCCAACACCTTTTGGTGTTGGACTCTTCGTGGTGGGGGAGGACGGATTCGAACCATCGAAGCGATACGCAGCAGATTTACAGGCTGTAAAAAGGCTGCTATTTGCAACGGGTATTTGAGTTTTGACAGCAATTTTACAACATATCAAAAAAGCTGTCTGCTATTTAGGCTCTATATTTTTCCATTCCTTGGTTAAATTTCTCCACTGATTTTCGGTTTTGCGCTTCCCGCAGCTGGGTATAGATCTCTCTTGTGATCTCCACTCTGGAGTGCCCAAGGATGCGCTGCGCTGTCAGCTCATCAACGCCCAATTCGAACATAAGCGTTGCTGTTCCGTGGCGAAGGTTGTGAGCAGTGATTGTCGGCTTCCCGTTTTTGATGAGACCGGTGGACTCGCAGTATCTTTGCCAGGCGCCTTCATATCCCCGCAGTGTCATATAGCCACCGCCTTTTCCGGAGCGATTACTGTCTTGCGCGGGGAACAGTAGTTCAGATGCGGAGGAAAGCTTTTCTTTTTTCAGCAGGTCGCATAACACATCTACGATGGGCACAGTACGGATGCCGGCTTCGGTCTTGGGCGGTTTGACAGTGGGGGAAGCACCGATCCCATAGTCCAGGGACTTTGTTACAGCGATCTCTTTTTTAGAAAGGTCTACATCGTCCCATGTTAAAGCGAGAGCCTCAGACTTCCGCAGACCGGTGCAGAGCAGAAACAGCGCAAAGATTCCAAAAGGCTTGTCCGTGTTGTTAAAGATGGTGCGGATCTGATCATCGGAGGGCGCAGTTCGCTTTCCCCGCTTCAGACCCTTTGGGAGCTTTACGGACGCGACAGGGTTATATCTTGTGAGGTCATTGGCAATCGCATGGTCAAAGATCATGCGGTATAGGGAACGGATAGAATTGACCACAGTTGCGCTGTATCCTTGCACTTTGGCGGCAGTGAGGTGGTTGATCACATCGACAGCGGATACATCAACAATGGCTTTTTTGCCGTGGCGGCGCTTGATCTCCAAATAGTGGGGCAGGTAATTGTTCCATGTGCGCTGGGTGATTTCTTCCCGGTGCACCCTCTCCCAATCGTCCGCTACTTCTGCAAAGGTGGCAATTCGTTCTTGCTGATTTTGCGCCGCCTGTAGTTTTTGGAAGAGCTGCACCGGGTCGCGGTCATAGAGGTAGTGCCGGCCGGTGGCGTCGGTATAGCTGCCTTGGTAGCGCCCGTCCTTGCGGAGGGTGAACATGGCGGCGTAGTTAGTTTTCTTTGCCATTTGACAGTTCCTTTCCGGGGTGCTATTATAAATGCATAGACTGCCCCTATCGTAGAGGGTGGGGAGGTTTATATCGCCGCTTCCGGTGCTGCAACACCGGGGGCGGTTTTTTATTTATCGGTAGTGCGCCTCCATAATGCGAGACTCTTTAAGCATTTGTTCACATTGAGAGATTAGCTCGATGTTATCGTGTTCCTTGCCATATTCGATGATGCAGAGGAGGGCAAAGGTGAGGTGGTCGCCGTGGAGACCTGTATGACTGTGATAGGTCACGTCGCTTTGATAGGTGGGCGTATGGGAAAGAAGTGTTTGGTTTCCGGGGAGCTCGTGGGCTTTGTCCAACAGATAGCTTGCGTACGAGCGCATTTCAAAATCGGCGCATCCAAAACGCATACCGGAAAGAGACAAACCGTCAATGACGGCGAGAACGCGATTTTCAAAGATAAGCCAGTCGCGCTGTTCTTTCCGCTTTGGAAGAAGAAAGACTGAGTAAAATATACCAAAAAACACAAGAAGACAGGAAACAAGAGAAATAGGAATATATTCATTCATAGTGGTTACCCATAGAGAGTAGTGACAGTAATATACAAGCGAGAAGAAAAATAGCAAATAATATTACAAAAAAGCGGAGCGGAGGCTTTGAAGAGCCTAACTCCCATTCGTGAACACCGCTAAAGGATAGGACTTCAGGAAGAAGATGAATTATGAGCCTGGATGCCAGATAGCCGAGCGCGGTAGAGAGGGGAACAAAAAACAGCCATTTGAGAATAGATAGCTGAAGCATTGCACAAATGAAAAGTGAAGCACTGGCAGATGAGGATAAGATACCTAACTGTAGAGAGTAGCGCCATATACGCGTCTTTTTGATTTTTTCGTCAATCGTTATGCAACCGTCGCCATAATCAAAGCCTCTATCAAGAGCAACTTCGTGTTCAGCCGTGCCAGGCTCGGTGCTGAGGATCTCTTTTTTTAATGTGTGCTTATGTCGTTCTTTGAGATAAGATTCAATATATTCCGTGGAGTACTTTGCTAAAGGGTGACAATCCTTTTCTTCCTTCACCGAGCAACAATGGATGCGATTTATCATTACTTTTACAGGGTCGTCTTCAAGCAAAGAAAGTACTTCTTCTGTTTGGTTATTTTTAGAATGGCGTAACAACAATAAAACCACCTTTTTAATTTGAAATCATCTAACGGTGCTGGTGAAGGCGACGGCCTTGCCCAGGATTCGGATGGAGTTCATTTCATCGCCCCAAAATACCAAGGGGCGGTACTTTGGGTTCTCGGGCTCCAGGGAAATGTGGTCCTCGTAGAGCTGCACCCGCTTTAAGGTGGCTTCGTTGTCGATGAGAACGGCGGCGATCTCTCCGTTATCTACCATGTCCTGGTGGCGGATGTAGACAATATCGCCATCAAAGATGCGGGCATTGATCATGCTGTCGCCCTTACAACGCAGGGCAAAGTCGGCGTGGATATGTTCCGGTAAATCTACCTCGCCCTCGAAGTCCTCCTGCGCCAGGACGGGAGAGCCACAGGCGATAGAGCCGAGCAAGGGAAGTCTGTTCATGGAGGGAAAGGGTAGGACGTTATCAGCGGTGGGGGTTGCGGTCAGGCTGACATGCATATCTTCCGATGCCCCAATTAGCCAGGAGGGATTTACGAGCAATGCGCTCGCAATGGCATGAACGACGGGTAGTTTCGGTCGCTCGATTTTCCCTTGTTCATATCTGGAAATTGTCGACTTGTGGATATTAATTTGTTCGGCAAGTGCGTCGAGGGTTAAATTGCGTACGGTACGGGCAGCTTTGATTCGCTCACCCAATAATTTAAGGTCAAAACTATCCATATAAATATTGCTCCTTGTAATTGCTAAGCTAAGAATATCACAAAATTTTGCATAATGCAATACAAAATTAAAAAATAATTGCGTTATGCTATTGACAATCAAAAACAACTGTGGTATGTTCTATTTAGAAGTTGCACAGTGCAATAGAAAGGAGAGCATAATGATAAATGCAAAATTGATCAAAGATAGGGCAAAGGAAATGAAGATTAGCCAAAAGCGCCTTGCAGATGAAGTCGGCGTAAAACAGCCTACATTAAGCCTTAAAATCAACAATTTAAGACCTATGTTATTGGACGAGGCGGGGGTAATTGCCCGTGTGTTGGATATTGATAATGCGGAGTTCAATACTTATTTTTTTGCTTGAGGGTTGCATAGTGCAACTATATCCATAATTCAAATAGAAAAGGGGTGGCGGGAAGCCACAGGCAGAAAGGAGGGGTCGTAGGTGGCTCGGGAGAAGGTAGGATATCGGGAAAACCTGGAGCTGCTCAATATGCGGTTTCCGGATCACGATTTGTTGACGATGGAAGAAGTGATGGAAACCACAGGCTACAAAAGTAAAAACACGATTTTGAAGCACCTGGGCGATCGCTTTATCAATAAGAGAATCAGCAAGGTGTACTTAGCAATGTATATGTGCGGGTGACGGGTGAGAGATGCTCTACGGAACTTAATTTGAAAAGGAATTTGATTATGGACTTTGATGCTTTCTTAACAATCGTTTGGGTTGTTTTGTTAGTTGTGTGCGGCGTCGGTTATCACATTTCTAACAAGTATATGTATGCAAGTAACCGAAGCAAGAGATATGTGTGTCCTCCTCGCAAGGGTCGCGCGACCTGGACCGGAGAGTGTGCGGATGAATATGACAAAAAGAGGTGGAAGTGATGGGAAAGAAAATGGTCTTTATCCCGGGGAGCGGCGTGAAGCTGATCCTTACCGGCTATCAGCTGGTGGACAAGAAGCACAATGTATGGAAGTGCCAGCACTGCGGACATTTGGAGCAGTTTGAGGCAGACGGGCCTTTCGAAAACGGGTGGCAGATCTGCCCGGTGTGCGGTGAGCCGGTGTATGATCTGTCTTCTTCCAGCCGCAAATTAGGGGTAATCCCAAACGGTTATTAAGTGATGACCGCCGGGAAAGTCCGGCGATACGGGCGAGAGGTGCTTCCGGAAGCACACTTACAAGCACAGTAAGAGGCTGTCGGTTCGAATCCGGCCTTGCCCTCCACCGATCTTTTGGACATAGGGGTCGGATCCTTTCTTTCTTTGTATGGTTTGGGTTTGGTATTGCCTAAGTGTGAGCAGGCAAGACGAAACGGGAGCGAACCGCGGTGACGGTACAGCGGACAGTCTACGGTGGGGTGGCTGAGGGGGAGAAGGTAGAGAGTATGAAGTTTATCGATTCTGCCGGCGTGGAAGTTGCAATTGACGATGGCGAGCTGCGCCGGCTGGTAGATCGGTTTCGGGAATCGCTGAAGCCATTCGGTCTTGACAGGTTTGTTTCAAGACAATTACCCAGGGTGATAGAAATGGCGAACGGGCGATTCCTGGTGGAGCTGCGGACGATGCTGCTTGTGATTTGGTATCCGGAGGATTTGAAAAAGCTTGAAAATGCCGGTTTTGATGTCGTGAGGGTAATGAAGAAAAGTAATAAACACGCGCCGTGTCAAATGTATTACGCGCGGATCGCGTGGGAAATAGGAGGAATCGAAAATGGTAATCAATGAAAGACCTTTGATAAAGCTGATGAATCAGCGGTTCAAGGGCGCGGGGTACACCGTGGCGGTGAGCGGTAAGCGAATATGGCTGATCGGTCCGGACTGGGCGGTGTGGAGCAGTGTTGAGCAGCTACCCCGGAAGGTACTGGGCGCACTGGCTGAGCACATGGGAAAGCTGCCCGGCACCGGTACTGCCTACAAGCCAAGCAAGAAAATGGGGTGTCAGTCGGAGATCTTCGAGACGGCAACGGCGGATGTGGAAATCATGGTTGCCAAAATCGCGGATGAGGGTATACGGTTATTCCGGACGCCGCTGAACTTCCAAGGATACGATCTGTGGCAGGCAAAGGAACAACTGCGAATGGTGATGATCGATCCTGATTTAATGGCGGCCGCAGCTCTGAAAGAGTCGGTGCGCTATATCGATGGCTGGTGCGGAGTGTCCGATGGAGAGTCGGGCGTTTACATTCGCGCGCAGGGGCGGGCAGCAATTGACGATGATCGTCTTGCGCATTTGGAAGGCTTTCAGTTTTTCGCAGATAAATAAAAAACGAGCAATGCCCCACCGACCAAAGCCGGGCATTGCTCATCATTAACACAACTCACAGGGAGCCGCAAAAACATTATAACACGGCTTCCTGTTTTTTGGCAAGTAAAAAAATGGAGGTTTTTTGTATGAAAAACACACTTAACGATTTAAACAACTATCTGTTTGAGTCATTGGAAAGGCTTATGGATGATGATATTTCTGAAGAACAATTGCAAAAAGAGATTACCAGATGCCAGGCGGTGACAGCTGTTGCTGAGACGATGATCCGAAACGGTGAGTTGGCGCTGAAGACTATGGCGCATCTGAATGAGTACCGGACAGACGGAAGATTGGCACCGGTACCCAGGATGTTGGAGGTTGGGGAGCTATGAGCCAGCGGTATGCGCCAGAGGTACATGCTTTTATTTTGAAGCATGTGGAGGAGTGTTCTGCTGAAGAACTTGCTGAAAAGACCAATGCTGTCTTTGGGACTAACTTTACCAAGTTATCCATGAAAAGTTATAAGAACAATCATAATCTGAAAAGCGGAACAAAACCAGGTATTAAAAAAGGAGAACCGTCCAAGGTATTTCCGGCGCATATTGTTTCCTTTATATTGGAGCATTATAAGGGCATAGGACCAAAACAGATGGCGCAACTATTAAATGAAACCTTTGGCACGAGCTATACCCGTTCTCAGATCAAGGGTTATTATGCCAATCACAACATAGATAGCGGATTAACCGGATGGTTTGAAAAAGGACATATTTCTCACAACAAGGGGATGAAAGGATATTATGCCCCCGGCAGCGAGAAGGGATGGTTTAAAAAAGGAGGGACGCCCTGGGATACTATGCCTGTGGGAACGGTCGTGACAAAATCGGACGGATATCTCTGGAAGAAGATAGATGATAAGCCGGGGGTATGGACAAAAAATTGGCGGCAGCTGCATCTGCTCCTTTGGGAGCAAGCTTATGGGACGGTGCCGGAGGGGCACAGAGTTATTTTCAAGGACGGAGACCGCCAAAACTGTGTGCTGGAAAATCTCGCGTTGGTAAGCTTGGCAGAAAATGCGGTTATGAATAAGCATGGACTCCGATTTGATAACGCAGAGCATACAGAAACAGGTATTTTGATAGCTAAAGTGAAGATGGCCGCCGCAAGGCGGAGAAAGGAGAAGCAAACGTAATGGAGAGAATGTGTAGAGATTGCCCTGCATTTTTCGAGGTGAAAGAGGAGGGGCTCATTCCTACCGGTGGCGGATGGAGCAACAAGAAGATTGATGGTAAGGATGTAATTTGTTGCCGGCCAGATAGGACGATCCAGAAGAAAAAATTTATGGATCGGTTTTGCTACTACTGTTTGGCAACAGTCAAAGCTAAGAAGATTGGTAACAAGGCCAGTTGGACAGGCCGCACACCAAAGTGGTGTCCGTTGGGGCGGGATATTCCAAAGTGAGTTTAGAGTTTACTTGATGTGTTTCTTTGAACATCAGCAGAAACCGGACATTTCCGGTAACAATATATAATTTGGAGGAAATAAGAAATGAAAAACTACATCTCTATCAATGGCAGAAAAACAGAATTAACAAAAGAGCAGGTCGAGCAGATCAAGGCCAGTTTCTGTCTAGATTCGGTAAGACTGTCGGCTGTGGCAGTGGGCGACACCGTAAAGATCGGTGAGTATGAGCTGGTGGTATTGGAACAGTCCGGGGATACCACAGCGCTGATCTGCAAGGAATTCGTTAAGAACTCTACTTTTGGTGACAACAACAATTATGACGGCTCCAAGGTAGATAAACTGTGCCAAGAGTTTGGAACCAAGCTGGCAAAGATCGTCGGAGAGGACAATGTCATCTTACACACGGTGGACCTGACAGCAGACGATGGCTTGAAGGATTACGGTTCTGTAAAACGATTTGCATCTCTGCTCACCACGGGGCGGTATCGCCGGTATGTATATACTCTGGACAAGTATGTACCTAAGGACTGGTGGTGGCTGGCAACGCCCTACAGTACCGCAAGGCATGAAAATGACAGCTGGGCCAAATGCGTCTCGCCGTCTGGCTACATCAACGTTGTCAACTACGACGGCAGTCGCGGCGTTCGCCCGTTTTGTATCTTAAATTCTAATATCTTTGTATCGAAGTGAAAGGAGAAATAATCATGAGCAAAATTAACAATTTCCCCAATGTAAAAGATGGTGAGACCTTCGAGATCGCCGGTATGGAATTTATCAAGTTTCCCGCCGTGGACGGCAAGGTGCCGGTGGTAATGAAGGATGTCGCTTTCCGCTCCTCGTTCGGTGAAAACAACGATCTGCGGACCAGTAATGTGCTGGAGCGGATGAAAAAGGAGATTCTTCCCCAAATTATCGCCGCCATTGGTGAGGAGAATGTTTGCACTGTCAAAACGGATCTCACTACTCTGGACGGTCTGAAGACCTACGGCGAAATGGAATCCAAAATTAGTTTGCCGACCTTGGATTTCTATCGGACACATGTGGAGATTTTTGACAAGTACCCCGTAAGCGGTTGGTGGTGGCTTGCAACACCGGAATCAGCGAAGCCTCATTATGATCCATACTGGACGCTTTGCGTCTCGCCGTCTGGCCGCATCGGCCGTGGCGACTGCGACGACTGTCTCGGCGTTCGCCCGTTTTTGATTTTTGAATCTTCTATCTTTGAATCTTTGGAGAAGTAAGATATGGCAGATAATGACCTAAAGGTGATTGTCAAGGCAAAAGAACTTGCCGTGCACACCTTTAAGCTTACATCGAACTGCAACCGATATCCCAAAAAGTATCGTCATTCCCTCGTTGACCGCATGCAGGTCAAGAGCCTGGATATCTACGACGCACTGTTCGAAGCTAACAGAATCAACAACACAACCCATAAGCGGGAGCGGTGCGAAATGATTACCAGGGCGGTCACGCTGTGCGATGAATTGCTGTTTTACATCGAGTTATCTATGAGTTTGGATTTGCTGAGTGATGGCTCAGCGGAATACTGGTCCAAGATGGTGCGTGATGTGAAATATATGTCCATTGCTTGGCGCTCGAAGGAAAGGACTTAAAGATACTTAGGCCGTGCGTTGTATTTTTCTTTGCGTCTCGCCGTCTGGCAACATCAACAATGACAACTACAACAACAGTAACGGCGTTCGCCCGTTCCGAGGAATGTTCGACAGAGTAGGCTTTAGCCGAAATCAATACACCTCCATCAAAAGAACGCACGACCTTTCCGCAATGCGGATAAACAGAAAGGATGGTGCTGAATGACTGAGTTTGAGAAAGTGACGGATTTTCAAAACATGTATAGAGCCTTCCGCAAGGCAAGGTGTGGGAAAGGGTACAAGAAGAGCGCTGCCCGGTTTAACGTCGGGGCGTTGGATGGTGTACATACCCTCATAGCTCAGCTGAAGGGCAAAACATACACCGTTTCGGAGTACAACGAATTTAAGGTGTATGAGCCGAAGGAACGCGTGATACAGACCACCAGTTTCAAAGACAAAGTCATTCAGCACTGTCTGTGCGATAACGTAATTATGCCTCGGCTGCAGCAGGTATTTATTCTGGATAATTGCGCTGGGCAGAAGGGGAAGGGTACACTGTTCGCCCTTGACCGGCTGAGTGAGCAGATGCAGCAGTTTTACAGCCGGTACGGCATGGAAGGGTACATCCTCAAGTGCGATATCCGCAAATTCTTTTACAGCATATCCCACGATCAGCTGAAGGACATCGTGCGATATCATTTCGGGGATGATCCGGATGTGTGCTGGCTGTGTGAGCTGTTCATCGACAGCACCGAGGGAAAGGGAGTGCCTCTGGGAAACCAAATTAGCCAAGCATTTGGTCTTATGTACCTGGACAGCATGGACAAGCTGATCTGCCACGAATTGGGCATTGAGTATTACGGCAGGTATATGGATGATTTTTGGCTGATCCATCCGAGCAAAGAGTACTTGCAGCATTGTCTGGAAGTTATAACGGCATATCTGGAAACGCTGGAACTGAGTTTGAACGGTAAGACGCAGATTTTCCCATTTAAGAACGGCGTCAATTATTTGGGATTCCACACTTATATTACCGCAGAAGGCAAAGTGATCCGGAAAGTCAAGAACCAAAATAAACGGAATGCCCAACGTAAATACCTGCGGATGGCGAAGCTGGTGGCCGCTGGGAAGTTACCGGAAAAGAAATTCCGCTTATCCTACGGGGCGTACAAAAACCATATCTCCCATGGCAATTGTTATCAATTGGGCAGGGCCATGGATGAGAAGATAGATAAGATTTTGAAAAAGGAGGCATGAGCATGAAGGAAGAGGTTTTGATTGCGGTGATCGCAGGGGTCGTGGTTTGGCTTGCGCTCTCCATTTCTGCGGTGGTTATAGCGCTCCTGATCAGAAATATGCTGAGGGAAAGACGCCGGGAGCGCAGTTTAAGGCGTGAGCCGAAGGCGGAATGCCTGGAATGCCCGGTGTGGATGGTGTGCCATTTGGATGCGGAGTATCCTTGCGTGAAGGGAAAGAAAGCTACGCCGCCTACGGAAGATCCGGAACAGGCGCAGGTGTATGAATAGGAGGGAGCGGGAAAATGGGAAATTTTCTTGCAGTATTTAAGCGGAAGAAAGAGGAAGAAATGCCGGTGATAAGAGTTCCGGACATTAAGGATTATCTTGTCAGAGAGTATGAACGGGTTGGCAGCTTAAAGCGCCAAAACGATTACCTCATGAATGAATTGGAAAAGGCAAGAGAGGTGCAGCTGAAATATGAGGCGGCTCTCGTTACCCTGGATGAATATTCCAAGCGGCTGGAGCTGGCAGGCTTAGAGCTTCAGAGGGAAAGAGAAAGAACAGCGCGGGCAAGGGAGGATGCGGACAAGCAGCGTGACCTTGTGAATTCCTATAAGATTCAATTTAACAATGCCGCCGTAACCAAAGAGCAAATTAAGGATGAAATCATAGCTGAGGTGAAGGCGGGGATCGTGGATATGATTAACAGCTTCAAGGGCAATCTTAGCAAGAAGGCAGTATGCGAGATTGTGCTTGGGGACAGGGGGAAGGAAGATGACTTTTAAGCAGTTTGTAAAGTGGTGCAACGAGCGGGCGTGTGATGGATGCTGGGGATACCAAGAGGCTCTTTTGTGCATAGATGTGATGAGAGAGATACGAAAACTTCCATTTTGGAAAAGAGAAAAGGTTTGGAAAATGATTAGAGATAGAATGTTGGTTGAGGTCATAACACCAATAAACAAAAAGATTAAAGAAATGGCGGGCGTTTGATATGAGACAGAGCAAAGCAAGGCGGGAACGCCAGGAACGCCGCCGGGAATATGAGATCAGATTGCGGAACTGGGAAGCAGAGAGACCGCCGTGGTGGGCGTTTTGGCTCCGCCGGAAGTGGAAAGCGGAGAAGCCTCAGTACATAAGGCGGTGATGGACTGTGAAGGCAGTGTTGATTAGTATTCAGCCGTATTGGGTGTTCTTAATCATAGCGAAAATAATGGGCTGGGACGTCGGCAAAGAAAAAACGGTAGAGGTCAGAAAAAGCTATCCCAAAGCCGAAAACTGGAATAAAGTTGCCAAAATATATTGCAGTAAAGACAAAAGGTCTTTCTCCAAAATACCGAAAGAATATCAGCCTTTCATGGAGCAGTTTTTAGGCAAAGTCATAGGGGAGTTTACTTGTGATCGAGTATACAAGTACGCAAGTGATTTGTTCCGTTCTTCTCCCGTAGAGGGAACAGACATACATACCGAAGATATGGTGAAGCTCTCTTGTTTAACGGCGAAAGAGTTGTATGAATATGAACATTCCGCTGAGCCAAAAGAAAACTGCATTTACTTAATAGGTCTTTACGGTTGGCACATCTCGGATTTGAAGATTTACAATAAGCCGAAGAAATTGTGCGACCTTTTTACCATAGATAGACATGCTGTTAAGCAGTGTGGGCATAGAGAGCGTGCGTGCAACAATCCTGATTTAACAAACGGCGCATTTCTTCCAGGCAGTTATGTTTGCATGAAGGGTGAAATAGATTGGTGTTCTGAGTGTAAGAGGAAATCGATTACGAGAGCGCCTCAAAGCTGGTGTTATGTGGAGGAGCTGCGAGAACATGGGTAAGCATTACTCGGTATATGAGGTGGGAACGGACAAGCCTTTGCTGATCCACGGTACTTCCAAGGAGTGCGCGGAGGTGCTGGGGATTACAAGGGATAGTTTCTATACCAAGATTGCACGACAGCGAAACGGCAGAAGGCCGGAGAAATACGAAATATTTGAGGATGAGGAGGATTTGGATGAAGCTTGCTGATGAAGTGATACTTTGGCTGTTTGTGGCGGTTAGCATTATTTTCTTTCTCTTACTGCTTTTTTCGGTATTTGCGTTGGCGCCTGGGCGAGAGAGTCGAAAGGAAAGGGCACGGTCGAAGCGCAAACAAAGAATAGAGCAGATGTACGGCTGTGAAGATTGTCCTGTTTGGCTAGTGTGCCATTTAGATGAAGATCACCCATGTGTGAAGGACGTGGGACTGTGATAAATAAGCGGTGGGAGGTGAATGAAGAATGACGCAATTACAATTTGAAATGATTTGCAAAATTGTTGAGAACGGAGCTCCTGCGTTGGCAGATGAGCTCTGCGGTGCTTTGGACGGGTTAGTAAAGCGGCACAATTTTTTGCAGAAGGAAGTGGAGCGACTTTCCACGGAAACATGCGATGCGTGTGATGAGAACCCGCAGTATCCGGTACATGAAGGGTGATACATAATGCGGTATGGAAATGAATTTGCGTACAAAGGGAATGCTTTGAATGGGAGGTGAAGTATGGCGTTTTTTCATATGAAATGCCCAGCGTGCGGGCGGGTGAAAAGTTTCTTTACGAAAGAAAATGTAAAAGAGACTCGCTGTCGATGCGGTGCAAAGTATTCGATGGACTCTGAAAGAGCAGATGTGATTCGGGTGTGCTGCTCTTGTTGTGAGCGGGAGGTTCGATATCTGACCAATCGAAAGGAACGGGGGTTTACGATCACATGCTTCGCTTGCAGCGCGCCCATTGAAGTGGAATACAACGAAAGGAAGAGGCGGTATGAATCCTATTAAAAGATGGCTTCAGCAGAAGCTGTGCCGGCACAATACATATAAGGTTGCTTATTGGACGGTAAGTGCTTCCGGCCGACGTCGGATTTCAAAAGCAATGGTTTGTATTCGCTGCTTGCGGGTGTGGCGCGATGGCTGGGCTGGTGTATGAAAGCATAACGGATCTGCCGCCGGCCGCGCGAGAACAGGCTGTCAGAAAGCTGATGGAGGGGCAAAGGACGGGCAGGAAACCCTTTGCACCGGAAAAGGCGGAGCACTCCCCGCAGGAGGGCCAAGGGCAAAGCAAGTATCACAATATGCCCACCGTGGTGGCGGGGATTCGATTTGATTCAAAGAAAGAGGCGCGGAGATATGAATACTTGATGCTGCAATTGCAGATGGGTATTATCTGCGACCTTCGTTTGCAGCAGGATTTTACATTGCAGGAAGCCTACACCACGGCTGAGGGGAAGCGGGTGCGGGCGATCCGGTACAGAGCGGATTTTGCATATACGGTATGCGGCACCGGAGAACAGGTGATCGAGGACGCCAAGGGAAGGCGGACGGATGTATATCAAATCAAGCAAAAAATGATGGCCCAAAAGGGCTATTACATAAAAGAAGTTTAATATAGGAGGATTTTATGATGTATCAAGGTGAAATGAATGTTCTCGCCGGGGAAATGAAAATAATGGAGGCAAAGCCGAAGCCTGCGGGCGCGCAGATCTCCATAAGCCTGGAGACGGTGGACAAGGCGATGGCCGTTGCAGAAGCAATTCGGGAAAGAGTATTTGGATGCTGCTCAAGGGCGGAGAAACGGGAGGATAGACCGATCGCCGGCTTGCTGGACGCCATGGAGCTTTTGAACGAAAAGCTTACGGAATTAACCTGCGTATTGGCGCACCTGAATGATGTGATGTGAGGTGGCGGGGAAAATGAAGATTCCGGAAAGTGTGCGCATCGATGGCGTGGAGTATGCCGTAGTAAGCGAGCATCGGCTCAATGACGGGGAAAAAATGCTGGCCGGGCAGATCCGTTACATGGATTGCCAAATCGCCCTGGCAGAGGATAGCAGCCATGAATATCGCTGTCTGTCGCTGTGGCATGAGATTATGCACGCCATTGAGCAAAAGGCACAGCTGGATCTTGGAGAGAATACAGAAAAGATCATTGAGGCCTTTGCTCGGGGTGTATATCAAGTGCTCCAAGATAATGGCCGACGTTTCTATGATATCAGAGAGCCGGAACCATTATCCGTGGGAGATGGACGAGGGGGAGTGCACCGTGGCGGGGAATAAGCTGCCTGCGGATTATGGAGTGAATGCTCTGTCGGATGAGGCACTGCGACGAGGGACAACCTACGGCAAGCTGGTGGCGGCACTAAGGCCTGGCGAACGGGAGGAAATTTTGGCGGAATATCGCCGCAGGTACGTTAAGCAGCGAAATAAGACACGGTTTCGCTCCAAAGCGTGGATGAAATCGGACTAATAAGATGTGTGGATAGGAGGTGTTTGGCATGTTTCGGTTTAAGAAATCGGTGCCGGTGAGCTATGACAAGCAAGGGTTGGTGTATTTTTATTCTAAATTATATAATGAGTTGCCCGTCAGAAAGAAAGAGCAGATCCGAGCGCTTTGCAGGGAAGTGGGCGGTGATTATGAAAAAGCTTTGCTGGAATTTGTGACTACAAATATCGGAGCGAATATGGTATGTGCCAAACACTTTCTGTCCCGCTCTACCTTAGAACGGTTGGTTCGACGATATTATGATGCGTTCTGGGATAGTTGGTGGATGGAATAAAACAGATGTTCGCATTAGAGTTGTTTGGGCGCAGCTGCTGATAGATGTCGGCAGTTGCTCCGAAATGAACTCTACAAAAGGTTATCTTAGATAACCTTTTGGGGCTTGGTAAGGGCCTAAGTTTAGAGCCAACCATATTAAAAGAGGGAGATAATGTCATGCAGGAAGGGTATTGGGTTATAAGAACCGTTACGGCCGGAAAGGTCGGAGAGAAAACAAAATTCTGGGTGCCGGGAAAGAGACCTGAAAAAACAGGACGCACTGCGCGTTCTGAAATCAAAAAACAGGAACAGAATGAATATGCCTGCGTGAAAACTCTTGCCAGATTGATTAACGCGAATTTCCATGATGGGGATTTGCTCATAGGATTGGACTATAACGCTGCTGGCTACGAGAAAGTGACCAAGCGAGCTAAGGAAATGGCAGAAGGTGTGGCATTGGATGAGGGTCAATGGATGGATATTATCCGCGATGCTGCCGAGCAAGAGCTGCGCAACTGCCTGAAACGTGTACGCAGAGAGATACAGAAGGAAAGCAAGGAGCTGCCATACGTGGCTATTACTGCCGATATGGACGGAAAAACGGGGGAGAGTGTGCGTGTGCACCACCACCTGATTGTGCCGGCATGGGCAAAGCGGGCGTTTCTTGACAAGTGGGAAAAGTACGGCATGGGCGGCGTTTCATGGACACCGCTGCGCGAGCAAGAGGATTATCTGCCTATTGCGGAGTATTTCATGAATCAAGTGCGGCGCGTTCCTGATGCCAAGAAGTATATTCCGTCTCGTAATTTGATTCGGCCCGTGCCGAAAGACAGGATCGCCATCAGCGAGGCGGAACTTTTGCCGCCCCGCGGGGGAAAATTGCTGTTCAGAGCGTCATATAAGCCTGGTCAGCCTCAATACATTCGGTACATATTGCCTCAACGAAGGCTGGAATAAGCAAAAAATAACGGAATAGGCACCCTCTTGTTGCGAATTTGGGCAAGAGGGTGCCTTTGCGCGTTCTCACGGAAAACTTGCAAAAATGCGGCTTTTAACAATTTTGCTTTGTTTTTGCCATGTTTTTCTGCAAAAATTATGAATTTGAAAACAAAATTGCCAAAAAATGTTGACGGTTCAGCGTCGTTTCTTTGCGATAGCATATATTCAGGAAGGTTTTTCGACACGACATCGTGGGTGCAGGGGGGCGCCTGTGTGATTCCATGACGCGCCCGAGCGCACGCGATTGCGATATGCAGGAGGTGACAGCATGGGTGTAGGCGGAAGGCCAAAGGAATATACGCGGGAAACGCTTCAAAGGGCTGTTAACCGCTATTTTAGGAGCATTACTCGTGCGGTGAAGCTAACCGAGCCTGTAGATACCGGGAAAAAAGATGCGTATGGCCATGCAATTATTGAGCAAAAGCCTATCACCAATCGATTGGGCAAGCAAGTGGAAATAATCCAGTATGTGGTGCCGCCAAGCAAGGGTGATTTGGCAACAGCGTTGGGAATCCACAGGAGCACGTGGGATAACTATCATGACGTAGAAAAGTATCCGGAATTTGCTGACATTGTGGCGGAGGCTGACGGCATGATCCAGACATGGAATGAAAGGGAGCTTCTCACACGCGATGGCAAGAATGTCAAGGGTATCATTTTCAACCTAGAAAATAATTACGGGTATCGAGAGCGCATTGATACGCAGCACTCCGGTGTCGGAGAGTATCTGGCTAAGCTGGATGCGCAAGGCACAGAGGGGTCTTTATGATAAACATTCGCAGGGCGAAGGAGTACATACAGAACTTCCTTCACATTCAAACGAAGGGCGGTGCTTTAACAAGACTGATCCTCAACGAGCCCCAGCAAAGGTTATACGAAATTTTGAAGGCAGAACGCGCCAAAGGCAAACCGATTCGCGTAATTATCTTGAAAGCACGGCAGATGGGTTTTTCCACGCTAATTGTCGCTTTGATTTTTTGGGCAACCGCAACAGCGTTTTATGTCAGCAGCCTGATAGTGGCGCACAAAGAAGACGCGACAGCGAGCTTATTCAAGATGGTGAAGCTGTTTTATGATCGCTTACCAGAGCCGCTAATGCCATTGCAGAGGGCGTCTAATGCGCAGGAATTGGTGTTTGATAGACCGGCTAAGTATAAAGGCAAGGACAAAGGATTAGGGAGCCGCTTGCGGTGTGCTACTGCCGGCGGCAGCGGCGTGGGCCGTGGATGGACGTTTTTGAATGTTCTGCTATCGGAGTTTGCTTTCTGGCCAGGTGACAAGATGGAAACCTTCACCGGCATTATGCAGTCTGTTCCCGACGGCAAGGACACAATGGTAGTGATTGAATCCACGGCTAATGGTTTTAACGAGTTCAAAAAACTGTGGGATTCAGCTATTGAAGCTCAGAAAACAGGGGCAGACGGTTTCCTGCCAATATTCTTTCCGTGGTTTGAGATGCGTTCTTATCGAAGAATGCCGCCGCCAGGTTTCGAGCGGACGGAAGAAGAGCAGGCATTGGCAGACACTTTTGCTCTGGATGATGAACAGTTGGCGTGGCGCCGCTGGTGCATTGAAATAAACTGCGGTGGCGACGTGGATATGTTTCATCAGGAATATCCGGCAACGCCGGACGAAGCGTTTATTTCTACAGGCCGCTGTGTGTTTGATAAAAAGGCGCTGGTGCTTCAACGGGAACGGGTTAGAAAGCTTCCGTGGGAATATGGACGATTCCGTATTGAAAAAGATGTGGCGGGTCGAATTACGAAATGGGAGTGGCAGGCTGAGCCCGGAGGCCCGCTGAGAATATTAAAACATCCCCAAAAAGGTGTGCATTATGTATTGGGCGGTGATACCGCGGGTACTGGCACAGATAAATTCGCAGGTACATTGATTAACAACTGCACAGGCGAGCTTGTGGCGGTTGTGCACCATCAATTTGGCGAGCGGATGTTTGCAGAACAAATGTACTGCCTAGGCATGTACTACAATACCGCGCTTATTGGCGTGGAAACAAATTACTCCACCTTCCCCGAAATGATTTTGGAGGAAATGGAGTACCCGAAGCTTTATGTGCGAGAGCAATATGACAACTACTTGAAAAAGACGGTACAAGCTTTTGGCTTCAACACGAACCATAATACGCGGCAGGTGCTTGTAGATACGCTGAAAGATGTGGCCAAGGATTCTTTGGACTCAATAACGGATTATGACCTGCTTGGGGAAATGCTCACATTCGTTTATGACGAGAACTGGAAGGCGCAGGCCGAGCAGGGAGAGCATGATGATTTGGTCATGGCTTTTGGGATCACGCAGAGAATTCGGGGGCAGCAAAGCGCATTGGTGGAGCGTGACGAAGTTTCCCAGGTTAAGGTGAAATGGACACGGAACATGCTCGATGATTTTCGAAAGGCACCGCCGGAGCAGCAGAAGATGATGATTGCTATGTGGGGTGAGCCGAATTGAGATTATAAGAAATAAACCGCAACGACGGGTAACGTTAGAAAAAAGGAATGGCTATGGGCAAAAAAACCAAGGCGGAACGGTCTGTTAATGCTGCCGATAATGAAAAGTTGGCGCTGTGGCAAGAAAGACTTAACGCCAGTGATTTGGGATATAGCGGTGAACTTTCCAAGATGGGGCGCCGCGAGGATCTTTACAACGGCACAAATAAGCTGAAGCCAGTTGTGGAAGATGACGAAAAGGACATGACAACCCCCCATGTTCGAAATATCGTTTTTGAAAACATTGAAACGCAGATCTCCAGTTCCCTCCCGGCACCCAAGGTGACGCCGCGCCGGAAAGAGGATGAGCATTTGGCGAACATTATTGAACATTGGTTGCGAAATGAAATGGATCGCCTTCCTTTTGAGCGGATTAACGATCTCGCAGAACGCACAGTGCCTATGCAAGGTGGCGTTGGTTATCAGGTGGAATGGGACAACAGCCAAGCGAGCTACGATACGGTGGGTGAGTTGGCGGTTAGTGTAGCTCACCCGAAGCAGTTTGGCCCGCAGCCTGGTGTATATACCGACATTGAGGATATGGATTGGTTCATCTTGAAGGTCCCCACAACAAAGGGGGCTATTAAGCGGAAGTACGGTATTGATGTGAGCGAAGAGAATGAATCGGAGCCGAGTGTTCGTGGTAAAAAGGCTGACATCAGTGCGGAAGATGCGGTGACTCTGTATGTGGGTTATGAGCGAAATACTTCGGGCGGCATTGATAGGTATTGCTGGGTAAATGATATTACTTTGGAATACGTAGAGAACTATCAGGCGAGGCGGCTGTCTGTTTGTAAAAACTGCGGACGTCAGCAACCTAATGTAGGTGAGAAAATCCAAACAGAAACCTTTGGATTTGGCAACCTACTCCCCGTTCCAGAGCGGGGGTTACAGGGTGGACTTTTGCCGGAAGAGCTGGAAGGCGATAGTGTTACAACAGTGCGGGAAACACACCAGACTGTCTATGATGGCGGTGATTGCCCGTGGTGTGGCGGAAAGGATTTCGAGAAGCGGGAACAGAAATATCAAGAGATTTATATTCCTATGCAATCTCCCGGCGGCGTCCTGATTCCCGGTGAGCACATGGAAACTGTGGACGGTGTGCAAAAGCTGGTGCCAACAAAAATTCCGTTTTATATCCCGAACGTTTTTCCTGTTGTCCTGCAAAAGAGCGTTAGCGTGTATGGACAGCTTCTCGGCAATTCTGACGTGGATCAGATCGAGACGCAGCAGAACACGGTCAACCGTATGGAAAAGAAGATCCTGGAACGGCTTTGCAATGCAGGCACAAAGGTTACGCTTCCCAACAAGGCGAATTACAGAACCAGCTCTAAGGACGGCGAAGTGTGGCGGGTGGAGAATCCTGCTGATAAGAACATGATTGGTGTGTATGAGTTCAAGGGGAATCTGCAATATGAGATGGTTTACCTGAATCAAGCGTATGAAGAATCCCGACAAATATTGGGCATTACTGATTCTTTCCAAGGACGTCATGATGCTACGGCAACGTCTGGAAAGGCTAAGGAGTTTTCGGCAGCGCGCGCAGCAGGACGCTTAGAAAGCAAGCGTGTTATGAAAAATGCCGCATACGCGAAAATTTTTGAGATCATGTTTAAATTCGCCTTGGCGTATTCGGATGAGCCGCGCTCTGTGAGCTATAAAAATTTCAAGGGCGAAACCGTGTATGAAGAATTTAACCGTTATGACTTCCTCGAACAGGATGAGAGCGGCGAGTGGCACTACAATGATCGCTTTTTGTTCTCTTGCGATACTGCGGCTCCGCTGGCAAGCAACAGAGAAGCTATGTGGCAAGAAATCTTTATGAACTTCCAAAGAGGTGCTTTTGGAAATCCCTCCAGCACGGAAGCGCAAATCTTGTTATGGGAGATGCTGGAACTGAATCATTACCCGTTGGCCGATGCCATCAAAAAGAATATTGAAGAACGATACCAAAAGGAGAAAGAACAGGCACAAGCGGCTGCTGCTCAGCGGGCTGGCGCCGAAAATGCGGCACAGCTACTCGGTGGTAGTGGGATGCCAATGCCCTAAAAGGGCAAATTCTCAATCAGTTGTGAATCTGAAAGGAGGTGACAGACCATGAAGAAAATGAGTGGATATGTTGGCCAGATCCCCAACAGCGCAACCATGAACGTGAAGGCGCCTAACCAGGTCAAGGAGAACCCCACCCCTAAGGTGAAGAAGGGCAAGGATCTTCGCACTGGCAAGACCGGCAAGTAATTGCTGGTTGGACAGTCGGGAGAGACCGGCAAACATACGCAATGAATAGCGGGAAAATCAAATGGCAAAGGCCATGGAGAGGAATTACATGGGTAGAGAAATTACTGAACAAGATGCATTTAAGGCTCTGGGATTAGGCGGAAGAGTGCAGGAGCCCGCCGCCCCTGCTTCCGGAGCAAATACAGAACCGGCTGTACCGAATACAGGCGCACAAGTGCAGGAGCCCGCCGCCCCTGCCGGGCAGGATCCGGTCGCGCCCGCTTCTCAGGGGGCACCGCCCGAGGGAAACGGAGGGGGAAATCCGACCCCTTTAACCGAAGAGCAGAGAAAAGAAAATGCTGCCCGACGCCGTCGCGAGGAGCAGCAGAATGCCATTAACGCGGCTGTTCAAGCGGAACAGGAAAAGAACGCCACCCAGCTGAAAGACCTTTTTGAAAAATTGGGGTTAAAAGACCCTGTTAGCGGTGAGCCGATTACTACCATGGAGCAATTCGGCGCTTATCAGCAGTCGCAGGCAATCAAGAAATTGGAGAATGATCTTGCCTCCGGCAAGCTGACACAGGAAGGTTTGAATGCAGTTATTTCCCAGCATCCCGCGGTCAAGGCTGCGGAGCAAGCAGCAGAAGCGAAGGCGCTTGCCGACAAGGAGGCGCAAGAGCAAGCGGCTCAGAAGGAAATGCAAACAAAGGTGGCGGAGCAGATTGCTGAAATTCAGAAAATGGATCCCAGCATTACAAAGGTTGAGGATCTGCTGAATATGCCAAATTCCAAGGAGTTCTACGCTGCTGTGCAGCGAGTTGGTAACCTTGCAGATGCGTATAAGCTGGTGAATTTTGACCAGGTTGTAGGCCGGAGGGCAGAGCTGGCGCGGCAAGAAGCGCAAACGCTTGCCAGAAGCAAGGAACACTTGGTTCCAGTCGCAAGTCGCGGAGAAGGCGCGGTCACCGTGCCCAGCGACGTACTCGCGAATTACCGCAAGTTGAATCCTAAGGCTTCCGATGCGGAGATTCAAGCGAACTATGCGAAATATTTGAAAAAGAAACAAGGAGGATAATTATGTTTCGTCAGAAAGTAAGTGACACCGGTACGGTGCTTCCCTATGAGTACATGGAAGCAGCCGACGGCACCTATCATGTTGGCCAGGCATTGACTGTGGTGGACGGCAAGTTGACCGCCATTGTGGATGCAAGAGCTACTACCCCCGAATATATCTGCGAGGCAGAGAAAACCGTGGTGGCGGGCGGAGAGTTGCCCGTTACCAGAGTGAGCAAGAGTAATATTTATGAAACCACATTGGCAGCCGGCGCGGCTGATGCCAAGGTGGGTTCTAAGGTGCAGGTTGCCGCTGGCGGCACTCAGGTGGAATATACCGACGGCAATACCGGCACTTTTGAGCTTGTTTCCTTGGCAGGCAATGCCGAAGGCGACAAGGTCCGCGGCCGTTGGCTGTAATAACGAGAAAAGGAGATTAAGAAATGGCTATTACATTTACCGAAGCTAGCGGCGTTGCCGATAGCATTTATGGCAAAGTTCAGGCGCCTGTGCAGATGTTCCTGGAAGAACGTGACGAGGAGCTGCAGAAGGAAAGCCTGCTTTCCGAACTGTTCCTGATGGGCACTTCTGAAAATTTTGCTGACCTTCTGACCAGCGCCACCGCTATGGACGACTGGGAACCCACCGGCGAAGGCGGCGCTATTCCCAGCACTTCCTTCCGTGAAGGCTTCAGCAAGATGATTGTTTACGAAAGCTTCACCCAGAGCTTCAACATCTCCCGTGAGATGATTAAGGATGCTCGCCTGATGAACCTGAATGGCGATCCTTTGAAGTTCATCACCGCATATCACCGCACCCGTGAGAATCTGGGCGCAGCTATCTATGCCGGCGCTATGAAGGGTCAGTCCAGCATTAAGTTCGGTGCAAAGGGTAAGACCTTTGACATCTCTGCTGCGGACAAGCTGCCCTTGTTTCATAAGGCGCACCCCAGTGTGCTGGATCAGAACGACAAGAAGCTGCAGCAGTGCAACTGCTTTGCTGATGAGTTCAGTTTGGATGCGCTGGACATGATGGAGGAACGCATGCAGCTGTTTAAGGGCGACAATGGCGAACTGACGGCTGTAAAGCCCGACACCATTGTGATTCCTCTGAACGCGAAGTTGCGCAGAAAGGTGTTTGAGGCCATCGGCTCTCCCGATGACCCCACCGATGCAAAGAATGCTTTCAACTACCAGTACGGCCGTTGGAACGTGATTTGCAACCCCTACTTCAATCAGTTCCTCGGTGCCAACACTGCACCTTGGATCCTGATGGACAGCAAGCTGAACCAGACTATTGGCGGCGCAGTTTGGAATGACAGAGAAGAGTTGGATATTTTGTCCTCCACTCCTCATATCAACCTGAACACATGGGAAGGCTATGCCCGATTCATGGGTACCTTCAATGATTGGCGTTGCTTTGCTCTGGGTGGCTTTGCCGGCGGCGCACAGTTGGATGCCTAATCAGAGGTAGATAAATAATTGTTTGCCAGTGCGGCGTAGGCGTAACGCCTGCGCCGCATGTTGCATAAAGGAGGAAGCATGGCAAAGATAAAAGACATCATCGCTCGTGTGAATGATGCAAAATTCAATAATTACTCCGACAGCTTGAAATTGCGCTGGTTATCTTTGCTGGATGGGCAAATAGCGGCAGATGTGTTTTTGATGTCGCCGGAGGAAGTGGAGCAGTTCAGCTATTCTTATCCAGCAGGAATGGAGATAACGCCGCTGGTGGATTTTCCTTATGACGGTGTTTATGATTTGTGGCTTATGGCACAAATCGATTTTTATAACGGTGAATATGAAAAGTACCAAAACACCATGGAAATGTTCAACAAGGCTTACGGGGTGTTTGTTACTTGGTTTCTTACATACTACGCTCCGGAGAAGAGCCTTGGCAAAGATGACGGAGACTGTGGTGGCGGGCGGTTTTATTATATTACGGCCTACGGTCTTGCTGTAAAGCATGGGTTTAACGGTACCTATGAAGAATGGAGAGATTCTCTTTGCGGATCTGAGGGCGGGCCGGTTGTATCCGGCTTGGGGGAATATTCCGCACAGGGCGGAAAAAACAATTGTGTCTTATCTGAGGCTGCTTTTGGATATGGCGAAGATAATGTTGTGGGTCGGCTTGGCTACTATTATTCCAACATTGACTTTGCAGAGAACAAAATCACCTTGTCCACTTCCCAGATTGAGGAAGTTTTTGAGGGCGAGCCCCTGTGGACGATTGGCGATAAAGTTTCTATTGATAATGGCGGAATACATCCTGAGTGTGCAACTATTACTGCCATTAACGGAAATGTTATCACTGTGGACAAGCTTCCGTTCGCTGAGATTAAGCAGCCTGCCGAGATGGACTTTGAGGACTTTGCCATTTATGTTTCTGCAAAGCCTAATGCTGGCGTTGTTGACTTCGGAAAGTACGCGTTTGCCGCTGGTGAGGGCAATCAGGCAACTGGAAGAAGTTCGATGGCTTTGGGTCGTGAAAACACTGTGACCGAAAAGTATGGCGTTGCTCTTGGTCGCGGCCATGTGGTGAAAGCTTATAGCGCCGTTGCTACTGGGTTGCGTAATACGGTTACACCCAATGCCCAAAATGCATTCGTTAGTGGTGAGGAGAATACAGCCGATGGAAGAAACGCGGTTGTGCTAGGTTACCAAAGCAAAGCGTCCGGGCAAAGGGCCTTTGCTGCTGGGCATAAAACGGTGGCAGGCGGAGAGAATGCCGTTACCTTTGGTGAGCAGACTGTTGCATCGGGAAAGGACGCAATAGCAACGGGAAGCGGTTCTGAAGCGTCGGGTGTGGATTCTACCGCTATTGGCGCTGCTACAAAAGCAATTGGAAATAGGTCATTTGCGCAGGGTAGACGTAGTGAGTCGCGCGGCGACTCTTCTGTGGCGATAGGCATTGAATGCATAGCGAAGGGCAATGATTCCTTTGCAGGCGGTGAAAAGGCTAGTGCAAACCAAACACATTCTTTTGCGTTTGGTTATTATACAATAGCGGATGGAGTTGCATCTGTTGCCCTCGGCGATAGAACTAGTGCGGCAGGCGAAAAATCGTTTGCCTTTGGTCTTGGTGCTAAGGCGAACGGAAAGCTCTCTTTTTCTGCTGGAATACAGACCATAGCATACGAAGATAATCAAATTGTGTTTGGTATGTATAATGCATATGATCCAGATGCTCTATTTACACTGGGTAACGGCTATGTTAATGAAAACCAAGCCACAATAAGACAGAACGCTTTTGTTATCACCAAGGATGGAAATATGAAAATCGGCGGCCGGAGGGTTGGTGACTATGTCATTGATCAGGGCACCAGCGGCGTTTGGTCGTATCGCAAGTGGGCCAGTGGCATTGCAGAGTGCTGGTGTTTATACAGCACCACGCTTTCCATCGCGGAGCAGCAGAATAATATTTATACCAGCGAGGCCATCGCGCTGCCGGCATATCCTTTTGCTTTTGCGGAAGTTCCGGCCTCTTTCTGCGATATCCGACAGAGCCAGACATCTATGATTTGGCTTGGTGTGCGAAGTGGACAGAACACTATCGATCCGGGCTGGCAAAGAGTAAAAAATACTGCATCGAGAGGGGCTTTTAACGCGGAGTTTATGATTTATGCCATTGGTAAGTGGAAATAAGGAGGAAGGAAAATGAGAGTAATCAATGCAAAGCATGAAACAATTACGGAGTATGATCTGGCCGCAGGGCAGCTCATTCCTGTGGTTGTCATTCGTGAGGGTGTTGAGCCGATTGACAATATTACTAAGTTTGCTTGGGCGGATGTAGATTACGAGGAAGTGTTAATGTATATTCCTTTCTCGTCTAAAACGGCGGCTCAGCAGATTCAGGAATTAAAGGCGCAGCTTTCGGCAACGGATTACAAAGTTATTAAATGTGCGGAGTGCCGGCTCTTGGGGGCGGACGTGCCCTATAATGTGGAAGAGCTTCACGCGGAGAGGCAAATCCTGCGAGATAAAATCAACGAATTGGAGGCAATAGAGAATGACTGAAAGTCAACTTAGAAATTTGGTCGTAACGACTGCCAAAAAATACTTTGGCTGCAAGGAATCTGATGGCAGCCATCGTAAAATCATTGACCTATACAACAGCCACAAACCTCTTGCTAGGGGATATAAGGTCACTTATACCGACGCGTGGTGTGCGGCCTATGCGTCAGCAATCTCCATCGAATGTGGTTTGACCGATATTTTCCCAACGGAATGTGGCTGCGGTGAAATGGTCAACCTGTTCAAGAAGTTAGGCGCTTGGCAGGAGCTTGATAGCTACACACCGAAGCCAGCCGATGTGATCTTCTATGATTGGAGCGACAACGGCGTGGGTGACAACAAAGGCACCCCTGCCCATGTAGGCATTGTGGTTTCTGTTGAAAATGGCATTATTACTGTTATTGAGGGGAACAAAAACAACGCCGTTGAATATCGAACAATCGCAGTCAATGGCAAATATATTCGCGGCTATGGTTGCCCGAACTATGCAAGCAAGGCTACCGAGGCAGATTATGATGTGTACTTCGATGGCGGCAAGCATTACGCCAGCGCATGGTCTAATGACGGAGTAGAGCGCAAGCCCGGCAAGGCGAAAATCACAGCCGTGGCGATGAACGGCATTCACCAATATCATCTTGAGGCGGTTGCCGGTGGCGGCTCTGATGTGCATGGCTGGGTGGATGCAAACACCATCCGCACAGAGAAAGAAAAAGAAACCGCTGAAACCTTTAAGCTGGAACTGCCTGTACTGAGCAAGGGAAGCAAGGGCGAGGCGGTCAAGGCTATGCAAATCCTTTTGATTGGCTATGGCTACACTTGCGGCAGCTATGGCGCTGATGGCGATTTCGGCGGTGCAACAGACATCGCCGTGTGTAATTATCAGCATGATAACAGGCTTGCTGCTGATGGCATCTGTGGACCTGCCACATGGGCAAAGCTGCTCGGCTTGGCTTAGGAGGCGAGGAATTGGAAGTAATACTTGCGATTATCGGCGGAAGTGCCGGCGCGGCCATTGTGACCGGAATTTTCTCGCTGATACAGTTTTTTGTTAATCGGCGCGACAAACGCAGCGGCAAGACAGATGCCAGCAACAAGGCACTGAGATATTTGATGCTGTATATTATTCAGGAACGCGCCAAACAACATATTATTGAGGGCTGCATTTCTCTGGAAGACCGCAGATCCCTGCACCATTGGCACGATCTTTATCATAACGGTCTGGGCGGCAATGGAGACGCCGATGCTCTTATGGAGCAGGTGGACAGGCTGCGACTGGATACGGAACATTTTTAAGGAGGTTACTTATGGATTACACAACGATTGTTAACACAATTTTTAATTATGGAAGCATTCTGATGGCGGTGATGGCGCTGCTGGTTTTTGTCACCACTATCATTGTAGAGGTTATTAAGGGGTTGTTCCCGAAGATTCCAACGAATTTTGTGGTTGTGGCTGTGGCGCTGGTCATTACCGTTTTGGCTTTGGTTATCTTGTGCTCATTGCTGGAAATTACTGTGATGTGGTACTACGCGGTCGGTGCTGTTGTCCTTGGCCTGTTTGTTGGCTATGCCGCTATGTTTGGTTTTGATAAATTTAAGGCCGCCTGGGACAAGCTGAAAGCCCTGAAAGAAAAGTGAACTTCTAAGGATATAAAAAGAGATAACGCAAAAAGCGGGGTCGGTCTGACGACCGGTCCCGCTTTGGATAGGAGGATAAAAATGTCAGTGGATTTTAGAGCATTGGAAGAGTTTCCTACTTTTACAGGGCACGAGAGCCCGCAAGAGCAAATCCGTCAGCTGACGAATTACGTGAAGGTAATGAGTGAGCAGATGCAGTATTTGCTTCAAAATATTGATAAGCAAAATATGAACAGCGCTGCATGGGAGAGTATGAAGAAAGAAACTCTTGACGGACAAACCCAGCAGGATGTTTTTAATAAGTTAACCGATAACGGACGCCTTCAAGGAATCTATGAATCGGATGGAAGGTGGTATATCAATGCCGAATTGGTGCAGGTTATCAATTTGATTGCACAAAAGCTGAAATCAGTCGGCAAGAATGAGTTCATTCAAATAGCTGATGGTAATTTCGACGTTGTAATGCCTGACGATGAAGGTAATTTATGGGTTGTGTGCAGCGTCGGGGTGGATGGCGACATTAACAACTGTTCGTCTATTTTCAGCTTATGCGATTTGAAAGATGGTGTAGAAAAAAGCGGCCTTAGTTACAGAGACGGAACGCTTCGCGTGAGCGGAATCGGAACTCAGGGCGCGGTGCTTTCTGCGGATGGAGGAACAAGTTATTTGCTTGTTGATGAAATTCGTTTGACCGGCATGGGCCGTGTTAAATGGGAATACTTGGGGACGATCGGGAAGTGGGTTATCGTCAAAGAGTAATTGGAGGTTAATATGAAGCTACCAAAAATGAGATATTCCAGCGGGATTAAGAAGGTGCAGCAGGTCAAGTTTGCTGGGCTGGACCACAGCGTAGGCGGTGGAGAAGGCAGTTTGTGGGATATGCAAAACTTAACCAGCGACCACTATCCTGTTTTGGCGACCAGACCCAGACGAGGCGTGGTTGCGAACATCAGTGAGCCTGCGGGCATTTTTGCCGCCGGTGGAATTGCAGAAGAGGATGGCGCCAAGAGAAAGCTTTGCTATGTTTCTGAAAACCACTTCTATTTTGACGGGGTGGACAAAGGCGCGTTAAGAGAGCCCTGCAACGGCCAGACGAGGTTTTTTGCACAACTGCAAGGAATTGTGGCCATCTTCCCCGACAAGATGTATTACGACATTCGTGAGGATGTTATGGGCGATATGGAATCGCAATGGGCAGGAGCGCAGATTCAGTTTATGGATGGCACATACGCCGGCGCCAACGCGGAAGCAAATACGATCTATTGCAAAGGAGCTAATTTTGAAGCTCTGTTTCGGGTAGGTGACGGTGTGAGCATTGAGGGATGCACAGCGCATCCGGAAAACAACAAGACGTTGGTGATTCGCGAAATCGATGGGGACTACCTTCGGTTTTATGAAAATGCCTTTGTATTGAACGAGGGCGAGGATACTTACCAAGAGAATGGAGAGATGACGATTTCCCGACGGGTGCCTGATTTGGTTTGCGTTTGCACCCATAATAACCGTCTGTGGGGAGCTGACAGCAGAACGATTTATGCCGCAAGATTGGGCGACATCTTCTGCTGGTATAATTTGGACGGCGAAATGAACGGTTGGCAATGGGAGGCGGGATCCAGCGGCTCCTTTACTGCCTGCGTGAGTTACCGAGGATATCCGACGTTCTTCAAGGAAGATATGATTTATAAGGTCTACGGCTCTGTTCCTTCGAACTTCCAAACGGTGGATAGTGCAACACTCGGGGTAATCGAAGGTGGCGGCAGAAGCCTTGCAGTGGCGGGAGAGACGCTGTTCTATCTTGGCAGAAATGGAATCACTGCTTACCAAGGCGGCATCCCGTCTTTCGTTGGAGAGCCTATGGGCAGCCAAAGATTTACTGCGGGTGTCGCAGGAAGCGATGGCATGAAATATTATGTGAGTCTACAAGATGCCGCCGGCCGGTGGCGGTTGTATGTCTACGATACGCAAAAGGGATTGTGGCACATCGAAGACGACCAGGAAGCTGTTGGCTTTGTTCGATGTGAAGGGCAGCTCTATATGCTGACATCAAATGGTGATTTGCTTACAACCTATGGTTCCAATGAAGAGCAGGTACCGTGGTGGGCAGAATTTGGTGATATCACTGAAAAGCAGCCGAATCAAAAAGGCATCAGCAGTTTGCAGATTCGCTTGGAGCTTGAAGCGGGAGCTAATATGCAGGTGATGATCCAATATGACAGCTGCGGCATTTGGGAAAAAGTAGGCCACGAACTTCGGGCGGAACACAAGAAAAGCTTAACACTGCCGGTTATTCCCCGACGGTGTGACCATTACCGATTAAGGTTAGAGGGTGTGGGACAGTGTTACATATACTCACTGACCAGAGAATTTTACGTTGGTTCGAGCCAATGATGGGAGGAAAATAAAATGGCATATACATACGACGATTTTATTAAAGCGGCAAATGCATCCGGCCGGCTTAATCGTTTTGGAAAAAATGATTTGCAGATTGCCCAAAGCAATCCGGAATATGGTCTGAGCATGCTTAAACTGATGCAGGATGAGGATTCTGCGACCTCGGATGAAGCCAGATTGCTGGCGCGCACCGCGGCTGATCAACTGCGCAAAACATATGGAAGTGTGCAGAGCACTTATGTGGACCCTTATGGTGATAAAATTACCGGACTTCTCAATGAAGTGGGAAATCCTGCTGATTTTTCATATGACAAGGAAAAAGACCCAAATTACCAAGCGTTTAAGAAAACATATTTGCGGGAAGGTGAACGGGCATCAGAGGACGCAATTGCCAAAGCGTCGGCAGCCACGGGGGGCGTGCCCAGCTCTTATGCGGTTACAGCTGCTACACAGGCGGGGGATTATTATGCCGCGAAATTGGCGGATGCAGTGCCTGAGCTTGAACAAAACGCTTATGCCAGATATTTGCAGGAAATTGCACAAAAACAGCAGGAGTTGGAGAATTATCAGGGGCAATCTGCCGCGGATTATACCAGATATCTTAATGAGGAAGCGCGTAAACAGGAAAACGAGAAGATTGAAAATGATGCGCTTCTTGCCGCGGAACAGCAAAAGTATGAAAACGCACTTTCCTTGTATAAGGTGCTAGAATATGCAACGCCTGAGATGGCGGAGATTCTCGGCATTAAGGAAGGGGGGAAGCCGGTATTAACCGCGGCTGAGGAATTAAATAAACGAATCATGGATGGTAGATATACCAGACAAGCGATTTTAGACGGAATCGAGATCGCATTTGAAATAGGAGATATTACAGAAAAGGAAAGAGCGTGGTTGTTGCAAAAAGCAAACATGGTGCCGTGGGGACCCGGCGGGAGGTAAATAGCCATGAGTGAATTTAAGGACTATTTGGCAACGATTGACAAAGAGGTCAACAACCGGACGGCGCAGACCGGCACGAAGACATCGACTAAGTTTAATGATTATTTGGCGGAGATTGACAAAAAGTTATACATCAATACACCTGTGGATGAGACTTTTGTGAATAGTTTTGTTTCCGATGTAAACGACTTCTTTGCCAAAGCAAATACGGATTATGAAAGCATTGGGTATGCTAATGCTGCCAGCGCATATGATTCTCGCACTGACGTTATTCAGGATTACAAGAATCGGGCGCGTGCTATTTCTGACTTCATGAAATCCAATAAGGAGAGTATGAAGCAAGAGGATTATGATGCCTTTATGACGCAAATTGCGGAGATTACCAATGCACTGTTAGATGTCGATAGCGGTTTCCGCAAGGCGAAGGATTATTATGCTCAGTGGGCCACGGAGGAGGACTACAACAAAGCTGTTCGGGAATATGAAACCCAGCAGGGGTATTTGAACTATGATATTGCTGCCGGTGAGCGCGAGCTGGAGGATATGAAATACCAAATTGAGTTTGGTATCCCTGAGCAGATGGAAAAGTGGGGCAATGCGATTCGCAGTACAAATGATAAGAATCTGCAACGTCAATACCATGAGCAGGTAAAAGTTCTGGAACGCCAGCTCGCTGAAATGGAAGAGGAATATAATTGGAAGACAACATATATAAATAATGCCAAACGCATCCAGGAGTGGAATAAACTGTCTATGGTTGTCAATAATGCGGATTTTTCCAATTACAGCGGATTTGTTGATACATCGGATGTTGACAGAGAAGCAATACGCTATTTAGCTATCAACAAAGGGGCGACAGATCCTTATGCTTTGGCGGATTCAACGCATCCGGAACAGATGACAGCGGAAGAAATTGCTATTTATAATTACCATTACAATAAAAATGGAAAAGAAATGGCGAAGAAGTATTTCGAAAGCATCCAGGAAGACCTAAATCACCGCGCCGGCAATAAGCTGGGCGGTGATATTAAGGACAAGCCTGTATTGCGTTACTTATTCGGCGTGGGAGCTGCCCTTGATAAGCTTGGTTCCGGAATGAGTAGCGCAATTAAAGGCTTGTTTAGTGATGATAACTATATTCCGACTTCGGCAACACAGTTCGCGTCCGGAGTTATTCGGGAAGAACTTGGGAAAAATGGAGCAAAGCTTCCTGATTGGTTGGGTGGCGGCACATTGGGACAAGCAGCGTATGACACCATAACTACTGTTTCATATATGGCGCCGTCTATATTGGCCGCTTATTTAACAAAGGGATTGCTTAAACCGTCGCTTGGGGCGGCAGGCGCAGCGTCGGTTGCAGGAACTGTGGGCAGAGCGACACTCGGCGTTAGTGCCGGCGGTTCAGCATATCAGCAAATGTTAAATCAGGGTTATGGCAAGGATAAGGCGCTGACCTACGGCATGATGGTTGGTGTTTCTGAGGTTGTTCTTGAAAAGCTCATCGGTGGCATTGACGCATTGGGTGGTACGAGTGGTGCGGTGAGCAAGATGGCGACAAAGGCTGTTTCGGGAATTGACAATGCAATTCTTCGCTTCTCTCTAAAATACTCCGCGCAGCTTGCCGGTAAAATTGGCTCGGAGGCGTTTGAAGAAGGGTTGCAAAGTGTTTTAGAACCGATTTTCCAAAGGGCGATTCTTCACAATGATGCTTCGGTGAACTGGGAAGAAGTAGCGTATTCTGCCTTGCTTGGCGGCGCCATGGGCGGCGTGTTCGGCGGTGTTGATTTGATTACTGAGATAACGAATGAGCGTAAGGCGAATATGTCTATGGGCAAAGCGGCGATGGCGAAGGAGAACTTCAAAGCGGAATTGGATTATGTAATCCAGCAGGCGATGAAGCTGCCTGAGACCACAGAAGCCCGGCATTTGGCTGAGACTGCGCAGAAGAAGCTTGCTGCGGGAAAAGAGTTTTCTGTGGCGGAGGTCGGCGCCCTGTACCGTGAGACGGCTATGCAGTTGACGGAGAATAATTTAACAAATATTCCGACTGCACAGAATAATATTCATGAGGATATAGTCGGAGGAACAGAAGACGATGCATATGGTATTAAAGACCAAATCCGTAATAATAAGGCTTTGTTAGATGCAATGGACCCACAGGCAGAAATCCAGATGCCGTCAGAGTATTTCGCAATGGATATTGCTGAAAAAAAACAGTGGGTATTAGAGAAATTGCGCCCCACTGGTTATCAGGTGGAGCGCAAGGGATTTGGAATTATTGACTTTGCAAAGAAGCGGCTAAAAAATGCATTCAATTATTTTAAGAGAGGAACTGCAGAGGAAGCTGCGTTTGAGGCAATCCCACATGTGTTAAAGAACGGCGTTGAGATAACAACTCGCAGCAATCACAAGGGTAGGGATTATGGAACAGTTACAATTGCTGCGCCAGTTACAATCAATGGCGAACGCGGCAATATGGCTGTTGTTGTAAAGAAAACAGACGGGAATCATTACAAGGTGCATCGAATTTTGACGCCGGATGGATCTGTGTTTATTTTGCCTGAAATGGTAAATGAAGCAGAGTCCACCCCGTCGGGGGAGTCACCGAAAAACGGCTCTCTTGCCACGACCAAGGACTCTGCTTCTAATATTAATATATCCAATAATTCTAAAAATGTCAACAATGAAGGAGGAAATCAAAATGGACAAGCAGCAGGAAATCAGCCGGTTGGCGCAGCAGATCTCGCAGCAGGCCAAGGAAACATCGGACGAGCCGCTGTTTCTGATGGAGAGCGCGGAGGGGTATCTGGTCAACGTTCCGGCCAGCAAGCTGGAGGAATGGGCGGAAGCGCAGAGAACGGGGAAACCGGATCCGTGCTTAGAGGAAAACTGGCCGATAATCAAGGCAGAAGTGCTGAAACGATTGAAAATGACAGCGGGTTAAGTTACATAAAGCAACGGCAGAGACTGGCCGCAACATTAAAGCTGGAACGCGTCAGCGGACAAACTTTAGGCGTGGCGGAGGCTGTTGAAGGTAGGAATGTGAGGGTTTTGCCTGCGGAGTACTGGGATACAGAGCTTCAACAGGTTGCAAGAGAGATTCAGCAAGAAACCGGATTGCCAGTGACCTTTATCCTTGGGAAAATGAAAATTCGCACTAAGAGCGGCAGAACTATGGATGTGCGTGGTGCGATTACAAATGATAGAGTAATTATTCAGGCGGATAATTTGAATATTACCCCGAAACAAATTGCTGATCATGAATTGTTCCATGAGATTGTGAGGTCTAAGAGGGGTAGAGGAATTGTTCGTCAGTTAGCAAACCAAATTCTGCAAAATCATTCTGAGGAAGAAGTGGAAGTGATTTTAGACACCTATAAGGAGCGGCTGATGGGTATTGTAGATCCGGAGGGTATGACGGAAGCAGAGTTTGTGGAAGCATATACTGAGGCGGTATGGGAGGAGCTTTTAGCGGATGCCTATGCCGGTGTCAATGCTTTTGGCGTGAAGGCTACGCGATATACAGAGACTGTGCGCAAGGGCGTAGCGGAAACAGATGCAAAACGGAGCTCCCACCAGGAAAATGGGACAAAGCAAACAAACGGGCCAAATTCCCAAGCGATTGAGAATGGTGGGGCAAAGTATTCCGCCGATGAGCAGCGAAGTGTTGAAAAATTGGTGCCGTGGCAGGATGTTTCTTTGCAGGAATTGAATCAGGCGCAATTTGAGGGCAGGTATGACAATGAAACCGGGATGGTACGGATGAATATTTATGATGGTGTAAATATGGCTGAAGACAGCAAGATTTACAGCTATGATTTTCTGACGTCTCTTCCTGATATGAAGACTGTGAATTTGCCGGATGTGTCGGAAGTGAGAAATTCGTTTGATAATAGGGTGGATACATATGATGTTGTTGAACAAGGAATAAAAAATGCCCGGTCCGTAGGAACGGAACGGGAGGGGCAGGTGTTTGTGCGGAATATGTATACTGGACGAATTTTAAGAGTAGACAAGCAAAGCGTTCGTCATGGCTTAAACGGTGACATTAAGCGATTGCTCACCAATGCGCGCTTGGGTGCAGTGATTGGTAATGTAGTCCAAAATGCGGTGCCGATCAATGCTCTGCACAATAAAGCGGAGGGGGTGACCGGCACATACGCAATGGCAACGTATGCCATTGGCAGTGATGGCCGTGAATTTGTTGCAGTTGTTACTGTGGAGCAGCGTGGTGAGAATATCTTCGGAATAGAAGCATATGATGTGACCCATGCAGTCAGCGGGAGACAAAAAAGAGACCGCCAGGCGAGCACGAAGCTCCAGGGAGTTTACCCTATCAAGGCGGTCAACATCAGTATAGCAGATTTGTTAGAAACTGTCAAGAGCACCCATCAAAGCGTGTTGTCTGAGGATGTGTTAGAGCATCTTGGAGAAACAAGGAATGCCAACGGCGATTATACCGATAAGGTAAAATTCTCAGTTGACGATACTTCTGCCATGGAGCAGGAGCTGGAGCGTTTGGAGGATGAGGACTATCAGCGAGAATTGATGGAGTCCGGAGGAGCTGCAGCTCTTGCCCGCAATCAAAAAAGGATAGAAGCTCTTAAATGGCAAATGCGACACGATTCCGAAACAATTCAGAAAAAGGCGGAACGGGACCTTCAAACGGAGGGGACAGAACCGGCAAAAGTGATAGTTCCTAAAAAGGAAAAGGTGGCAAAGAGAAAACCTGTTAGCGAAAGCCGTCCGATCCTTGCGAAACAGGAATTACGTAAGCATTTGCTGAATTATTTCTCAATACCGGATGGTCAACGCGCAGAATTGGGAAAAATGGTGGATGGCTTTGCTGACAGATTGCTGAAGAAGGGAGAGCTGGCAGAGGAGGATCGCAGCCGGTTTTTTGATCGCTTGTATCAAGCCGGTGTTATGGAAGTCCCTGCCGATGATATTTACTCTGCCGGACGTGAAGCCTTGCGTGGCGGGCGTATTTACGTAAGTGAAAGACTGCGAAATGAATTTGGTGATGAGTGGAATGATTTTCGGCGGCAAGCCTTTGGGGCAGGTATTTATCTTACTTCTGACAGAGGTGACAGCGGTGTTGATCAAGTAAATGCCTATATGGCGGAATTGCTGCCGGGATTGTTTGATGCAGAGGAAACGGATCTGCGACTTGCGCTGGAACGTATTGTTCAGGTGGCGGAGGAAGGAAAAAGCCAAAATGTTGGTTTGCCGGAGTATACTGCGGAACTGGCAAGAAAGGAACACGTGCCGGAAAAGGAATTCCTGGACGCAATGGAGCGCCAAATGGATTGGGCCCTTCGGACGTTTGCGGAAAAAGCGCGACTGGAAATAAAGTTGCGAGACCGGACGGGAACTAAAATTGCGCAGGAACGAGAGGCCGCGGCTCAAAGCAGGAATCGGCAGGCTGCGAAGAATGAAGCTCGCCGTTTGAAAGAACAACAGAATAGACGGGAGTTGCGGGAGCAGCAGCGGGAAAACAAAATGCTGAAGGAACTACAACAGAAAACGTTGAAGCAACTGCAATGGCTGAGTAAAAACAGACAAAGGGCTCCGGAGGAGCTGAAGGATGCCTGGGATGAGGTTCTTGGGGATATTGACTTATTCGCAGTTGGCGCGGCGAAGGAAATGCGATGGAGCGATAAGTACAATGCAACCTGGCGCGATTTGGCAGATATGTATCAGGAAGCGAAGGAAAAAGACCCGAACTTTTTACCATCTAAGGAATTGGAGCGGATTGTTTCACGACTGAACGATAAGAAGATTGCGGATATGGATGTAAGTGCATTGCAAGACCTATATAAGGCTGCCGTGGGGTTACAACAGGAGTTTTATCATCGGAACAATGTGATTAATGATGAAATGAATCGTATCTTTGAGGAAGTATACGAGGACAGTAAACGTGAGATCGAAGCGGCGTCCGGAAGCTTCAAGGGAAAAGGTCTGGATAAACTGTTTAATATGCAACAGCTGACGCCTATGAATGTGTTGCAACGTATGGGCGGCTGGAACCCTGACGGTGCGTTCTTCTCCATGGCAAAACAGTTAGAGCGAGGAGAACGGGATATTCGGGCGTACACAGTAAAGGCAAATCGGATGTTGGAAACTTTCCTGCAGGAACATCAGGACTGGGTAAAAAAATGTGACGGGCAGGGAAAGAGTGGTATTTGGTATGAGCTGGAAGTACCCGAGCTGTTGGAATTGGGCAAGGGGGACAAGCCAATCTTCGGAGATACTATCAAAATCCACATGACTCCGGCGCAGAAGGTGCATATGTATCTTGAAAGCAAAAATGTGGACAACCTTCGGCATATGGTTGGAGGACGTACTTTTGCTGATAAGAAGCTGTATAGCGAAGGAAAACGGCAAGAGGCATTGGCACAAGGAAGGACGGTGCGTTTGGCGCCGGAGACGGTTAAAGGAATTGTGTCCAAGCTGACGGAAGAGGAAAAGGCGTTGGCAGATGTGCTCGAAAAGTATTATAATCAGTTTGCGACAGAAGAAATTAACAAAGTGTCAAATGTTCTTTACGGATATGACAAGGCTATGGGAAAGAACTATGCGCCGATTTATACCAATCAGAATTATACGAAGTCTGAGTTGGGTGTGTTTGATGCCACGGCAGAGGGTGTAGGCCATATGAAGGGGCGCGTGGCATATTCAAAGAACCCAAGCTATAATATCAGCGCGATAGATGCCTTTGAGCGGCATGTTGAGCAGACGGCGCGATTCTGCGGTATGGCTATTCCTGCCAGAAACTGGCAAACGTTGCTAAATTGGCGGGAGAGAGATAACAGCACCGGCGATGTGATCACCCACAAATGGGGAGATGAAGGAAAGAGATATATCGAAGAGTTGATAGAAAACTTACAAGCGGGCACAACAAAGAAAACGGGCGCAGGCAGTGTATGGGTTGAAAAGCTGTTGAGCAACTATATTTCTGCCGTGTTTGGAGGAAACCCAAGTATTGTTTTGAAACAGCTCGGAAGTATACCTATGGCAGCGCCTTATCTGGATTTTGTGAATTTCCCTAAACCGTCTCAGGTGAAGAACATAGATCGAGAACTGATTGCGAAGTATACCCAAGAATTAGCATGGAGAACCATGGGATATGCTACCCCGGAGACAAAGCAATTAAAGGAAAATCCGAATTGGACGCAAACCAATAAAACGGTTAAATTCTTTATTGGCGGTGGCGCGATTACTGCTATGGACGGATGGGCGGCAAGCGTCTTGTGGCCGTGGGCAGAAAATAAGGTTATGCGAGATTTCCCGGAACTGACATCAGGAACGGAAGCTTATTATCAGAAGGTAGCAGAGCTGTTTGAGAATGCCGTAAGCAGGAGCCAATCTGTTTCTGATGAAATTCATCAGAGCACACTAAGAAAGGATAAAGGTTTGTTTATGAGAGCCTTTACTATGTTTCGCTCTGATTCTGCCCAGGCGTATAATGCAATACGGCAGAAAGTCGGTGAGGCAAGGTATTATAAGAGAGCTGGTGCGGATAAGCAAACACAGAGAAAAGCGAATAAAGCTGCGGGCGCGGCAGTGCTCTCTGCTATCAGTGGCCTTGCGTGGGCTGAGTGTATCAGTTTGCTCAATATTCTGTGGAAGTATAAGGGAAAAGATTACAGAGATGAAGAGGGCGAGTTGACAGCGGAAAGCGTCATCGGAGAAATGGCACAGAACTTGGTGACAAGTATGGCTGGAACCGTTGTGTATGGTGAGGAAATTGCCGGCGTGTTAGGTAATATCATCACCGGCGAAAAATGGTATGACTTGGAAGCACCGGGTATGGAACAGCTTAACGTTGTGCTGAATGCCATCATGGACGCAGGAGGCGGAATCCGAGAAACGGTAGCTGAAGCGTATGAAGTATATCAAAACGGTGGAGATGTGGAGGAATATTTCAATCGACACGGAAATGATATACTTGGTGGCATAAAGGAAATAGCAGAAACTGCGGCGCAGTATTTCCCTGGATTGCCGGTAAAGAATGTGGAAACCTATTTGTTAGGGTTGGTGAAATGGGTTAGTCCGGAACTGGCTACTGCTTATGAGGATTTGTTTGCGACAGCGGAAAAAACCGGTCTTTCCGGATTGGCCGGCGGCGCATTGGTAATGCGGGTGGCAGATATTTTGCGTGTGAGAAATCTGTCAGAATCCGAGAAAACAGCGGAAACGCTCGCTGAACTGTATGAAAAAGGGTATGCCGTGGCGGTACCGGGAAGCGCACCATCTGAAGTGGCGATTGATAAGGTGGAACGCAAGCTTAATGCTTATCAGAAGCAGGTCTATGAAAATATCTGGGGTAGTCATGTGGAGGGTGTGCTGGATGATGTGATTGACTCAGCAGAGTTCAACGCGGCAGATGCAGAGACCCAAAGCAAGATACTTTCTGCTTTGTATAACTACGCCAGCGAATTGGCGAAAGCAGGGGTTTTTGACGACTACGATGTTTCTAAGAGTATAAAAACTTTGGGTGCAGCCATTGAGACGGGTTTGCCGGTAACACAGGTTTTGACGATGAAGGTTGCGGGTGTAAAACTGGAGGATTATGTTGAGCTTGTGGAGAATGGCGTTCTTCCGGAAAAGGCTTACGAGCTGACGCTGGAGATTGAAGGACTTAAACCGGAAGAGGATAGCGTTCGTGTTAGCGACTTGCAGAAGTATATGGAAGTGGCCGGCACGGTTTGGTCCGATGAGATGAAGGCTGCGACGTTGGAAACCATGATGACGGAAAGTTCCTATAAGAAGTACAAGACTGCGCTGGATTCAGGGATCACGACTTATTGGTATTTCCGGTTCCTGAACAACATCAAGGATTTGACGGGTGACAAGGATCGTGATGGGAATACGGTTAGTGGCTCGCTGAAAAAGAAAATTGTGAATGAAATTGATAAGATGGATTTCACAAGAAAGCAGAAGGATACCTTGTATTTGCTGCAGGGATACGCAGAAAGCGGCCTGAAGGATACACCGTGGCATTAAAAATTGCATAAAAAAGGAAACCCCCTCTCCGGACTTACTGGGGAGGGGGATTTCTGACATCATTTTGACATCATTTGATTGATTTATTTTGCCTAAAATTGACTATTTTTGAACGGAGAAGAAAGAGAAAACGAAAAAGGAAAAGTCCTAAAAACCGTTGCGGCTCTAAGACTTTTCCTTGTTGGTGGGGGAGGACGGATTCGAACCATCGAAGCGATACGCAGCAGATTTACAGTCTGTCCCCTTTGGCCACTCGGGAACTCCCCCAAATATTCAATTCTGTTGACGCCTGTATGGAGCCGGTAGACGGACTCGAACCCCCGACCTGCTGATTACAAATCAGCTGCTCTACCAACTGAGCTATACCGGCGGCTCAAACAGAACACGCTTATTATAGCGGTGTGCATGGGGTTTGTCAAGTGTTTTTTCTTATTTTCCGGAAAAAGGCACAGGGCGTTTGCCCTGTGCCAAAACCTGAATTATTCAATCTCTAATTTTGCCACAACGGCAGCGCAGCGGGGGCAAAGACCCTCGGCGTTGGCGTTTACGGAGTGCATCCAGCAGCGGGGGCACTTCTCACCCTTGGCTTCGGAAACACCCACAGTCAGCTCAGGATAGTTCACACCTGCGCCAACCTCCGCGCCCTCCTCGGGCGTCGTCCAAGTACAGTCGGACACAATGAAAATCTCTGCCAGATTCACACCTTCGCAGGCGGCCTTGATGGCTTCATTGTCCGTTGCCAAGGTGACATGGGCTTCCAGCGCCTTGCCGATACGCTTTTCGGCGCGGGCCTTTTCCAGTACACCGTTGACATCCTGCCGCACCTTGACCACCACATCCCATTTTGCCATAGCTTCATCAGACAGGCAGTAAGCGGCCACATCCTCGGGCATTTGATTCAGCAGGACATTGCGGGCGTCATCACTGCTGCGGTGGGGCATTTCCTGCCAGATTTCGTCGCAGGTGAAGCCCAAAATGGGGGAGAACAGCTTTGCCATAGTATCCAAAATCAGATACAGGGCGGTTTGCGCGCTTTGACGGCGCAGGCCGTTCTTTTCTTCGCAGTACAGACGATCCTTCAAAATATCCAGATAGAAGCTGCTCAGCTCTACCACGCAGAAGTCGTTGATGGCGTGGGAGACCATGTGGAACTCGTAGTTCCGGTAAGCTTGACGGCAAGTGGAAATGAGGCTGTTCAGCTTGGTCAGCGCCCATTTATCCAGATTTTCCATGTCCTCGGGTGCGACCAAATGATTGGGGTCAAACTCGTTGAGGTTACCCAAGCAGTAGCGGGCAGTATTACGGAATTTCAGATAGTTCTGGGCGATCTGCTTGAAAATTTCCGTGGAGCAGCGCACATCGGCATGGTAGTCGGAAGAGGCGGCCCACAGGCGGACGATGTCCGCGCCGAAGTCTTTGATCAGGTCAGCGGGGTCGACACCGTTGCCCAAGCTCTTGTGCATGGCGCGGCCTTGGCCGTCTACTACCCAGCCGTGAGTCAGCACCTGCTTAAAGGGTGCGCCCTGATCCAATGCGCCCACAGAAGTCAGCAGGGAGGATTGGAACCAGCCACGGTATTGGTCAGCGCCCTCTAAATAGACATCCGCAGGCCACAGCTCGGGAGTGCGGTGCATTAAGGATGCGAAGTGAGTAGAGCCGGAGTCAAACCAGCAGTCCAAGGTATCGGTTTCCTTGTCGAAGGTCTTGCCGCCGCAGTGGGGGCAGGTGAAGCCTTCGGGAATCAGTTCCATAGTATCCTTTTCAAACCAGATGTTAGAGCCGTACTCATCGAACAGGGCGGAAATTTTGGCAATGGAATCGGGGTTGGAAACAGGCTTGCCGCAATCCTTGCAGTAGAACACAGGAATGGGCAGACCCCAGCGGCGCTGACGGGAAATGCACCAGTCGGCGCGTTCGCGAATCATGCTTACCATGCGGTCGCCGCCCCATGCGGGATACCACTGCACATTTTCGATGGCTTCCACAGCCTTATCCTTAAAGGATTCCACAGAGCAGAACCACTGAGGAGGGGCGCGGAAGATCACGGGCTTCTTGCAGCGGTCATGATGGGGGTAGGAGTGGACAATTTCCTCAGAAGCAAACAGCGCGCCGCTTTCTTTCATGTCAGCCAAAATGATGGGGTTGCTCTCTTCGGTTTTCAGGCCGGCATATTTTCCGGCATAGTCGGTATGGCGGCCGTAGTCGTCCACAGGCACAACCAAATCCATGCCGTAGCGCATGCAGGTCTGGTAGTCATCCGCGCCAAAGCCGGGGGCAGTGTGAACACAGCCGGTACCGGAATCCATGGTGACATATTCAGCGTAAACCAAACGGGAGGTTTTGTCTAGGAAAGGATGCTGCGCCAGCATATTTTCAAAGAAAGCGCCGGGATAGGTTGCTAAAATCTCATAGCTGGTATAGCCACCCATGCCCATAACCTTTTCGCACAGAGCTTCGGCTACGATGAAAGTTTCGTCGCTGTAGTCGGGCTTTACCAGCACATAAGAATCTCTGGGATGCAGGCAGATCGCCATGTTGCCCGGCAGAGTCCAGATGGTGGTAGTCCAAATGACGAAGTAGGTCTTGCTCAGGTCAAAGCCACTCAGCTTGCCCAAATCGTCTTTAACGGCAAATTTTACATAGACGGAAGTACAGGGATCGTCCTGATATTCGATGTCAGCTTCCGCCACAGCGGTGGCGCAGAAGGGGCACCAAGTGACAGGCTTCAAGCCCTTATAGATATAGCCCTTGTCGAACATCCGGCCAAAGACTTTGACTTCCTGTGCCTCAAAATGCTTATCCATGGTGCGATAGGGATGTTCCCAATCGCCCACAACGCCAAGACGCTTGAAGCCGCCCATTTGCTTTTGGATGAAGTCCTCGGCAAAATCCTCGCAGGCCTTGCGGAATTCGGGAACGGACATATCCTTGTTGAGCTTGCTTTTGGATTTTTCAATGGCGCGCTCAATGGGCAGACCGTGATTATCCCAACCGGGCACATAAGGGGTGTAGTGACCCGTCATGGCTTGGCTGCGAACAATAAAGTCCTTCAAGGTTTTGTTCAGAGCGTGCCCCATGTGAATGTAGCCATTGGAGAAGGGGGGGCCATCGTGGAGAATGAAAGGAGGATAGTCCTTATTCTTTTCCAGCAGGGCGTTGTAAAGATCCAGCTCCTGCCAGCGTTGCAGCATGGCCGGCTCTCGGGCAGGCAGACCGGCTTTCATGGGGAAATCGGTTTTCGGGGTGATAATTGAGTTCTTATAATCCATTGGAATATAACCTCCATAGTATTGTCAAAAAATAAAGTGCCTTTGTCTCAATAAAGAGACAAAGGCACAATAACCTCTGCGGTACCACTCTTGTTCCGGTATTTCCGGCACTCGATTTCGCATATAACGGGCGAATCCGGCGCAGTCTACTGGGCAAAGCCTTTGGGTGCGCAGCTGGGAGGGGATATACCTGCTTGCCTAACGCTGCCTCTCACCAAACGGCAGCTCTCTGAGGATAGGGGGAAGGAGGTACGTGTCCTCGTCATTGCTTTTTCTGTATGCAAAAATTATTTATGAGTCGGGTCGTAGTTGGGACCAAACCGTAAATTGGTAAATTTGCTGGTGGTGGTTTCATTTACGGGGTGCTGAGGCGCGGGGGTGGGAGCAACCTCCACGGTGGGACCAACCAGCGCTTCTAAATTCAAAGAAATTTCCTCGGCCATAGCATCGGTGGGATCAACGGAAGGTTCTTCGTCTGCTTCTTCACTGTCAAAATCGTAGATGGCAGCGACGGGTGCTTTTTGCGCGGGGCGGTTTTCTTCCTTAATCCGCACCAATTCATCCAGACAGCTGCGAAGAGCGGCTTCCAAGCTTTCAATCTTAGCGCTGGCAGCCTGACGGGCTTCTTCCACCCGGGCATTTTCCTGCTCGATTTGCGCATCGGCATTTTTGGTATTTTCCGATGCCAAGGAGTTAGCGTCAGACAGCATTTGCGCGCACTTGACCTCTGCTTCCTTGACCATCATATCGCAGGTCTTTTGGGCGTTGACAATGGCATCCTTCATGGAAGCCTCGTTCTGGCGGTATTCCTCCAGCTTGGTGACCAAAACCCGCATTTTGCTTTTCAGCAGGGCGTTTTCTTTATATAAGGTGACGTAATCCTCGGTTAAAGGCTCCAAGAATTCGTCAACAGATTGCATATCGTACCCGCCGAAGGTGGCGCGGTTAAAGGAAATCTGTTCGATTTGCTGCGGTGTTAACATAGTTTTCTCTCTATCCTTTCCGGGAGCGCTCAGATGTAGCTCTCAACCTCGCTTTGCAGGTTTTCCAGATCGCCCACTACATCCATGTTGTGGGGGCAGAACAGATAGGTAGACTGGGCAACCTTCTTAACCTTGCCATCCACAGCGTAGGCGCAGCCGGACAGGAAGTCCACCACGCGGCGAGCCATAGCCTTGTCTACATTTTCCATATTCACAATGACAGCTCTCTTGTTGCGCAGGTCGTCGGCTGCCTTGGAGGTGTCGTTAAAGTTGGCGGGGTGGAACAGAACCACTTCCTGCTTGCTGCCCATGGAAACCACCTGACCGCTGAAACTGTTGGCGGCAGGACGGGCGGGTTCTTCGTCAGAATTTAAGTTGAAGGCAGAGCTGCGGCGCGCGCGGGCAGGACGGGTTTCCAACTCATCCTCGAAAGCATCTTCGACAACCTCGTCTTCTTCGTAATCATCATATTCGTCGTCGGCATAGGGTTGTGTGAATTTCTTTACATTATCCCAAAAGCTCATTTTCATTTCCTCCTGTATGTTTCTGCTATTTTTGAGGCTGACCGTAGTTCCTTGCGCCGAAAATGGCGGTGCCCACGCGCACCATAGTGCTGCCGCAGGCGATGGCATCGGCAAAGTCGTCGGACATGCCCATAGACAGTATTTTGATACATACATTATCGCTGTTTTTTGTCGTTATGTCAACAGAAAGCTTGCACATTTCTTGAAAAAATTTCAGATTATCTCCCGAATTTTGGGAAATGGGGGGAATTGCCATCAATCCTACTACGCGAAGGTTGGGGAAATCCACCATTTTATCCACAATTTCGGGAATTTCTTCGGGGGCAAAGCCGCCTTTGCTTTCTTCCCGCCCGATGTTCACTTCCAGAAGAATATCCTGACAAATCTCCTGTTTGGCGGCCTCTTTTTGCAGAGCTTGCAGCAGATTCATTCTGTCCACGCTTTGGATTAAGGAGACCTTGCCCACCACCTGCTTGACCTTGTTGGTTTGCAGACGGCCGATGAAGTGAATCTCGGCACCCTCGTAGGCGTTTTGGCTGAGCTTTTCCGTCAGCTCCTGCACTCTGTTTTCACCGCAGACAGTGATGCCCGCGCGGATGGCTTCGCGCACCTTTGCGGTATCGTTCGTTTTGGTGGCGGCGCAAAGCTGAATTTCTTCGGGGTTTCTGCCCGCTTGGATGGCGGCTTTCCGAATTTCGGAAAGAATCTTCGCTACATTTTCGGAAATGGGCATAGGCATGTTCCTTTCTATATGGCTGCACATAATATAAAATAGGCGACGGGGAAACCGTCGCCTTTGCAGGGGTTATGGAGTGGGGCTTGCTGCCCTCAGAGGCTTCATGGGAGCAAGGGTAGAGATGGCATGCTTGTAAATCATCTGCTGCTTGCCGTCGGAAACCAGCACCACCACAAAGCTGTCGTAGCCTGTGATGACTCCCCGAAGCTGAAAGCCGTTCATTAAAAAGAGCGTGACAGGAACTTTGTCTTTGCGCACTTCCTGTAAAATGGCTTCCTGCAAATTGTTGGCGTCTGACATATGTATACCTTCTTTCTTTTGGGATACACACATCTTAACATTTTTCACTTGTCGAAATTGCGAAGAATCTGTCGCGCGCAGGAAAGAATTTCTTCCCTCGACTGCTGGGGGGTTATGGTGAGCCAATGCATTTTTTCGTTGCGTCGGAACCATGTCAGCTGCCGTTTGGCATAGTGGCGGGAGGCTTGCTTGACTTGCGCTGCGGCATCTTCTAATGTGCCGTTACCGTCCAGCGCGGAAACGAATTCCTTATAGCCGATGGCTTGCATGGCGGTGCAGGTTTTCGGAATCTTCATAGCCAAAAGGCGCTGAATTTCTTCTATCAGTCCGTCTTGCAGCATGAAATCTACCCGAAGGTCAATGCGCGCGTATAAATCGGCGCGGTTTTCAAAATCCAGACCCAGCCACAGCGCGTGAAATTTCGGTGGGATTTGCTGGGTTTTTAAGTTATGCTCCGTAATGGTGCTGCCGGTTTCGTAGTACACCTCCAAGGCGCGGATAATGCGTTTCCGATCAGACAAGTGCAGCCGCGCCGCAGCTTTGGGGTCAATGCTTTGCAGTAAGCTGAGCATGGCTTCCATGCCTTCGGCATCAGCTCTTTCTACCAGTTGCTGTCGCATGCCTGTGGAGGGAACGGGCGCAAAGTCGTTGCCGCGAATGAGGCTGTCCATATAAAGTCCCGTGCCGCCGGCGATAATGGCAGTTTTTCCGCGGGATACAATGTCCTCTAAGATAGGGGTTGCCATGGCACAGTAGCGGCTGACGGAGAAATCCTCATTAGGCTCTGCCACGCTGAGCATGTGGTGGGGGACTCCCTGCATTTCTTCTTCGGTGGGCTTGGCGGTGCCGATGTCCATGTACTTGTAGACCTGCATGGAATCGCAGGAAATCACCTCACCGTTTACTTCCTTCGCCAGCTCCACGGCTAAGGCGGTTTTGCCGGAGGCGGTAGGTCCGGCGATACATATGATGTTGTTCACAGACCGATGCCTCCTTGCGCTTAACTGCGTTTAAATTGCTTTTCCAGCTGCTTTTTGCTGAGGGAAATGCAAATGGGTCTGCCGTGGGGGCAGTATTTTAAATCTTCCCGACCCATGACCTGTTCAATCAGCGCCAGAAGCTCTTTTTCCTCGTTCTGCCAGCCCGCTTTAATGGCGGCCTTGCAGGCGACGGTGTGTAAAATTTCGTCGCGAATGGTGTCGGATCGTTCCCGACGGCCGTTTTGCAAATCAGCGGCAATGGTTTCTATGGATTCTGCCGCCAAATCGGGAGAAAGATCCATGGGAATCTGCCGCAAAAGTACGGTGTTTTCTCCAAATTCGTCCAATTCAAAACCTAATTCTTTCAGCATGGCGGCATTGCTGATAAGCAAAGCCACGGCCTCGGGATTCAGGCGCACAGGAATAGGGGCAAGGAGCATTTGGGAGCTGATGGCTTCTTGATTGGCTTTCAGCTTTTCAAATAAAATCCGTTCGTGTGCAGCGTGTTTATCAATGAAAAAGGCATCCTCGCCTTGTTCTACCAAAAGATAGCTGTTGTAAATTTCACCCACATAGCGCCAGGGGATTTCCTCGGGCATAGGCAAAACAGTCTGCTCCGGCTCGGGCGCAGGCACAACAGGCGTGGGCATAGCCGGCTGGGGCGCAATGGCGGCAGGTTGAGGAATCTGCACGGTTTCATGCAGGGCGGGCGTTTGGCGTTCAATGGTTTGCACCATGGCCTGCGCTGCCACAGGATTGGGGCGGGGGGCAGTTTGTACCGCAGCGGTAAAATTGCGGTATTCCTGGGCAGTCATGGTGCGGAAGAACGACTCCTGTTTCGGGGCAGCGGCTTTTGCCGCAGGGGTGGGGGCGATAGGCGCGGGTTTCGGCTGGAAGCGTACTTCCGGTCGGTCGGTTTGCGTATTTAAAGCCGCCAGCACACCATAGTGAACGCAGTCAAACACCGTCTTTTCCGAAAGGAATTTCACTTCTGTTTTGGCGGGGTGGACATTGACATCCACCACATTGGCATTCATGTGCAAATGCAGGACACAGGCGGGGAATTTTCCCGTCATAATTTGATTGCGGTAAGCTTCTTCCAACGCTGCCATTAAAAGCTTGGATTTTACAGGCCTGTCGTTAACAAAGAAGGTTTGCAGATTTCGGCTGGGACGGGCATCGGTGGGCTTGGATACAAAGCCTGTCAGGCGGTAGCCTTCCCATTGGCTGTCTACCTTGATCATCTGAGCAGCATCCCGTCCATAGACATAGTAAACGGCTTCCTGCAATGTGCCGTTTCCGGGGGTGGAAAGGATCTGCTTGCCGTCTCGCAGGAAGGTGATGGCCACTTCGGGGTGTGCCAAAGCCTGCAACTGCACAGCGGCAGTGACGCGGCTGCCCTCTACGGAGTCGGCTTTCATAAATTTCATGCGGGCGGGGGTGTTGTAAAACAAATCCCGCACGATGATGGTGGTGCCGTCGGGACAGCCGGCCTCGGATTCCTCCGTGATTTCTCCGGCTTCTAAATGTAAGCTGGTGCCGCTGAGGCTGTCAGCGGTTTTGGTCATCAAATCAATACGGCTGACGGAGGCGATGGCAGCCAAAGCCTCCCCGCGGAAGCCCATGGTGGAGATGGCGGCCAAGTCCTCTGCTTCTTTCAGCTTGGAGGTTGCATGGCGCAAAAATGCGGTTTTGGCATCTTCGGCATTCATGCCGCAGCCGTTGTCCGTTACACGCAAAAAGGTCATACCACCGTCGCGGATTTCCACAGTGAGCTTGGTAGCGCCGGCATCTACCGCGTTTTCCAGCAATTCCTTTACCACGCTGGCAGGACGCTCTACCACCTCACCGGCGGCTATTAAATTGGCAACATGCTGGGAAAGTCGGATAATTTTCGGCATAACGGTTACCTCACAGAGAAAATTCCAATGGCATTAATGATAGCATGCATAAAAATGGGGGCAAAAATGTTGTCCGCGCGGCGATATGCCCAAGCAAGGCAAAATCCCGCGGGCAGATACTGCACAAAGCAAATCAGCAGGTGCAAAAAATCGTAGCTTCCGATATAGCCCATGATATGAATGGAAGCAAACAGCAAGGTGGAAAGAATCAGCGCCAAAGCGGGGCTTTTTTCCTGCAATGTGCCATAGACTAAGCCGCGGTACAGACATTCCTCTGCCACAGGCACAAGGAAAATGGTGCCGAAGGCGACGAGAGTATAGTTCTGATGCGCTAACAGGGCGATGCTGTTGTCGTTGACATTGAAAAAGTCCGGCGCAAGCCAGTAAAGCAGAAAGGACACCACATAATTCAGCAGAAAATATGTAAAAATTCCCCGCAAAATCGAGGTGGTCAGTCTCAGTGGGTGCGCGCCAAGCTGCTGTAAAGACTGCCATAAAAATTTCCGCAGGATCATGACCATGCAAAGAAAATTAAAGCAAAAGTAGAAAAAGTTTATTTCTGCATCGTTGACATAGGGGAATAAAAGTGTGATGCAGTAGGGGAACAGCACCGGCAGAAAAGCAAGGGAAATGCACAGATAGGCCGCGCCCTGTATTTGTTCTTGCTTGTTAAGGGAAATGGAAAGTTTTTTAGACATATCAGTTCAACATCTTCTTCAATTTGTACAGTTCGTTCATGGCCTCAATGGGGGTTAAGGTTTCCACAGACAGGCCGGAAAGCGCGTCGGCAATCTGCTGACTGCGCAAATCCAGCATGCTGAGTTGGTCGTCGGATTCCGGCGCAGGGGCGGGAATATGTACCACACCGTTTTCTTCTTCCAGCTCCTGCAAAATTTCCCGTGCGCGGGAAATGACACATGCGGGCAAGCCTGCCAGCTTGGCAACCTCGATGCCGTAGCTATCGTCAGTGGCACCGGGAACGATTTTTCGCAGGAAAATCATTTGCTCGCCCCGTTTTTTTACGGCAATGTTGTAATTTTTCACATTGGAGAGCTTGCTTTCCAATGTGGAAAGCTCATGATAGTGGGTGGCGAACAGGGTTTTTGCGCCCAGCTTTTTCGTGTTTGCCACATATTCCAGCACCGCACGGGCGATGGACATGCCATCGTAGGTGGAAGTGCCGCGGCCGATTTCGTCCAAAATCAGCAGACTGCGGCTGGTGGCATACTTCAAAATAGATGCCACTTCGGACATTTCCACCATGAAGGTGGATTGGCCGGATGCCAAATCGTCGCTGGCGCCGATACGGGTAAACACTCTGTCCACAATGCCGATACGGGCGGCGCGGGCAGGTACAAAAGAGCCGATTTGCGCCATGAGCACAATCAACGCCACCTGCCGCATATAAGTGGATTTACCTGCCATGTTCGGGCCGGTGATAATGGCCACCTGATTGTCGGCAGTGCCTAAAAGGGTGTCGTTGGGAACAAACAGGGAGTCTTTCAGCATGACTTCCACCACAGGGTGGCGGCCGTCGGTAATGGAGATTTCTCCGCCTGTGACCACATCCGGACGGCAGTAGCCTCGGGCGGTGGCAACAGAGGAAAGGGAGCATAAGCTATCCACCGCGGCGACGGCGGCTGCGGTTAACTGCACACGGGCGGCCTGCTGCGCCAAAAATTCCCGAAGCTCAGTAAAGATTTGATATTCCAGCGCCGCCAGCTTATCCTTTGCGCCTAATACCTGATCTTCCAATTCTTTCAGCTCAGGGGTGATGTAACGCTCGTTGTTGGTGAGGGTTTGGCGGCGAATATAGTGGGCGGGCACTTGATCCACAAAGGACTTGGAAACTTCGATATAATAGCCAAACACGCGGTTAAAGCTTACCTTTAAGGTTCGAATACCGGTGGCTTCCTTTTCCCGGGCTTCAATGGCGGCCATGATGTCCGTGCCGCCGTTCATAACACTTCTGAGACGGTCAACCTCGGGGAAGCTGCCGTCGCGAATGATGCCGCCCTCGCGAATGGTCATGGGGGATTCTTCGTGAATGGTGGCTTCGATGCGGTCGGCGCAGTCATTTAATGCGTCAATGGTCTCGTTCAGCTTAGTCAGCATGGGACTTTGACATTGGGAAAGTTGCTTTTTCAGCTCCGGCAGGGGGCGAAGACCCTGAGCAAAGCTGAGAAGCTCCCGCGCGTTGACATTGCCGGTGACAATGCGGGTCATAATGCGCTCAATGTCTGTAATATCCCGCAAAACTTCAGTCAGCTCTGCCCGACAAATGGTAGACTCTACCAATTCCGCCACGGCCTGCTGACGGCTTTCAATTTCCTCGCAGTCTAATAAGGGTTTTTCTACCCAAGTTCTTAGCATACGGCCGCCCATGGCGGTTTTGGTTTTATCCAAAACCCACAGAAGCGTGCCTTTTTTCTCTTTGGCGCGCATGGTTTCCGTCAGCTCTAAGTTTCTGCGGGCGTCCATGTCCAGCTCCATGAATTTACCAAGGGTGTAGTATTCCAAATGGCGAATATGGGCGAGTTCGTTCTTTTGCAGGGATTTTAATGTGATGAGCATAGCGCCTGCTGAGATGACAGCAGCATCCATGCCTGCAAGGCCCAACTGAGAAAGGGTGCAGCGGAAATGGCTTTCCAAAGCCGCTGCGGCAGCATCAAAGGGGAATTTATCCTGCGCGCCCTCGTTGACGCAGCAGGAAAGACGGCGCAGCAAAGCGTCGTTAAAAGCGGGGGTGGAAATGCCTTCGCCAAAGCGGAGAATTTCCGTAGGCGCAAAGCGACCCAATTCCGAAATGGCGGCGGTGGCATCGGGACATAAAGTCACGAAAAAGTCACCGGTGGAAACATCGCAGAAAGACAGACCGAACTGTTCCTGTGCGCCAAACAGGCAGCTGAAATAATTGTGCTTGCTGTCTTCCAGCATGCAGCTTTCGGTGACAGTACCGGGGGTGACAATGCGGGTAATGTCACGCTCGACTAGGCCCTTGGTGGTGGCGGGGTCCTGCATTTGCTCGCAGATGGCTACCTTGTAGCCTTTTTGCACCAAGCGGGCAATGTAAGAATCCACACTGTGATAAGGCACACCGCACATGGGTGTTTGCTCCTCCTTGGGCTTGCCGCGGTCACGAGTGGTGAGGGTCAGATCCAATTCTTTGGATGCCAGACGGGCATCCTCGTCGAACATTTCATAAAAATCGCCCAGACGGAAAAAGAGGATGCAATCCTGATTGCGCTCTTTGATTTCGAAATATTGACGCCGCATGGGGGTCATTTCGGCAGTAGGCTTAGACATGGGCGTAACCTCTTTCTGTTTCTAAATTTTTGGGGGATTACAGTTCTCCGCATAAGCTCCATGTGGTGGAGTCGGTAATGGTTAGGTTTACAAAAGAGCCGATTAGGGCGTTGTCACCTGCAAAACGCACCAGTCGACTGCCTTCTGTGCGAGCGGTGAGGCGGTCACCGTCTACGCCATCAACCAGACAGCGGAAGGTTTTGCCTATATACTCTCGGTGGATTTCTTCGGAAATGCGATTTTGCACCGCGCAAAGCTTATCAAAGCGGCGGTTTTTCTCTTCTTTGGGAGTGGGGTCGTCCATAGATGCTGCCGGTGTGCCGGTGCGGGGGGAGAAGATGAAGGTAAACAAAGCGTCATAACGCACAGTTTCAATTAAGGAGATGGTTTCCTCGAATTCTTCCTCAGTTTCTCCTGGGAAGCCCACAATCACATCGGAGGTCAGCACCAAATCCGGCATGACGGATTTGGCATAACGAACTGCTTCTAAATACTTTTCCCGATCATAGTGGCGGTTCATGGCTTTCAGCACACGGGATGAGCCGGATTGGAAAGGCAAATGCAGATGTTTGGCAATCTTGGCGTTTTGCGCCATGGTGTCCAAGAGCTTTTTGGAAGCATCCTTTGGGTGACTGGTCATAAAGTGAATGAGAAAATCGCCCTCAATAGCGGAAATTTCGGAAAGCAAATCCGCAAAATCAAAGCCGTCGGATAAATCCTTGCCGTAGGAGTTGACATTTTGACCCAACAGGGTGATTTCCTTGCAGCCGTTTTCGATTAAGCAGCGACATTCTGCTAAAATATCCTCTTTTTTGCGGCTGCGTTCCCGACCGCGGACATAGGGGACGATGCAGTAGGTGCAGAAATTGTTGCAGCCGTACATAATGGACACCCACGCTTTCAAGGGGTTGTCTCGTACTTGGGGGATTCCCTCTGCAATGGAGCCTGCCTCGTCGGCAATGTAAAATTGCCGCTTTTTCTTAGTTAACACATTCCACAAAATTTCAGGGAATTGCCATAAGTGATGGGTGGAAAATACACCGTCTACAATGGGAAAGCTTTTCTTTATGCGGTCGGAGACTTTGGTTTCGCCTGCCATACAGCCGCACAGGAAGATTTTTTGTTCGGGGTGGCGGCGCTTGGTGGGGCTCAGCGCGCCCAAGTTGCCGAATACGCGCTGCTCGGCATGTTCCCGAATGGCACAGGTGTTCATAATCACCACATCTGCGCCCTCGGCTTCGTTGACAATGGCATAGCCGGACTGAACCAAATAACCCCGCAGTTTTTCGGAATCGGCTTCGTTTTGCTGGCAGCCATAGGTCTCCACATAGGCGCAAGGGGTGCGTCCGATTTCCTGCCAATGGCGGCAAATTCGGTCGCAGTAGGCAAATTGGTTCGTCAGCTCTGCTTCCGAAATGATTGTGGTTTTTCCGTTCATGGTGCGGCTCCTTAAAAGATACTTTATCAATTTATAATCATAGCATTTTTTTGGGAAATTTGCAAGGAAATATATCTTCTTTTTTCTTTTGAATAATTTTGCCAGCCTCGGCAAACAATACCACCGCAGACCAATTTTAGGAGGTTTATATTTATGTTGCGAACACGCGTGATTTGTATGCTGGCAGCAGTGGGCTGTGTATTAACGCTGTGCGCCGGCGCTTCTGCGGTGGAGGTGGAGTCCGGAAGTGTTTACTGTTTCAGTCAGGAGGATTTTTCCCAAGAGGATTCCTTGGCGGGGATTTGCATTACGGAACTGCCCGAACCTTATACCGGCACGGTGATGCTGGGTGCGCGGGTGCTGCGGGAAGGGGATATTCTCACAGCCGAGCAGTTGACTCAAATGACTTTCTCCCCTGTGGATACGCAGGTCAATCAGACGGCACAGGTGAGTTATTTGCCCATTTATGAAAATCGGGTTGCGCCTACGGTAACCATGAGCATTTCTGTTTTGGGCAAGGAAGATAAGGCGCCGGTGGCAGAGGATTTTGCCATGGAGACCTATAAAAATCTGCCCAATGAGGGAAAATTGAAGGTTTCCGATCCCGAGGGTAAGGAGCTGACATTTACCGTTACCCGTCAGCCCAAACGCGGGCAGCTGGAACTGCGGCAGGACGGCAGCTTCACTTATACACCCAAGAAAAATAAGGTGGGCGTGGATTCGTTTACCTACACCGCCACTGACCCTGCCGGCAATGTGTCTCGGGAGGCTACCGTGACCATTCAGATTTTGAAGCCCTCGGACGCTGCACAGTATACCGACACCGTTGGCTCAGAATGTCGCTTTGCAGCGGAATGGATGAAGAACACAGGGTTGTTTGTAGGTGAAAAGATTGGCGGGGCGCCGTGCTTCCGGGAGAACAAGGCGGTCAGTCGCGGAGAATTTCTTTCCATGCTGGTGGGTGTGCTGAATATTCCTGTGGAAGAAACCCTTACCTTTACCGGCTATACTGATGAGGTGCCCACATGGCTGAAACCTTATTTGGCCGCAGCGCTGCGGGCGGGGCTGACGGCAGGCTTGCCCGGCTCTGAGACCGGCATTTTCGGCGCGGAAGAAAACATTACCGGCGGAGAAGTGGCAGTGATGATGGCCAATGCCATGGATTTGGCAGTGGTGACATCTTCTATGGATGAGATGAATCCCGATGAGCCTGCCTGGGCTATGGCAGCGGTGACGGCCATGAATGAAAACGGCTTTGACTTATCCGCCACTCAGGTGATGACCAGAGGAGAGGTAGCGCTCCTTTTGTATCAGGTGAGCAAAATGGCATCCCAGATTCCGGGACTTGCCATGTATCAATAAAAAGTACGGGCGTTGCCAAAGGCAACGCCCGTTTGTGTATGCAGTTTAGATAACGCCCTGTGCCAGCATGGCATCGGCAATTTTCAGGAAGCCGGCAATGTTTGCGCCGACCACATAGTTGCCCTCGAAGCCATATTCCTTGGCGGCCTTATCCACATTGTGGAAAATGTTGACCATGATACCTTTGAGTTTGCTGTCCACTTCCTCGAAGCTCCAGCTCAGGCGCTCGGAGTTCTGGCTCATTTCCAGCGCGGAGGTAGCCACGCCGCCGGCGTTGGCAGCCTTGCCGGGGCAGAACAGAAGACCGTTTTCCTGCAAATACTTGGTAGCTTCCAGAGAGGTGGGCATATTTGCGCCCTCGGCAACTGCCATACAGCCGTTGGCCACCAGTGCCTTAGCGTCGTCTAACAGGAGCTCATTCTGGGTTGCGCAGGGCAGAGCCACATCGCACTTGACAGTCCAGACACCCTTGCCTTCATGATACTGAGCATTGGGACGGGCCTTGGCATACTCAGTCAGGCGAGCGCGCTTGACCTGCTTAACATCAATAAGGGTTGCCACATCGATTCCGTCGGGATCGTAAATCCAGCCGGTGGAGTCGGAGCAGGTGATGGGCTTAGCGCCTAACTGCCATGCCTTTTCAATGGCATAGGTAGCCACGTTGCCCGCACCGGAAACGGCGACGGTTTTGCCGGCCAAGGAGTGGCCGTTGCAGCGAAGCATTTCGTCGGTTAAGTACAGAAGACCGTAGCCGGTGGCTTCTTTTCTTGCCAAGCTGCCGCCGTAGGACAGACCCTTGCCGGTGAGCACGCCTTCATAAATGCCGCGGATGCGCTTGTACTGGCCGTAGAAGTAGCCGATTTCCCGTGCGCCGGTGCCGATGTCGCCGGCGGGAACGTCCACATCTGCACCAATGTACTTATAAAGCTCGGTCATAAAGCTCTGGCAGAATGCCATGATTTCCCGGTCAGACTTGCCTTTGGGGTCGAAGTCGGAGCCGCCCTTGGCGCCGCCAATGGGCAGGCCGGTCAGGCTGTTCTTGAAAATCTGCTCAAAGCCTAAGAATTTCATAATGCTCTGGTTGACGGAGGGGTGCAGACGAATGCCGCCCTTGTAAGGTCCGATAACATTGTTGTACTGCACACGGTAGGCCTTATTGACCTGCACTTGACCCCGGTCATCCACCCAAGATACGCGGAACTCTACAATACGGTCGGGCTCAGTCAGCCGTTCCAGCAGAGCCTCGCGGCGATAAAGCGCCTCATTCTTTTCAATGGCGGGGCGCAGGGATTCCAGCACTTCCTTCACAGCCTGATGGAATTCGGGCTGATTGGGGTTTTTGGCAATTACCTGTTCTAAGATTTCGTCGACATAGCTCATAGCAATCTGTCCTTTCAAAAAAGATGGGATTATTTTAGCACATCCGCGAGAAAAACACAATAGTACATCTGTGGAAAACAAGGAGAAAATTTGTGAATTTTTTCAGCACATTGCGAAAAAAACTTTACTTTTCAGAGAGATTCCAGTATCATGGGAGCATACCCGCGAAAGGATGTATGACCCATGGAAGGAAAAAAACCTGTGCAGAAAAGACTGCGTGTAATATACTTTATTTTATTTGGTATTTTTGCGGCGGTGATTGTTTTCTGCGGTATTCAGATGGGTAGTTATTGGTATGAAACCCGAAAGGCGGCAGGAGAGTATGAACAGCTTGCCGCTATGAAAGATAGATACGAAGCAGAAAGCCAAAACCCCTCCGGCGGAGGAAGCTCCGGTGGCGGCACATCTTCCGGCGGCACAGGTGGTTGGGATTTAAGCTGGTGCTATGATATGAATAACGATACTGTGGGTTGGATTGAAGTGCCGAATACAGTCATCGATTATCCTGTTTTACAATCCCCCCTGGATCAGGCGGATTTCTATTTAACCAATGGTTTTTACAAAAAAGACAGTATTTGCGGTGCAATTTATGCCCGGGAGCAGTGTGATGTGAATAAGCCTTCGGATAATGTGGTGCTTTACGGACATCATATGAAAGATGGCTCCATGTTTACCTGTTTGAAGGATTATAAAGATGAAGCATATTGGCAGGATAATCAAATTATTTATTTTCACACGCTGACGGAAAAGCATACTTATAGAGTGTGGGGCGCATTTGAAATTTCCACGGAGGATGCCTTTGCTTATCATGCTTTCAATGATGCAAAATTTCAGTGGCAATACGATGCATTTGTGGACAAAGTGAAGGAGATTTCTTTTTATGATACGGAAATAACGCCTGCTTACGGTGATAAATTGCTGACGTTGTCTACTTGTGATTATCCCCGGAAAAATATACGGTTCGTGGTTTGTGCTGTGCGTGTGGATTGAGAGAAAGGGAAACGGTGCGTTGCTTATGGCAACGCACCGTTTTTGTGTTTCGGAATATTCAGCCACGCAGAAAGGGGCTGTTTTTTCAGAAGCAGGTAAATAACACCTGCGCCGATTGCGCCTAAGGCAAGCAATGAGCAGAAAATCCAAAGGAGGATAGAAAGGGTGGAAGGGACACGGCTGGGAAGTGCCGGAAGAGTTTGCTCCATAGGCATGGAAGAAGCGGGGATGAAATTGGATAAAAGCTCTAATTTCTGTTCCCCCTGAGTCTTGGAGGATAAAATTCCGTTGGAGGTAAAATAGTACCATGTATTGTCTATGTATTTCCACTCGGCGGCGCGGGATCCGTCGCTCATTTGATATAAGGTCAGTCCAGCGAAGGAGACCCAGCCGTTTTTCACAGCGCCGTTTTCGTAGTAGACCCAGCCGTTTTCGGTATGATGCCAACCGGAAAGGGCGCAGGTGCCGTCTTTCCATTGCGCATAAAGGGTAACGCTGGTTTCAATGGGCGTTTGAGAGGTGACAGGCTGTGTCCCTTCTTTGTCAAAGGACCAAAATGCAAACTGGCCCTTGGAGGAAGATGCGGTGGGAAGAATTTCGATAGAGTTTCCCACGGCAAGTACATCCTGATTGAGGGAAACAGCGCCTCCGTTTCCATCAAAGGAAACGGTTGCGTATGCGCCCCAATCGGCAACAATTTGCATGTTGGAGTTCCACAGGGTGACAAGCTCTTGCTTTGCAAAGGGAGCACCGTTTTTCAGCACATAGGTGGTGGCAACGACATCGATTTGCACCCGATATTTGCCTGCGGATAAGCTGCGGAACATAAAGTTTCGGTCCAACTTCCAATTGTTTAAGTTGATAGAATGGCTGCCGCTTTGTAAAGTGCCCGACATAATGGGTTCTGTGTAGCTTTCGTCATGGGCATAGACAGATACTTCTACGCTGTCCAATTGACAGCTTTTTGAGGAAAGGATGCCTTGAAACAGGTGACCGCTGCCCTGCCGCAGGGCGGTGGGGACTTGCAGGTTTTTTATGACGATGTCGTCGTAACGGGCGGCGGCATAAGCAAGCATCTCTGCCGGCACATAGGTGCCGTCGGCCAGACCGTACCAGAATTTACCGCCGGGGGTTTTCAAAAGAGTATCCACTGCCACAATTTCACCGGCAAGTATGTAGCTGCCGGATTTAACAGTGGGCTGTGCGTGAATATCAGAAGGCTCTGTGTAAACAGAGGTGGTCTGCGTGACCATGGCATACATGGATGCGGGGTAACTTTCGCAGAGGTCAGCGTAATTTCGAACGCCAAAATAGGCAATGCCGTCAAAGACAGTCCAGCGATTGTAGGAATCGCAAAAGGTATCGATGGAGCAGTGAATGGCAGAACCCTCTGCCCAATATTTTCCGTCCAGAGAAGTGCTGTAACATTCAGTAAAATAAACTTCTCCGCCTATAATGGCATGAATCAGCACGGCATGGCCAAAACGTTTGCCTAATTCCGTGTCAGTGCGTTCAAAGCCTACCATAATATTGTAAGCATCAACCTTGCCGTTTTGCGTGATTTCATAAAGAGCAGAGCGCAGGGTGTAACTGGGAGAAGGATACGTTTTGATTGTGTAGCCGCCTGTGGTTATGCCCATATAGCGGTATAAATCAAATTCGTCTTTGCCATCGCGGCAAATCATTTCTGCGTCAATGCCTAAAAGGTACATTTGCCAGCCTACCAAGGTGGCGCACAGACCGTTGAAGCTGCTAAGGCCTGCATGATTTTTTGCGGCATTGTAGGTTGTGGTAATTTGTTTTTCGATTTGGTTTGCGGTGTAGTCGGAAGTGGCTTGAACAGGTGCGGGAAGAATAGCCGCAACCAGCGCAAATAAGACGATGGCACAAAGAAAACGTCGCTTCAAAGCCCGCACCCCTTTCTAAATATTGCCAAATATGTAACAAATTGTAACATATTTTAAAAGAAAAATCAAGAGGGTGTTTTTTAACGGGAAAGCGCCGCAGCCATTTGGCTGCTGCGCTGATAACGGTAGTTACATATTTGCTTTGATGATGGAGATGAGAATATCACCTGCGACCACCCGATCTTCCGCGGCAAAGCCATCGGAGAAGTTATCGGAGTAGAGAATCTGGGCGCTGGGGGGAAATTCCTCGTCGCCCTCCCAAAGGAGGATCTGCATCCGGTAATTTCCAATGAGGGTAAATTCATAACCGGCATCGCCGTGGGAAAGTGGTACTGCGCCTAATTTTTCCGCAGCGGCCTGAAAAGCGGCAAGCCGTGTGCCGCAGGTAAAGGCGGCGCGGGTCAGCACCCGACCGGTGTAGGGCTTGATATACATTTCGCCCCAAGGCATTTCCCGAAAGGTTTTCCAGCTGCCTTGCCATGCGACGCTCTTTCCTTCCAGCAAGTAGCGAAGCAGGAAGGTTTGGGTGGGCAGAGGGGGAATCGCCTGCCCGTCTGTGGCGCAAATGGCATAGGTGGGGTGAGAAATGGCAAATTCCCGACCTAATAGGTTTACATAAAACTTTTTCCCGTCCCATGCAACGCCCAGCCGCTGGGCGGCCTCTTCGGCATTTAAATTAGCAAAAAGTGCCTCATAATGGGCAAAGGGGACTTCTTCCTTGTGATTTTCTAAGACCATATTATTTCTCCTGAACACTGTTGGGGAACAGGCGGGCATCGGTGTGGGGCAGGAAGCAGGCGGCCACAAAGGAGTCCATATAACCGGGGTGGCTGGACAGTTCCAGATAGGTCATATTTGCGCCAACCTCTGCGGTTTTGGCGATGGCTTCATCGCTTATCACCATGGCGTATGCGCCGGTGAGGGAGGAGTTGCCGATGTATTGGAATTTATTAAGGTCAACATCGGGGAACATACCGATATTCACGGCATTTTTCATATTGATGCCGGAGCCGATACCACCGGCGACATAGACCTTGTCAATCATGTCGATGGTCATGTCCACGCTTTGCAGCAGCGTGTCAATGGCAGAGAAGATGGCGCCCTTGGCGCGGATAAAATTGTCGATGTCCACTTCATTGATGGAAACTTCCCGACCGGTCTCGCTCTCCTGGGCGGTGGCGAGGACATAGCGTCCCATGCCGTGGGCGTCCCGCAAAATGCGGCTGCCTTCACGGACAAACAGACCCTTGGCATTGATGATGCCGCAGCGGAACAGCTCGGAAATCATGTCGATAATGCCGCTGCCGCAGACCCCTACGACCTTTTGACCTGCCTCGCCGATAACGCAGAGGGTAGGCTCCATGGTTTCTTTGTCGATGGTGGCGGCTTCCACCGCGCCGTCTGTTGCCCGCATGCCGCAGGAAATGTCACCGCCCTCAAAGGCAGGGCCGGCAGAACAAGCGCAGCTCATTAAGAAGTCCTGATTGCCGAACACCAGCTCGCCGTTGGTGCCCAAATCGATAAACAGGCTCATTTCCTCTTTGTTCCAGATGCAGGAGGCCAGAGTGCCGGCGGTAATGTCACCGCCTACATAAGAGCCGATGTTGGGGGCGATTTCCACAGGGGCAAGAGGGTTGGCAGGGAGTTTTAAATCACCGGCCAGCAGACCATCCCATGCAAAGAAGCTGGGGATGTAGGGTTCCATTCGTACAGGCTCTGCATCCACGCCTAAAAACAGGTGGTTCATGGTGGTGTTAGCGCCTACACAAAGCCGCAAAATGCTATGGGCAGAAATCCCAGCGGTTTTGCAGAGATTGGCAATAATGGGAGTCAAGGTTTCTTTAATAATGGCATCTTGCAGCTTTTTCTTGCCGCCGTCTTTCCCTTGCTCAATGATGCGGTTAATCACGTCTGCGCCATAGCGAATTTGGCCGTTGCCGGAAGAGCCTTTGGCAAGGAGTTTGCCGGTTGTTAAATCTGTCAGCACCATGGTGACGGTGGTGGTGCCAATGTCAATGGCGCAGCCCACCAAAGCGGTGTCGGTGGGGGCGCAGATGTCCATACAATGAAAGGCGCTGCCAATTTTCTGACCCTTGACGCACACATGAAAATCGTGTTCACGGAGGGTAGCTGCCAGCTTTTTCATCACAAAGAAGGGCAGTTTGACTTCTTGTGCACCGGATTGCGCTTGAATGGCCCAAACCAGCCGCTCATTGTCGGGCATGGTGTCGTCTAAGGTGGGGGCGTCCATAATAAGATCCAGCGCAGCAAAGCGGTTTTTAAAGACAATGCCGCTGTTTAAAAGCTCCCGCTTGGTATGTTCAAAAATGGCAATTTCCTTTGTGGAGCTTAAATCCGCGGTTTTCATGCGGCTTTGATAGGCACTGGCAATATCCGGCACAAACACAGTGCAGTCGGTCAGTACCTTGCAGTTGCAGCTGAGCCGCCAGCCGGCATCAAATTCTTCTTCGGAAATATGACGGCTTTTGACAGTTTTCACTTCGCCGGAAATGAGCTTTACGCGGCATTTTCCGCAGGAACCGTTGCCGGAGCAGGGGGCATCGATGGCCACATTGGCGCGGCGCGCCAATTCTAACAGGTTGTCGCCAAGGTTACACTCAGCGATCACTTCCCCAGCGCCTTCTAATTGAAATATGACTTTGGGCATGCATAGTCCCTCGCTTTACACAATTTTTTATATTGTAGCATAGAAAAAAAGAAATGTCTACCACAGAACAAGCGGCCAGGGGTGTCAATTTGCAGTTCTGTTTTAGGGACAAGGGGCATAGGCTGTACCACCAAGATATGCGGAGGGGTCAATATGAAACGGTTTGGAATGGTGCTTGCATTTTGCATGCTGATCACATGTTTGTCTGTGCCGGTGAAAGCAGCGCAGCCGGAGGTGGCCGGAAAGAGCGCGCTGCTGATGGATATGACCACGGGAACAGTATTATATGAAAAAAATGCCCATGAAGCGCTGCCACCTGCCAGCGTTACAAAGGTGATGACCATGCTGTTAATTATGGAGGCCATTGATTCCGGTATCATTCGTTGGGAAGATACCGTCACGGCTTCCGAGGCGGCAGCGGCAAAGGGCGGCAGCCAGATTTATTTGAAGGTGGGGGAGACCATGACGGTTTCCGATATGGTCAAATCCATTGCCGTATCTTCCGCTAATGACTGCGCCTGCGCCATGGCGGAGCATTTGGCAGGTTCGGAAGCGGCATTTGTGGAGCGCATGAATCAGCGGGCCAAGGAATTGGGTATGAATGATACCAATTTTGTAAACTGTACGGGCTTGGATGATGGGGAGGATGCCAAAAATCATGTGACCTCTGCTTATGATATTGCAGTGATGTCCCGAGAATTGATGATGAAACACCCCAACATTCAAAAATTCACTACCATTTGGATGGATACGGTACGGGGTGGCGCATTCGGATTGTCCAATACCAACAAGCTGGTGCGCTTTTACCCCGGCGCCACGGGATTAAAGACCGGTTTTACCTCCGGCGCGGGGTATTGTCTGTCGGCAACAGCTCAGCGGGATGGTCTTTCCTTGGTGGCAGTGGTCATGGGGGCGGAAACTTCTCAGGATCGGTTTGCTGCCTGTAAGACGCTGCTGGATTATGGCTTTGCCAATTATGCTTTGGTAGAGCCGGAACTGACGGGAAACCAAAGCGTAAAAGTGCTGCTGGGAAAAGAAACGGCGGTGCAGGCTGTGCCGGCAGAGGCAACGAGCCTGCTGATTGACAAATCTCAGAAGAATGAAATCCGTACAGAGCTGACCTTGGAACAAAGCGTTTGCGCACCGGTGAGTAAGGGGCAGCGTTTGGGAACGCTGACAGTCAAGGCGGGGCAGCAAATTTTGAAGCAAGTGCCTATGGTTGCCGAGGAAAGTGTGAATCGGCTGACATGGGGAGAATTATTCATTAAGGTACTGCGCCGTGTTGCCATGGCGGCATCATAAAAAACACCCCCGAGGAATTTTCCTCGGGGGTGAATGGTTGTATTAGTCAGCAACGTAAGGCAGCAGAGCAATCTGACGGGCGCGTTTGATGGCGCTGGTCAGGTCACGCTGGTGAGCTGCGCAGGTACCGGTGGTACGGCGGGGCAGAATCTTGCCGCGCTCGGACAGGTAACGGCGGAGCTTTGCAGTGTCCTTGTAATCGATGCCGGTCGCCTTATCTACGCAAAATGCGCAAACCTTCTTGCGCTTGCGGGGGCGAACATGCTGTTCGTTAGCCATGGAATGAACCTCCTTCATAAGCGTTGTAGAAAAATTCAAGATTTAGAAGGGCAGCTGAGCGTCGTCATCGTCCAGCATCGCAAAGTCGGATGCGGGAGCGCTGGGCGCGCTGTAACCGCCGCCAAAGCCATTGCTAGCGGGAGCAGAGCCTGCATCGCTACGCTTGCTTTCACCGAAGTAGACATTGTCTGCCACAACTTCGGCGGTGCGGCGCTTGTTGCCGTCCTTATCGGTCCAGCTGCGAATCTGGAGCCGACCCGAAACCACTGCCATGGAGCCCTTGGTGAAATACTTGGAGACAAATTCTCCGGTCTGACGCCAAGCGACACAGTCAATGAAATCGGTTTCGCGTTCGCCGCCGTCTCTGCCGCTGAAATCGCGGTCGACTGCTACGGTAAAGCTGGCAACAGCGATGCCGCTGCCGGTCCGGCGAAGCTCGGGGTCACGGGTTAAGCGACCCATAATCGTAATGTGGTTCAGCATAATCTTACGCCTCCACTACGGTGGTCAGGCAGCGCAGAATACCGTCGGTAATCTTCATAACGCGCTCCATTTCGGCAGGGAATTCGGGCTTGGATTCGTAGTTCATCAGAACGTAATATCCCTCGGGCAGATCGTTGATGGGATATGCCAAGCGACGCTTGCCCCACTCATCGATGTTTGTCAGAGTACCCTCCGCTTCCACCATTGCCTTGAACTTTTCCACAAGTGCGGCGATGCCTTCCTCGCCCTGAGCAGGGTCGATAATGTAAAGCACCTCGTACTTACCGGTGATCTTAGCCATGTTGTTTGCACCTCCTTTTGGACTTTTGGCCCACGGTCGCGCCGTGAGCAAGGATTACCTGCACGCGCAGGCTTATGTATTATAAGACAGGCAGTAAAAAATGTCAAGGAGTATTTCGCAAAAATGTTCGATTTTTTGAAGAAAGACAAGGTTTTTTTCAAAATAGTTTGCAGTATGGTTCTAGAAATGAATTCCCGCGCATAAATATCTCAGAGGGGAATTTTTCCTTTGCATTTTTGTGAAAATTTGCTATAATGGGTTACAAAGCAAGGTAAAACACAAGGTGTTGTGTTTTCACGGGAAAGGAACAAGTTACTTATGAAACGAATTTTGCCGTTTTTGTTGATATTGGTGATGCTTTTGAGCGCCTGCGCGCCTGCGCAGGAGACACCGGCTCCGGAAGAAAATCCACCGGCTTCTGATGTCGGAGGAGAGCAGGGCGGGGAGGAAACGCCCGATCCCGAGCCGGAGCCTGACCCTGAGCCGGTATTGCCTTATCAGAATCCTTTAAACGGTACTGCCTTGGCAGAGCCGTATTTAGGCCGGCCGGTGGCGGTCATGCTGAATAACATCAAAGCGGCCATGCCTCAGCATGGCGTCAGCGCGGCAGATATTGTATACGAGGTGCTGGCCGAAGGCGGTGTAACCCGCTGCATGGGCATTTACAGCGATGTGAGTAATGTGGGATCTATCGGATCCATTCGCAGCGCACGGAAATATTATGTGCAGCTGGCGCAGGGCTATAATGCGCTGTATCTTCATTTCGGGGGCAGCGATGAGGCACTGAGCTACATGAGAAGCATCGGAATGGACGATATTGACGGCGGCAATGGCGGCAGCTGTTTCTTCCAGGACCAAAGCCGTATCAATGCAGGCTATGCCGGACATCACTGCTGGTTTGCGACCGGCAGCAAGATCTTGCCTTACGCACAGTCGTTAAACCGTCAGATTTCTTATGAAGAGGAAAAGAGCTACGGCATGGCTTTTGATGATTCTCTGGTGCATGTGGGTACAGCAGTCAACAAGGTTTCTGTGCATTTTAATTGGAGCAGCAATCCTGACGGAAAATCCACCACGCTTACCTATGACGAAGCCACCAAGACCTACTTTGCGTTCCAAGCGGGCAATACCCACGGAAGCGGCAGCGCTTACATGGACGGCAACACCGGCAAGCAGGTAGCATTCCGGAATGTGCTGGTGCTGCGGGCACCCAGCAGCATCCAAAGCGGCAGTACGCTGGTAACAGTGGAGACGGTGGGTTCCGGAACAGGCTATTATCTGTGCAATGGGCAGATGATGCCCATTAAGTGGAGCAGAGCATCTGCTACGGATCCGTTTACCTATACCTTTGAAAACGGAATACCCGTGACCTTCGGTGTAGGTACGACCTATATTGGCATTGTTCCCACCGCAGCGGCAGTGATTTTTGAATAAGGAAAACAGGCGTGGGTCTCCACGCCTGTTTTTTAAGCAGAAAGGCCGCCGGAAGGCGGCCTTTCCGCAAAGAGGAAAGAAAAGAAGAAAGCAAATTAACTTAGGCTTAAAAATGCCATGGGATCCATAGGCGCGTCATTGCAGGTGACGCTGAAATGCACATGGTCACCTACGGCAGATTCCACCAAGGCGGTATTGCCAACGGTACCCAAAGGCTGTCCAAGGGTGACGACATCTCCGGCAGAAACGGATAAGTCTTTGCTGAGACTTGCATACTTGGTGACATAGCCGCCTTCGTGATGAATGACTACGGTTGTACCCATGGTGTCATCTTCATAGGTGGTATAAACGGTTCCGTTGGCGGCAGCGCAGACCTGCGTGCCGCTTTCTGCGGCGATGTCAATGCCGTTGTGCACCCGCCAATCCCTCGTGGTGGGATTGTAGCTCAGACAGTCCATTGCATAGCCGGCAACGGTTTGCCCCGATACGGGCATGCCGGTTTTCATGGCCGGTTTGGTTTGGGTGTTGCTACCTGTACCGGTGTCGGTGTCAGAGGGATTAGGCGCCACGGTTTGCACATCATCGCCGGGTGTTTGGGTATCTACATCGACAGTGGGATTGTTTAACTGAGGGTTGGTATTGTTAGCATTTCGGTAATACAAATAGCCGGAAACCCCGATGGCAACTGCACACAGGGCCAGGGCTATGTAGTAGCCCTTGCCGCCAAATACATTGCCTGTATTTTTCTTGTTTTTCATTGTGAAGCACCTCCGAGGGTAAGTGTTGCCATTTTTGGGAAAATCTAAACCTGCAATTCGTAAAAAAATTTATAAAAACATTGACATTAGACGATTTTTCGATATAGTTATACTTGTCAAAATTTGATGAAATTTTCAAAAGAAACGGGGGAGGATAATGTCCAAAGAACTCATCCGGCTCCAGGACTTAACCATGGAGTTCGACGAGGAGAAAATTCTCGACGGAATTAACCTTTATATCAATGACAAGGAGTTTTTAACCTTGCTTGGCCCTTCCGGCTGCGGTAAGACCACAACTTTGCGGATTATCGGCGGATTTTTGACCCCTACATCCGGTACCGTGATGTTTGACGGTGCGCGGATTAACGATGTTCCGCCCTATGACCGGCAGATTAACACGGTGTTCCAGCGGTATGCTCTGTTTCCTCACTTGAATGTGTTTGACAATATCGCATTCGGTCTGCGGGTGGCAAAGCTTCCCAAGGAGGAAATCACCGAGCGTGTGAATCAGATGCTGGAAATCGTCAGCCTGAAAGGCTACGGTCATCGCCGCATTGGATCTCTGTCCGGCGGTCAGCAGCAGCGTGTGGCCATTGCAAGAGCTCTGGTAAACCGCCCGAAGGTTCTTTTGTTGGATGAGCCTTTGGGTGCTTTGGATTTGCGCCTGCGTAAGGATATGCAGATTGAATTGAAGCGGATTCAGCAGGCCATGGGCATTACCTTTGTGTATGTGACCCATGATCAGGAAGAAGCGCTTTCCATGTCTGACACCGTGGTGGTCATGGATAAGGGCAGAATTCAGCAAATCGGCAAGCCGGAGGATATATATAACGAGCCGAAGAACGCATTTGTTGCGGACTTTATCGGCGAAAGTAACATTTTGGACGGCGTTATGCTGGAAGACTATAAGGTGCGCTTCTTTGGCAGAACCTTTACCTGCGTGGATAAGGGCTTTGCGCCCAATGAAAGCGTGGATGTAGTCATCCGTCCTGAGGATATTGATATTGTGCCTGCGGACAAAGGACACTTAGTTGGCACAGTAACCTCTGTTACCTTCAAGGGCTTAAACTACGATATTATCGTAGAATTTAAGGGCTTTAAGTGGCTGATTCAAACCACTGATTATCAGGCAGTTGGCGCCACCATTGGCATTTTGCTGAACCCTGAGGATATTCACATCATGAAAAAGAGTGAATATTCCGGCATGTTTGGTGATTACAGCTCCTACTCTGCGGAGTATGACGAGCTGACGGAGGATGCCATCGATGAGGAAGAATAAATCTGCCCTTTTAAGCATCCCCTATGTGGTGTGGATGCTGGTGTTCACCTTAATTCCCTTGGGCGTGGTGGCATATTATGCGCTGACTGACCCGGATACCGGTGCATTTACTTGGGGGAATATCTCTCAGCTTAGCGTCTATTTGCCGGTGTTCGGTCGTTCCATCGGATATTCCGTGATTTCTGCGTTGCTGTGTCTGGTGCTGGGCTATCCTGTGGCGTATTATATTGCCCACCGGGGACCTTTGGCGCAGAAGCTTTTGTATATGCTGGTGATGCTGCCTATGTGCATGAGCTTTTTGCTTCGCACCTTGGCATGGGTGGGACTGCTTCAAGATACCGGCATTATCAATACCTTTTTAGAATCCATCGGTCTTGCCCGCGTGTCTTTGATTCGCACCCCCGGGGCGGTGATTCTGGGTATGGTGTATAACTACCTGCCTTATATGATTTTGCCCCTTTATGCCATCATCGTAAAAATCGACGGTCGGCTGATTGAAGCGGCAGAGGATTTGGGCTGCCGTCCGGTGGAAACCTTTATGAAGGTGGTACTTCCCCTGTCTATGCCGGGAATCGTGTCCGGCATTACCATGGTGTTTGTGCCTGCGGTGTCTACATTCTATATTTCTCAAAAGCTGGGTGGCACGGAAATGCTCATCGGCGACGTGATTGAAAGAATGTTCAAGCAGGGCAACAATGCCAATTTGGGCGCGGCGCTGAGCTTGCTTTTGATGATTCTGGTGTTTGTTTGCACCGGCATTATGAATAAGCTCACCGGCTCTGACGGAGAGGATGTGGTGGTCGTATGAAAAAAGCAAACCGCATCATTACTGTCTTGATTTTCGTTTTCCTGTATGCGCCCATGCTGGTGCTGATTGTAGGTTCTTTCAATGAAGGAAAGAGCTTAGCGAGATTTGACGGTTTTACCTTTCAGCAATATGCGGAGCTGTTCCGCGACAGCGATATGCTGCGGCTTTTGGGCAACTCCATTGTGTTGTCCATTTTGGCAAGTGGGATTGCCACAGTGTTTGGTACAGTGGCGGCGCTGGGCATTTGCAATTTGAAGCCCAAAATGCGCCGGTTGGCTATGCACCTGACGGACATCCCCATGACCAACCCCGATATTGTCACCGGTATTTCCTTGTCTTTGCTGTTTATTTTTGTAGGCACAAAGATGCTGGGACAGCGGGACAGTCTGACATTCTGGACTTTGCTGATTGCTCACGTCACTTTCAATTTGCCCTATGTCATTTTGAATGTGATGCCGAAACTGACGCAAATGGACAATTCTCTGACGGACGCGGCCATGGATTTGGGCTGCACCCCCATTCAGTCCTTTTTCAGAGTGACCCTGCACGAAATTATGCCCGGTGTGGTGGCAGGCGCCATTATGGCGTTTACCATGAGTCTTGACGATTTTGTAATCAGCTATTTCGTATCCGGTATGGACTTTGTGACCTTGCCGGTGGAAATTTACAGCTATACCAAAAAGCCCATTCCTCCGAAGATTTACGCCATGTTTACACTGCTTTTCCTGCTGATTTTTGTGTTGATGGTAACCATGAATCTGTTGCAGCTGCGCTCGGACAAAAAGAAAGAGCAGGTGCAAAAATGAGAAAAGTATTTGTGTATTTGCTGGCGCTGAGCCTTGTGCTGAGCATTGGTGTGCCGGTGCAGGCTGCGCAGGAGTATGTGCCTGAGGGGAATATTACCCTGAATGTGTATAACTGGGGTCAGTATATTGCTGACGGCAGCGATGAATCCTTGGATATTATCGCCGCTTTTGAGGAAAAGTATCCTAATATCCATGTCAATTATTCTACTTATGATTCCAATGAAATCATGTATACCAAGCTGGCTTCCGGCGGCATTACGGTGGACGTGATTATTCCGTCGGACTACATGGTAGCGCGGATGATTGAAGAGGATATGCTGCTTCCTTTAAACTTTGACCATATCCCTAATTATCAGTACATTGACGAAGAATTCAAGGGCATGCCCCACGACCCTGAAAATCGGTATTCTGTGCCTTATACCTGGGGCGTGGTAGGTATTATCTATAATTCCAAGTATGTGGACGAAGAGGATTTGACCGGCTGGGAGCTGCTGTGGAACGAAAAATATAAGGATAAAATCCTGATGTTTGATAATTCCCGGGATGCATTTGGTATTGCCTCATATCTGCTTGGCTATGATGTCAACACCACGGATAAGGCAGAGCTTCAAGCTTGCGCTGACAAACTGGCACAGCAGGAGCCCTTGGTTCAGCAGTATGTTATGGATCAAATTTATGACCTCATGGAAAATGAAGAAGCGTGGCTTGCGCCTTACTACGTGGGTGATTATATGACCATGGCGGAGGAAAATGAGGATTTGGCATTTTTCCTGCCCCAGAACCAAGGCTTTAATCTATTTGTGGATGCCATGTGCATTCCTAAGTGCGCCAAGGAAAAGGAAGCGGCTGAGCTGTTTATCAATTTCCTCTGCGAGCCGGAGATTGCCGCGGCCAATATGGATTGGGTGGGTTACAGTGTGCCTTTGTCCGCTGCCAAGGAATTTATGGATGAAGAATTGGTGGAAGACCCCGTTTTGTATCCCGCGCCTGAGGTTTTGGCTAACGGAACGGCTTACGCCAATTTAGATCCCGCGGTGACCCGCTTTGTAGAGGGCTTGTTCTTGGAAGTCCGGATTCGGAACATTTCTTCTGACCCCTCGCAAGTGCTTATGTTGTGCGCGGTGGGCGCGCTGCTGCTGGCAGGTTTTGCATGGGGCGGCGTTTACGGTGTGCGCAAAATAAAAAACCGGAAAGTGAGCAAATAAGAAAAACGGCTGTCCGATGGACAGCCGTTTTTTATGTGGCAATTATTTCTGCGTGTTGTGAGTGCGGGCGCTAGTGCGGCCTTCGGGATTGATTTCGCCTACGGCGGTTAGAGAACGTTTGGTCAAGGCAGGTCCAACCAGCTCATAAATCAGTACGGCAAACAAAACTACATTCCGGGTCAGATCGCCGTTGGGCAAGGACGCGGCGGTCAAAGCCATGCCCAATGCTACGCCTGCTTGGGGAAGCAGGGTAATGCCCAAATTGCTGGTAATGGGCTTAGGCTGGGCGGTAAGGCGGCAGCTGAGGAAAGAACCGTAGTATTTGCCGGCGGAGCGGGCGATGATATAAATGATACCTACCAGCAAGGTGACAGGGCTTGCCAGCACTTGTAGGTCAAGCTCTGCACCGGATAAAACGAAAAACAAAATGTTAATGGGCGTTGTCCAGCTTTCCACGCGGCCCATCAGCTCTTCGGAGGTGGGGCAGATGTTGCAGAAAATGGTGCCGGTCATCATGCAGACTAAAAGCAAGGAAAAGCCGCAATGCACGGGGCCTACCTGAAATTTCAGCATGGAAAGGCCCACGGTCAGCAGAACAAAAGCAATGGAAATGCTCATGCGCTTGCTGCGAGAGTGGAAAAATTGCTCTACCCAGTTAAGAAACCAGCCCATGATGCTGCCTAAGCCCAAAGACAGTATAATTTCCAGAATGGGTTCAATTACCACACCTAGGACGCTGACCTGTCCGTGAGAAAGAGCAGAGGCGATGCCGAAGGAGACGGAAAACAGCAGCAAACCTACCGCATCGTCAATGGCTACTACCAAAAGCAGCAGTTTGGTCAGCGGGCCATCTGCCTTGTATTGGCGCACCACCATTAAGGTGGCTGCCGGCGCGGTGGCAGAAGCGATAGCGCCTAAGACAATGGCGCAGGGCAGGGAAATGATATTGGGGAAACACAGGTGCAGAACAATCAGCACAATGTCTACCAGTACTGTGGTAATGACTGCCTGCAAAATGCCAATGATAATGGCCTTTGCACCGGTGGCTTTCAGCTGGCTGAGCCGGAATTCGTTGCCGATGGTAAAGGCGATGAAACCTAGTGCCACCTGGGTAATGACGCTTAAAGATTCAACCTGCTGCAAGGACTGAAAACCCAGACCCGGCACATTCAGTGCGCCTAAAAAGAATGGGCCGAGAAGCAAGCCTGCCACTAAATATGCAGTGACTGCGGGCAAGTGAATCAATTTAGTGAGTCTTGACAGCATCAGTCCGCCTACCAAAGCGATTGCCAGACAAATTAAAGAAAGTTCCATAAAGCGCCTTCTTCCTAAAATTCTTTCCGTGGGGTATCATACCACCATATACATGCAGTTTCAAGAGCAATACCGCACAAAGAATTGGAAAAATTCAGGATTGGTTTGTGCAAATTTTAACGGGCGGTCTATTGAGACCGCCCGTTTGGACTATTCGCTTTTTCTCCAAACCATTTTGTTGACCACACCGGTGTAGGACTGAATGAGCTTGACTACCTTGGTGGAAACGTTTTCTTCTACATAATCCGGCACGGGGATGCCGTGATTGCCATCTAAGTTCATTTGCACCGCGGTGTCTACGGCTTGCAGCAGGCTCTTTTCGTCAATGCCTGCCAGAATGAAGTCCGCTTTGTCCAGCGCTTCGGGGCGCTCGGTGGAAGTGCGGATACATACCGCAGGGAATGGATGACCGATGGAGGTAAAGAAGCTGCTTTCTTCCGGCAGAGTGCCGGAGTCGGATACACAGCAGAAGGCGTTCATTTGCAGGCAATTGTAGTCATGGAAACCGAGAGGCTCGTTTTGAATCACCCGCTTGTCGAGAACAAAACCGCTTTCCGCAAGGCGCTTTTTAGAACGGGGGTGGCAGGAATACAAAATGGGCATATCGTATTTTTCTGCCATTTTGTTAATGGCGGTGAACAGGGAAAGGAAGTTCTTTTCTGTGTCGATATTTTCCTCCCGATGGGCAGACAGCAAAATGTATTTGCCTTTTTTAAGACCTAAACGCTTATGCACATCGGATGCTTCAATTTCTTTTAAGTTGCTGCGCAGCACCTCTGCCATGGGAGAACCGGTGACATAGACACGCTCTTTGGGCAAACCACATTCATGAAGATACTTGCGGGCATGCTCGGAATATGCCAGATTCACATCGGAAATAATGTCCACAATGCGGCGGTTGGTTTCCTCCGGCAGACATTCATCCTTGCAGCGGTTACCCGCCTCCATGTGGAAAATGGGAATGTGCAGCCGTTTGGCGGCAATGGCGGACAGGCAGGAGTTGGTATCGCCTAAAATCAGCAGCGCATCGGGCTTGATCTGATTCATGTGCTTGTAGGAGCAGTTGATGATGTTGCCAACAGTCGCGCCCAAATCGTCGCCTACGGCATTCATATAGACCTCGGGGTCGGCAAGTTTCAAATCTTTGAAGAACACGCCGTTGAGATTATAGTCGTAGTTTTGACCGGTATGTGCCAGAATGCAGTCGAAATATTGACGGCACTTGCCAATCACAGCGGCAAGGCGAATGATTTCCGGACGGGTGCCTACAATAATCAGCAGCTTTAACTTGCCGTTGTGCTGAAAAGAAATATCGGAGTAATCTAATTTCATGTCCATTATGTTACCACCTCAAAAAAAGTATCGGGTTTCGCGGGGTTAAATAGCTCGTTGGCCCACATAAGGGTTACCAAATCCTCAGTTTCGGACAGATTGATAATGTTGTGGGTGTAACCGGGGAGCATGTGCACAGCTTGGATATTTTCGCCGGAGACTTCGAAATTCAGCACCTCATCACAGCCCAGTTTTCGCATTTGAATCAAGCCCTTGCCGGAAACCACAATGAAAAATTCCCACTTGGTATGATGCCAATGCTGCCCCTTGGTAATGCCGGGTTTGGAAATATTTATGCTGAACTGGCCGCATTTTTCGGTTTTCAGCAATTCCGTGAAGCTGCCGCGGGCATCTGAATTCATTTTCAAGGGGAAAGCAATCTTTTCCTTGGGAAGATAGGAAAGATAGGTGGAGTACAGTTTCTTAGCAAAGCTTCCCGCAGGAATTTCGGGCATGACCAGCGTTTGCGGCTGCGCCTTAAAAGCATCCAGCAGGGAAACAATTTCTCCTAATGTGACGCGGTGTGTGGTGGGAGCGGCGCAGTAGCGGCCGCTTTCTGTTAAAACAGTGTCAAGACCGTCAAATTCACAGCGGTGGGGGTTGCCTTCCAAAGCGCCTAACATTTCGTCAATTAAATCGTCGATATACAAAAGCTCCAATTCTACGGACGGATCGTTAACGGTGATGGGCAGGTCGTGGGCGATGTTGTGGCAGAAGGTTGCCACGGCGCTATTGTAGTTGGGGCGACACCATTTGCCGAACAGGTTGGGGAAACGGTAGACCAAAACCGGAGCGCCGGTTTCCTTTGCGTAGGCAAACATCAGCTCTTCGCCTGCTTTTTTGCTTCTACCGTATTCTCCGTCGTAACGACCAATGCAGGTGGCTTGAATGGAGGAGGAAATCATTACAGGGCAGGTGTTATTGTGTTTTTTCAGAGTGTCCAGCAGGGTGGAGGTAAAACCGAAGTTGCCTTGCATGAACTCCTCTTGGTTCTGGGGGCGGTTGACACCTGCCAAGTGAAACACAAAGTCACACTTTTGACATGCCTGCTCCAAAAGACTAGCCGGAGAATCTAAATCATAAAGGTACAGCTCTCCGATGGACAAGGCAGGATGGGTGTGATCTCTGCCGTCACGGATTGCGTTAAGGGCCTCGGTCATGTTTTTTCCCACAAAACCGGCTGCGCCGGTGATGAGAATGTTCATATCAGTTCTCCTTTGCCAATTCTTCCTGAATGTAAGACAGTTGCAGAAGCTTAGCTTTCACTTCTTCTACATTAAGACGCTGGGTGTTGTTGGAGTTAAATTCCGTGAGGGGGTTGCGCTCTTTATCCCCTTGGTTGAAAAATTTGTCGTAATTTAAGTCCCGCTTGTCGCAGGGAACGCGGTAGAAATTGCCCATGTCATGGGCATTGGCACATTCCTCGTTGGTCAGCAGGGTTTCGTAGCTCTTTTCCCCATGGCGGATGCCGATGACCTTGATTTGTCGCTTATGCTCCTTGTCAAACAGCTCTAAAACGGCCTTTGCTAGGGTTTCGATGGTACAGGCAGGCGCTTTTTGCACCAAAATATCACCGGAAATGCCGTGTTCAAAGGCGAACAACACCAAATCCACGGATTCTTCAAGACTCATAATGAAACGGGTCATATTGGGGTCGGTGACGGTGATGTCCTCACCACGGCGAATCTGGTCAATCCACAGAGGAATCACGCTGCCGCGGCTGCACATAACATTGCCGTAGCGAGTGCAGCAAATTTTCGTCTTTTCGGGGTCGACGGTGCGGGATTTGGCAACGGCAACCCGTTCCTCCAAGGCCTTGGAAATGCCCATGGCGTTAATAGGGTAGGCGGCCTTGTCGGTGGAAAGACATACAATGTTTCTCACACCGGCATCAATGGCGGCAGCAAGTACATTGTCGGTACCGATGACATTGGTGCGCACAGCTTCCATGGGGAAGAATTCGCAGGACGGAACCTGCTTTAAAGCAGCGGCATGGAAAATGTAGTCCACACCGTGCATGGCGTTTTTCACAGAGGACAAGTCCCGGACATCGCCAATAAAAAATTTGATTTTATGAGCCACTTCCGGCATTTTTGATTGAAATTCATGGCGCATATCATCCTGCTTTTTTTCATCACGGGAAAACACGCGAATTTCACCAATGTCGGTTTTCAGGAAACGATTCAGCACTGCGTTGCCGAAGCTGCCGGTACCGCCGGTGATTAAAAGGGTTTTGTCTTTAAACATGATATTTCCTCCTACAATCGCATTTGTGGTAATGTTGATATAGAAATAACAGAAAATTATTTTCTGAAATTACCCACGGTATCTATAAAAATTTTTGGGTTCAGGCTTTCCAGCATAAGTGATTGGTTGGGTTTTAGTGGGGCAAGGAAAAAGCCCAGTACCACATTGGCAAAAAATTGGGAAATCAGCGAAGCCATGGCCGCACCGGTTGCACCGTAATGGGGAATCAGCAGGTAATTGGCGGCAATGTTGAGCGCCGCGCCGCTGATATTGACAATCCACAAAAGGTTTTGCCTGCTGTTGGCGAGAATCCAAATATCCCGCGCGGTGCCGATATAGGAAACCACAGGGCACCAAATGAGCACTAACAAGGCAGGCGCGGCTGCGGCATATGCATTGCCGTACAGAAAATTCACGAGAGGCTTTGCAATCAGCGGAAAGAGAAGGGCTTGGGCAGCGGAGAGGTAAATTAACAGGCTGTATAGCTGCCGCATAGGTTTTTTAAATGCATCTTCTCCCGATTGCTTGCCGGCAAGAATAACTGGGCGGTAGGAATCTAAAAGCGCCACAAATACAAAATAGGTCATGGTGGCGCAGGTGGAAGCGGCGCTGTAAAAACCGGTTTCCGACGTGCCACGCATCCATTTGAGCATAATGCGGTCGGTTTGGGCAAAAATGGCTACCATGGTCAGCGACAGAATATAATGTTTGCTGCCGGACACCAGTTCCTTGGCTCGCTGCCATGAAAATGACAGCGGCTGTCCGCCTTTTTTGCGGTAAAGGATCAGCAGCAGAATTCCAATGAGCAAATAGTCCAGGGCGTAGGAAACGGCAAACCAATAGATGCTTTTCCCTGTTGCCAGCAGGAAAATTTTATAAGCAGAAACAAATCCGTAGGAAATCAGCGCTGTGACGGAGGTGTACTTAGACAGAAGCTTGGCTTGAAACCAATATTGCATCAGCTCCAAAGCCTGTCCCAGCAGCATAGTGCTGTAAAGGGTGCACACAATCACGCACACGGTGTCTTTCGGATTGGAAAGGTAGATAAAGGCCGTGGTGCCTGCCATGCAAAGCAGACTGGAAAACAGACTGATGGCCAGGGCACTGCCCAGAGTTTCTCCCTCTTGCTGAGGCTTTTTCAGCAGCTCCTGCACCAAAGTGGCGCTCAGTCCCAGCAGGGCGATGGGGGAAACAAAGGCAACCACGGAAATGGCGTAGTGCAATAGACCGTAGTGATCCGGCCCTAAATATCGGGCGCTCAAAGTGGAAATTGCCAGACTCAGCACCGCCTGCGCTATGCGGCAGGCAATAATCCAAAGCGCGTTTTTAGCAATGTTATGATTCAATGAAGACATGCCTCACAGACTTAATTTGGAATATCCCGGTATAGATACAGGGAAAGCCACAAAATCAGGGAAATGGCGAAATAACAGGTGACAAGTGGCTGGAAAAAGCTAAAACCGAAAACGGCAAGCAGGGTTACAAATAAAAGGAGCTTTTGACAAAGGGGTGTTTTTCTGCGCAAAATAGGAAGGATTGCGAGGAGAAGAATCGCCCCGTATATTAGCAGTCCCGGCAGACCAAGTCCCATCCAGCCCTCCAAAATGAAATTGTGGGGTGCTTGAATGACTTTGACAGGCGTTTGGCTTCCCACAAAAGACATTTCGATTTCTACATCCACAGAAGTTCTGCCCCAGAATGGGCTTTTCAAAATATGATTCAGGGAGGTTTGCCAAAGAAGCTTGCGCATGGTGTTGCTGTCTGCCACATTGTTTTCCGCAGCGGTTTGGTCATCGACATCGGAGCTATCGACGTCGGGTTGATCAAAGCCACCGGGCAGCTCAGCATGTAAGGCATGCAGCACTTCGGTATAGGTGCGGGAGACATTGTATCGGGAGTCGTAGAGGCCGCAGCTTAAAATGGTGCCAACGATCACCATAAATGCCAGCACCAAAGCTCCAAGGGAGAGAAATGCCTTTTTGGAAAATCCGAACACCAGCCAAAAGGCACTGAAAAAGCAAAGAGGAAACAGGGCTGCCGCGAGGCGCGAGCCGGAGAAAAAGGCAAACACCAAAATGGTCAAGATGTTCCATGCCAACAAAGCACCTATCAAAAAGCGCAGAGCTTTGGATGGAAAGGACAATTGCCGGAGCATAATAAACAGCAAGGGCAGTGCGGCTAACATAAAGCAAAGATAAATATTGATGTTTTGCAAGGCCTGAACAGTGCGAAAGCTTGCAGTTTGAAAAAGGCTGAATATTTGATAGCCGTTCACGGCTGTGACAAACAGGAAGATACCCCAGACAATGTGGGTTTTGGACATGCGCAGATGCCTGAGAGATAAAACAAGCACCACAGGAAGCATCAGCACCCGAAAAATGATGAAACCGCCGGTTAGATCACCAAATGTGAAATAGCGGTATGCAGTCAAAATGAAAAACCATGCAATCATGGCAGCGGTGAGCAGCCATTGTGGAAAGCGGAAGGCTTGGGATTGTCCCTTAATCAGCATAGAAACCATCACAGCCGCAGACGAAATCAGCATGATTACTTCCGCCAAGTACACATAAACGGTGCGATTTGTTATATGCAAGGAAACGGCAAATTGTGTTCCCATAAGGGTAAAGAAGATAAGCAAAACCGGCAGCAGCCGTGTTAGTTGTGAGAAGGGTCGCGCAATGTGCTTCATGGCGCGATTTCCTCGTTATAACCCAAGAGCGCTAAAATCCGCTTTGCTTGGGAGACATTGTTTTTCGTTTCCAATACAAAATTTTGGGCACAGATGCCTTTTTCGTGGAGCTGCTGGGGTGTATGAGACAAGGTTTCTTCCAAAGCTTTTGTCACGGCTTCGGGGGTGTTGCCGTCAATGGTGTAGATATAGGGCTCGTACTCCTGTGGCATGCCGGGCAGACGAGTGGTTAGTATAGGTGTGCCGGATGCCATATATTCCATGTTTTTTGACGGAAAGGAGTATTGGGTAAATTCCATGTCCGTAGGGCGGGCATTGATGAGCAAAGTGGCCTTTCTCTCCCGGCTTTCCACTTGCGATTGAGGCAAAATGCCCCCGAAACGGATACGGGAATCTTGCTTTGCGGTTTTTTCAATTTGGGGCGCGTAGTCACCGGCACCAAAAATCCACAAAACGACATCGGGATTTGCATAGGCAGTAAATCCCTCTATGAGATTTTTAAGCCCATATTGCTCCCGCAAGGCGCCGGCATACAAAATTACCGGTGGATATGCCTTGCCCTCTAAGGTGTTGGGAAGGCTTCTTCCATTGATATCTACCAAACCCTCCATAACGATGTAGGGCTTGTTTAAAGGATTGACTACGGGGTTCATTTGCTCTGTCAGAAACACAAAGCATTGGCATTTTTTGTAGCTGCGGGCAGCAATTTTCCTAACGACGCGGTGTAAAAAGCTGGGTTTTTCGTTGTTGCGGGCGTCTTTGACTTTGCCCATATATTCGTAAATATCACAGAAGATGCTGCAAACTCGGCTTTTGCACAGGGCATTTGCCGCCAGTACAAAGGGGTGGGCGGTGACATAGGCGGCATCCATAATGATGGCACGCTGTTTGTCTTTGTTTCGCAGCGCCCAGAAAAAAGTTTGGAAAAAGAAGCCTGCGCCGATGCAAAGGTGCTTGATAATGGGCAGATTCAAAAAACCGATGTGGTGAATGTGCAGATTGTCGGCCAATTCTTCCTTGCGGGTTTTCCAAAAAAGACCTTGGTGGGAGTGCATATTTACAGAGCGCCCAACAATGGAGCATATATGCACTTGGGGGTCGTGGCACAATCCCTGTATTATCAGGGTGTGAAATTTGAAGCCGGATTCGTTCATGCCATAGACAAAGCCGGTGTGATAGCAATTCTTCATGCGCCGAAATTCATCAGGGGACGGCACAGAAGAAATATATAGTATTTCCATGGATTTCTCCTGATTATTAAGGTAATTGCCCCTCATAAAGGCGCAGATATTTTTGGTATTGCGCCTGTTTTTCAAAAGCCCTTGCCCGAAGAATACAGGCTTCGGGATTTTGGGGCAAATGGGAAAGAGCCCTCGCGATTTCTTCCGGCCGGCAGTTTACGGCAATGCCACAGGTTTCATCGGCAACTTCGGGCACGGCGGTTTTGTTGTAGGTAATTACCGGTGTGCCGCAGGCCAAGGCCTCGGCGGTGGTCAGCCCCATGGTTTCTTCTACGCTGGGATTCACAAAAGCATGGGCGAGGGTATACCATCTTGCAAGGGCTTTCATGTCGCCGGTTTCAGAGAGGCAGAGTATTTTTAGGGGCATTGCTTGTCGCTGCGTCTTGGATAGGCCAATCAGCACGATTTTATAGCGGTCATCCAGCAAAGAAGAAAGTCTTATAAAATCATCCAGCCCTTTGCGTGTGTCCCACGCGCTGGCTACGCCTAAAATGACTTTTTTGCTTTCCAGATGAAACTGCTGCCGCAAATCGCTGGGCGTGGGTTTGAAAACGCCTAAATTGATACCATTGGGAATGGTATACACAGGATATTCCCTTAAAAAAGATTGCTGCACCTGATTTTTAAGCCATTGCGACGGGGTAATGAGGGTCATGTTTTTGCAATTTGTAAACAGGCGGCGCTTCTTTTGAAAATTGTGATAGGACCGATCCAGCAGAATGCTTTTGGGATAGGCAAGCTTTTGGGGGCATTGATGGCAATGGGTTTGCCATTTTTCACAGTCAGCCGTAGAATAATAGGCGCAGTGGCCGGTAAAGGCCCAGCAGTCGTGCAATGTCCAGAAAATCGGCTTGCCGCAGGTTTTGAGATATTCAAACAGGACTTCCACATTCAAGTAGTAGCCGTGAAGATTGTGAAGGTGGATGATGTCCGGATTGTAGGATTTTACCCATCGGATAAAGGCTTTTGTAGCTTTTCTGCCGGTGAAACCGTCGTTATCAAGCAAGCGAGATTGCACAGCGTGAAGCTTTACCTGGGTTTCGGTTCCAATGCGCACAGCAAATGGCTGGTATTTTTCCGGTACAGATTCCCGCCCGTAGGCAATTTTTACTTCGTGACCAGCCTGCTGCAAAACTTCTGCTAAGTCGGTGCAGATTCTGCCAGTGCTGCGAATACCGCATACAGAGTTGATGAATAAGATTTTCATGCTAAGCCCTCTGTGCCTATGATTTCTTCCAGCTTGTCTAAAAGGGCATCTTTGTCAAAATGGGCAAGGGAATAGGCTTTCGCGGCTTGCCGATAGCGCGCATTCTGCTGGTTGGAGGAAGCAAGCAAGGTCTTAGCAGCGGATACTAAGGCGTTAAGCTCCGGCGGAACAGCAATGCCGCAGCCGGCATTTTTTACAAGCTCTGCAACGCTGCCGTTGGCAGCAACCAAAACAGGCGTACCGCAGGCAAGATAGGTTTGAAGCTTAGCGGGGATAATCAGAGAAAGTAAAGGGCTGTCCTGGAAAGATAGATATGCGCAGTCTGCAAAATGCACATAGCGATTGGCTTCTTGTTCGCTGACGCGGCCGAGAAATGTGATGCGGTCTTGTAGATGAAACTGTTTTACTTTTCGGACGAGTCGCTCTTTGGCGCGGCCGTCGCCGACCAGGAACCATCGAATGGGGCGGTCTTTTAATTCCTTGGCGGCGTCTACCATAAGGTCCAGACCTTGGGCATTGCCAAGATTTCCGGCAAACACAATGTTAAATGTGTTGGTAGAATATATGGAGGGCTTTTCTGCGCCTTCTAAATTCGGAGCGGAGCAAAATTGCGGCCAATACAGAAGCTTTTCTTTGGGGACGCCTTTGCTTTGCAAATGCGGTATCATTTCGGGGGAGGTGCAGAGGATTTTATGGCTTTTTACGTAGATGTGCTTAACAATCCGATTGATTACCCAAGTCAGCGGTGGGAAACGGACACCTAAAATTTCGTGGACGCTTTCCGGCCATAAATCTTGCAGGTAAAAGTAAATGGGGGCGCCAAATTTTTCGTGGTAGGTGACGGCAGGTAAACCTACTGTAATGGGAGAGACGCCAAAGACAAAAACGGCATCGAACTGCTCATCACATTTTTTTACCCACTTGTTTGCAGAGCTAACATAGCTGGTGCAGTTACGAAGCAGAGTAAATGGGTTGCTGCCTCGGGGATAGGTTTTGACCCGGTGAATGGTGACACCGCGCCACTGCTTTTCATAAGGGATATGGAAACCGTAGCCGTCATAAAGCTTGCCTGCGGGGTATTGAGGGTAGGCGGTTACGACGGTAACACTATGCCCGCGTGCCACTAATTCTTTGCAGATGGTGTTAATGCGAAAATTTTCCGGATAAAAGTATTGAGAAAATACTAAGATTTTCATTGAGGTTTTCCATGCGCTCCTTTCCTTAAAACCCTGCGGCGCTTTTATTAAGCGGGACAGCGTGTGAAAAATATATTTTTGCAGGGTGGTCTTTTTAATATTTGCAAGTTTGCATTAGAATATTAAAAAGACTGAAAGAAAAGAAAGCATGGCTTATATCCAGTATATCATTGATTGTTGCTTTCTTCAACCCTAAAAACTGTGATAACAAATTATGGCAGGTGGATGGAAAGTTTTGCTGAAAAGAAGGGGTGAATGCATACAATTTCCCCAGCAGAAAGACAAATGCGCATTTGTTGTGGAAAAAAGAGGGGAAAATGCACAGTTTTTGTTGACTTGCGGGGCGGACGGTGATACACTATTAAAAACATATATTTAACGCGGTGAAGAAAATCAGTACATGTCTAAATAGTGCTTGCAGAGAGCTGCCGGAGGGTGCAAGGCAGTAAGGCTTTGGCGTGGAATACCTTTTGGAGCGGCTTTCCTGAAATGCGCAGTAGGGGAAGACGGGCAGGCCCGATACAGCCGGCGGATCTGATAGGATCCCATGAGGCCGCGAAAGCGGTAAATTGAGGTGGTACCACAGGAAAATTCTTGTCCTCTGCTGTAAAAAGCAGAGGTTTTTTGTTATCATGGAGTAAAAAAGAAGGAGAAGAACATGGTTATTACAGACTTTTTGGAGCGCAACGCAAGACTTTACGGTCAGGAGATCGCTCTGGTGGAGATTAACCCTTCGGAAGAGCGGGATAAGGCCGCCACTTGGTGGGATTTTAACTTGATTGAAAGCGCCAGTGCCGATGCGCCCTACCGTCGGGAATTGACTTGGAAGGATTTTGATCGCCGCGCCAATCGATTTGCTAATTTGCTACTTAGCCGCGGCTTGAAAAAGGGCACAAAGGTAGCGGTGCTGCTGATGAACTGCTTGGAATGGCTGCCGGTTTACTTTGGCATTTTAAAAGCCGGCTGTATTGCCGTGCCCATGAACTTCCGTTACGGCAGCGATGAGATTAAGTATTGTTTGGAATTGGCAGATGTGGAAGTTTTGGTGTTTGGACCGGAGTTTGTCAGCCGCATGGATGCCATTGCTGACCAGATTCCCAATGTGAAAACCTGCTTCTACGTGGGCAAGGACGGACCTTCCTATACCGAAGATGGCATGCGCCTGATGAGCTTCTGCTCTTCCAGTGAGCCTCCTGTGGCGCTGGATGCCGATGATGATGCGGCAATTTATTTCTCTTCCGGCACAACCGGTTTTCCCAAAGCGATTTTGCATAAGCATAAATCCTTGGTACACGCCTGTCTGACAGAGCAAAATCACCATTCCCAAACTCGGGATGATGTATTTCTGTGCATTCCACCCCTTTACCATACAGGCGCGAAAATGCACTGGTTTGGTTCCTTGGTTTCCGGCTCTAAGGCGGTGCTGCTGCGGGGTGTAAAGCCCGAATGGATTCTTCGCGCTGTGACGGAGGAACGCTGCACCATCGTTTGGCTGCTGGTGCCTTGGGCGCAGGACCTTTTGGATGCCATCGACGCAGGCAGTGTGGATTTGAGCCGCTGCCGCTTGGATCAGTGGCGACTGATGCATATTGGCGCGCAGCCTGTGCCCCCCAGCTTGATTCATCGCTGGCGCAAGATTTTTCCCCATCATGCCTACGATACCAACTATGGCCTTTCCGAGTCCATTGGCCCCGGCTGCGTACATCTGGGCGTGGAAAATGTCCATAAGGTAGGTGCCATTGGCAAGGCCGGCTATGGCTGGCAGGTGCGGGTGGTAGACGAGCGCGGTGCAGATGTGAAGCCCGGGGAAGTGGGCGAGCTGGCTGTCAAGGGCGACGGCGTAATGACCTGCTATTATAAGAATCCCGAGGCCACGGAAGAGGTCTTAAAGGACGGCTGGCTCTTCACCGGTGATATGGCTCGTGAGGATGAGGACGGATTTTTATACCTTGTTGACCGCAAGAAGGATGTGGTCATTTCCGGCGGTGAAAACCTTTACCCTGTGCAGATTGAGGACTTCCTAAGGGCATACCCTAAGATTAAGGATGTGGCGGTGATCGGCTTGCCCGATGCCCGTTTGGGCGAAATCGCCGCGGCGATTATTGAAATTAAGGATGGCGAGACCTGTACGCAGGAAGAAATTGACGAATTTTGCACTGCGCTGCCTCGCTATAAACGCCCCAGAAAGATTTTCTTTGAAAAAGTTCCTCGCAACCCCACCGGCAAAATTGAGAAACCTGCTTTGCGGGAGAAGTACTGCCGCGGTCGCTTGGTAGAGGTGCAGATTACCGGTTAATTGAGAGAAGGTTACCTATGTTTATTAAGATAGCAATGCTTGTGCTGTTTTTTAGCAGTATGATTGGCGTTGGGCTATATTGCCGCAAACATTCTACGGATGTGGACGGCTTTGTGCTGGGCGGCAGAAGTGTTGGCCCGTGGCTTACCGCTTTTGCCTACGGAACTTCCTATTTTTCAGCAGTGGTGTTTGTAGGGTATGCCGGTCAGTTTGGCTGGAAATATGGCATTGCCGCCACTTGGGCAGGCATTGGCAATGCGCTGATTGGCTCGCTGATGGCTTGGGCGATTTTAGGTCGCCGTACGCGGGTGATGACGCAGCACCTAAATAGCGCCACCATGCCCCAATTTTTCCAGTCCCGATTTAATAGCAGGGGCTTGAAGCTGGCCGCATCTGTGTTGATTTTCATGTTTTTGATTCCCTACACCGCGTCACTGTATAATGGATTGAGCCGTTTGTTCGGCATGGCATTTGATATTGATTATTCTGTTTGCGTCATTGTTATGGCGGTGCTCACAGGCATTTACGTCATTGCCGGCGGCTATATGGCAACGGCTATTAACGATTTCGTTCAGGGCATTGTCATGCTGGTGGGCATTGTGGCGGTGGTTGCGGCAGTGTTAAATGACCATGGCGGATTTATGGTTTCTCTGAAAGAACTCTCTCAGGTAAGCGACCCCGCTTACAGCGATTTCTCCGGCGCATTTACTTCTTTCCTTGGCCCTGACCCTGTGAATTTGCTGGGTGTGGTGCTGCTGACCAGCTTGGGCACTTGGGGATTGCCTCAAATGGTGCAAAAGTTTTACGCTATTAAGAGTGAAAAGGCAATTAACAAGGGTATGGTGATTTCTACGGTGTTTGCCATGGTTGTTGCCGGCGGCTGCTATTTCCTTGGCGGTTTTGGCAGACTGTATGCTGATAAAGTGAATGTGGCGGCAGAGGGATACGATGCCATTATTCCTGCTATGTTGGAAAATCTTTCTCCGCTGCTCATTGCCATTGTGGTGGTTTTGGTGCTGTCGGCATCTATGTCCACGCTGTCCTCTTTGGTGCTCACTTCCAGCTCCACTTTGACGCTGGACTTTATTAAAGGCACAGTGGTGAAAAAATTAAGCGAGAAGAAGCAGCTTTTGCTGATTCGTTTGCTGATTGGTGTGTTTATTGCCATTTCTGTGGTGATTGCATTGATTCAGCATACTTCCAATGTGACCTTTATTGCGCAGCTTATGGGTGTGAGCTGGGGCGCATTGGCGGGTGCGTTTTTAGGGCCGTTTTTGTTTGGGCTTTACTGGAAGCGCACCACGACTGCTTCCGTTTGGGTAAGCTTTATTTTTTCTGCTGTGGTGATGCTTTTGAACATCGTGGCGCAGCCGCTGTTTCCTGAGTTGCTGCGGTCGCCTATTAATGCCGGTGTGTTTTGCATGTTTGCCAGTCTGGCCATTGTGCCGGTGGTGAGTTTACTTACAAAGCCACCCAAAAAAGAGCATGTTCATCAGGTGTTCTCCTGCTACGATAAAAAAGTGGTGGTTTCCGTGACAGATGCCATTGGAGAACCTGTTTATAAGGAGGAAGCAAAATGAAACAATTAATTCTTGGTAACGAAGCGGTTGCCCGTGGCTTGTATGAAGCAGGTTGCAGCTTTGTGTCCAGTTATCCCGGTACACCCAGTACCGAAATTACCGAGGCGGTTGCGAAATATCCCGAGGTTTATGCCGAGTGGGCGCCCAATGAAAAAGTGGCCATGGAGGCGGCATTTGGCGCGTCCTTGGCAGGTCACCGGAGCTTCTGTGGCATGAAGCATGTAGGCCTGAATGTGGCGGCAGACCCGTTGTTTACCATTTCCTATACCGGCGTCAATGCCGGCATGGTCATTGGTGTGGCGGATGATGCAGGCATGCACTCTTCTCAGAATGAGCAGGATTCCCGCCATTATGCCCGTGCAGCCAAGATTCCCATGCTAGAACCTTCTGATTCTGCGGAGGCGCTGGCATTTGCGAAACTGGCATACGAACTATCTGAAAAATTTGACACACCCGTGCTGCTGAAAATGTGCACCCGTGTTTCCCACTCCCAGAGTGTGGTGGAAACCGGAGAACGGGTGGAATGTGTAAAGGAATATCAAAAGGATATTGCCAAGTATGTCATGATGCCCGGCAATGCAAAAAAGCGCCATCCCGTTGTGGAGGCGCGGACACAGGCGCTGGTGGAGTATGCAGAAACTGCGTCCATTAACTGCGTTGAGGCAGGCACCTGCAATAATATTGGTATTGTCACTTCTTCTACCTCTTATCAGTATGTGAAGGAAGTTTGCGGTGACAAGTACCCGGTGCTGAAACTGGGTATGATTTGGCCTCTGCCGGTGAAAAAGCTTCGCGATTTTGCCGCTTCTGTGAAGAAGCTGGTGGTGGTAGAGGAGCTGGAAGGCTTTGTTGAGTGCCATTGCCGTGATTTGGGCATTGATTGCGTGGGCAAGGAAGCGTTCTCCAACATCGGTGAGCTGATGCCCTTGAATGTGGCTGAAAAACTGGCGAAGCCGTGGGAAGTGGGCATTAAGCTGAACGAAGCCATTCCTCCCAGACCCCCTGTGATGTGCGCCGGCTGCCCCCACAGAGGTTTGTTCTACATATTGAAGAAAAATAAAATCACAGTTTTAGGCGATATCGGCTGCTATACTTTGGGCGCAGTGGCGCCTCTGGCAGCGGTGGACAGCGTAATTTGCATGGGTGCGTCGGTTTCCGGATTGCATGGTTTTTCCAAGAGCCAGCAGGGTGCGGCTGACGGCAATACTGTGGCGGTAATTGGTGACTCTACCTTTATGCACTCCGGTATTACAGGCTTAGTGAATATGGCCTACAATGAATCCAATGCCACTGTAATTATCGTAGATAATTCCATTACCGGTATGACCGGCCATCAGCAGAATCCCACCACCGGCTTTAATCTGAAAGGTGACCCCTGTGCCAAGATTGATTTGGAAACTCTTTGCCGCAGCGTAGGTATCCGTCGCGTACGGGTGGTAGACCCTTATGATTTGGCGGCTTGTGAGGCGGCCATTAAGGAAGAACTGGCAGCGAATGAGCCTTCTGTGATTATCTCCCGCCGTCCCTGCGCGCTGCTAAAATATGTAAAGCACAATGCGCCTGTAACGGTAGACGAGAATAAATGCGTTGGCTGCAAGGCTTGCATGAAAATTGGCTGCCCTGCGGTGAGTATTGTGAGCGGTAAGGCTAAGATTGACAATACCCTTTGCGTTGGCTGCGGTGTTTGCCAGCAGCTTTGCAAGGTGGGCGCCATGAGCGCGGCAAAGGAGGACTGAACATGGAAACGAAAAATGTAATGATCGTTGGCGTGGGCGGTCAGGGAAGCCTGCTGGCTTCTAAATTGCTGGGTCGTCTGCTGCTGAATAAGGGTTATGATGTAAAAGTATCCGAAGTTCACGGCATGAGTCAGCGCGGCGGCAGTGTTGTTACTTATGTGCGTTTTGGCGATAAGGTATATTCTCCTGTGATTGATAAGGGGCAAGCGGACTTTATTGTGTCCTTTGAGCTTTTGGAAGCTGCTCGCTGGACAGAGTACTTAAAGCCCGGTGGGAAAATCATTACCAACACCCAGCGCATCAATCCTATGCCGGTGATCATTGGCGCAGCGGAATATCCCAGCGAATTGGCGCAAAAGATGTTAGATGCCGGCATTGATTTAGACGCAATGGACGCGTTGGCGCTTGCAGAGCAGGCAGGCTCGTCAAAGGCAGTGAATTTGGTGCTGATGGGTCGGCTTTCTAAGTATTTTGATTTCCCCGAGGAGCAGTGGCTTGCTGCGATGGAAGCAAGCGTTCCTCAAAAGTTCTTGGAGATGAACATTAAGGCATTTAAGTTAGGCCGAAACGGTTAATTAGGAGTAGTTACAATGGCAAATTATTATCAACCGGAAATAGAAATGATGCCGCAGGAACAGCTGCGGGCCTTGCAGGACGAGCGTCTTATTAAGCAGGTGCAGCATGTTTGGGAGCATGTTCCTTATTATCGCAAGAAGATGGAAGAAAAGGGCGTGACACCTGCTGACATCAAGGGTGTGGCAGATCTTTATAAATTGCCCTTTTTGTGTAAGGATGATTTGCGGGAAGCGTATCCTTACGGACTTTTGGGCATGCCCCTTTCTGACTGTGTGCGGATTCATTCCACTTCCGGCACCACTGGCAAGCGGGTAGTTGCGTTTTACACCCAGCATGACATTGACTTGTGGGATGATTGCTGCGCCCGCGCCATTGTGGCGGCTGGCGGCACAAAGGACGATGTCTGCCACATTGCCTATGGCTTCGGCTTGTTTACCGGCGGCGCGGGATTAAATGGCGGCGCACATAAAGTTGGCTGCTTGACTCTGCCTATGTCCTCCGGCAATACCGATCGCCAGCTGCAATTTATGACGGATTTGGGTTCGACCATTCTTTGCTGCACGCCTTCTTATGCCGCGTATCTTGCTGAGTGTATTCACGAGCAGGGGGGTCGCGATCAGATCAAGCTGAAAGCCGGTATTTTTGGCGCTGAGGCTTGGAGTGAGGATATGCGCCACGATATTGAAGATAAGCTGGGAATTAAGGCTTACGATATTTACGGCTTAACAGAAACCTCCGGCCCGGGTGTGTCCTTTGAATGTGAAGAGCAGACGGGTATGCATGTCAATGAAGACCACTTCATTGCAGAAATCATTGACCCGGATACCGGTGAGGTGCTGCCGGAGGGCAGCAAGGGCGAGCTGGTATTTACCGCTATTACTAAGCAGGCATTCCCGCTATTGCGGTATCGCACTCGGGATATTTGCGTGCTGAGCCGCAAAAAGTGTTCCTGTGGACGTACCTTTGTGAAGATGTCCAAGCCCATGGGCCGTAGTGATGACATGCTGATTATTCGCGGTATCAATGTCTTCCCCTCTCAGATCGAAACCGTGCTGTTGCAGCAGGGGTATCCTGCCAACTATCAGATTATTGTGGATCGGGTGAACAATGCGGACACTTTTGAGGTGATGGTAGAAATGAGTCCTGAGATGTTCTCGGACTCTTTGGCAAAAATTGCCGGCATGGAAAAGAAATTGGTAGAAGCGCTAAAATCCATGCTGGGTATTGCGGCAAAGGTTAAGTTGGTTGCGCCGAAGAGTATTACCCGCAGCGAGGGTAAGGCTGTTCGCGTGATTGATAAGCGGAAGATTTAAGGAGGATGTGTATGAACATTCATCAGATCTCTGTATTTTTGGAAAATCGGGCAGGTCAGCTGGCGGATATTACCCGTCTTTTGGCTGACAACCATATTAATATTCGTGCAATTTCCATTGCGGAAACGGCTGATTACGGAGTTGCTCGCATGATTGTGGACGATTACCATAAGGCCAGTGCCATCCTGTTGGAGCATGGGGATATTCTGTCCGTGAATCCCGTGTGGGCGGTAGAGGTGCCGGATCAGCCGGCGGGTTTGGCTGAGTTGCTGGCGGTTCTGGCTGAACATCATATCGATGTGGAGTATATGTATTCGCTGCTGGTTCATAAGGATGGCTGCGCATACATGGTGCTGCGCATTGGCGATGAGGCAAAATTTGAGGCTGCGTTAAAGCAACATGGTATGAAGGTTGTGAGCGCAGTAGAATTGGGCTTGAAGGATTGAGGAACGCTATGACAGACGAATTGCGTCAAATGGAATCCGCTTTGTTTGAGGGCATCGACGGGGATGACCGCTTGACGGTGCTTTCCTGCATCGGCCATCACATTCGCAGCTATCAAAAAGGCGAGATTGTGGCCATGGCGCAGGAACCCATTCAATATGTTGGTGTTTTGCTCTCCGGCGCCGTGGATATGGTGAAGGAAGATGTTTGGGGCAATCGTTCGCTGCTTCTGCGTTGCAGGAAGGGCGATGTGTTTGGCGAGACTTTTGCCTGCGGCTCGGACAGTGTTTCTGTGGTGAGTTTTATTGCGGCGCAGCAGAGCAAGGTTTTGTTTATATCCTTCGGTCGGGTGATGCGTACCTGCACCAACGCTTGTGAACACCACCACCGTCTGGTAGAAAATATGGTGCGGGTGATTGCGGACAAGAATCGGGAGCTTTTGCAGAAGGTGGAGGTTATCTCAAAAAAGACACTTCGGGAAAAAATTCTTGCCTATTTATCCCACTATGCCCAGCAAAGCAGTTCGTCGCATTTTCAGATTCCTCTGGGACGTGTGGAATTGGCAGATTATTTGTGTGCCGACCGCAGCGCCCTTACCCGAGAGCTGGCAAGGATGCGCAGCGAGGGTCTGCTGGATTATGACAGAAATGATTTTCGGTTATTGCGATAAAAATTTTCCGGATGTTGCGCAGGCAACATCCGGAATGCTTTTTCTGTGATAGTATAGGGGTAGAAAAGGAGTGATGTTTATGATGATGCAAGGTTGTCAAGGAAAGCCTAGAACTCCCACCATTCATGAAAAGATCTGCCCCCAGTGCGGGCATGAGATTGAACTGTTCTCCATCGATACTCAGGCTACCTGCGAGCATTGCGGTTTCGTGGCGTATAACGATATGCTCAGTTGCGTTCAGTGGTGCCAGTATGCCCGCAAATGCGTGGGAGATGAGATGTATGAGCAGATGATGAAAATTGCTCAGCAACAGAAAATGCAAAGGGGTGAGGCGGGATGATTCGCAAGATTATTAGCATTGATCAGGAAAAATGTAACGGCTGCGGTTTGTGCGCCAAGGCTTGTCACGAGGGCGCGATTGGTATGGTGAAAGGGAAAGCTACCCTTTTGCGGGAGGACTATTGCGATGGTTTGGGCGATTGTTTGCCCGCGTGTCCCATGGGTGCCATCTCTTTTGAGGAGCGGGAAGCGGCGGCTTATGATGCGGCTGCGGTGGAACGCAATAAAATGCAGTCGGCACCCACAGCGGTAGGAGAGCCGTTCAGCCATTTGCAAAATTTCCCCATTCAATTAAAGCTTGCGCCGGTGAATGCGCCTTGGTATCACAAGGCAGACCTGCTGATTGCGGCGGACTGTACTGCGTTTTGCTGCGGAGATTTCCATAATCGATTTTTGCAGGGGAAGGTGGCGTTGATTGGCTGTCCAAAATTGGACGGTGTGAATTATGCTGAAAAGTTGGCGGCTATTTTTGCTGAGAACGAGATAGGCAGCATTACTGTGGTGCGGATGTCGGTGCCGTGCTGCGGGGGATTAACTTTTGCTGTTAAAACGGCATTGGAGGTGGCAGGCAAAGAGATCCCTGTGGAAGTCGTGACGTTAACACCGGATGGAAAATTGTTTAAAAGCGTTTAATAGAACCCAAATTATATAAAACGCCATGAAGGCTATAAGTCTTCGTGGCGTTTTTTTATAAATACGGACAACCAAACCGTCCACTCCTTGAATGCCATGGCCTCAGGAGGTGGACAGAATGAATACATATGGATAAAGTGGACTAAATAGCACCAAAATCACGAATAAAAATACATTATGTGTCAGTTGGTATACAGTGTTTCGTCGTAATTCAAGATTTATTCAAGATAAAAGTGTTGCGGGTAACGCAGGTGTTGCGGGCTACTCGCACAAGAAAGGACGAAACTATGAAGTACTTATCAACCAGAGAAATGGCAGAAAAATGGGGCGTTTCCATAACCTTAATTAAGAGATTGTGCAATCAGGACAGAATTCCCGGAGCAGTATACAGAGAGGGCGTTTGGCGCATCCCAGAGGACGCAATCCGTGTGTCACGGACAGATTTGGAGCATACGTCGGAGCAAGAGTTGCCGGAACTGGCCAAAAAGCTGCAAAATCAGAAGAAAAAGCGGAATTTTCACGGTTTGTACGATTTCACCGTAATTGACCTGACTTACTCGTCTTCCCGGATGGCAAGCGTCCGTTTAACCCGTCAACAGGTAGAAACCATCTTCAAGAAAGGCAAGGTACGTGAGTCTTTTGAACCCCTGAAAGTGTCCGATGTGATCGAGGTTCTGAACCATATCCATTGCGTGGATTACATCCTGGTTCACATAATGGAACCCTTGAGCCAGAAACTCATTCGAAAGTTGCATCAGATTCTGATGACCGGCACGGTGGATGCCTACCGTGATCAGGTTCGCCCCGGTGAGTACCGGACGGTTACATCCCGCCCCCGGGATCGTCAGCTGCTGCCGGCTAGTCAAATCCATTCCAGTCTGGGAGAGTTGATTGCAAGCTATGAGCATCAGACTGAGATCGAGCGCAATCACATCCTGGACTTCCACGTCCGCTTCGAGGAGATCTTTCCTTTTGAGGACGGCAATGGTCGTGTAGGCAGACTGATCCTCTTTAAGGAATGCCTGCGCCACGATGTGATGCCCTTTATCATCGACGACAAACGCCGCTCCCGATACCTCCGTGGCATCAAGGAATGGCACACCGACCGGTACGAACTGGTGGATGTAGTGATGGAAGCCCAAGACCGCTTTGAAGCCCAAATCGAGCTCCAAAACCTCTACGCCCATACCCGCCTCTACCTGCCTGCAGGCTACAAGGAGGACTGAGCTATGGATATGAAGAAACTCTGCCCCGATGCCGACACCGTCCTGGAGCTGCTGTACAATACTTATTACGAACATGTCTGCACCGACGATACAGACGAGATTAAACAGGCCTTCGATGACCTTTATAACGCCCTGTCCGATAAAACCCTCAAGGAAAAGGATGCCATCATCGACCTGACCTGTAACCTCTGCCGCCTGCACCAACAATCCGGCTTCACCGCCGCCCTAATACTCGCCCACCGCCTCTCCCAAGAATTAAATACTTAACCCACCCAACGCAACAGGGCCACCCGGTTTCCCTGGGTGGCCCTAAATTTAATGCAGCAATAAAACAGTAGTAAAACGGCAATTGGCTATTAACTGTTCCTTTGATTTACAATGAATCGATTAATTCTTTTAAGGAATTAAAACCTAATTGTTTAATTGCATTTTTCATATTTGAGGAGTAAGTGTCCTCATATGCTTCGCCTTCAACCGACAGAACAAATGACTGCATACCTTTGATTTTTTGTGCGCATTCCTTTTCGCCTTGTTTCTTATACTCATTCATTGCATTATAGAAAAGCTCATCTTTTCGTTTGCGGCCAACGGTCAGCCTTCTATAATTATTGCTATCTCTCGTAAGATTGATTCCTGTAATTCTGACATGGTTTGATACCTTTAAATTAATTACCCGCGTTTTTTTGTCATTTATTTTTAGATGGAAATCTACAAGTAATTCTCTAACACGGGCAACAATTGAACCGATGATCTCAGCGGTATTTTCTTCAGTCTCTTTAAACGAAATTGTTATATCATCTGCATACCGAGTATATATGATATTGGGGAAATTCTGCTTTTTGAGCCACGCATATAGCTTGGTGTCAAATTCCTTGAGATAGATATTAGCAAGGATTGGCGATGGCATCAAACCTATCGCGACACCTTTTTTTGATAGCGAGCAGGATTTCACCAAAGCTTTGCATTGCTCCATCGTAAATTGTTTTTTCGATGTTCTATTGATTTCGTGGTAAAGTGCTGAAATAAGTTTTTTGTGATTAATGCTTTGAAAAAAATCACAGATATCCAAACATATAAATATGTCGTTATACAAATGTGCCTGTGCATTTGTGATTATAGAACGGTGTTTGATGTATGCTTTGGCAAATTTTGAGTGTCTAATGTGTCGTTCTAAAGATCGCTTTGCATCGATATGAAAACGATATACATCACTTTCAGATGATCTATACGTCACTATTTTTCGATACCCTTTTGCTTTGGGAATATAAAAAATCTTATATGCATCTTCCATTTACTCACCCCACTCAGCGAAAGTTACAGGGTTAATCAGCTTTGAATATTCTTTCCATAAAAAGCTCAGGTCTTTAGAAAAGCTTAACGATACTGTATCATCCTCATTGCACGCAATTTTCATAATTTCACATGCATGGCAAAAATACATCATAAAACTGACGGCATTATCGAAGTTTAATCCGGGTTGATTCTCGATATGCACAGTTATTGTTTTAGGCCTCTCTCCGTTGATGCTGTGATATGTGTTTTTAAGAGTCTCAACAAATACACTAGTGAGGATATTTCTAATTTCGTAGATTTTTGTACAGGATCTAAGCTTTCTTCGAATCTCACCTGCGGATAAAATAGCAAGCAGGTAATTTTTAATTGAGTCACAGCTCAGCCAGATTTCAACAGATTGCTTTTTGATCTTAGTATTTTCCCCGGTTATGGCCAACACATTTGAGCAAGGATGCTTAATAAGCTGCTTGTTCATCCGTTTGGCTATGCTTGGGGGCAGCTGATTCTCATGGAAAGATGTTTCATAAAACGAATGTGTTTCAGATACCATTGATCTATTGGTTGCCGGGTAGAATCGAATCACATTGTTGTTTATCAATCTATCCTTCCGGTTCCAAAAAGCTAGTCTTAAAAAACTACTTAATTTTTCCTCTTCTACAGAAAACCGCTCGGGGACAAGTGTGATAATACGGTCTCTCAATGCTTTATTACTTCCAAACACACCTAATTCGCCCGCCGTTGATAGCGACTCATGAACAACAATAACATTAGTGGCAATGAGTGCAGCGAACGATTCAATATTATGAAGATTAAATAGATCGGCGTCATAATAGGATAGAAGACCGGTACTGCTGTCGTTTTTAAAGGCAAAATCAAAATACTTCTCCAGGATAAGAACCTTGTTTTTAGGGTCAGTTTCAAGATAATTCTTCAAAACGATTCGCTTGTCGGTTTCGTTATCTTTGAATTTTACTCCACATAGAAATATAACCCGAATTGGCTCAGCAAATTCGGGCTTATTAATAAACATGTATTCCATGATATACTCCTTATGGGGGCCCCACAAAAATTTTACGATTCTTGGTAACCAAAAAATTAGATTTTGTAAGGACAGCGCGAGACGCGATGGCCGATAAATTTAATTTTCTGAATAATTTCGACAGAAATTTAAAATTTTTCAGATAAGTGGTTTGCTTAACCTTAGACGCTAAGGTGGCGGTTGCCGTACTGGGGTTCCCCCATTCCAGTATATAGTATTTTGTCCAATTCTTCAAGAGAAATTTTAACCAATATACATTTTGGCGGTTCTAATCAGCTTGTTAGGGTCTTTATCTGTTCTTTCTTTCTCAAGAATTAAATTAATCAGCGCAATAAAATCATTTCCGTTGATGCTTATGTCAGCAGGGTTTTCACAAGTAGTGTCATTGAATTTTGCATCAAAAGCAATGCCCTTAATTCTGAACTTCTTATTTTGAATAGAAAAGGTAAGTGTACTCAATTTCTTTCCATCGATCGCTTTCTGGAGAGAGGATAATATATGTATTCTTAATGCTTCGTCTTTTATGTTTTTAATCATCCACGCGATATCAGAATCAGATAAATACACCTTTGTTTTAGTTTGGGGATCTACAAATAATATTGTTGTCCTAGCTAACTTTACTGCAACCAACAGCTGCTTAAATTGGATTCCTTCTTCTACTGCATAATTAACTTGTTCATAGTAATGAAATTGAAGAAACGGATATGCGGTTTCGCCTTCGCGTTTTTTCTCATCGATATATCTGGCTTTGAGCTTATCCATTGTTTGTAGGTAGTTTAGCATAGCACTCATTCTTTCTCTTCTATATTTTCTGACAGTCTACACTTTCTTTTTTGTTTATTATATCATAAAAACTAAAAAAGAAAAGTCTGGAACTCTGTTCTAATATACACCCTCAACGGGCCTAGCTTTGGAGTATATATCACTTGCTGCCGATTTAACTAATCATCTAATTTCTTGATCCAAAGCATTAAATTCCGATGTTGAAAAGAATTCACCAAGAGTAATTCCAAGTCCATCACAAATCATTTTGATAGTGATTAGCTTGGGGTTCTGGCTTTTCCCATAAAGAATATTCTTAATGCTGGAGGGAGGAAGTGCAGAAATTGTAGCCAATTTATTGATGCTGATCTCGTGTTCGCCGCATAACTGGAGAATCCGATTTCTAACCGCTGCAATTGTATCCATAAAAGTTGCCTCCTAATTGGTTTTATACCAATAGGATAAACAATTTAGTTGCATAATATAGGCTATGCGTGCTACTATTGGGCTATACATAGCCGAAAAAGGAGCAACGATTATGGCAGCTTGTAAATTTTTTGGTCACCGGGATTGTCCGGAGATGATAAAGCCAAGGTTAAGAGAGGCTCTTGTAGATCTGATAACCAATCACGACGTGGATATGTTCTATGTGGGACACCAAGGCCAATTTGATGCCTATGTGCCCGGTAAGAAAACAGAATACGATGACTACTCCGACACAATGCTCCCAGAAGGGATTGAGTCTGTCCATCCACACTACGCCATCTCCTGGCGCAACAACTGGATGCTCCGAGAATCAGACTATGTCGTCACCTACATCACCCACTCCTGGGGCGGCGCATACCAGTACGCCGAAAAAGCCAGGCGTCAAAAGAAAGTTGTGATCAATCTATAAAAACCTCTTGACTCTAACGTAACGTCATAGTATATGATAATGCCAAGGAGGGATGCGTATGATGACTGTTGCGCAAGTGAGTAAGCGTACCGGTGTCAGCGTGCGGACGCTGCACCATTACGATCAGATCGGCCTGCTGAAACCCACCGAGGTAACGGATGCTGGTTATCGGCTGTACGATGACTCAGCTTTGGACAAGCTTTATATGATCCTGGTGTATCGGGAGCTGGGCCTGTCCCTGAATGAGATCGGCAGCATTTTAGACGCACCGGACTATGACCGCAATCGCGTTTTGGAGCACCAGGTCAAGCTGATGCAGGAGCGCATAGAAAAGCTGCAAAACCGAATCAGTTTTGCAAGAGGAATGTTAATGTTAGGAGTGAAATATATGGATTTTGAAGGATTTGACCCCAAGAAAATTGACGAATACAGCCAGCAGGCCAAGGTGCTCTACGGCAAAACCGATGCTTACAAGGAATTTGAGCAGAAGCAAAAAGGCCGCACCAAGGAACAGGAAAAGGACCTGAGCGCACAGGTGATGGAGCTGTTTGCAAAACTGGGCAAGATGCGCCCCTGCGCGCCGGATAGCGAAAAAGCCCAAAATTGGGCAAAGGAGCTGCAGGCGTTCTTTACGGAACATTTTTACACTTGCACGCCCCAGAT
>JAZQWI010000010.1:0-13189 GCA_045632245.1 Faecousia sp. | reverse complement strand
TGCCACGGTATATCTTCGCCTGTGATGAGATTGCAGAGGTGTTGGATAAGACCGGTCTGACGAAGGAGCAGAAAGAGGTCGTCGGCAAGATTGAAAGCAAGCTTTCTATGATTGCCAGACAAGGTCGAGCCTTTGGCATCCACCTGATTCTTGCCACTCAGCGTCCGGATGCCAACATTCTGTCCGGTCAGATTAAGAACAATGTGAACTGCCGGATCTGTGGTCGTGCGGATACCATCCTGTCACAAATTATCCTGGATAGCACCGCCGCAGCCGAGCAGATCCCCAAGGATGCCCGTGGTAGATTCATTTTACATGACGGAACGGTGTTCCAGGCATACTGGTTTGACGATACCGCAGGCATTACAAGCCTTCATTCCTAATAGAATGTTCTAAGGAAGGGGGCTGTGCAATGGCAAAGCAAGAGGTACAACTAACCTTCACCTTTGTTAACCCTAACACCCCAAAGGAGTTTGAACGGCAACTTCAAAAGATTTTGATCGACAAGCTGCTCTCTCAATACTGGGACAGCAGGGTAGCTGTTAGTTGACCAACCTACATCCGGAAAGGGGAATGTTTTCGTTCCCCTTTCTTGCTTTTTATGCTATAATAAAGGCAGGATATGGGTTGGTTGACAGAAAGGAGCAACCAACAAATGAAAATAGCTGCATATTGTCGTGTCTCGACGGACAAGGACGAGCAGATCGATAGTTTGATCCACCAGAAGGAATTCTTTGTGGAGTATGCCAAACGGAACGGCCATGAACTATTCCGCTTATATGCGGACGAAGGCATCACCGGTACATCCCTGAAAAAGCGCGAGGAATTCAAGCGGCTTTTACGGGATGCGGAGCTGGGCTTGTTCGATATGGTGGTGGTTAAAGATATCAGCCGCTTTGCCAGAAACACAGTGGATGCCCTGCAAAGTATCCGCAAGCTGAAATCAATGGGTATCAACACCCTGTTTCTCACGGCCAATATGGATTCTATGGGAGACAGTGAGTTCGTGCTGACCCTGTTTTCTGCTATGGCACAGGAGGAAAGCAATAACCTAAGTAAGCGCGTCAAGTGGGGCAAGAAGATTAATGCGGAAAAGGGTCGCGTTCCTCAGCGGGTCTTTGGCTATGACCGGATCGACAAGTTCACCTTGGAGATTAATCCAGAGGAAGCCCGGATCGTCCGAAAGATATTCTTCCTATATAATGAACAGGGCTTAGGCTGCCGAACCATCAGCATGACTCTGAATCGAGATAACGACAAAACCAAATACGGAAATGACTGGAATGCACGGGGCGTTCGAAGGGTACTTGTAAATCCTCTGTACTGTGGTATTTTAGTCAATCACAAATATGAAATCGAGGATTTCTTGACCGGTAAGCAAGTAAACATTCCCAAAGAGGATCACTTCTATCACGAGCGTCCGTCCTGGGCCATTGTGACTCCAGAGGTCTTTCAAAAGGCACAGGAGATCATGGATTCCCGGCGAACCAAATATGACTCCGGCGAGCCTTTCAGAGACGCCAGGTATAGTTCCAAGCATGTGTTCTCCACGCTCATTAAGTGTGAGCATTGTGGTAGGTCATTCACCCGGAAGACCTATACATATGTAAACACCCGCGTATACTGGCGATGCGTTACTAACGATCAGTACACCGCTGAGAAGTGCGATAACCGTGTGATTTTGGATGAACCGGAACTGATAGAGGAGCTTCGCAAATACTTTGCATCCTTGATAGAAAACAAGGATGTTTTCGTGGCAAGCATCTTGGCAAGCTTGGACAAACAGCTTCCGGAAGCACAGAACCCGGAACAGGCCAGACAGGAAATTGAGTCCAAGCGGAAGAAACTGCTGAGCAAAAAAGACCGGTATCAAGAAATGTATGCCAATGATCTGATCAGTATGGCAGAACTGAAAGACAAGCTTGCTGATATTGCAGAAGAACTGAAGATTGTGGATTTGGAACAAATCGCCCAGTCGGCGCAGATCATCAGCAATGCGGAGCAAATCGTTCAGCACTACCGTCAGGAGATCCTGCGGTTTTTGGAATTAGAAACCGTTACCAATATGGATATGCGCCGGATTATTGATCATATCTCGGTCAATAAAAACGGCAATGTCCGTGTGGTACTGAAGAAATTTGAAGAAATGGCAGCCGCCTAATGACACTTAGCGAATTGGTGTCCGTGGTGGAGGTGTTAGACCCCATGGTACTCAGCTCTCGTGTGCGGGAATACTGCCAAGAAAAATGCAAAGAAGACGCTGCCCTGCAAATTCCTTCCGCAATCGCCTGCCAATTTGACGATGAATTGGTGCTGGCCGGCCAACACCGCCGCCTGTTTGTTACCTTGGGGCAATTCTCCATCATCCGTTTGGAGCGGGATGCGCAGCTGATTATTCCCGTTTTGGATTACGCCATTCCCGACAAAGAATGCTGTGATTCTCCCGGTTGCACGGAAGATCCTTGCGAGATGTTCTCCCGCATTCCCTTCCCCACCGCACAATTTGCTCCCAACGGCTGTGACGGGTGTCCTTCTCCCTTAGACCCCAATTATCAGCCTTGCTCCTGCACCAATTGATGCAAAAAGCGGCAGTCATCACTGCCGCTAACGCAAAAACCACTTCTCTGCATGCAGAGAAGTGGTTTTCTTTTATAACCGTAACAAACGCTTTTTCGCCAGATTGATCGGACCTTCCTGCATATGGTTAATCCAGCTCAAACTTCTGCCGCAGCCATAAGCCACGCAAGAATCCGGATCGTCCGCCAAGGCGCAATACACACCTGTATGCTCTGTCAGGAATTTATCCATGCCCCAAATCTGGCTGCCGCCACCGGTTAAAGTGATTCCGTTTTCCGAAATGTCGGCCACCAGCTCCGGACTGGTATCTTCCATGACAGACAAAATTTCATCACCGATTTGTCGTGCAAGTCGATTCAGAGCTTTTTCAATTTCCGAAGACAGCAAAGTAATTTCCTTAGGCGTTCCCGTATTCACATCCCGCCCTTTTACATTCATACTGACAACCTCGGGTCGAGGATATACCGAACCGATTTGGATTTTTACATCCTCAGCCGTAGTCTGTCCAATCAGCACCTTATATGCCCGGCGCACATACCGCGCAATGGCTTCATCGAAGGCATCACCCGCCACCTTGATGGAAGAGGAAACCGCCACACCATTTAATGTCAGCACCGCAATATCCGTCGTGCCGCAGCCGATGTCCACCACCATTTGACCGTTAGGACCTTTGATATCCAGTCCTGCGCCCATTGCGGCAGCCAATGGCTCTTCAATTAAGTAAACCCGCCGTGCGCCGGCATCCATAGCAGCATTGATAATGGTACGTTCCTCTACTTCCGTCACACCGCTGGGTACACTGATGACCACACGGGGCTTAGGTGTAAAAAGGTTGGATTTTGCCGCATCGCGGAACAGCGTTTGCAGCATTTTCACCGTCATTTCATGGTCGGAAATGACGCCGTCTTTCAGCGGGTGCATGGCCACCACATTTCCAGGGGTTCTGCCCAGCATATTCCGAGCCGCTGTGCCCACCTGTAAAATTCTCCCGGTATTCTTATCCACCGCCACCACAGAAGGCTCTCGCACCACAATTCCCTTGCCGTCCACATAAATCAGCACATTGGATGTGCCTAAATCGATACCTAAATCATAAGAGAAAAATTGCATATCCCGCACCTGCTTTCCTTTTAATCCCGCCGCGCCATAGCCACAGCGCCGCAATACACCGTTTCTGCACCGGCTGTCAGCAGCACTCTGGCCGCTTCCCCAACCGTTGCACCGGTGGTAATCACATCATCTAACAACAAAATCCGCTTACCTTTCACATCTGCACCCGGCAGCACTTGATAAGCGCCCAAAACATTGGCTCTGCGCTGAGCGTCTCCCACAATTTTCGATTGCGGGCGATTATTTCGCACCTTTTTCAAAAGCGGCACAGGCTGAATATTCAGCTCATTACCAACCGCTTTTGCCAGCAGCTCCACCTGATCATAGCCCCGACGCAAGCGACGGAAAAATCCCGTAGGCACCCATGTCAGCACATCAAAATCCTCAATCTCATTGCGCTGCAATGCCATGGCCAGCAATCTTCCGTAAGCCTTAGCATAGCCTCGCGCGCCATAAAACTTATACCGCAAAATACTGCCGCGCACCGCGCCTTCATAATACCACACTGCCGCCCAAGAAAAAATATGAGACAATTTTCTAATACTTTTCGTACATTCGGGATTATCCCCGCGGCAAACTCTGCACAAATCTGTTTCTTCCTTTTCCAGCACCGCGCGGCACAAAATACATTTCGGCGGAAAAAGAAGTTGCGCCAGCATTTGCAGTAATCTCATATCACTTTCCCCTGTAAACGCAGTTTCAGCCCTGTATACCGGCGATCCCGATGGGCATTTTCCGTCATAGCCGCCACGGTTTCCGGACTGCCTGCAATAATCAGCAGCTCCCGTGCGCGAGTGATGGCTGTATACAGAACGCTTCGGCTCATTAAATAGGGTGAGCCGGAAAGCGCGGACAAAATCACAGCCCGATATTCACTGCCCTGACTTTTATGTACCGTCACCGCATAGGCGTTTTCCAATTCCCCAAGCTGGGTAAAATCATAATCTGCCTGCCGATCGTCAAAAACCACCGTTACCGTTTGCGCCTGATGATCAATGCGCAAAATTTTTCCAATATCTCCATTGAAAATTCCGGTTCCCACAGCGCTGCCGTCCGTCTTTTTCCATATTATATCATAATTGTTGCGAATTTGCATCACCCTATCGCCCTCTCGGAAAATTTTTTCTCCGAATTGGCGTTCTTTTTTTCCCGCTTCTGCGGGATTTAAAGTACTTTGCAAAATATGATTCAATGCCGCAGTGCCAACACCGCCTTTTCGCGTAGGGGAAAGCACTTGAATCTGATCAGCGGGAATCCCCATTTTTTCCGGCAGACGGACAGCGCAAAGACCTGCCACGGTTTTGCGCAATTCTTCCTCGCTGCGGCAGGGCAGGAAAAAGAAATCACTGCTTCTGTTTTTTAAATCCGGCAGCTGTCCGCCATTGACTTTATGGGCATTCATAACAATCAAGCTTTCCTGCGCTTGGCGGAAAATTTCTGTTAAGCGCACCGTAGGAAGCATCCCACTGCGCAGACAGTCCCCAAAGGGAAAGCCCGGCCCCACCGGCGGAAGCTGATCGGGGTCACCCACAAAAATCAGCCGCTTGCCTGCGGGAATTGCTCTAAGTAAATCTGCCAACAGCAGTACATCCACCATGGACATTTCGTCCACAATTACCACATCTGCTTTAATGGGATTGGCGGCATTCTTTGCAAACACCATTTTTCCCGTTTGCGGGTCAATTCCCGCTTCCAAAAGTCGGTGAATGGTAGAAGCCTCCTGCCCCGTCACTTCTGTCAGCCGTTTAGCGGCGCGCCCCGTAGGCGCTGCCAACACGCAGCGAAGCTGCATGTCTGCAAACAGAGTTAACATTCCTTTCAATACCGTGGTTTTGCCCGTGCCGGGACCACCGGTCAAAAGCAAAACCCCCTCTGTGGCAGCGCGGGAAATCGCCTCCACCTGCAAAGCAGAATAAGAAATTCCGCTTTCCTGCTCTGCTGCCTGCAATCGCCTTTTCATATCCCTAGGCGCAGGAAATTCCAGCATAGCAGCCGATAGCAGCCGCGCAGCAATTTCGCACTCTGCTGCAAACAATTCCGGCAAATATACCACTTCAATACCGGAAAGGGTTTGCCTCACCAGCAGTTGATTCGACAGCATGGTTTCCAGCTGCGCCTGCACCGTAGAGTGTTCTACGCTCAGCAGCTGCGCCGTGGCGCAAACAAGCTTATCCACAGGCAAAAAGCTATGCCCCGAGGTCAAATGATACCGCAGCTCAAAGACAATCCCCGCCTGTATGCGGCGATGGTCATCCCCCGCCACACCCAACTCGATGGCAAATTTATCCACCGCAGCAAAGGGCGCTTCCAGCTCCTCCCCGGTGAGCAAATACGGGTCATCGTATAATAGCTCCACCGTATCCTCGCCATAAAGCTTATAACTGCGCACCGCCAGCTCCGCAGGAAGCTGGTGCATGGTAAAAAACTCCATTAACTGGCGCATGCCCACCCGACGATGAAATTCTTCTCCTATTTCCTTTGCCTTCTGCTTGGAAATACCGCTGATTTCCGCCAGCCGTTCCGGCTCACGCTCCATAATCTGTAAGGTCTGCTCTGCGAATCTGCGGACGATTCGGGTGGCTGTTACCGGCCCGATCCCCTTAATCATACCGCCGGACAAATAACTTAAAATCTCACCCTCAGTTTGGGGCATTAAGCGCTCTAAAAATTCCGCTTCAAATTGACGGCCGTAGCTTTGATGGGCGCCCCATTTTCCGGTTACCATCAGCCGTTCCCCCACACAGGGCATGGGAATTGTGCCCACCACCGTGACGGTTTCGCCGCCACCGACGCTAAGGCGCAGAACGGCATACCCATTGTCGTAATTCTGGTATATCACAGCGCCAATCACGCCTTGTATGATTTCCAATTCCTTTTCAGCCAACTCGATGTTCTCCCGTTTTTCTCATAAAAATAGCCACTGCGAAACGCGTGTAGGTATTGCTTATAGTCTACTATATTTAAGCAGGAATGAAAAGGTTTTTTTCAAATCTTTTCTTTCTTTTCCCATAATTTTATACATTCCCTTAAAGTTATTGCACTTTTCTCTTTTCTTCTCATTTTTTCTTGCAAGTTTTGGAAAATTGGGATATACTAGATAAAGTGTATGTTTTATCCTTTTGTATGGGTGATGCGCATGAAAAATCTAAAACTGCTGATTTGGATAACCCAGTTGGGACTGTCCGTGGTTCTCCCCTTTATAGGCTTTGTTTTTTTAGCCCTATGGCTTCAAAATCAATTCGGTTGGGGACAATGGACTTTATGGGCGGGAATCGCTTTGGGTTTTCTCTGCGCAGTGGAAGGTTTTCGCAGTTCCTTAAAAGCCATGCAGCTCATGGCTAAGGAAAAAGAGGAAAACCACACTGTTTCCTTTAACGAGCACGACTGACAGGAGGCAATCATGGATTGGCGTAAAGATTTTTTGAAACAGCTTGCCGCAGTGGCTGTGGGGCTCATAATTGGCACCGGTGCTATGTTCGGAATATTTGCGCTTTTGGGTGCCTTTCATTCCACCGTGCTGCTAGGCGGCATTGCCGGCGCGGTAATTGCTCTGGTGAATTTCATAGCTATGGCCGTAAGCGCCATGCGTGCCGCCAACAAGGCAGCAGCGCAGGAAGTAAAAGCCGGTCAACTTATGATACAGGGCTCCTACCTTTTGAGAATGGTCGTTTTGTTCGGTGTTCTGTTCCTATTGGCAAAAACACAACACTTTCATGTCATTTCCCTTGTGGTGCCACTGATTTTTGTCCGTCCGGCGCTAAGCGCATGGGAAATTTTCCGTAAGCAAAGCGAGGTGGCCTCATGAATGTAAATGTTACCGGCCCCTATATTTATTTTTCCATTCCCTTATGGGAAGGCTTTTCCATTCAAATCACGCAGACCACAATTTCTCTGATTGTAGTTACCGCCATTTTGTGTATCGCCTGCGTCCTTTTAGGCAAGCATCTCAGCAAGCGTCCCTCCGGCAAGCAAGTGCTGGTGGAAAAGGGCATCATGATGATGTACAACATGGTCTGCGAAACCATGGGGCCGCACAATGCCCGCTGGACACCCTATATCATCGTAATTTTTCTTTCTTCCATTTGCGGAAGCTTGATTGGCTTAACCGGTTTTCTGCGTTCTGCCACTGCCGATTTAAGCGTCCCGCTGACATGGGCTGTAATGACCACGGTAATCATCTGGTACAATAACATCAAGCACAACGGCTTTTTAGGCTGGCTCAAAGGCTTTACCGAGCCGGTGGTGGTCATGACCCCCATGAACATCATCTCCGAAATCGCTCAGCCAATCTCCATGGCATTCCGTCACTTCGGCAATGTGGCCGGCGGCGGTGTCATTACCAGTATTTTATATACGGCTTTGAGCATGGCATCGGCACTGCTCATGCGGATTCTTTCCGGCACAGTGATCATCCCCGTCGTCGTCATCGCCATAGGCGGTGTGCTGATGGCGCTGGGTATGAAAAAAGGCAAAACCTCTTTCAAGATTTTCGGCATTGTGTTTGCCGTCTTAGGTCTTCTGGGAATTGCGGAATATACAGACATTCTCACCAATGTTCCCATTTTGCAGTTTGGCATCCCCGCAGTTTTAAGCATTTATTTTGATCTGTTTTCCGGCTTTGTGCAGGCCTTTGTGTTCAGCCTGCTGAGCATGGTATATATTGCCGGCTCCTGTCCCCCGCCGGAAGAACAGACCCCTTAACATCAAAAATTAAAATAAAAATAAACTACTCACAGGAGGAAATTATTATGGAAATCGCAAGCGCATTGGCAATTATCGGTAAGGCAATCGGCGCCGGACTTTGTATGGGTGTGGGCGCTATCGGCCCCGCTATCGGTGAAGGTAATGCCGTAGGTAAAGCTCTGGAAGGCATGGCCCGTCAGCCCGAGGCAGCAGGCAATCTGCGTACCAACATGATCTTAGGCTGCGCCATCACAGAAACCACCGGTATTTACTCTCTGCTCATCGCCTTCTTGATCCTGTTTGCTCTGTAAGGGAGGCTTTTCACATCTTACGAAAGGAGCAACATAGGTGGAAGGTTTTGAAGAACTGCTAGGTGTAAATTTCTTTAACGCAATTTTCACTCTGGCAAATACGCTGACACTTTTCTTTGTGTTTGTAAAATTTCTTTACAAGCCCATTATGAACATCATTCAATCCCGCCAAAAAGAGATTGAGGATCTATATTCCGAGGCTGCCGATGCCAAGGCAAATGCTGTGGCCATGGAGCAGAAATATGAGCAGAAGCTCTCCGCTGCGCAGGAAACCTCTCAGCAGATGATGGCGGATGCGCTGGCAAGAAGCCGCGCCAAGGAGGAGGAAATTCTCCATCAGGCGCGGGAAGAAGCCGCCCGCTTAATGAACAAAGCCTCGGCGGACATTGCGCAGGAAAAGAAAAAGGCTCTCAATGATGCGAAAAACGAAATCTCCGGCATTGCCCTTGCCATTGCGGAAAAGGTAGTGAGTCGGGAACTGAATCCCGATGACCACGCAAAGCTGGTAGAAGACTTCATTGACAGCTTAGAGGACGCAACATGACACAAATAGGTTCTGCTTACGCTCAGGCTCTTTACAGCCTTGCCAAAGACGAAGGCCTCACCAAAACCATCTTCTCCCAGCTTTCCGCGCTGGACGATGCGTTTTGCCAAGAGCCGGCATATTTTACTCTTCTCGGCAGTCCCAACTTAACAAAGCAGGAAAAGTGCGCCCTTTTGGACGAAAGCTTCCAAAATACGCTGCATCCTTATGTGCTGAATTTTTTGAAGCTGTTAACAGAAAAAGGGTATGCCAAAGAATTTCCTGCCTGTTACCGCGCTTATATGGCGCAGTATCACGAAGATCACAACATCCTCAGCGTTACCGCTGTCACCGCCGTTGCCTTAACACAGCAGCAATCCCACAAGCTGGCTGAAAAATTAAAGCAGCTTACTGGGAAGGATATTCTGCTGTCCAATCGGGTAAACCCCCAAGTGTTGGGCGGCGTACAGCTTAGCTACGACGGAAAACGCTTGGAGGACACAGTTTCCAGTCGTCTGGAAGCCATTGCTAAGCAGCTTAGCAGCACCGTACTCTGATAAAAGAAAGCAGGGATTCTATGGAATTGAAGCCTGAAGAAATCACGAAGCTCATTCGTGAACAAATTAAACATTACGAGCGCCGACTGGAAGTCAGTGAAACCGGCGTGGTGATTCTGGTGGGCGACGGCATCGCCAGAGTTTCCGGTCTTCAAAAATGCATGGCCGGCGAGTTGGTGGAGTTCCCCAACGGCGCATACGGCATGGCGCAGAATCTGGAAGAAGATACTGTCTCCATCGTCATTTTAGGCTCCGACAGCGGCATTAAGGAAGGCGACACCGTCAAGCGCACCGGCAAGGTGGTTTCTGTCCCCGTGGGCGCAAATCTCATCGGCCGCGTGGTAGACGCTTTGGGTCAGCCCATTGACGGCAAGGGGCCTGTCGATGCAGAAGGCTACCGCCCCATCGAAATGCCCGCCCCCGGTATCATTGAGCGTAAACATGTCAGCCGCCCTCTGCAAACCGGCATCAAGGCCATCGACTCCATGATTCCCATTGGCCGCGGCCGGCGTGAGCTGGTTATAGGTGACCGCCAAACCGGCAAAACCACCATCGCCACCGACACCATCCTGAACCAAAAGGGCAAAAATGTGATTTGTATTTATGTGGCAATCGGGCAAAAGCGTTCCACTGTGGCGCAGGTGGTAGAAAACCTCACCGCCGGCGGTGCTATGGACTATACTGTTGTGGTATCTGCCACCGCCTCTGAGTTGGCGCCCATGCAGTATATTGCCCCCTATACCGGCTGTGCCATGGGTGAGCATTTCATGTACCAAGGCAAGGATGTGCTGGTCATTTACGACGATTTGAGCAAGCATGCCGTGGCATACCGTGCCATTTCTCTTTTGATTCGCCGTCCCCCCGGACGGGAAGCCTACCCCGGTGACGTTTTCTATCTGCATTCCCGTCTTTTGGAGCGCGCAGCCCAGCTGTCCGACGAATTGGGCGGCGGCAGCTTAACCGTGCTTCCTATTATTGAAACCCAAGCAGGTGACGTTTCTGCATATATTCCCACCAACGTCATTTCCATTACCGATGGCCAGATTTTCTTGGAATCCGAGCTGTTCAATTCCGGCATTATGCCCGCAGTGAACCCCGGCATTTCCGTGTCCCGCGTAGGCGGTGATGCGCAAATCAAAGCCATGAAAAAGGTGGCGGGTTCCTTGAAGCTGCTGTATTCCCAATATCGAGAACTGCAAAGCTTTGCCCAATTTGGCTCTGACTTGGATGCCGACACCAAGGCCCGTTTGGCATTGGGGCAGCGAATTGTGGAAGTGCTGAAACAGGGAAACAATGCTCCTGTGGATGTGGGTCTGCAAGTTTGTATTCTCTATGCCGTAGTAAACGGATATTTAAATCAACTTCCCGTAGCGCAAATCCCCCTGTTTGAAGCGCGGCTCTATGAAGCCATGGAAAACCGTTATATTTCCATCGCAGATGCCATCCGCGCCTCCGGAAAATTAGAACCGGAAACCGAAGAAGAATTAAAAGCAGCCCTTCATGCGCTGCTATCAGAATTTATTGTCAATCCGTAAGAAAGGAGCGTTCCCATGGCCGGTGTTTCCACCAAGGAAATTAAAAATCGCATTCGCAGCATGGAATCTACCAAGCAAATTACCAAGGCCATGGAAATGGTGGCCGCCTCCAAGCTGCGCCATGCCCAAGCCCGGGTCGCCAATTCCCGACCCTATTTCGAAATTCTTTCTAACGCGCTTTCTGACATTGTCAAAAGCAATACTGATTTTTCTTCCCCCTACTTTGCCCGCAGAGAGGTAAAAAACGCTCTGTATGTGGTCATTGCCGGTGACCGAGGACTGGCCGGTGGCTATAATAGCAACATGTTTAAGCTGATTATGCAGCAAGCAGGCGATTCTCCCATTACTGTGCTTCCCATTGGTAAAAAAGCCGTGGATTTCTTCCGCAGTCGGAAAATTTCTATTTTCACAGAGCAGTACGACCAAGCCGAAGATTTGTCCATGGGCGACTGTTTTTCCATTGCAAAGCAGCTAAGCAAGGCCTTTTTGGCAGGAGAATACGACGAAATTCATGTCGCCTACACCAATTATATATCCCCCTTGTCCCAAGTCCCCACCGCGCTTTCTCTGCTCCCCCTACGCACTAAGGAAAATAGGGAAACTGCCGCCAAGGAGATTGTTTACGAGCCCAGCAGCGAAGAGGTCTTTTCCGCCATCGTTCCAGAATATTTAGGCGGTATTCTTTACGGCGCACTATGTGAAAGCCGCGCATCCGAACAAGCCGCCCGCCGCTCCGCCATGGACACCGCTACCCAAAACGCAGAAGAAATGATTGGGGAATTAAGCCTGAAATTCAACCAGGCGCGGCAGGCCGCCATTACCCAAGAAATCACAGAAATCATTGCAGGCTCTTAATTTCAGCACAAGGAGTTGAATGTCATGTCCAATCAAAAAGGAACAGTTATCCAGATTATGGGTCCTGTTTTAGATATCCGTTTCCCCGACGGTCAGCTGCCCCAGCTGCTGTCCGCCATCGAAATTCCTCATGGGGAAACGACCATTGTTGCCGAGGTTGCCCAACATGTCGGTGACAATGTGGTGCGCTGCATCGCCATGTCCTCTACCGACGGTTTGATGCGTGGCGTAGAAGCCACCAATACCGGCGCGCCCATTCGTGTACCCGTGGGCGAGGAATGTCTTGGCCGCGTGTTTAACCTTCTGGGACAGCCCATCGACAACAAGCCCGCCACAGAAGGCGCAGAGCGTTGGCCCATTCACCGCAGCGCCCCCAGCTACGACGAGCAGCAGCCCGCCACTGAAATTTTAGAAACCGGAATTAAGGTCGTTGACCTGATTTGCCCCTATGCCAAGGGCGGTAAAATCGGTCTGTTCGGCGGCGCAGGTGTTGGCAAAACCGTTTTGATTCAAGAATTGATTTATAACATTGCCACCGCCCACAACGGCTATTCCGTGTTCACCGGTGTTGGCGAGCGTACCCGTGAAGGCAATGACCTGTATAACGAAATGACCGAAAGCGGTGTTATCAGCAAAACCGCCATGGTTTTCGGTCAAATGAACGAACCCCCCGGAGCCCGTATGCGGGTTGGCTTAACTGGCCTGACTATGGCAGAATACTTCCGCGATGTGAAGCATCAGGACGTTCTTTTGTTCATTGATAACATCTTCCGTTTTACACAGGCAGGCAGTGAGGTGTCCGCGCTTCTGGGCCGTATGCCGTCGGCAGTTGGTTATCAGCCTACTTTGGCAACGGAAATGGGTGCCTTGCAAGAACGCATCACCTCTACCAAAAACGGCTCTATCACCTCTGTGCAGGCGGTTTATGTTCCGGCGGACGATTATACCGACCCCGCCCCCCCCCCCCCCCTCCCCCCCCCGCACGCCCCCCCCGCCCCTGACCCCGGCCTTGCCTCTTTGGGTATTTTTTCCCCTGGT
>JAZQWI010000009.1:0-12196 GCA_045632245.1 Faecousia sp. | reverse complement strand
TTTTCTTAAAAAAAAAAAACCCCCGCCTCCCAAAAGCACGCCTGGGCCATTTATTTTACATGGTGTAGTTATCGAAATAGCCCTGTACCAAAATAATGGGTGTGCCCTTATCACCGGAGCCGCTGGTCAGGTCGCACAAAGAGCCAATCAAATCCGTCAGTCGACGGGGTGTCGTACCCTGAGACGCCATCGTGCCGGAAACATCGCCCTTTTCGCGAATTCTCTGCTCAATAGCCTGCTTCAAAGCTTCACCGCTGAGATTGGCGAAATCGTTATCCGCCAGATATTTCAGTTTCAGCTCATTGGGCGTACCCTCCAAGCCAGGGGTGTTTGCAACGGAAACGCTGGGGTCAGCCAGCTCCCAAATCTTACCCACAGGATCTTTAAATGCACCGTCTCCATAGACCATGACTTCTATGTGCTTGCCGGTCTTTTCCAGCAGGCTTGCCTGAATGTCTAATACCAAATCGGTACATTCCTTGGGGAACAGCTTAATTTTATCCTCTGTGGACTTGTTAGAGCCCAGCAGACCAAACTTTTCATTGTAGCCGCTGCCATTGACGCTCTCGGTCAAAAGGTCGTCTAAGCCGCATACAATCTCTGCGCCGGCAGAACGCAAAATCCGCTTGGTGCGCGCGCGGGTATGAATATCGCAGGTCAACACCCGCTTGGTATAATTGAGAATCACGCGGGGATTGTTGGCAAAAATAATCTCTGCCTCTGCGCCCTCTTCCCGAATCAAGTCGCCATAGTATTTCACATAGTCAACCAAAGTAAAGGGGTGCAGATTTTCACCGAACAGCTCCCGATATTTCTCCTCCGTCAGCACATCGGAGTAAGGATTCACACCAGCCTCATCCAGCTTATCCAAAGATACCAGCTCATTACCCACTTCGTCGGAAGGATAGCTGAGCATCAGCACAATTTTCTTTGCGCCCCGGGCAATACCACGCAAACAAATAGCAAAACGGTTTCTGGACAAAATGGGGAAAATGACACCAATGGTTTCCCCGCCCAATTTCCGACGAACATCCTCTGCAATGGCATCCACACCGGCATAGTTACCCTGTGCGCGGGCGACAACGGATTCCGTTACTGCAACCACATCGCGGTCAGCCAGCGCGAAACCTTCGCTCTCAGCCGCTGCCAACACGCTGTCAACCACAATTTTCGTTAAATCGTCACCTTCCCGAATAATAGGGCAGCGAATGCCTCTGGAAGTGGTTCCGACTCTTCTTTCCATAAACTAACCTCATTTCCCGAACCCTGCCATCAAGCAATTTTCGGCTGGAATAAAACAACACTATTGTTATACCCTAAAATCAAAAATTTTTCAACAGTTTTTTCAACTTTTTATCTGCCAAATCCTTGCTTTTTTCAATCATAATAAAAAGCCGCTAAATGCGGCTCTTTATTTATGCTTTGTATCTGGGCTCGCAAGTTAGGTTAATGCCCAGCCGCTTTAATACTTTTTCATCCACAGGGGAAAGAATCACAGTTGAATGCATCTCACAGCCCCGTAGCTTACTCAGCTGTTCCATGGCCAGCTCCGCTGTTTCATTGGTCACCGCGCTAATGGATAATGCAATCAGCGTTTCATCTGTGTGCAGTCTGGGATTTCGGTTGCCCAAATGCTCTACCTTCAAATGCTGAATGGGGTCAATGGCCAAAGGAGAAATCAAGTGGATCTCATCCGAAATCCCGCCCAACTCTTTCAGCGCATTGAGCAGCAGCGCCGCAGACGCGCCCAGCAATTTAGAGGTCTTGCCGGTAATAATCCGACCGTCAGGCAGCTCCAATGCCGCCGCAGGCTTATCGGTTTCCTCTGCCTTTTCCAAGGCTGCTGCCACTACCCGTCGGGCAGAAACATCCACATCCGCCTTTTTCATCAGAAGCTCCAGCTTCCGCACCACATCATCCGAAGCTTTTCCTTGCTTTTGCTCACTCAGCGCCGCGTAATACCGACGAATAATCTCCTGCTTTGAAGCCTCTCGCGCTGAATCATCATCCACAATGCAGTTACCCACCATATTTACACCCATATCCGTGGGGGATTTGTAGGGACATTCTCCCAAGATCTTCTCGAACATGGTCTGCAATACCGGAAATGCTTCCACATCCCGATTGTAGTTTACCGTCGTTTGTCCATAAGCTTCCAGATGGAAGGGATCAATCATGTTCACATCGCTCAAATCCGCGGTAGCCGCCTCATAAGCTAAGTTCACTGGATGATTCAAGGTCAGATTCCACACAGGGAAGGTCTCAAACTTTGCATAGCCGGCCTTTACGCCCCGCTTATGCTCATGGTACAGCTGGCTGGCGCAGGTTGCCAGCTTGCCGCTGCCGGGACCGGGTGCCGTTACCACCACCAATTCCCGCGTAGTTTCAATGTATTCATTTTTACCAAAGCCCTGATCCGACACAATATGCGCCGTATCCGCAGGATAACCGGCAATGGCATAGTGATGATACACTTTCAGCCCCATGCTCTCCAAGCGGGCCTGAAATGCCTTCGTTACCACCTGCTCCTCATAACGAGTCAGTACAACGCTGGATACATATAAACCAAAGCCACGGAACACGTCCACCAACCGAATCACATCGCGGTCGTAGGTAATGCCCAAATCGCCCCGCACCTTATTGCGTTCAATATCCGCAGCGTTAATGGCAATGACCACTTCCACCTGGTCCTTTAATTGCAGCAGCATTTTCAGCTTACTATCCGGCTCAAACCCGGGTAATACGCGGGAAGCGTGGTTATCATCATACAGCTTGCCGCCAAATTCCAAATACAGCTTACCGCCAAACTCACTGATTCGCTGACGGATATGACGGGACTGCGTTTGCAGATACAGTTCGTTGTCAAAAGCAATCTTACCCATGGCTTACACCTCACTTAATCAACTTACCAAATATTGTACTAAATCGACACAAAAATAGCAAGGGCTTTCCGAAAATTATCTTTTTCCATTTTTCCGTGAATATAGATACAATCTGGGTTGGAAACGGCAAACACGTCCCCGCCGAAGACCTTGCAATCCCCGCGTTTTTATGGTAAAATTGCAATATAAAATATGAATTTATGCCCATTATCAGGAGGTCTCCCATGCAATACTTAGGCATCGACTGTTCTATCAAACATCGCCCCCAATTAGACCCCGATTTTATTCCCTTTGGTGTCTGGCGGGAGCATTATCTGCAAAACGCAGCTCACTCCATCGCCATTGCCGTGGAGCGTAACGAGGGTCAAATTTCTGTTCACCGTACTTATATCCACGGCACCGAAGAAATGAAAGAGGCAGATTATCGCTATGTAGAGCGCTATGTCAAATTCCTTCTTTGGTCTATCGGCGGCTTCCGCGTCAGCATTTGCGGTTGCAGCGAGCTTGCCAAGCGACTGCAAAATGCCTATACCCCCAGCGGCGAGCGCGCCTTTGATGCCGACTTTTTCCAAAAGCTCTACGAGCGGGAGCTGGAAATTGTGGACCTGCCTATGGAGCATTGCCCCCAAGCCAACGAAACCCCCAAGCCCATTGGCGGTCATTTAGACGGCTGCCGTATCGGTTTCGATGCCGGTGGCTCCGACCGCAAGGTTTCTGCTGTAATTGACGGTGAGTGTGTCTACTCCGAAGAAGTAGTCTGGCATCCAAAAAAGAATCCCGACCCCAACTATCAATACGAAGGCATTTTAGACTCCTTCCGTACTGCTGCCTCCAAAATGCCTCGGGTGGACGCCATTGGCGTATCCTCTGCCGGTGTATTCATCGGCAATGCGCCCATGATTTCCAGTATTTTCTACTGCGTACCCAGAGATCGCTGGGAGGAAGTAAAAACCGTCTTTGACCGTGCCGCAGCCGCCATTGGTGATGTGCCCATTGTGGTAGCTAACGATGGTGATGTTTCCGCATTGGCAGGCGCTATGGGCATGAATTGCGGCAGCATTATGGGCCTTGCCATGGGCACCAGTGAAGCCGTTGGCTATGTAGATAAAGACAAGCAGGTGCTTGGCTGGATTAACGAGCTGGCTTTCGCCCCTGTTGACCTAAACGAAACCGCCATGCAGGACGAATGGTCCACCGACTTCGGTGTTGGCTGCAAATATTTCTCTCAGGACGCTGTGATTAAACTCGCCCCCAGAGCCGGCATCCAGCTGGACGAAGCCCTCAGCCCCGCGGAAAAACTCAAAGTGGTGCAGGCTCTCATGGCGCAGGATGACCCCCGTGCAGCGACAATTTTTGAGGACATTGGCAAATACCTCGCCTACACCGTTGTGTTGTATTCTCAATTCTATGACCTGCGGCACTTAATGCTCTTAGGCCGGGTAATGTCCGGCAAGGGCGGTGAATTGATCCTGTCCACCTGCCAGAGCGTTTTGGCTGACGAATACCCGGAGCTCGCGAAAAAGGTAGAGGTCATGCTCCCCGACGAAAAAACCCGCCGCGTGGGTCAAAGTGCCGCTGCCGCCAGCCTGCCCGCATTAAAAAAATAAGATACCCCGGAGGAAATCTCTATGTTCTATAAAAATGCCCGAATTTTTGGTTCTGATTTTCAATTTCATACCGGCGCATTTGAAGTTGTAGACGGCCGATTTGGTGAGGTTCTTTCCCAAACCGTTCCCGAAGATGCTATTGATTTACAAGGTGCTACGGTGATACCCGGCTTGATTGAAATCCACAGCCACGGCGCAGGCGGCTTTGATTTTTCCGACGGCAGTTATGAAGGCTTAAAAGAAATTGCCCGTTACTATCTCAGCTGCGGCATTACCTCTTTTGCCCCCGCCTCCATGACCCTCCCCTACGAAGTTCTGGAAAAAGCCTTTGCCACCGCTAAGCGTTTGGTAGAAGAAGCGCCCGAAGGCTGCTCTGTCCTTCGCGGCATCCAAATGGAAGGCCCCTATTTTTCGGAAAAGAAAAAGGGCGCACAAAATGCCGACTACTTAAAATTACCGGATTATGATGGTTTTAAAGCTTTGTTTGACGGTTGTGGCGGTCTTATCAAAATTGTGGACATCGCTCCGGAACTTCCCGGTGCAGAAGAATTTATCCAAAAAGCAAGCAAACTCTGCACTGTTTCTGTTGCCCACACCGATTCCGACTATTCCCATGCCAAAGCAGCCTTTGCCGCCGGCGCAACCCACCTGACCCATACTTTTAACGCCATGCCCCCTATTAACCATCGGGATCCCGGCGTCATTCCTGCCGCCGCAGAATGTCCTCAGGTGCGCGCAGAATTGATTGGTGACGGCATGCACATCCACCCCTCGATTGTGCGCCTGACCTTTGCCCTTTTTGGCAAGGAGCGCATGATTCTGGTGTCCGATTCCGGTCGCTGTGCTGGTCAACCCGAGGGAACCGAATTTGAACTAGGCGGTCAAATGGCGACCCTGCAAGGCGGAATTGCCCGCCTGTCTGATGGTACTGTTGCCTGCTCCGCCACCAATTTGTATCAATGCCTGCTTAACGCAGTTGCCTTTGGCATCCCCGAAGAAGATGCCATTCGTGCCTGCACATATAATCCCGCCTGCGCATTAGGCGTGCAGGACGAGGTTGGATCTATCGCCACAGGAAAAGTGGCCGACTTCATTGTTTGCCGCAGCGATTTTACTAATAAGCGCGTTTTCTTGGCGGGCAAAGAGATGTAATTACGTGAGGTTATCATGCTAAAAAAATTCATCGGCGACAAAAGCTTCTACCGGCGCATTCTCACCGTTGCCGTTCCCATTATCATTCAAAACTTCATAACCAACTTTGTGTCCTTGCTGGATAACATCATGGTTGGACAAATGAATACCGCCTCCATGAGCGGCGTTGCCATCGTCAACCAGCTGCTGTTCATCTTCAATCTGTGTGTATTTGGTGCAGTTTCCGGCGCGGGCATTTTTACCGCCCAATTTTACGGCTCCGGAGACAATGAGGGTATCCGCAGAAGCTTTCGCTTCAAGGTGTACTCCGGAGTTGTGCTGACCACTGCGGGGGCGCTTCTGTTTTCTCTTGCCGGCACACCGCTGATTGAGCTTTACTTAAAAGGCGAAGGTAGTCCCGCTGATGCTGCTTTAACTCTTAACTACGGCCTTTCCTACTTGCATATTATGCTTCTGGGGCTTCTGCCCTTTGCCTTGACCAACGCTTATTCCAGCACTCTGCGGGAAACAGGACAGACCTTTGTCCCCATGGCAGCAGGTGTTTGCGCGGTTTTAGTAAATCTGCTTCTTAATTATGTGCTGATTTTCGGAAAATTCGGTGCGCCTGCCATGGGCGTTCAAGGCGCAGCGCTGGCTACTGCCATTTCCCGCTATGTAGAGCTTGGCATCGTGGCAATCTGGGCGCATACCCACAAAGAGAAGCTCCCCTACATGCGCGGACTTTTCCGCTCTCTTCACATTCCCGTTAAGCTGCTGAACAAAATCCTGCTTTGCAGCCTGCCGCTGATGCTCAACGAATGTCTTTGGGGTACCGGCGTCGCGTTTGTAAATCAATGTTACAGTGTACGCGGCTTAGACGTCGTGGCTGCCGCCAATATTTCTAATACTATTTTTAACTTGGGCAGCGTCATTTTCTTATCCATGGGTGCCGTTATGAGCATTTTTATTGGCCGCCTTTTAGGTGCAGGCGCAGATGAACAAACAGTGCGCACAGAATTTCGCAGAATTGCCGCCATTTCTGTCGGCTCCTGCTTTATTATGGGTCTGCTGCTGATTGCCGCCTCCGGTCTGTTCCCTTTAATTTACAATACATCGGATAATGTCCGCACTCTGGCCGCGTCCCTCATCTGTATCAGTGCCTGCTTTATGCCCTTTAACGCCTATGTCCACAGTGTATATTTCGCCCTGCGTTCCGGTGGCAAGACCCTGATTACCTTTGTTTTCGACAGCGGATTCATGTGGGTCGTCAATACACCGCTGGCATATATTCTCAGCCGCTTTACCAATCTTCCGATTCTTCCGCTGTATGCTCTGTGCCTAAGTACGGATTTATTAAAGTGTGTCATCGGTTTCATCCTCATTCGCCAAAAGAGTTGGATACATAACCTAACAAATGTATAAAAAGTGTTGGACAAAAGTCCAACACTTTTTTATTTTAGCTGCCCACTGTTATTTAGCACCAAGCTGCTATATAGAAACAGCACATCCTGCCCGTGAAAATCCAAAAACCGCTCCAACATTGCGCTGGAAAGATACCGCACATCCACCAAAGTAATTTTCTGATACCCGCTCATCAAAAGCGGTGCAAGGGCGCTTCCGAAAGAATCCCGAAAGATAATCAATTCCCTGTCTGTATCCCCATGAGGGTTTTCCATGGTCAGCAAAGATACCGGTCCCGACAAAAACACTTCATAGAGGTCATCACCCTCTAATTTACTTTTATCGTACACCTGTCCAAGCTGATTCGTTTCGTAATTATACACCTGACACCCGTTTAACAAATCGCTTTCCATCATCACCAAAGCATCTGCCGTCATAGGAAGCGCCGCCTGCCCATAATATACCCCGTAAAACGGCCGCTGCGCCGTTACCGCGGTGAAGTCTTCCGCCTGCGGGGCAGTTGTCCCCATGGTCTGGCACAGCCGCTGCGCCACAGGCAGCAGCCGTTCCTGCCGCCAATGGGTGTCCGTCCTATAATAGTCCTCCGCTGTCAGCAAATCTTTCAGGTTTACATAACTTGCAAACGGCATGCCCTGTTGCAGTAAATTCTCCATGTTATCGTAATCCAAAGCGAGGTAACCCCCCTGCTCTGCCAAATAATATCCTTTGTCAGGAATCATGGCCGCATACACCTGAGAATCCTGCAAATATTTTTCATAAATGCTCCCAAACACTTTCACCGCGTGTTGAATAGATGCTTCCTTTAACGGGTATTCCAGCTTCGCTGCCTGCCCTTTAAAAAGGTAAATTCCGTTGTTATCCTTCTGCCGAAGGACACCATAATGAAAAGCCGCCTTCAATGTGCGAAATCCGTCCCGCAAGGGAAACTGGTCCAACGCGTAACCGTCAAACTCAGCAGCAAACTTTCCCTCTATCAGGGATTCCACCGTGACCTGCGGAAATTGTTTCAGTTCTCTGCGTTCCGTGGCGGAAATTTCCGCAGTTGGTTTCAGCCACGCCCACAATGCCAGCCCCAGCCACACTGCCACCAAAATGATCAATGAGATTTTGCTGCCTTGCCGCTGCATCATACTGCCTCCTAAAACCGAAAATAAAGGAAGGGATTAAATGACCCATCCACCAAATACGCTGTGCATATCACCAACAATCCAATGCAAACCGCTAACCGCAAAGCCGACACAGGCCGTAATGGCGCGGCCCATTTTTTTACCAAAGGTGTTGCGCCCACACTGCCGACCAGCAATAGTGTCCCATAGCTTTTCAGATAATATAACGCTTCATCGGACACCAGCGGAATCCCCAAACCCCCGAACATCCCCCGAAGATCCTGCCACGCCTGCGCCAAATCCGCTGCATTGAAAATCACGAAGCTGACGATCACCACCGGCAGCACATATATCCGCTTTAAAATATTAGGAAAGCCTTTCCATTTCTCCAAAAGCAGCAGAACGGCAAACAGCAGCCCCCACACCACGAAATTCCATGCCGCTCCATGCCATAAGCCTGTCAGCATCCAAACGACGAGGATATTTACCACCCAACGACCTGCGCTGACCCGATTTCCGCCAAGGGGAATATACACATAATCCCGAAACCAACCGCCTAAGGTCATATGCCACCTGCGCCAGAATTCCGTAATGCTGCGGGATATATAGGGATAATCAAAGTTTTTCGGAAAACGGAATCCAAATATCCGCCCCAGACCGATGGCCATATCGCTGTAACCTGAGAAATCGAAGTAAATATGCAAGGTGAACGCCACTGCATATAACCAGTAAAACAGCACCGACGGCGCGGTGGACTCCCGAAACAACACCGTCAATTCCCCAAGAGGGTTGGCGATGAGTACCTTTTTGCCCAGTCCTACCAAAAACTGAAACAATCCCTGCTCAATATCCTCCCACGTGCTTGTGCGGGCCTTTAATTCTTTTTCCACATCTACATAGCGCACGATAGGCCCTGCAATCAACTGCGGAAACAACGCCACATACGTGCCGAAATTCACCAAATTTCGTTGCGCCGCCACCTGCCCGCGATACACATCCGCCACATAACTCATGCATTGGAAGGTATAAAAACTAATACCTATGGGCAACGCCAACTTCCAAAGACCCAGATTCATCCCCGCAAGTTTGTTCCAGTTTTCAATAGCAAAATCCGAATATTTAAAAACCGCGAGCATAGAAACACCGGTTAATACAGCTAAAAATAGCCACAGCTTTCGCCACATCCCACTGCTTTTTTCTACGCCAAGGCCGTAGAGGTAATATAATACAATGGCCGCAATCATCAACAATACATATTTTGGCTCGCCCCATGCATAAAACAAAAGACTTGCTATGAGCAAATATGCGTTTTTCCCCTTTTTCGGTGCGATAAAATATCCAACCGCTACAATGGGTAAAAAATAAAACAAAAACGGAATTCCAGAAAACAGCATCCTTTTCCTCCATGTATCAAAAGGGCGGCAGATTTGCCGCCCTTTTTTAACTCACAATGGCTTCGTCATATAAAAACGCCCCTTGGGGATATGCCTGCGCCATCTTTTGCTTAAAGGTATCCATGGCTTCCTTGCTGGCAAATGCCATAAGCAGATGACTGCCATCCACATTCACCATCAAGAGTCGGTCCGGCTGACCACAAATCCATTGGTTTCTCTGAATGGTATCCCGCCAGTTTTCGTAAACGGTTTTCATTTCTGTGGAATTTGAGAGTTTTACCACCACCGCTGTAAAAATGTTATTGTTCATCATATGAACAAGTGATGCTCCCTCGCTCACCTTACCCAACATTTCGCTCGGCAGCAAATAACGAGTTGTCATCTCCTCCTCGTCGGTAACATCCAACGCCCCCGGTGCATCATTCACAGAGTTCTCCAACGCACCGCCATAAACAGAAAACTTTTCGTCTTCTTGATACTTTGCCCAAATGTTTTCTAAAATCTTAGTGCTGTCGGCACTTTGATTGGTGTGGTCCTGCGTGGGTGTGTTTGTATCTGTCTGGGTGTTATCGTTGTTAATTTGTCCGTTATCGTCCTGCGGAACATTTGCTCTGCATCCTACCAACGAGCCGGCCACCACCATGGCCGCCAAAAATACAAGAAACATACGAATCATGTTCGTTCCTCCTTTTATGGTTTCTCCAAAAGCATATCCAAAAAAAGGTGTTTCCATACCTGCCAAATCCCACTTATTTCCGTTTATAAACATTCGCTGTCTAACTGCCCATAACACTCCTGCTTGCTTGACAAACAACCGGCAATCAGCTAAAATACAGACAGTGAAATTTAAGTTTATACTTTCATTTACAGGAGGTTTTTACATGAAAAGAAGCGAAATTAACAAGGCGCTGAAAGAATTAGAAGCCATGTGCCAAAAGCACCATTGCTATCTGCCCCCCTTCTGCCACTTCACTCCGGAACAGTGGCAAAATATCGGTCACGAATACGACGAAGTTAGAGATTGCATGCTGGGCTGGGATATTACGGACTACGGCATGGGCGATTTTGATAAATTTGGTTTTTCTCTCATCACCATTCGTAATGGCAACCGCGCCATGGCAGATAAATATCCCAAGGTATATGCAGAAAAACTTCTTTATTTAAAAGAGGGTCAGTACGCCCCCAACCATTTCCACTGGTATAAAACCGAGGATATTATCAACCGCGGCGGCGGCAATGTGCTGATTCGCGTCTATAACAGCCTTCCTAACGAGGAAATTGATTACGAATCTGATGTCACCGTACATATGGATGGCCGTACCTTTACCGTCCCTGCGGGCAGTCAAGTGCGTTTAACCCCCGGCGAAAGCATCCATGTGCAGCAATATCTATACCATGATTTTGCCGTAGAAGAAGGCACTGGCCCCGTGCTTTTGGGCGAGGTCAGCCAGTGCAATGACGATAATACAGACAACCGTTTTAACCCCCCTGTGGGTCGCTTCCCCAGCATTGAAGAAGATGAAGCGCCCTACCGTCTGCTTTGCAACGAATATCCGGAGGTTAAGGAATGATTGATGTTGTCGCATTGGGCGAATTGCTCATTGATTTTACTTGTGTACAAACCGATAGCGACGGTTATCCGACTATGGCCGCCCACCCCGGCGGCGCCCCCGCCAATTTTCTGGCAGCTCTTGCAAAATTCGGAGCTTCCGCCGCACTCCTCGGCAAAGTTGGCAACGATGCCTTTGGCAAATTGCTGCTTACCACCTTGCAAGGTGCCGGCATCTGCACAGATGGCATGGTGGTAGATGAAAACTTTTTCACCACCTTGGCCTTCGTAACCTTGGATTCCACCGGTGACCGCGAATTTTCCTTCGCCCGCAAACCCGGTGCAGACACGCAGCTGCGATTTGAGGAACTGGACTTATCTCTGATCGATCAAGCCCGCGTGTTCCATTTTGGCACCCTTTCCCTGACCGATGAGCCGGCGCGCACCACCACCCAAAAGATTGTAACCTATGCAAAAAACGCCGGCAAACTAATTACATACGATCCCAACCTGCGTAAACCTCTCTGGAAGAATTTAGATGAGGCAAAAGAGCAGTTGCTTTGGGGACTCTCTCAGGCCGATGTGGTAAAGATCAGCGATGAAGAAGTGGAATTCCTCTTTGATATGGACCCCGAAACCGGTGCTGCACATATTCTTCGGGAATACGGAGTCAAATTGGTGTTTGTCACCTGCGGCAAAGATGGATGCTATTTCAGTAACGGCACAGCCAGCGGTCACGTCCCCGGTCTTTCCAATATTTCTGTAAAGGACACCACCGGTGCCGGCGATATTTTTGGTGGCAGCGCAGTTTGGAAGATTTTGCAAACCGATGCTGCTCCTGAAAACTTAACCGAAAGCCAGCTGCGCGAAATCGTGCGTTTTGCCTGTGTCAGCGCAGGCCTTTCCACAACCCGCGCCGGCGGCATTTCCAGCGTGTTCTCCTACGACGAAGTCCTGCAAAATCTTTAAATAATATCATTCTGGGCGCAAAGCAAAAAGCTTTGCGCCCATTTTTGCCACGAAAACCGCCTGTTCTCATCAGCATATATAAAAAGACACCTGCGTTACCAGGGGGCTTCCATAGTGTTGGCATTTCCATTTTCAC
>JAZQWI010000008.1:0-117383 GCA_045632245.1 Faecousia sp. | reverse complement strand
GGCACATATACCTTTTCCATAGTGCGCGGGTCAAGACCTGTGTAGTACATGACAGTGGAGAGGGTAGAGGGTGTGGGGTAGAAATCCTGCACTTGTTCAGGGTTATAGCCCATTTCCCGAATGTACTCCGCCAACTCTATGGCTTCATTCAACGTGGAGCCGGGATGGCTGGACATGAGATAGGGAACAAGATACTGATTCATGCCGTATTGCTTGTTGAGTGCATAATACTTGTCCACAAATTTATTGTAGACTGCGTTCTTTGGCTTTCCCATGCGGGCAAGAACAGCGTTAGAAACATGCTCAGGCGCAACTTTCAGCTGTCCTGAAATGTGGTGCTGTACAAGCTCCTTAAAGAAAGTATCTTTTTTATCTGCCAGCAGGTAATCAAAGCGAATACCGCTGCGGACAAACACCTTTTTTACACCATCCAGTTTGCGAAGTTTTCGCAGGAGGGATACATAGTCGTTGTGGTCGGCTTTCATATTCTTGCAGGGGGTGGGGTAGAGGCACTGGCGACTAGCGCATGCGCCCTTTGTCAGCTGCTTTTCACAGGCGGGGTGACGGAAATTGGCAGTTGGGCCGCCAACATCATGAATGTATCCTTTAAAATCTTTCTCCTTTGTGATTTTCACAGCTTCCTGTAAAATGGAGTCATGACTGCGGGTTTGGATAATGCGCCCTTGATGGAAGGTCAGCGCGCAGAAAGAGCATGCGCCAAAGCATCCGCGGTTGCTGACGAGGCTGAATTTGACTTCCTCAATGGCGGGAACGCCGCCAAGCTTGGCATAGCTGGGGTGCCATGTTCTTTCGTAAGGCAGGGCATATACCGCATCCATTTCTTCCACGGTCAGAGGTTTTTGGGGTGGGTTCTGCACGATATATTCATTGCCGTATTGTTCCACAAGGCGCTTTGCGGTAAAGGGGTCGCAGTTGCGGTACTGAATCAGGAAGGATTCCGCATATTTGCGCTTGCTTGCTTTAATCTCATCAAACGAAGGAAGCATAGTGGTGGGATAGCTATCGTCAAGGGCGCTGGTTTTAAAGACTGTACCGTCAATATAGGTGATGTCTTTGGCATCGAGCCCTGAATTTAAGGCATCTGCCAGCTCCACGATGGAGCGTTCTCCCATGCCGTACATTAGGATATCAGCCTGTGAATCCAGCAAAATGGAGCGCTTCATGGATTCTGACCAATAATCATAATGACCCAGTCGACGAAGGCTTGCTTCAATACCCCCAATTAAGATTGGTACATCTTTATAAGCTTGACGAATCAAATTGCAGTACACCACTGTGGCATAATCCGGTCGCTTGCCCATAACGCCGCCGGGGGTAAACGCATCGGTTTTGCGCCTGTGCTTGGTAACGGAATAGTGATTGACCATGGAGTCCATATTGCCGCCGGAAACCAAGAAGCCAAGTCGCGGCTTGCCGTATATGGTAACGGACTTGGGATTTTTCCAATCCGGTTGAGAAATGATACCCACGGTGTAGCCGTTATGTTCTAAGATTCTGCTGATAATGGCGTGTCCAAAGGAGGGGTGATCTACATAGGCATCCCCGATGACATACACAAAGTCGCAGCATTCCCAGCCGCGATCCAGCATATCCTGTTTGCAAATAGGAAGAAAGCTCATGAGTAGTCCTCCGAAAGTTTTTTATCAGTATATCATTTTTTGTAGAAAAAGAAAAGAGAAACTTCTTGACAGAATCGGTATAATGATTAAGAAGGGGTGTGACAGCATGGCGATTCGTTTGAACGAAGATAAGGAAATGGTAAAAAGTATTCAAGAAGGCTTAAAAAGAACGGGTGGATATTGCCCGTGCCGATTGCAAAGAACCGAGGACAACAAGTGTATTTGCAAAGAATTTCGTGAGCAAATTGCCGATCCTGATTTTCGCGGATACTGTCATTGCCTGCTGTATTATAAGGAATAAAAAGTTTTTTAAAATCGGGAAAATATGTATTGACAAACCCTGCCTAGCGTGGTATTATAGCGAGGCGGTTGAGTTTTCGGCTGCAAATTTGGGCGAGTGGTGGAATTGGTAGACTCGCTAGATTCAGGTTCTAGTGTTCACTGCGGACGTGCGGGTTCAAGTCCCGCCTCGCCCACCAAATGAGAGAGGACGGCTTTTGTCGTCCTCTTTTATAATATAGCGAAAAATCGTCGACAGCGGTTGACATTTCTCGAAAAGCGTGTATACTAATTATCAGAAATAAATACCTATGAAACCGCTCGGAAGGTTGTATGGCGGACCGAACGGAGGAGGACTCTCTGGAGAACACATTGAGTTGTGTGCCGAAGGTGCAAGGCATTGGCCGAATCTCTCAGGCAAACGGACAGAGAAGCGTTGATTGCCTTTCCGGCACTATGTTGCAGTCCTCTTATAGGACTGCTTATTTTGTATTACAATAAAGGATGGATTGCTTATGTACGGAAAGACCTTAGACTCAATTGAATTTGTTTCTTCCTACGACCCTGAAATCGCGGCATGTATGGGTCAGGAGCTCACTCGCCAGCAGGACGGTTTGGAGCTGATTGCATCGGAGAATTTTGCTTCTCCTGCTGTGATTGCTGCCATGGGTTCTATTTTGACGAATAAGTATGCCGAGGGTCTTCCTGGAAAGCGTTATTATGGCGGCTGTCAGCATGTGGATGAGCTGGAAAGCTTGTGCATTGAGCGCGCTAAGGCACTGTTTGGTGCGGAGTTTGCCAATGTGCAGCCTCACTCCGGCGCGCAGGCAAACATGGCGGTGCAGCTGGCGCTTTTGCAGCCCGGTGATACTTTGATGGGTATGAGCCTTGCCAATGGCGGTCATTTATCCCATGGCAGCCCTGCCAATATTTCCGGTAAGTATTACAATGTTGTGTCCTATGATGTCAACCACGATACGGGCCTGATTGACTATGACCAGATTCGCGACATGGCCAAGAAGGCGCAGCCCAAACTCTTAATTGCCGGTGCTTCTGCTTATCCCAGAGTCATTGACTTTAAGATTTTTGCGGAAATCGCCCATGAGGTTGGCGCAGTACTGATGGTGGATATGGCGCACATTGCTGGCTTGGTTGCCGGTGGAGCGCATCAGAGCCCTGTGCCTTATGCTGATATTGTGACCACCACGACACACAAGACCCTGCGCGGTCCCCGCGGCGGCTTGATTCTTGCCAAAGAAGAATTTGCCAAGAAGTTGAATTCCGGTGTGTTCCCCGGCACTCAGGGCGGTCCTTTGGAGCATGTAATTGCCGCAAAGGCCATTTGCTTAAAGGAAGCTATGCAGCCTGCATTTAAGGAATATGCCCATAATGTGGTAAAGAACGCTAAGGTTATGGCCGGCGCGTTGCTGGAAGAAGGTTTTGACCTTGTGACCGGTGGTACGGATAACCATTTGATGCTGGCTGACCTGCGGCCTATGAATATTACCGGTATGGAATTGCAGGTTCGCTGCGATGCCAACCACATTACTTTAAATAAGAACGCAATTCCCAATGATCCTCAGAAGCCTTCCGTAACCAGCGGTGTGCGTATCGGTACTGCGGCTGTAACCACTCGCGGCTTGGGCGAAGCGGAGATGAAGAAGATTGCCCATTGCGTTGCTTTAACTGCCAAGGATTTTGAAGGAACTCAAAAGGAAGTTCATGAAACTGTTGCGCAGATTTGCGAGCAGTTCCCCTTGTATAAATAACAGAAAAAGCACCTGTATATCATACAGGTGCTTTTATTTGTAGAATTCTTCGGGGATTGGTGTGCGGTCATTAAGCAATTCTTTTCCGCCGCTGCGGCGGTGAATCAGATTCATAGTTTCCGCCATTTTCGAAGCGTTACAAAGCTGCGCCTTTGCCGATCCCAACAGTCCGTCTGTAATACATTCGTGATAGCGGAAGGCCGGTTCGTAATTAGGGAATTGCTTGGAAACGTCGTAAATTCCTTCTGAATAAAATGAGTAGATTTGGCGAGATTCTATATGGCCGTCTAAGTAGCGAATGGTTACGGTATCTGTTGTTTCGGCAATGCGGTTTTTCACGCCCATGCGCTCTTCTATGATATGCAGGAGGGTGTTTTTGTCGTGGCCGACGCCAAGCAATAATACATAGCCGTTATAATCAATGATTTTACCTAAGCACCCGTTGACCGGCGCCATGGTAGTTGCAATTTCGTCGTCTGCAATGAAAGTGTTTGCTTTATCCCTATCACCGAAAACGGTTACGGAGTGTGTTGGGTGAAGGGATCGGATTCCGCGGTTGTCTTTGGCTGCTATGGTGGGAAGTACGCCAAGGTTGCTCCTTGGGACGAGAAGGTCGAGGGTGGGTACGGTTTTGTCGTACATGAATCCCCATGTGTGGGTGGGAATGCACAAAAGACCACCTTGGGAAGTAAAGTGGTCAATCAGCGCATCCAATAAGGTTTCTGCGCCACCCTCAATGGCACCGATTTGTTTCAGCGAGGTGTGCACAATCACAGGCTTATCCGATGGCGCTCCCAAAGCGCGCAGAGATTTTAGGATTTCTTCTTTTGTCAGCACAGAATCACCCCGCTTTCATGATGGTTTACTTTATCACAAATAAAATGTATGTGCAATGTGTATTTTCTAAATGTTGCAGATTGTATTTGTAAATTGCAATTTTCTTGTTATAATAAGGGAAAACACAAGGGAGGATTTGTTATGAGAAGAAGTAAACGAGTTTCCGATTCATTGACTACACAGCAGTATTTCATCCGTCCGCCTTATATTAACCATTACGGCCGTTTGTTTGGCGGGCAGCTTTTGGAATGGATTGATGAGATTGCAGGTATTGTTGCCATTCGTCATGCCAATGCACTGGTCACCACTGCTGCCATTGATAATTTACAGTTTAAAGCTCCCGCTTTTGCAGGGGATATGATTGTGTTGGAGGGACGGGTCACGCATGTCGGTTGTACTTCCATGGAGATTCGGGTAGATACCTATATCGAAACTCTGGAAGGTGACCACAATATGATTAACCGCGCCTATATTGACATGGTTGCCATTGATGATCACGGCAATGCCATTGAAGTGCCGGAATTGATTGTGGAAACAGAAGAAGAACGAGCCGAATATGAAGCGGCCATGAAGCGTAAGGCTATGCGTATGCAAAGAAGAAAAGAAGGATTCTAAATATAAAACAATCCCCACCTTTTGGTGGGGATTGTTTTATGGCGGAGAAGGAGGGATTTGAACCCTCGAAACCCTTTTGGGGTTTACACGATTTCCAATCGTGCGCGCTCGGCCAGCTACGCGACTTCTCCAAATCGCGACCTTGCGGTCAGCCTTGATATATTACAATAGTATTGATGGTTTGTCAAGCATTTCTTTTGGTTTTCCAGAAATAATTTCCATCAAGACAAGCAAACCCGGAGCCGTATGACTCCGGGTAATGTAGGATTACTGTGCATCTTCATCGGTGGGAAGTTTTTGAATCATGGGGGATTGGGTATAGTAGGTTTTAATATACTCAGCAAAGGAAATCAATAAGGCAATGCAGTCGGTTGCAGTGATGATATATACGGCCGAAGGATTCATGTCAGGAATTAAGACTAACAAAATCAGGCTGATAAACAAGAGCGCGGTGCAGACCTTGCCGGCAATAAGCGCACCGGTGAGCATTTTGCCTTTGCGCAGTGTCAACGCGCCGGCAATGAGCTGAAACAGTTCTTTTACAAAGAACAGAGAAATCAGAATCCACAAAATACGATACCGAACGGCAAGACAGAGAATCATGGCGAATTGTGTGATTTTGTCTGCAAAGGGGTCAAGAATTTTACCGATTGTGGAAACCATATTAAAATGCCGGGCAATTTTGCCGTCAATTGCGTCTGTCAGACAAGATACCGCTAATATGCCGCCTGCGATGTAGTAATCTGAAAGGGAGTCTGCATTGAGATAAATTACTATATAAACAGGAATGAGCAGCAGACGAAACAGGCTTAGCATATTTGGAATTGTCAACAGGTCCTTTTTCCAATTTTTCATGCACATGATATATCCTCCGGGCATGGTACATTATGCCTCACCTTATATTATATGCATTATTTCCATATAATCAAGAGTTATTCCGGAAAACCGACAAATTTTCGCTGCGTTCGGTTGGATTGACAGGCTGAATGACTCGTGGCTGAGGGTTTACCACTAATCGGGATGCCAGCGGGTAGTGCTTTGCCAGCTGAAACCAAGTGATTCTGTCTAATTCACCCGTTGCTGGGAGCTGATTCATCTCCTGAAATGAGAGAATGGATTGGCTGGTGGGCATATCAATTTCGCCGCTGAAACTAGGCTGCAAAATACTTTCATACGCCTGAGAAAGGACTGTGAGAATCCCTTGTGCAAGATATACATTGGGGTGCTGCTGACCCAGTTTTACGACTTCATTTGGTTCCCAAATGACAGCTATGGGCTCGGCTTCGCCTACCAGCAGCAGCGCCGGCTCGTATTCCAAAACAATGGCATCCCAAGTGCTTTGATCTGTGATTCCCGTTGCAGGAAGTCCTTTTCGCCTTTGAAAGGCGGTCACAGCAGCGATGGTATTTTGTCCATAGATTCCGTCGGGGATCAGTGTTAACCTTTCTCCATTTGCTTCGCCAATGACGCGAAGCATGCTTTGCAGACTTCGGATGGGCTGACCTACAAAACTGTCAGACGGTCTCATCGTATCACCTCCTGTGCGATTGGGTCTTGCTGCCCGAATTGCAGATTTTGACCGGGGAACTGGGTCATGCGTGTCGTTTTATTATAGCGTCTACGCTGATTGGTCGCAAAGGCGGGAACGGCACCACTGCCTTGGGAATTGGGAAACAGCTCGTTATTTCGCAGACTTGTATTTTCAATGCCGGAAAATTGGTCGTAGATTTCGTCCCAAGTTTTTGCATCTACCGTACCTGTTTCCGGCAGTCCGAACCAACGCTGGGCACCGATGACGCTTTCCCGCGTGGCAGGGCCAAAGATTCCGTCCACTTCCAAGGGCGGTATGGACGGGATATAGGTCGACAGCACAGAGAGCATATATTGCAGATGCCGGACTTTGTCACCGGTATCGCCTTGGGATATGGCATCGGGATATTGCCAGTTGATGGAATAGAATTGCTGACCTTGGCTTCTCAGCTCTCCCAGGGCAGTAACGGCAGTATATAGCCGCACCAATGCATACCAGGTGGATGGCCCAACAATTCCATCTGGGTTTAAATCAAATATTTGCTGAAATGCGCGGACAGCAGCTTCTGTTTGGCTTCCGAAGATGCCGTCCACATTGGAGATTTTGGGAATTGCAGGATAATTTTGGGCAATTCTGTTTAATTCCACCTGTATTACAACTACATTTGGCCCAGAACTGCCGCGTCTAAGGGGCGTACCGGGGTAAGAGGAAGTAATACCTCGAATGGGTGCGTTGTTGACGATTTCAACATTTCCGTAATAACGGCGAAGAATTTCTGTGGAATCCAAGCCTTGCTGCGCAAGATTTTGACTGCCCCATTGGCTCAGACCTTCACAGGTGACGGTGGTGCCATTACAGAACTTTGCGGCCAGCGGCTCAACAAATCCGGGCCTGCGAAGATAGTCGTTAAATAATTCGTCCACAATGCGGGAAACATTGGAAAAGTAGGATCTGCCGTTGACAAAATACTGGTCAATGGCAGTGGAGTTTGTGATGTCAAAATCATAGCCGCGGCTGCGGTAAAACTCTGTATAAACCCGATTCAGGGCAAAGGACACGATGGCTAGGATATTGGCTCGCAGCGCGCTTTCATCCCAAGTAGGATAAATTTCGCTGGATGCCACATTTTTGACATAGTCAATAAAAGGCACGGTTACATTTGCTGCATTAGATTGGGGCGAGCCAAGGTGTACAGTAATATTCTGGGGTATAAAGGGTATGACAGTAGGCATGCTGACCTCCTATAAATTCTGCGGTGTGATTACGAACAACTCCGTTCGGTTCCATTGGCTGGGAAGCTCCGACAGGGGAACGAATTCCAGTTCCTGATAGGTAACAGTATCGGGAAATACTTGAACTTGTTCCACGGTAATTTGTTCGTAACCGCGAATTTGTGCGTGAAGATTTACGGTTGCAAAGGGAATCACTCCTGTGTCAGGGGTTTGACCTGCGGAAATGTCGGGTACCGGCAGGGCAATGGGACTGATTTGTCCACTGCGGTCAGTGAGCCGCAGAGCAAGGGCAGTGCCGTCGGTTGCGGTAACGGATACGGCTACATTTTGCAGAGGGATTTGTGCGTTGCTTGTGTAAGCATGAACCTGTATGTATCCGGTTGATGGCAAGATAATTCCTCCTTTCGGTTTTCAAATTATGTTATGCCACAAATGGATTTTGGGTGAATAAAAAGCGGAAAGCTTGATTGCTTTCCGCTTAGTTACAGGAATTGTTCCATTTGCTTGATGTTTTCTTTTTCATGGTCGATGAGTCTTTGTGCCAAGTGGAGAATGCGTTCATCCTGGTGGTCGTAATGGTGCAAATTTTTAAGTCCCGTAATCACTCCTTGGGTGTTGCCCTTCACCATCATGCCTGCTATCTTCGTGTCTTTCTCTTTACCTGCCAATCGAGTGCGCGCCATAATTTCTGCTGATTTTCGAAGCGCAGGATTTAATTCCTTTACTTTCCAACCGCGCTGCTGGGCAATTTCGTGAGCCGCAGTTTCGATGTGGTCATACTCTTTTAATTGGTCAATCAGCGCTGTGTGTAACTCTTTATCCACAGCATATTTTTCTATGCTGCGAATTCCAAGCTGGCCCATTTGTGTGGTCTTTAATACGGAGGATAGAATTTCTTTATTGCTTTTCATATAATCACCCGCTAACAGTATGCGCGGAAATTTTTAAGTTAAACGTGGCGATTCTGAAACAACTACATAAACTACATAAGAGGAGTGTGAAAATCATGTGTGCGATTGCAGGTGTTTTAGATCTTCCAATTTATGACAACATGAAGGATAATATGTTAATGACCATGTCTCGCCGAGGACCGGATGCCCGAGGCGTCTTTCGGGATCATGACTGCATGCTGCTTCATGCAAGACTGGCGGTCATTGATATTTTAGGCGGAGTTCAACCCATGACATATCAGTTTGGTGGGGAAACTTATACCATTACCTATAACGGAGAACTATATAACACTCAGGAAGTAAAGCAAGAGCTGATTGCTTTGGGTCATGCATTTGTGACAGAATCGGATACAGAGGTTGTGCTTCATGCTTATGGCCAATGGAAACAGGATTGTGTGTTGCATTTAAATGGGATTTTTGCATTTGGTGTTTGGGAGAAGAAGGCAAGACGATTGTTTTTAGCTCGTGATCGAATTGGAGTCAAGCCGCTTTTCTATATGGAGCATGAGGGTGGTTTTTTATTTGGGTCGGAGATAAAAACGATTTTGCAGTATCCCACAGTGCGCCCAAAATTGGATGCGCGGGGCGCGGGGGAGATTTTACTGCTTGGTCCGGGAAGAACACCCGGGTGCGGGGTATTACATGGAGTAAATGAATTGCAGCCCGGCTGCTGCGGCTATTATCAAAACGGCAGGTTCTGTTGGTGCCGATATTGGAAGCTTATGGATCGAGAGCATCGGGATACCTTTGAAGAAACGGCACAGCGCGTCAGAGAATTGGTTGTGGATGCCATTGAGCGCCAAATGATTTCTGATGTTCCTATCGGAACATTTCTTTCCGGCGGACTGGATTCGAGCATTATTACAGCAATATGTGCAAATTCCGCTAAGCAGCGGGGAGAAAAGCTAAAAACATTTTCGGTGGATTACGAGAACAATGATATGTATTTTGTTCCCAATAAGTTTCAGCCAAATGCTGACGGATATTATATCCGTTTGATGCAGGATGCATTTCAAACAAAGCATCATTGGTGCGTATTGACACCTGAAGATCTGGTAGCTGAATTGGAGCATGCCACACAGGCTCGGGATTTGCCCGGTATGGCGGATGTGGATTTTTCGCTGTTGGCATTTTGCAGAAGCATGAAAAAAGAGGTAACGGTTGCCCTTTCCGGAGAATGTGCAGATGAGATTTTTGGTGGGTATCCATGGTATCGGGATCCTGAGGTTCGATCCGTGGAGGGCTTTCCATGGGCGCAGAATACTGCTCAAAGGTGCGCACTCATGTCCCACGATCTGGCAGCAAAGCTGGACGGAGAGGAGTTTGTCCGTGAAAAATATCTGGACACCTGTCGCAATAGTGATATTTTGCCCGATGCATCACCCCAAGAGCGGCGTATGAAAGAAATGTTCAATTTAAACTTCCAATGGTTCATGCAAACACTTCTGGATAGAAAAGATAGAATGAGCATGTATTCCGGTTTGGAAGTCCGTGTGCCATTTTGTGATTATCGCATTGCGGAATATTTATATGCAGTGCCATGGGAATTTAAAGATTTTCAAGGGAAGGAGAAAGGTCTGCTGCGTTATGCGATGCAAGGACTATTGCCCAATGAGGTATTATGGCGGAAAAAGAGTCCATATCCCAAAACCTATGACCCGAGATATGAGCAGTTGATTTCTGCGCGACTGGAAAAGGTTCTTAATGACAAGAATGCGCCTTTGTTGGCTTTGACAGATCTCGCGGCGCTAAGAAATATGCTGGATGGAGAAATGGTGTGGCCTTGGTACGGGCAGTTGATGCGAAAGCCTCAGACAATGGCTTATTTTCTTCAAGTGAATTACTGGCTGGAAATGAACCATATTGATATTGATTTATAGTGGAAAAAGCAGCAATCTCTAAGGAGATTGCTGTTTTTTTCTATTGACATTTATTTGAATGTGAGTATAATTGTATACAATAAAACTGATTCTCAATGAAAGGGGCGTTTTATATGCTCGAAATTTCTAATAAAACCAACCTGCTGGAACAGAAGTCCTACAAATATTCTTTGCAGGATGTGGCAGAGCCGAATCTGCTGCGGGATCTTTATTCCTACGGAACAGTTCCGAAGGTTGCTTTTAACCATCGCCGCGTGCCTATGAATATGCCTGAGGAAATCTGGATTACCGATACCTCCTTGCGGGACGGACAGCAATCCGTGGAGCCTTATTCTGTTGATCAGATTGTGAACATTTATAAGCTGCTTTCTAAACTCGGCGGACCTTATGGTATTATCCGTCAGACGGAGTTTTTTATTTACAGCAAGAAGGACAGAGAAGCCATTGAAAAGTGCATGTCCTTGGATCTGAAATTCCCTGAAATCACCAGCTGGATTCGCGCCAGCAAAGAAGATTTTAAGCTGGTGCGGGACCTAGGCATTAAGGAAACGGGTATTTTAGTCAGTTGCAGTGACTACCATATTTTCAAGAAAATGAAAATGTCCCGTTCTCAGGTGCTGGATCACTACTTGGGCACGATTAAAGATGCCTTTGCCGCAGGTGTGATTCCCAGATGTCACTTGGAGGACATTACCCGTGCGGATTTCTATGGCTTTGTTGTTCCTTTTGTCAATGAACTGCAAAAGCTGTCTGCGGAAGCGGGAATCCCTGTAAAGATCCGCGCCTGTGATACCATGGGCTATGGCGTTCCTTATACAGAAGCTGCCATGCCTCGAAGCGTTGCCGGTATTATTTACGGCTTGCAGCATTATTCCGATGTTCCCAGCGAATGTCTGGAATGGCATGGTCATAACGACTTTTACAAGGGCGTGGCCAACGCCACCACGGCATGGCTGTATGGCGCTTGCGCGGTCAACTGTTCACTGCTTGGCATTGGTGAGCGTACCGGCAATGTGCCTTTGGAGGCGATGGTGTTTGAATATGCCTCTCTGCGTGGCTCGCTGGATGGTATGGATACCACCGCAATTACAGAAATTGCAGACTTCTTCCAGAATGACATCGGTTACGACATTCCGCCTATGACTCCCTTTACTGGCCGCAGCTTTAATGCTACCCGTGCGGGTATTCATGCAGACGGCTTATTGAAAGACGCTGAGATTTACACGATTTTCGATACGAATAAGCTCTTGAACCGTCCTCCCGTTGTGGAAATCAGCAAGACTTCCGGCTTAGCGGGTATTGCTTACTGGATTAACTGCAATTACCGTCTGAAAGGCGATGAACAAATTGACAAGCGCGATCCCATTGTGCAAACCATGAAGGATTGGATTGATCAGGAATATGAAGACGGCCGTCAGACAGTAATGACCGACAAGGAGCTGGACGCGATGCTTCATCGTCTGGCACCCGGGAGATTTGCGGGAGTGTAAGGAGGAAAAGGTTATGAGTGACTTCAAATCTGTTTCATTGGCAGATCAGATTTTTGAGAAATTAGAAAATGATATCATCCTTGGCGTGTATCCTCGCGGAGAAATTCTAACTGAGTTAAAGCTTGTAGAGCAACTGGGTGTTAGCAGAACACCGATTCGAGAGGCTTTACGTCGTTTGGAGCAGGAGCATCTTATCGAAGATTCCGGAAAGGGCTCTGTGGTGCTTGGCATTACGGAAAATGACTTGGAGGATATTATGAATATCCGCCATCACATTGAAGCTCTAGCGGCATACTATGCCACAATAAACATGACCCCTGAGGCATTGAAGGAGCTTGCTCACATAATTGATTTGCAGGATTTTTACTATTCCAAGTGGGACATTGAACACCTGCGGCAGGCGGACGACGCGTTTCATGATGCTATTTGCAATATGAGTAAGCGCAATGTGATTATGGATACATTGATTCCTCTTCACAGAAAGACCCGTCGTTATCGCAGAATCGCGTTAGAAAACAAACTGCGCACCAGCGACAGTCTTGCAGAGCATCATGCGATTTTTGATGCCATTAAAGCAGGGGATGCTGAGCTTGCCCAGACGCTCACCGCAAAACATATTGATAATGCAAAGCATCACATGCTGAAAAGAGGTTAAGACCATGGGAAAAACGATTGCACAGAAAATTATTGCAGCTCACCTTGTGTCCGGTGATATGACCGTTGGCAGCGAAGTGGCTTTAAAAATCGACCAAACGCTGACTCAGGATGCCACCGGCACCATGGCGTATTTGGAATTTGAAACCATGGGCATTCCCAAGGTAAAAACGGAATTCAGCATTGCCTATGTTGATCACAACACATTGCAATGCGGTTTTGAAAATGCAGATGACCATCGTTATTTGCAGACGGTTGCCGCTAAGCATGGTGTGCATTTTTCCCGTCCCGGAAACGGTATTTGCCACCAGCTTCATTTGGAACGCTTCGGTAAGCCCGGTAAGACCTTAATCGGCTCTGACAGCCATACACCCACCGGAGGCGGTTTGGGTATGCTTTCCTTTGGCGCAGGCGGTATGGACGTTGCAGTTGCCATGGGCGGCGGCGCATATTATATCACCATGCCCAAAATGTTCAAGGTGAATCTCACCGGCAAGCTCAATCCCTTTGTGACTGCCAAGGATGTAAGTCTGGAACTGCTTCGGATTTTGTCCGTTAAGGGCGGTGTGGGAGCGATTATTGAGTGGGGCGGCGAAGGCGTGACTACATTGACAGTCCCCGAGCGCGCCACCATTACCAATATGGGTACGGAATTGGGCGCAACTACCTCGATTTTCCCCTCTGACGAGGTGACAAAGGCATTCTTAAAGGCACAGGGCAGAGAGCAGGACTATATTCTCTTGCAAAGCGACGACGATGCTATTTATGATCGCGTGATCGATATTGATATGTCTACCTTGAAGCCGATGATTGCCTGCCCTCACAGCCCCGATAATGTGGTGGAAGTGGCAAGCCTTAGTGATGTAAAGGTGGATCAGGTTTGCATTGGCTCCTGCACCAATTCCTCGCTTTTGGATATGTTGAAGGTCGCAGCTATGCTGAAAGGCAAAACGGTTGCCCCCGGAGTGAGCCTTTCCATTTCTCCCGGCTCCCGTCAGGTGCTGACCATGCTCAGCGAGTGCGGCGCCCTTTCTGATATTCTCGCCAGCGGTGCAAGACTCTTAGAATGTGCCTGCGGCCCCTGTATCGGCATGGGTTTTGCTCCTAATTCCGGCGGTGTGTCCCTGCGTACATTTAACCGCAACTTCCTTGGAAGAAGCGGAACAAAAGACGGTCAGGTGTATCTGGTTTCTCCCGAAACCGCGGTGGCATCTGCGCTCACCGGTTATATCACCGACCCCACTACCTGTGAGCCCGTTGGTGAAATTACATTGCCTGAAACCTTCCGCATTGATGATTCTGCTGTGCTTGCGCCCGCTGCCGATGGTGAAAATGTAGAGGTACTCCGCGGCCCGAATATCAAGGAATTCCCCAAGAGCAAGCCTTTCGCAGATTATCTTGTGGCTACGGCGGTTTTGAAGGTTGGCGATAACATTACCACCGATCATATTATGCCTGCCGGCGCTAAGATTTTGCCTTACAGATCCAACATTCCCCATTTGTCTCGCTATTGCTTTGAGGTTTGCGATCCCAGCTTCGCAGAACGTGCCAAGGCGGCAGGGGATGGCATCATTTTAGGCGGCAGCAACTATGGTCAGGGTTCTTCCCGAGAACATGCCGCGCTGGTGCCTATGTACTTAGGTATTCGCTGCGTCATTGCCAAAAGCTTTGCAAGAATTCATGTGGCGAATTTGATAAATGCAGGCATTCTGCCCTTGACCTTTGCCAATGCAGATGATTACGATGAGTTAGAGCAGAATCACACCTTGCGCCTTGACAATTTGCAAGAGGGCATGGCTGCCGGATCCATTACCGTTATGGATGAAACCACAGGAAAATCCTTTACGGCTTTGTGCGACTTTACCGAGCGCCAGCAGAAGATTCTGCTGTGCGGCGGACTTTTGAATTATACGAAAGAAGGCGGATTATAATGAACGATGTGAAATTGGCCTGTGAGGCCTTTGAAAAGCTTCTGAATGAGCAGCTTGCCCGTGTGGCAAATATGAACTGCGACAAGACGGATTTTGCCACAAAAAAGACGGTGACCATCGGTGTGATTGACGGTGACGGTATCGGTCCCGTCATTACCCGTCATGCCACCCGTGTTTTAAAAACCCTGCTTGCTGATGAGGTGGAAAAGGGAAGTGTTGTTATAAAGGAAATCCAAGGCCTTACCATTGAGAACCGTCTGGAAAAGAATCAGCCTGTTCCCAGCGATGTTTTGGCGGAAATCAAGGCCTGTGATGTGCTTCTGAAAGGTCCTACCACCACGCCTCATGGCGGCACTATGGAAAGCGCCAATGTGGCACTGCGTCGGGAGCTTGACCTGTATGCAAACTGCAGGCCTGTCACCATCCCCGAGCTGAATATCGACTGGATGTTCTACCGTGAAAATACTGAGGGTGAATATGTTCTCGGAAGCCGCGGTGTAGAATTGCCCGGCATGGCTGTGGATTTTAAGGTTACTACTGATTTGGGAACTCGCAGAATTGCCCGTGCCGCCTTTGAATATGCCAAAAATAATGGCAAGACGCATTTGTCTGTTGTCACCAAGGCAAACATCATGAAAAAGACTGACGGAAAGTTTACCGCTATCTGCCATGAGGTTGCCAAGGATTATCCGGACATCGTTGTGGAAGATTATTACATTGACATTATGACGGCAAACCTTTTAAAAGAGGGCCTGCGTGAGAAGTTCCAGGTGGTGCTGCTTCCTAACCTTTACGGCGATATTATTACGGACGAAGCTGCGCAGCTCCAAGGCGGTGTGGGTACTGCCGGCAGCGCCAATATCGGTGACAAATATGCAATGTTTGAGGCTATTCACGGCTCCGCGCCCCGTATGATTGAGCGGGGTATGGGTGAATACGCCAACCCCGACAGCATTTTGAAAGCTGCTGCATTGCTGCTGCGTCACATTTGCCGCGGTGCTGCTGCCCAAAAGCTGGAAGATGCAATGGCCAAGTGCGATTTGACCGTGAAATCTGATGGCTCTGCTGCTACATGTGAGCAGTATGCCAACCGGATTATGGAATTGTTGTAAACAAGAAATGCCGATGCAATTGCATCGGCATTTTTTCCTTGTCATTTTATGGCAGTTGTGCTATGATAGGTGAAATGAAAACGAAAGGGGTTTTCGTCATGAGCAGAGCAGATGAATTGTATCGGCAAACATGTATTGATATTTTGGAGAACGGTTTTTCCGATGAGGGATTGGATGTCCGTCCCCGATGGGAGGATGGTACACCTGCCCATACCATTAAAAAGTTTGGCGTGGTCAATCGCTATAATCTTGCGGAAGAATTTCCCATTATGACCCTTCGCCGCACCTATTGGAAGAGCGCAGTGGACGAGCTTTTGTGGATTTGGCAGAAGAAGTCCAACCGCATTTGCGATTTGGGCAGCCATGTGTGGGACGAATGGGCTGGCGAGGACGGCACTATCGGTAAAGCCTACGGCTATCAGCTTGGCATTAAGCACCACTATAAAGAGGGTGATATGGATCAGGTTGACAGAGTGCTGTTTGATTTGAAGAATAATCCTGCTTCTCGTCGGATTATGACGAATATCTATAATTTCCAAGATCTTCACGAGATGAATTTGTACCCCTGCGCTTATTCCATGACCTTTAATGTTACAGGCAATAAGCTCAATGCCATTTTGAATCAGCGGTCTCAGGATATGCTTACTGCCAACAACTGGAATGTGGTGCAGTATGCTGTGCTGACCCACATGATGGCGCAGGTATCCGGACTGGAAGTGGGCGAATTTGTCCATGTGATTGCGGACTGCCATATTTACGACCGCCATATTCCCGCAGTGAAAGCAATGCTGGAAAAAGACGGTTTTGATGCGCCTACCTTTGTTATGGATAAGAGCATAACCGACTTTTATCAGTTTACAAAGGATTCCTTCAAGATGGAAAACTATCAGTTCCATCCCTTTGATTTTGAAATTCCTATGGCAATTTGAGGTAGCCCATGGAACTGATTGTTGCAGTTTATGACGATTGGGGCATTGGCGCGGAGGGAACGCAGCCTTTGGCACTGTCGGCAGACAGAAAATTCTTTCGGGAGACCACCCGCGGCGCCATGGTGATCGTGGGTCGCAGAACCATTGAAGATTTCCCGGGAAAGAAACCTTTGCCCGGCAGAGTCAATGTAGCTTTGAGCCGTGCAATGGACGAGATGGAAGGATTTACAGTCTGCCATACACCCGAGCAAGCAGTTGAGCTTTCAAGGACTGCACAGCGCGCTATGGTAATTGGCGGCGGCAGTATCTACCGGCAAATGCTTCCGTACTGCGATACGGCATATGTCACGAAGGTGCATGCTTCGCCCGTCTCTGACACATACTTCCCAAATCTCGACGAGGCGGCAGATTGGGAGTTAAAAGAAATTTTGCAATCCGGTGAGGAAAACGGGATTGCTTACGAAATGTGCCTGTATCGGCGCAAATAAGGTTTTTGCGGAAAGGAAGGAGAACAAAAATGGCAATTTTATCACCTTCTATGCTTTCTGCGGATTTTATGAATCTGCAAAAGGATATTTTATCAACCCAAAATGCTGGGGCAAAATGGCTCCATGTAGACATTATGGACGGCCACTTTGTGCCGAATTTGTCCTTCGGTTATTCTATCGTCAGCGCATTGCGTCCCATTACGGAAATGATTCTGGATGTGCATCTGATGATTGATACGCCTATCAAATATGCGGAGAATTTCTGCAAGGCCGGCGCGGATTTCTTGACCATTCATGTGGAAGCCGATACGGAAGAAAATATCCACAAAACCTTGGATTTGATTCGCTCTCACGGCGTCAAGGCCGGTGTTGTGGTCAAGCCTAAGACCCCTGCGGAGGCCGTTGCACCTTTCTTAGAAAAGTGTGATATTGTGCTGGTTATGACAGTGGAACCCGGCTTTGGCGGCCAGAAATTCATGGCTGACATGATGCCTAAGGTCAAGGCTCTTCGGAAAATGATTGACGAAGTGAATCCTGCCTGCCATCTGGAAGTGGATGGCGGTGTAGATTTGATTACCAGTAAGGTTTGCAAGGAAAATGGTGCTGATGTGTTGGTGGCCGGCTCAGCCTTTTATCGCACCGAGGATCGGGCAGCTTTTGTGAAGGAAATTGAGGCAGAATGAAACTTTCTGTTCAGCTGAGCGCGAATGCGGGGATTGCCATAAAAATAAACGGGCAAACCATTTGGGTTGATGCGCTTCACCATGGAAAGGTGCTTGGGTTCTCCACGGTTACAGATTCGCTTTTGCCGCAAATATGGGATTCTCAGTATTTTTCTAACCCCGATGCTATTTGCGTGACCCATTGTCATCCTGACCATTTTTCCGCAGATCTCATCCATGCAGCTTTGGAGAGATTTCCTCGCGCTAAGGTGTTTGCACCAAAGGAAAAATTCGACAATCAGGTTTTCATCAGCGGGGACTGTTTTTCGAACAAAATAGGGGATTTGGAACTTTCTTTCCTGAAACTCCCTCATGACGCAGAGCAGTATGCCGATTGCTTGCACTATGGTATGTTGATTTCGGTCTGCGATAAAAACATTCTCATTCCTGCGGACTGTGCGCTGGGCAGCGATGCTTTGGCAAAGGCTGTTGCGGGAAAAGAGATTGATGTGGCGTTCTTAAATTTTCCGTGGATTACCTTGAAAAAGGGTCGGGAGTTTGTGGATGCAATTTTGAAACCGAATCAGACGGTTGTTTATCATCTGCCTTTTGCAGAGGATGATATCAATCATTATAGAGAATCTGCGCTGCAAGTGGCAAATAGCAGAGAAAATACTCATTTGCTTTGGAATCCTTTGCAAACACTGGAATTAGAGATATAAAAAATCCGGTTCGTATGAACCGGATTTTTTATGTTTCTCCCAGGATGGTTTTACAAAGCTCTGTTTGTGTGATGGACCCTAAATAGGTGTGAAGGGGAATTGCAGAAAGCACCGCTAATAAGGCGTCTTTGCGGTAGTCGCACCCCCTAAGAATGTCTTGAAGCTCAGAAATTGGGCTGAGAGCAAGAAAATCACCGCTGATGTGAATTTCGGAAATCTTCCCTTTTTCTGTGGAAAGGAGAATATCCAATAATCCGCCGTCAAAGCGCTGGCGGTTATGCAGATCGCATTTTGGAGATTTGCCGTAATTCCACTGCCAAGTTTCGTATTTTTCTTGCTGTAATTTTTGTATTTGCATCAAATCCTGCTGCGTTAGTGTGATGGGCTGCGCTAGATTTTGTGTCAGATGCTTTTTCAGATATGCCCAAAATTCCTGCAAAGTCATATCTTCTTTCAGCGCTTGGCGAATATTGCCTACGCGGCTGCGAACGGATTTGACGCTCTTGGATTGGAATTTCGTTGGGTCGGGATTCAGCGCCCCTTGAATCATGGCGGGGTCAGAATCAAATAGCAGCGTTCCGTGGTGGAGGATTCTGCCTTTTAGCAGCTGTTGTGCAGTACCGGATACTTTTTTCTTGGATACCAAAATGTCATTTCTGCCGGAGCAGTGTGCGTCTAAACCTAAGCCTTGCAGCGCGCTGACTACGGGGTCAAGAAACAGTTTCAATGTATCCTTGCTCAGCTCGTCGGCATCTGTGATAAAGGAATAATTCAAATTGCCCAAATCGTGATACACCGCGCCGCCGCCGGTATTGCGACGGATTACCTGAATGTTGTGGGCGTCAATAAAGCTTTGGTTGATTTCTTCTGCGGTATTTTGATTTCTGCCGATAATCACAGAATTGGCATTTTGCCATAGAATCAGCAGATTGCCTTCCCGAAAGTGATTCAGGATATATTCTTCAAATGCCAGATTATAGGCGGGATTTTGCGAGCCTGTTTCTAAATAAAAGGTTGATGTCATTGTCCTTGCTCCTTTCGTGTGGGTATTATATCATATTTTCCCGTCAGTCGCAAGGCAACCGGACAAAATAACATTGAAATCTTGTAGGGCGTTGTGTTATACTAAGTATGAAAGTTTAAAGAAAGGGGCGTTTTACTTGGACATTCTGCAACGAAATCCAATGTTGAAGCCTTATGAAGCGGACATTCAGCTTCGCAGGCAAAATTTGGAAGCAACGAAAAGGCGGTTACTGAAAAAGAATCAGAGTCTTGTGGATTTTGCTTCTGGCCATCTTTATTTTGGCATACACAGAACGCCCCGGGGATGGGTGTATCGGGAATGGGCGCCCGGTGCAGAGGCTATGTATGTAACAGGCGATTTTTGCGGTTGGGAGCGGCATGCTTATCCTATGAAGAAATTGCCAAACGGTGTGTTTGAAAGGAAAATCAGTGGTAAAAATGCCCTGAAAAACGGACAAAAGGTTATGGCAATCGTGGTGCGCGACGGTAAGGAGTTGGAGAGAATTCCTTCCTATATTCGTCGTGTGGAACAGGATTGGCAAACCGGTCAATGGAATGGTGTCGTATATGATGCTGAGCCGTTTTCTTGGAAGGATGCTTCTTTCGTCCCTCAGAAGAACCTCTTTATTTACGAATGCCATGTGGGAATGGCGCAGGAAGAGGGCAAGGTGGGAACATATAGGGAGTTTCGGGAAAATATTCTGCCCAAAGTTCATGATCTTGGTTATAACACATTGCAGATCATGGCAATTATGGAGCATCCGTATTATGCGTCTTTTGGTTATCAGGTTACCAATTTTTTTGCCCCGTCGTCGCGGTTTGGCATGCCTGAGGAACTAAAAGAGCTGATCAACGCAGCCCACGAATTGGGCATTGCTGTGCTGCTGGATGTGGTGCATTCCCATGCAAGCAAAAACACCCGTGAGGGAATTAACGAGTTTGACGGAACGGACTGCCAATATTTCCATGCAGGGCAGAGGGGAAATCATTTGGCATGGGACACCAAATGCTTCGATTACGGAAAACCGGAGGTTTTGCATTTTCTGCTGTCGAACTTGAAATATTGGATGGAGGAATATCACTTCGACGGTTTTCGTTTTGACGGCGTGACCTCTATGCTCTACCGCAATCACGGCATTGGCTGTGATTTTGGTTCACCGGAATCCTATTTTTCTATCAATACCGATACAGAAGCTGTGGTATATTTACAACTTGCCACGGAGATGGCAAGAGAGGTTAACCCTCATGCAATCTTGATTGCGGAGGATGTGTCGGCAATGCCCGGCTTGTGTCTGCCTGTGAATGAGGGCGGTATTGGCTTTGACTATCGTCTTGCTATGGGTGCGCCGGATATGTGGATTCGTCTTTTGAAGGAATACAAAGAGGAAGATTGGAATCTGAACAGTATCTATTACGAGCTTGTAAGCCGTTGGCCTGATGAAAAAGTCATTGGCTACTGCGAATCTCACGACCAAGCATTGGTGGGTGATAAAACCTTGATGTTCCGCCTGTGTGATCAAGAGATGTATTGGTCCATGGATGCGGCCAATGAAAGTCTTGTGATTGACCGCGGCATGGCTCTTCATAAGGCAATTCGACTTTTGACCATGACCCTTGGGGGAGAGGGCTATTTGACCTTTATGGGCAATGAGTTTGGCCACCCTGAATGGATTGATTTCCCCAGAGAGGGCAATGGTTGGAGTTATCATTACTGCCGAAGACAGTGGAGCTTGGCGGAAAATCCGGATTTGAAGTACCAATATCTTCTTAAATTTGAAAAGGATTTGGTGGCACTGGTTAAGGAAAACCAGATTCTTTCCGCAAAGGATAAGCAGATATTGGTTCATGAGGACGACCGCGTGCTGGCATATCAAAAGGGCGGCTGTGTCTTTGTAGTCAACCTAAATCCGCAGTGCAGCTTTGATGGGTATCGGATTGTAGTTCCCGAAAAAGGAAAGTATCAGGTGCTGATGTCTACTGACGATCATTGCTATGGCGGTCATGGCCGCGTTTGGCATGAAATTTATCAGGCTGACGAGAACGGGATTTGCTTATATTTGCCCAATCGAACAGGCATTGTGTTGAAGAAAATCTAAGCACAAATAAAAACAGCAGGAGCAAATGCTCCTGCTGTTTTCTTGGTCGGAGTGTCGGGATTCGAACCCGAGGCCTCTTGGACCCGAACCAAGCGCGATACCAAACTTCGCCACACCCCGATGCCAAGCCATTATAATCAAATTTGCAGGGCTTGTCAATAGTTATACGCCTTTTTTGGGCGCGCTCAGGTGGGTGAAAGTTTCAATGAATTTGGGAGTTGTTCCACAGCAGCCGCCAAGTAAAGTTGCACCTCTGTTTTGACAGTCAAGCATGATGGAAGCAAATTCATTTTCGCACATGGAATATTCTGCAATACCATCTTTGTTAATGGTGGGATTACCGGCATTGGGTTTGCAAATCAACGGCCCTCGCACATATCTACGCAGTTTTGAAACAAGATAGGGGGTCATCATATCAGCCGCGACGCAGTTAAAACCAACCGCAGCAGCGCCTGCTTCCTCCAACTCCCGAAGAATGGGACCGGCATCGGGACCTGAATACAGCGATCCGTCGGCCATCATGGTAAAGCTATACATGACAGCACCTGCTTGCTCCATTTCTGCGGCAGCGAAGATCGCCTCTGCTTCTTGGGGATACATGAGAGTTTCCGCCACCAACAGATCGGCACCGCCGTCTACAAGACCACGAATCTGCCGACGGTAATTATCGACCATAAAGTCAAAGTTGTCGGGATTCCAGCTTTCCAAAAAGGCGGCAAGAGTGGTGATATCGCCCGCCACCAGACAATCTGGCGCTGCTGCTTTTGTAAGGGCAACAAGCTGAGCGTTGATGGCCTCAGTCTGATTTTGCAGGCATACTCTCTCTAAGGCAATAGGCTGCGCCTGAAAGGTGGGGGCATAAAGAATCTGACTTCCCGCAGCGGCATAGTGCCTCTGCAAGGCAATCAGCTTGTCGGGATTGGCAAGCGCCCATTCCTCAGTGCATGCTTCCTTGGGCATGCCCATGAGCCGCAGGTTGGAGCCTGTTGCGCCGTCTAAGATACGAAGCCCATTTTCAATTTTGTCATGGAACTCTTTCACAGAAAGCATGCACTTACCTCCAAACAATTTTTTTCATTATAAGACAAATTCATAAAGATTGCAAGAATCATTGACGAATAGAAAAAACTTTGATAAAATATGCCTATCTGATTACATTTAAGGAGAGATTTCCATGAAAAAAACTGTTTTAAGAGAATATGCAAAACTCATTGTCCGCTGCGGCATCAATGTGCAAAAAGGGCAGGAGGTCATGATTTATGCGGATCTTGATCAGCCTGAATTTGTGCAGATGGTGGTTGAGGAAGCATATAAGGCAAAAGCGAAAAAAGTTATCGTGGAATGGAGATATCAGCCTCTTTCTAAGATTCATGTCCGCTACCGTTCTGTGACCACTATGGGCACTGTGTTGGAGTGGGAGAAGGCTCGTTTGCAGTATGCTGTTGACACGATTCCTGCCAGAATTCATTTAATTTCCGAAGATCCCGATGGGTTGAAAGGCATGAACACTGCGAAGATGGCAAAGGCAAGAAAGATGAGCTATCCCATTGTGAAGCCTTACCACGACCAATTAGAAGGCAAGGAGCAGTGGTGTATTGCCGCTGTGCCCGGTAAGGCGTGGGCGAAGAAGGTGTTCCCCGGCGAGCGCACCAGCGTGGCTGTGGAAAAGCTGTGGGAGGCTATTTTGTCTACTTCTCGCGTGACCGATGATCCCATCAAGGCTTGGGAAGCGCATAACGCAGATTTGAAAAAGCGATGCGATTATCTGAACTCTCTGGGTATTGAGAGCCTGCACTATACTGCCGATAACGGCACAGACTTCACGGTTGGCATGATTCCCGAGGCAATTTTCTGCGGCGGTGCAGAAACCAGCCGGCAGGGGATAGTGTTCAATCCCAACATTCCCTCCGAGGAGTGCTTCATTTCTCCCATGAAGGGCAAGGCTGAGGGTATTGTGTATTCTACGAAACCGTTGTCCTACCAAGGTCAGATTATTGACAAGTTCTCCATGCGGTTTGAAAATGGCAAGGTGGTGGAAGCTAAGGCCGAAGTGGGTGAGGAATTGTTGAACACCATGCTGTCCATGGATGAGGGCGCAGCGTATTTGGGTGAGTGCGCCTTAGTTCCTCAGGCAAGCCCCATTTGCCAAAGCGGCATTTTGTTCTACAATACATTGTTTGACGAAAATGCAGCCTGCCATCTGGCAGTGGGTATGGGCTTCCCAGATACTATTCGCGACCATCATAATAAGACCTTGGAGGAGTGCCGCGAGCTGGGTATCAACGACTCTATGATTCACGAGGACTTTATGATTGGCTGCGACACCATGAATATCGATGCAATCTGCGCCGGCGGCAAGGTTGTTCCCATCTTCCGGAACGGTAATTGGGCATTCTAAGAAAAAATAAAAAAATGTAAAATAATGCTTGCAATCCGAAAACATTTATGTTATGATATTCGGGCGATTAAAGATTGTAGGGCAATTATGCCCTTTTACATGAGAAGAAAGAGGTGAACAATATGAAGGAAGGTATCCACCCCAATTACGAACAGACTACAATTCGTTGTGCTTGTGGCAACGTTTTTACTACCGGTTCCACTAAGAAGGACATCCGTGTTGAAATCTGCTCTAAGTGCCACCCTTTCTATACCGGCAAGCAGAAGCTGGTTGACACCGGTGGACGTGTTGACCGTTTCAACAAGAGATTCGGCATTAAGTAATGAGAAGTCCGCACTGCGTGAGCGTAGTGCGGACTTTTTGTATTTTTGTGCCATTTTAGGAGGATTCATGGAATCTAATTTCTCAACTCAGCAGGAGCGCGCGGTTCTGGTTGGACTGAATGCCGACTGCTTTACAAAAGAACAAACAGCCACTGACGAAACCTTAGAGGAGCTGGAAGCACTTTTAGAGACTGCCGGCGGGTTTTGTACAGGTAAAGTCTTACAGAATCGGCATACGCCCGATTCCCATAGCTTTATTGGCGAGGGTAAGGCACAGGAAGTGAAAATGCTTGTGGAACTCACCGAGTCCAATATGGTTGTATTTGATAACGAGCTGTCTCCCAGTCATATTCGTGCGTTGGAAGAAATGATCGGCGTGACAGTTCTCGACAGAAGTGCGCTGATTTTGGATATCTTTGCCCAGCGAGCAAAAACAAAAGAGGGTAGATTGCAGGTGGAGCTTGCGCAGTATCAGTATTTGCTTCCCCGACTTTCCGGCATGGGTAAAAGCCTCAGCCGTCAAGGCGGTGGCATTGGCACTCGCGGCCCCGGTGAGACAAAACTGGAATCGGACAAGCGGCATATTCGCGAGCGGATTTCCCGTTTACAGCATGAGCTGGAACAGGTGCGGCAGGTTCGCAGCGTACAGCGGGAACGCAGAATGAAAAATTCCGTGCCGGTGGTGGCCATTGTGGGCTATACCAATGCTGGCAAATCCACACTTCTGAATCAGTTGACGGACGCGGGGATTCCTGCAAATAACCGCCTGTTTGATACACTGGACACCACATCCAGACAATTGTCAGTTTCGGATAATTTGGATGTAATTTTAACCGATACCGTTGGTTTTATTGCGAAACTGCCCCACCATTTGGTCGACGCATTCCGTGCAACCTTGGAAGAGCTGCAATATGCGGATTTGTTATTGCATGTCATTGACTCTGCTGACGAGAACCGTCAGGAGCATATTGAGGTTGTCAATCGGCTGATTGGCAAATTAGCGAAAGAGGGAACACCTGTTTTACAGGTATATAACAAGGCCGATCTGGTGAGCAGTACGGATATTCCTGTGGGTCAGGATATTGTGCCTGTGTCTGCAAAAAAAGGATTTGGTATGGAGCAACTGCTGGAAAGCATTGAAGCTGCCTTGGGTCATAGCCGCCATCACATTGTGGTAACGCTCCCTTACTCCATGGGTGGCATGGTGGAAACTCTCCACAATCATGCACAGGTAAAAAATGTAGAATACACTGCCGACGGAATTGCTGTGGAAACAGTGGTTGACCCAATCTTGTACGGCAAATTAAAAGAATTTATTACAAAGGAGTGCTGAGTCTTGGAAGAGTATCTGGTGCCGACGAGCTTCGGTGAAGACGAGTTTACAGAAAAGAAATCCCGCTTTATCGGCAGAATCTGGCCAGTAGATACGGAAGAAGAGGCACTCGCGAAAATTCAGGAAATGAAAAAACAGCATTACGATGCGACCCACAATTGCTGGGCATATATAATCCAAAATGGCGCAGTTCGGTTTTCTGATGACGGTGAACCGGGTGGAACAGCGGGCATGCCCATGCTGCAAGTGTTACAGCGGGAAGGGCTAAACAATGTTGTTTGCGTTGTGACCCGATATTTTGGCGGCATTTTGCTTGGTGCAGGCGGGCTTGTACGTGCTTATACCAAAGGGGCAAAGATTGCCGTGGATGCTGCCGGTAAGTCCATGAAACGGGTTTGGTCAGTGCTGTATGTGCCGTGCCCATATAACTTTTATGAGCGCGTGAAGTTGGAAGTGGAAGCCTTTGGCGGCATCATTCGCAAAACGGATTTTGGCTCAGAAGTTGAATTGGAAATTTTAGTGGCAGCGGCACAGGCTCAGCCGTTTTTGGACAGACTGACTGACATGAGTGCCGCTACCATTGAGGGCATGGAAACAGCGCAGGAATATCGGGCTTTTCCTGTGGAAACCGGAAAGGGGAATTGTGTATGACAATGCGTGAAGAATTGGAGATGTTAGAGCATAAGCGTTTAAATCCGTTGGCGGCATTTTCTGACCAAAGCAAGGGAAGACCCTTGCCTGAGGAAATTTCCGAGGATGATGTACGTATTTGCTATCAGCGCGATACCGACAGAATCGTCCACAGCAAGGCATTTCGTCGCTTGATGCATAAAACTCAGGTGTTTTTGCAGCCTGAGGGTGATCATTACCGCACCCGCATGACCCACACCATAGAAGTATCCCGCATTGCCAGAACCATTTCCCGCGCTTTGGCGCTGAATGAGGATTTGACGGAGGCGATTGCCCTTGGTCACGATTTGGGACATACCCCCTTTGGACATGCCGGTGAGGCGGCGCTTTCCCAGTGCCTTGGTTATGAATTCCGACATAATGAACAAAGCCTGCGCGTGGTAGATATTTTGGAAAATGATGGCGCAGGATTAAATTTGACTTATGAAGTTCGCATGGGTATTTTGGGGCATACAGGCGACCAGATCCCCGAAGCATTAGAAGGTCAGATTGTGCGTCGTTCCGATCAGATTGCCTATGTCAATCATGATATTGACGATGCCATTCGCGCGGGAATTTTAAGCGCAGATGACATTCCCAAGGATATTCAGAGGATTTTGGGCAGCACCCATCGCCAAAGAATCAATACCTTGGTTTGTGATGTGATTACCACTTCCCGTGAAGCAGGAACGATTTGCCTTTCTGACACGGTGGAGCAGGCTTTAAAGGATTTGCGGGCGTTTATGTTTGAGCGCGTCTATCGCAACCCCGTGGCAAAGGGTGAGGAAAGCAAAGCCAAGGCCATGCTTTGCTGCCTGTATGAATATTACATTCAGCATCCCGAGGCGCTGCCGGAGAATTTTCAGCCTCAGCTGAGCTTTGATGGCATGGAGCGTACGGTTTGCGATTACATTGCCGGCATGACGGATAATTACGCGGTTGATAAATATACTGAGATTTTTATTCCTGCGGGTTGGCAAATTCGTGGATAATATGATATAATAACAAGAAAAGGTAAAAGGGGGGACAGACTATGGCATTTCCACCGTCATTTATTGATGAATTGGTGGCTCGCAATCCTATTGAGGATGTGGTGGGTCAATATGTGAGTTTAAAGCGTTCAGGCTCTAATATGTTTGGTCTGTGCCCGTTCCACGGGGAAAAGACCGCATCTTTCTCTGTGAATCCCGATAAAGGTATTTACTATTGCTTCGGCTGCCATAAGGGCGGCGGCGCAATCAATTTCCAAATGGAAATTGAGGGTCTGAGCTATCCTGATGCTGTTCGCGCGCTGGCTAAACGCGCAGGTATGGCTGTGCCTGAGGACGAGCAGTACCAAAGCCGCTATCGCGCGCAGGAACGTCTGTGGGCCCTGCATAGGGAGGCGGCCAGATTTTTCCATTCCCAGCTATATTCTCCTATTGGCAAGCAGGCTCTGGACTATGCGCTGGGCCGCGGGATGTCTAAGGCGATTTTGACAACCTTTGGTGTGGGCTATGCTCCTGATAGCTGGGATTCCATGGTAAAAGCCATGCGCGCTAAGGGTTATACCGACCAAGAACTCATCGACTCCGGCTTGGTGACCCAATCCCAGAAGAATAAGAGTTTGTTTGACCGTTTCCGTGACCGCCTGATGTTCCCCATTATTGATGTGCGGGGAAATGTCATCGGCTTTGGCGGCAGAGCGCTGAAAACTGACGAGAATACTGCAAAATACTTAAATTCTCCCGAAACCATGATTTTTAACAAGCGGAAGAATTTGTTTGGCTTGAATCTGGCGAAAAAGAGCAAGGCTGGCAGCATCATTCTGGTAGAAGGCAATATTGATGTGGTTGCACTGCACCAATATGGCTTTGACAATGCAGTTGCTTCCCTTGGCACCAGCCTCACAGAGGAACAGGCGGCGTTGCTGACCCGCTATGCCGAGCAGGTGATTCTGATTTACGATAACGATAAGGCCGGTCAGAATGCCACTCAGCGCGCCATACCTATCTTAGAAAAGGCAGGCTTGCAGGTTAAGGTGCTGCATGTTCGTGATGCAAAAGATCCCGACGAATTTTTGAAGAAGTTTGGTGCGGACAAGTTCAAGCTTCTGCTGAATGAATCTTCTAACCGCGTAGAATATCAGTTAAATTCCATTCGCAGCAAATATGATCTGCGGGCAGACGATCAGAAGGTGAAATTTTTGCAGGAATCTGCGGAGTTGATCAGCACGCTCCATAGCCCTGTGCAACAAGAAGTGTATGGCACTCGTGTGGCTGAGGCTGCGGGCATTAGCTACGATGCCATGAAAATTGAAATTTCTAAGGCGTACAAGCGCAGAGCCTATCGGGATAAGAAAAAGCAGGAGGCGCTGGATTTGACACCTGCTCAGTCCATGCAGCCGAAGAGCCGCACGATTCGCTACGATAATCTGAAATCTGCGCTGGCAGAAGAAAAACTGCTGGCACTGGCTTTGCGTTCGCCCGCACTCCTTTCCCAAGTGGGAAGTCTTGCCGAAAACGATTTTTCATCCCCCTTGCTTGGCCGTGTATTTGCACAGTTAAAGGCCCGCAATCAGCAGGGATTAGAGGTCTCCTTAGGTGTGTTGGAGGAGCTTTCCCAGGAAGAAATGTCCCATGTTACCGGTATCTTACAGCGTCAGGAGGGACCTGTCAGCGAGCAGGCATTTATGGATTGTCTGCGGATTATTCGCGGTGAACATCAGGCGTCCAGCGTTCAGACAGAAGATGATTTGCTGGCATACCGAAATAAGCTTAAAGAAAGTAAAGGACTGAAAGGATGACTTCACAGCTCCTAACAAACCAATCCCCATTGCCTGTCAGCAACGGGGAAGATGATATGCGTCAGTATCTCAGTGAAATCCACCAGTATCCCAGACTATCCCCTGAACAGGAGCTGGAATTGGCAAAGCGATGCGCCCAAGGTGACGAGAATGCCATCCGGCAAATGGTAAATTCTAATTTGCGATTGGTAGTATCGGTGGCGCGAGATTATGCAGGCCGTGGTGTTCCTTTAATGGACTTAATTCAAGAGGGAAGTATCGGTCTGTTGGTAGCGGCGAAGAAGTTTGATTACACAATGGACTTTCGTTTTTCTACATACGCTACCAAGTGGATTCGTCAAGGCGTCACAAAATGTCTTTCTAACCATGGCATAATTCGCGTTCCGGCTCATACCGGCGATAAGATACGAAAGCTCATGCATATTCGCGGAGAATGGATTTTGCAAAATGGCGCAGAGCCAAGCACATCTGAATTGGCTCAGGTCAGCGGAATTTCTCCAGAGCGCGTACAGCAGCTTTTGCAACTGAATCCGGAGGTTTTCTCTTTGGATGCGCCCAGCGGTGAAGATGAAGGGCCCTTGCAGGTGCTTTTGGAAGATTTGAAGGTGCCGCAGCCTTACGAAACGCTGATTCAGCAGGAGCTGAATCACGCGATGGAGCTTTTGATGTCGGAATTAAACGAACGGCAGCGCTTGGTTGTGCAAATGCATTTTGGCATGGTTGACGGCACTTGCTACTCTTTGGATGAGATTGGAAAGAAGTTAGGCATTTCCAAGGAACGCGCCCGCCAGATTGAAAAACAGGCTATGGAGAAAATGCAAAGACAAAGCTCCGGTATGGGATTGGAGGACTTTTTGGAATGAATGGGTGGGAAATTTCCTTTGGGGAAGCATCTTGGGAGACAGTTCTCAATGGACTGCCCTCCGGCAGTACATTATCAGCATCGTCTTATCTGACATGGATGGAATCTGCTCCTGAGGAAGCTTTTGACGACGGTTTCTCCATTTTAGACGATAAGGATATTTTGCTGGATGTCACTGCGTTACCCGTGGATTACGGCTCGGGTGATACAGCAGTCAGATTACGCAGAGAACAGAATTTGGTGGAAAGCGGAAAGCTGTTGGACTCCTTAGATGAGACAGATCCGCTGAAACTTTACCTGCTGGAAATGCATGATATTTCCGCCTGTGAAAATGTGGATGAGCTGATTCAAAAGCTATCTATAGGGGACGGAAATGCAGCCCAGCAGCTGGTGAATGCCATGCTCCCTGAGGTAACAGACCTTGCATTTGCCTACGTTGGTCATGGGGTTTTGCTTCTTGATTTAATTCAAGAGGGCAGTCTGGGATTGTGGCAGGCTTTGCAGGAAGAAATATCCGATGATGTTTTTGCGCATTGCCGTCGCCGCATTGCTATGGCGATGTCTAAGGCGGTTGCGCGTCAAGCGCGGCAGAATGGTATTGGACAGGGTTTAAGGGGCATGGTGGAAGATTATCGGTCTGTCGACCAGAAATTACTTGTGGATTTAGGACGCAATCCCACAGTGGAGGAAATTGCGAATGCCATGCATATCGGTGTAGAACAAGCTCTATACATTGGCGAAATGCATGAAAGCGCCAAGCTCTTGGCAGGTATGGCAGCCAACAATCCGCCTGAGGACACGCAGCAGGAAGATTTGGCAGTGGAAGATACCGCTTATTTCCAAATGCGGCAGAGAATTGCGGAGCTGCTTTCTAATTTGCCGCAGGAGGATGCAGAGCTGCTTTCGCTGCGGTTTGGATTAGACGGCAAGTTGCCTAAGACACCTGAGGAAGTTGGACACATTCTGCATTTAACCTCTGAACAGGTGGTGGCGAAGGAAGCTGCCGCATTGGCGCTGCTTCGCAGCAATCAAGTGTAACAAAGGAGAATACGATGAAAAAGACATACTCTATTGCTATCGATGGTCCTGCCGGTGCAGGCAAAAGTACCATTGCTCGCCGTTTGGCAAAGGAATTGGGTTATTATTATGTGGATACCGGTGCAATCTATCGCACCGTGGCTTATTTTTTGGATCTGCTGGGAGTTAGTCCTAAGGATGTTGATGGCGTCGAACGATACATCGATGAACTGACCATTGAAATTCAGTACGATGAAGATGGTATTCAGCACATGATTATGAACGGTATGGATGTATCCGGTGACATTCGCACCCAGGATATTTCTCAGAAAGCAAGCTTGGTTTCAGCTCATGCCGTGGTGCGTGAGGTTTTGCTGGACATGCAGCGCGATGTTGCCAAGGCGCACAACGTCATTATGGACGGCCGTGACATCGGCACGGTGGTTTTGCCTAAGGCAGATGTAAAAATCTTCCTTACCGCTACCCCTGAGGTACGTGCAAAGCGACGCACCGATGAGCTGATTGCCAAGGGTCAAAAAGCAGATTTCGACACCATTTTGAAAGAAATTATTCAGCGTGACTATCAGGATACCCATCGTGAAATTGCACCGCTGAAAATGGCTAGGGATTCTGTTAAGGTTGACACTTCCGAATTGGACATTGAGGGCGTTGTGGAAACAATCCGTGCCATTGTGCGCCAGAAGATTTCCTTATGAGCATAAAGGTGGCGAAAAGCGCTGGCTTTTGCTTTGGCGTCAGCCGCGCTGTGGATATGGTGGAAAAGGCGGTTGCTGCCGGAAAACAGGTAGTGACCCTCGGACCGATTATTCACAATCATCATGTAGTTCAGCGTTTTGATGATATGGGGGTCAAAGTGATCGAATCCCCTGATGAGGCAACACCGAATATGACTGTGATTATTCGCTCTCACGGTGTAACGTCCGCGGTCTATGAGGCGCTGTTAGAAAAAGGCGCAGAAGTGATTGATGCAACTTGCCCGTTCGTCAAGCGAATTCATAGCATTGTGCAGAAGGCTGAGGAAGAGGGCAGTACACCTTTGATTATGGGTACGCCTACCCATCCTGAGGTGGTTGGCATTGCCGGATGGTGCAATAGCGGACAGGTGTTCGCCAGTACTGAGGAATTGCAACAGTGGGTCGAAAACAAGGGGATTTCTGCGGATCTGCCGGTCTGCATGGTTTCTCAGACAACATCCACAGAAAACTCATGGAAAAAAAGCGTTATTTTTGCAAAAAAACAGTTTACTAACTTAAAAATATTTGATACAATATGCAGAGCAACTGAATTGCGACAAACGGAAGCGGCTGCACTGAGTTCATCCTGTGATGCTATGGTGGTGGTTGGGGATGTTAAAAGCTCCAATACCGGCCAGTTGGTTGCTATTTGCCGCGAGCACTGCAAGAAGGTGGTTTTGGTGGACAATGCGTCTGAGCTGGAACCGGAATTCTTCCGCGGTGCGTTTACGGTCGGAATCACTGCCGGTGCATCTACACCGGCGTGGATAATAAAGGAGGTCAATAAGACTATGAGCGAAATTATCAATGCTGATGCTGTGCAGGAGGAAAATTTTGCAGAACTTCTGGAACAGTCCATCAAGACTTTAAATACAGGAGATAAGGTTATCGGCGTCGTCACTGCAATCGGTACTACCGAGGTCCAGGTCGACTTAGGCACCAAGCATGCGGGCTACATTCCCTACGACGAAGTTAGCGCCGACCCCACTGTGAAGCCTGAGGACATTCTGCACGTTGGCGACCAAATCGAAGTGTTTGTTGTTCGTGTAAACGACCAAGAAGGCACGGTTCAGCTGTCCAAGAAGAAGCTGGACGGTATGAAGATTTGGGACGATATGGCTGCCTTTGCAGAAGAAAAGGCTACCATTGATGGTGTTGTCACCGAAGAAAACAAGGGTGGCCTGGTTGTTACTTACAAGGGCATCCGCATTTTTGTCCCTGCATCTCAATCCGGCGTTGCTAAGGGTGGCGATATAGCTGCTATGGTTGGCAAGACTGTGAGCTTGAAGGTTACTGAGGTGAACCGTCCCCGTCGTCGTGTTATCGGTTCTATCCGCGCTGTTTCTTCCGAGAACCGCAAGGCAAATCAGGAGAAGGTTTGGGCTGACATCGAGGTTGGCAAGAAGTACAACGGCACCGTGAAGTCTCTGACTTCTTACGGCGCTTTCGTGGACATTGGCGGTGTTGACGGCATGGTTCACGTTTCCGAGCTGAGCTGGAACCGCATCAAGACTCCCGCTGATGTTGTAAAAGTTGGCGATGAGATCGAAGTGTATGTCATCTCCTTCGATGCTGAAAAGCGCAAGATTTCTCTGGGCTACAAGACCGCTGAGATGAATCCGTGGAACAAGTTCATGACCAGCTACAATGTGGATGATGTTGTGACTGCTAAGGTTGTTAAGCTGATGCCTTTTGGCGCATTTGCTGAAATCATGGCCGGTGTTGATGGCTTGATTCACATTTCTCAGATTTCCAACCGCCATGTTGCTAAGGCTGAGGACGTTCTGGCTGAGGGTCAGGAAGTTCAGGTTAAGATTACTGAGGTTGACGCTGAGCATAAGCGCATTTCTCTGTCTATTCGCGCTCTGTTGGAACCCGTTGCAGAGAATACCGAAGCTGAGGCTGAGGTCGCTGAGGAAGCAGAAGCTCCTGTTGAGGCTGAATAATTTTTTAAAATACCGGGACCGCTTTTTTGCCGGTCCCGGTTTTCACTTAGGAGGTTATCATGGTTAAGCATATTGTTTTATACACCCTTAAAAAAGATGTGGATAAGAAGGAAGCTGTCAAGCTGATCGCTTCTAAATTAGAGCCGTTGGTTGGCGTGATTCCCGGTCTTCTGCACATGGAAATCCGTGAAGCGTATAACGGGCTGGATTATGCTCTTTATTCGGAATTTGAAAGTCGCGAGGCATTGGTAAATTATGCGCAGCATCCTGCTCACATAGATGCGAAATCCTATTTTTGGCAAATGCTGGATTGCCGTTATTGCGCGGATTACGATGTGTGAGGTTCTAATATGAAAGCAATTGTGACAGTTGTTGGTAAAGATCAGGTTGGTATTATTGCAGCAGTGTGTATTAAGCTGGCTGAATATAATGTGAATGTGCTTGACATCAGTCAGACGGTCATGCAGGGCTATTTTACTATGATGATGGTCGTGGATGTATCCGGATGCAATATCCCGCTGGCAGACTTGTCTGCGGCTATGGACAATATGGGCAAGGAAAAGGGCTTGTCCATTCGTGTACAGCGGGAAGACATTTTTGAAGCCATGCATCGTATTTGAGGTAAAGATATGCTGAATCAAAAGGATATTCTACAAACCCTTGACATGATTGATAAGCGGCATTTGGATATTCGTACTATCACTATGGGCATCAGCCTATTAGATTGTGCGGATGTGGATTTGGATAGATGCTGTGAAAAAATCTACGATAAAATCACCCGCTGCGCAAAGGATCTGGTGCGCGTTGGAAATGAAATTGAGGGCGAATTTGGTATTCCCATTGTGAACAAGCGAATTTCCGTTACCCCCATTGCGCTGGTGGCAGCGTCATGCAGCACGGATTCCTATGTGAAAATTGCCCAGACGCTGGATGCAGCAGCGAAGAAATGCGGCGTTAACTTCGTTGGCGGTTTTTCTGCATTGGTGCAGAAGGGATGCACAGAAAGTGATTGGAAGTTGATTCGTTCCATTCCCGAGGCTATGGCTTGCACAGAGCGTGTTTGCGCCAGTGTGAATGTTGGCTCTACTAAGGCAGGCATTAATATGGATGCCGTTGCAGAAATGGGCGAAATCATTAAAAAAACTGCGGAGCTTACCGCTGATAGCGATGGTTTGGGCTGTGCGAAGCTGGTGGTATTTGCCAACGCGGTGGAGGACAATCCTTTTATGGCAGGTGCATTCCATGGTGTCGGTGAGCCGGAATGTGTGATCAATGTGGGTGTTTCCGGGCCTGGTGTTGTGTATCATGCTCTGCAAAGTGTGAAGGGTCAACCCTTTGATGTGGTAGCAGAGACGGTGAAAAAGACTGCCTTCCGTATTACTCGCATGGGTCAAATTGTTGGCGAGGAAGCTTCCAAGCGCTTGGGCGTACCATTTGGCATTGTAGATTTGAGCCTTGCGCCTACACCTGCGGTTGGCGACAGCGTTGCCAGAATTTTGGAAGAAATGGGTCTTGAAATCTGCGGCACACATGGTACCACGGCCGCTTTGGCTCTGTTGAACGATGCGGTGAAAAAAGGCGGCGTCATGGCATCTAACCATGTGGGTGGCCTGTCCGGTGCGTTTATTCCTGTATCAGAAGATGAGGGTATGATTGCGGCCGCGGAAAGCGGTACATTGACGCTTTCCAAGCTGGAAGTCATGACCTGTGTTTGCTCTGTTGGACTTGACATGATTGCTGTTCCCGGTGATACCAATGCGGCTACCATTTCCGCGATTATTGCAGATGAGGCTGCCATCGGCATGGTCAACAGCAAGACCACTGCTGTTCGCATTATTCCCGCACCGAATAAGGTTGTAGGGGATAGGGTGGAGATGGGCGGACTTCTGGGCAGCGCGCCTGTAATGAGCGTTCATGCTCCGTCTGCGGAAACTTTTATACGTCGCGGCGGACGAATCCCTGCACCAATTCAAAGTTTGAAAAACTAAATAAAGAGCACCCCCGTTGGGGTGCTCTTTTTATTATTTCGCAGAAAGGTCAACACTGTGACGGAGTATGGACATTGGGGGTACTTGCTGAGGTAAGCGAATTTTGAACAGCATTTGGGGTGTTCTCGGTTCGTCAAGGGGATTTTCCTCTAAATCTAACATCTTGTCAGCTCTGAATGAAAGCGGTCTGAAATTCGGACCGACCACTTCCAACTCGTCGCCTTGGTGAAATTTGTTGTTGAGACTGCATAGGGCAAGTCCGGTTTCGTCACAGCTTTCGACTTTGGCGCAGATTTGCCATTCCCGCAGGTAGCGGGAATTTGCTGTGTATTGACCGGGGTAGCCGTAGTAGAAGCCTGTGGAATATACGCGGTGGGAGACATGCTCCACTTCGTCCCGCCATACAGGATCAATGGGCAGGCCGTTTACCACAGCGTCAATACAGTGGCGATATGCGCCTGTGACAATGGCGGCATAATAAGCAGATTTCGCCCGACCTTCGATTTTCATGCAGTTCACACCGGCATCCATCAAATCCTGCAAATGGTCAATCATGCACATATCCTTGGAATTGAGGATATAGGTGCCTTTTTCGTCCTCGTAAACAGGGAAATATTCGCCCGGCCGCTTTTCTTCAACCAGTGCGTATTGATAGCGGCAAGGCTGGGCACAGGCACCACGGTTGGAATCCCGCCCCGTCATGTAATTACTTAGCAGGCAACGCCCTGAGTAGCTGACGCACATCGCGCCGTGACCAAAGGTTTCGATTTCCAATTCCTTAGAAACCTTTTGACGAATGGTGGAAATTTCATCCAAATTTAGCTCGCGAGCCAATACTACACGCTTTGCGCCTAAATCGTACCAGCTCTGGGCGCATTCGTAATTGGCGATGGACTGCTGGGTAGAAATATGCCGCTGACAGTTGGGCGCATATTTTCCGGCTAAGGTAAATGCGCCTAAATCCGCCACAATCAACGCATCTACGCCTGCGTCATTTAATTGTTCTAAATAGGCAGGCAGGGCGGCAATTTCCTCGTTTCTGGGCATGGTGTTTACGGTGACGTGTACCTTAACTCCATGTTCGTGGGCAAAGGAAACTGCCTTGGGTAGTTCCTCTGGCGTAAAGTTTCCGGCAAAGGAACGCATGCCAAATTCTGTTCCAGCCAAATATACTGCATCCGCGCCATACAGAACGGACATTTTCAGCCGTTCCATATCGCCTGCGGGACTTAACAATTCTAATTTCGTCATGTTATTTCTTCAAACTTGCCAAGAAGTCTGTGTGTTCCTTATAGGATTGAGAGAAGTGGTGCTCGTTGACACTGGGGTCAAGGGCATAGTAATAGTATAGCGTATCCGCAGGACGCAGGGCAGCCAAGATGGTGGACTTACCGGGGTTAGAAATGGGAGACGGGGGAAGTCCGGGGTTGAGATAGGTGTTATAGGGGCTGTCCAGCTTCAAGTCATCTTCTGTCAGGTTTTTCTTGCCAAGGGCATATACAATGGTTGCGTCAATTTGCAGGTTGGGGAAGCCCTTGGGATTGCCAAGACGGTTAAAGATGACAGAGGATACATCGTAGTGCTCACCGGTGTGGGCACTTTCTTTTTCAATCATAGATGCGATGGTGATGACATCGTACATGGTAAGCATATGCTCGTCAATATATTCCTGCGTACAGCCGTTTTTGCGCATTTTTTCAGCTAAGCGCTGATTCAGTTCGGTAATGCGTTCTTCCATTTCCTCGTCTAATTGATCTTCAAAGCGGTCGAGGAATTTAATAAAGACCTGCTTGGGGGTTGCGTTAGTGTAGAATTCATAAGTGTCGGGGAAGAGGAAGCCTTCCAGAGTGTATTTATGGCCTCTTGTGACACCCTCTAAGAACCAATAGTCAGCAAATTCGCTGTTCTTGGCATATTCCTCCAATTTTGCAACAGTGCATACACCTTTTTCTTCTAAAAGCGTAAAAATCTGGGCACAAGAATAGCCCTCAGGAATCACGACCTTAACCGATTCGCGATAGGACGAGGTTGCCGACATACCGCCTACCAAAGCGTGATAGTCATAAAGGCGGTTAAGCTTAAATGTGCCGCTGCTGATGGATTCGTCTGCGTTGGAAAGCTTTGCGTATAGGCGGAACAAACCGGGGTAATCAATCAGACCGGCATTATATAGCTTGTCTGTAATGGTGTCGATATTATCATTGTCAGTAATGGTTACATAGATGGTCTGGTCCTCGCGCCCGAAAGCTAAAACATCTGTTGCGCATTTCCACAAAAAGCGGCCTAGGGAAATACCAATACCGATAGCCAGCACAATCCAAATAGCCGTCGCGGCAATGTGAGGCAGACCGAATAAACCATATCCACCCTTTTTCTTAGGGCGCACTTTCCGCACCGGACCTGTGGGGGAAGGTTCAGTATTTTCCTGAACTTGCGCAACTGACTCAGCGGGCTGGGCGGGTTCCTCCATAGAGGGTTCTTCCGGCTCGTCGCTGACAGGCTCGTCATTAAACACTTCTTGAAGCATCTGCTGTAATTCTTCATCCATGATAGGTGCTTCCTTATCGGAATCTTCTGAGGAGACAGACGGAATGTTCAGTTGGTCAGAATCCGATGCCATAAAATCTTTAAACCAGTCCGGTTCTTCGTTTGGGTCAATCATATCTTTGCGAACCATACCGAATACCTCCTTTTAACGAATTACAATTTGTGCGGCGATGCGATCTGCGGTTTCCTTGTTCGTGAGGACTTCAACAAGTTTTAATCCGAAGGGGATAGAGCAGCCGGCCGAGGTGCCGGTGATCAGCTTTCCGTCCTGCACAGAAGGCACATTTTCCAATACCTTTGCACCACCCATAGCAGATTCAAAGCCGGGGTAGCAGGTGGCTTTCTTGCCGCATGTGATGCCCAAATCTGCAAGAACAGTGGGGCCTGCGCAAATGGCGGCAACGAACTTGCCGTTATCCCATGCAAAACGCAGAACATCCATGGCAGCTTTGCTGCTGCGGCAGGTGGCGACGCCACCTAATCCACCGGGGAGAACAATCATATCCAGCGCGGTCAAATCCATTTCGTCAACGGTAATGTCCGCTTCAATACCAATGTTGTGGCTTCCTCTGACAATTTTGCCGTCGATGCCAACGCTAAGGACAGGAATTTGCGCTCTGCGCAATAAATCCAAGGGCGCAATGGCCTCAGTTTCTTCAAATCCTGTACCTAAAAGCAGATAAACCATACTTATTTCTCCAAACAATTCCGCACATGGCGGTAGATTTCTTCGTGAATGTCCTCAATGGAGCGCATTACGCCATCTTTCACACATTCAATCACTGTCCAGTTGTAAAATGCTGCGGCTTTTTTGCCTGTTTTACGGCAAGTGGCTAAGTAGTCCATGTCTTGCTCATGAATGTCGGCATTGGTGTTGGTTTCCTGTTCGCGACCGCGGAGCATTTTTTCTGTAAAATCTGTGGGGACATCTAAATAAATGGTCAAATCCGGACGGGGCAGACCCAGACAGTCATATTCAAACTGGTATAACCAATTTAAAAATTCACTTTGCTTTTCTTCCGGCTCTTTGGAGGCCTGATGCACAGCGTTGGAGGTGGTGTAGCGGTCGGATACAATCAGTCCACCGTCTTCATACCACTTGCCCCAATCCTGCTTGTAAGCGGCATAGCGGTCTACTGCAAAAAAAGCGGAAGCGGCATAGGCGTTGACATCCGTGGGTTTATTGCCGAATTCACCGCCTAAATACATACGAATCAGCGCTGAGCTAGGTTCACTGTAACGTGGAAACACCAAGGTTTTAAACGGTTGGTTCTCATCTAACAGGCGCTGGGTTAGTTTTTGAAATTGGGTGGATTTTCCGGAACCGTCTGTTCCTTCAATGACTATTATCTTGCCCAAAATTCTCGCCTCCTACGAATTTGCACAATTATATACAATAGCATACCACATCCTTTTGAATTTGTCCATATCAAACCCGCAGGTTTTGCACATGTAAAGTCAAAAGGAGTTGCATATTTTCGGGATAACTGTTAATATAAAAGAAATCACGAGATAAAGGATAAAACAAATGAACGAGAACTTAACTTTTGCTGACATGGGTTTATCTGAGGCGATGCTGAAAGCTTTGGAGAAAAAAGGTTACGGCTATCCAACAACCATTCAGGCGCAAGCAATTCCTTGCTTTTTGCAGTGGAAGGATGTCATTGCAAAAGCGCCTACCGGAACGGGAAAAACTTTTGCCTTTGGAATCCCCATGATTGAGCATATCGATACCGCATGTTCTGATGTGCAAGGACTCATTTTAGCACCTACCAGAGAATTGGCCATTCAAATCGGTGATGAGTTGCGCAGTTTGCTGACTTTTTATCAGAATATTCGCATTGCGGTGTTATATGGGGGCACGGGTATTGGCGGTCAAATCAAGCAGTTGGAGAAAAAACCGCAGATTGTGGTGGCAACCCCCGGCCGGCTTATGGATCATTATAACCGTAAAACCATTCGGCTGGATAAGATTCAAACGGTTGTGCTGGATGAAGCGGACAGAATGTTGGACATGGGCTTTTTCAAGGATGTCACACGCATTATTGAAAAGGTGAAAAACCGCAAGAACTTAGGGCTTTTTTCTGCAACCATTTCCCAAGAGGTCATGACGGTATCTTGGATGTATCAGCGTGATGAGGTGGAAATTACCGTAGAACCGAAGCAGGAAGACAGACCCGACATTGACCAGTTCAGCCTGACAGTTTCTCCCTTGGAAAAGGCGGAAATGGTTCTGCGCTTGATTCGGACGCAAGGGTTTGAACGGGTGATGATTTTCTGCAACACAAAGCACATGTGTCAGCGCCTTTGTGACGATTTCCAGCGAGCAGGAATGGATTGCGAGTGTATTCACGGAGACATCCGCCAGAGCCTGCGGGAAAAGACCATGCAGCGTTATCGTGACGGCAAGCTGCAAATTCTCATCGCAACGGATGTGGCATCCCGCGGTATTGATGTGGATGATGTGGATTGTGTCATTAATTATGATGTGCCGGAAGAAAATGAATACTATGTCCACCGCATTGGCAGAACCGGACGGGCAAAACGAAAGGGAAGTGCCTATTCCATCATTGGCAATTTCCCTGAGAAGGCAAAGCTGGATGAAATTGCGAAGTTTTCTCAGTATACCATTCGCAGCATGCGTTTAGGTGCAGACGGCAGTTTGACTGAGGATATTGTTAAAACACCTGCGCCTGCTAAGAGGAAATTCCGTTGAGGGCGGGGGAAAAAGGCTTTTTGCTCCTGACCTGTGATCTCGGTAACCCGGATCGAAAACCGCTGACTGTTGCACAGTTTCGTGGCTTAACCAAACGGATGCAGGATACGCATGAGCAGGATTTAGATAGGGAAGTACTTCCCGAGGATCTTATGGCGCTGGGTTACAGCCGTGAGATGTCCCATCATATTGTCTCTCTTCTAAATGAAGAAGATCTATTAAATTATTATCTTCGCAGTGCCAAAAAGAAGAATATCGGTGTCCTTACCCGCATTAGTGAGGACTATCCCCATGTTCTTAGGATAAAGTTGGGGATGGATGCTCCTGCGAGTATTTGGTATCAGGGGGATTTGTCCATACTGAATCGGCGCGCTGTTGCATTGGTGGGAAGTAGGGAGATTCTTGAAGACAACAGTGCGTTTGCTGCTGAGGTTGGTTATCAGGCTGCAAAACAGGGCTATGCGTTGATTTCGGGCAATGCCAGAGGCGCGGATAAAATAGCGCAGGCGGCCTGCTTGGAGAATGACGGATTTGTGATTAGCATTGTTGCTGATGAGCTGGCAGGGAAACCCCAGCATCCCAATCTGCTTTACCTGAGCGAAATGGGATATAACCATTCCTTTTCTGCGCAGCGGGCTATCAGCAGAAACCGATTGATACATGCCATTCCAGAAAAGACTTTTGTGGCGCAGTGCGATTATCGGATTGGCGGAACATGGGATGGAACTGCGAAGAATCTGCAAAATCATTGGAGCGATGTATTTTGCTTTGCGGATGATTCAGCTGCAATGGCGGCACTTCAAGATATGGGCGCTTTCATGATTACCAGTGAGGATTTAAAAGACATTGCATCGCTTTCCGGTAATGAATTAAATTTTTTAACCGCAGGTGATTAACACCTGCGGTTTTCCGTTTACTTTTTTTGAGTCAGCTCCCTATACAACCTAAAAAACACGCGACCCCATGGGGTTGCGTGTTTATTGGAGCTAGTGACCTGACTCATTGCATTTTGCTGCGCAAAATTATGGTAGCCACCAGTGTTTGCACTGGTGTCAGCAACAGTCCACCGGATTGTTGCATTTGTGTTTTTCGAGTCAGCTCCCTATACAACCTAAAAAACACGCGACCCCCATGGGGTTGCGTGTTTTTTGGAGCTAGTGACCTGACTCGAACAGGCGACCTTCTCATTACGAGTGAGATGCACTACCGACTGTGCTACACTAGCATATAAAGCCTGCTTATTATATCGGTTTTTCTCAGGATTGTCAACTGCAATTTCTTTTGTTGCTTATGAACGAAAGGGCTGTACATCATAGAGCAACAGAACGCAATATTCACAAATAATTGTCATTTCGTTGACAAGCGTTGAAAAAGAGCGTATAATGCGAAACATCAATTTGTGTGTTCTGTGTGAACATTTGTGTTTGGAGGGATTACAATGCGCGTTGTCGTTAAGATCGGCACATCGACATTAACACATAGTACCGGTCATCTGAATATCCGCCTTGTTGAACAGCTTTGCAAATGCATTAGCGACATCAAAAACGCCGGTCATGAAGTCATTTTGGTATCCTCCGGTGCCATCGGCATGGGCGTAGGCAAACTGGGACTTCTCCACAGGCCTACGGATATCCCCACAAAGCAGGCTGCCGCAGCGGTGGGACAATGCGAGCTTATGTATACCTACGACAAATTATTCTGCGAATATAATCATACGGTGGCGCAGCTTCTCATTACCGGCGAGGACATCGCAAGTGATGCGCGACATACAAATTTCGGCAATACCATTCACCGCCTGTTGGAGCTTGGCGCGCTGCCTATTATCAATGAAAATGACACAGTTTCCACAGATGAAATTGTGATTGGCGATAACGACACGCTGGCAGCCATTGTAGCGAAAAGCGTTTCAGCTAATTTGCTGGTTCTACTTTCTGATATTGACGGCCTTTATACAGCCGATCCGCATACAAACCCCGATGCAAAGCTTATCGAAAAGGTTACAGAGCTCAATGAAAGCATTTATTCCTTAGGCGGTGCCAGTGCAACGGAACAGGGTACCGGCGGTATGGCAACAAAGCTGCGGGCAGCTGCGATTTGCACCGAGGTTGGCTGCGATATGGTCATTGCCAACGGCAGCTGTCCTGAAAACCTTTATGATATTCTGGACGGTAAAAGCGTTGGTACTCGGTTTGTGGGGAAGTGCTTATGATAGAACTGTTGAAAGCCGCAAAAGCGGCAAAAAGAGAAGTCTCAGTTTTGACATCGCAGCAGAAAAATGCAGCCCTTGCCGCTATGGCCAATGCCTTGGAAGAAGAATCGGAATCCATTCTTTCTGCCAATGCTTTGGATATTGAGCAAACCAAAGGAACTGTATCTGATGTCATGCTGGATAGACTTTTGCTGACACCTGCGCGCATTTCTGCCATGGCCAAAGGGATTCGAGATGTGATTTCATTGAATGACCCCGTGGGGCATTTGCTGGAAGAAAGTATCCGAGAAGACGGCTTAACAATCCAAAAGGTATCCGTTCCTATGGGTGTGATTGCCATTATTTACGAGAGCCGTCCCAATGTGACCAGTGATGCCGCAGCATTGGCTTTAAAAAGCGGAAATGTTTGCATTTTGCGCGGCGGTAAAGAGGCATTCCGGTCAGCAAATGCCATTGTTTGTGCTTTGAAAAAGGGCTTGGCTTCCGCCGGTATTACGGAAAATGCCGTGAATCTGGTACAGGATACCAGTCGTGAAAGCGCAAAGGCGCTGATGACTGCCAATGGGTATGTGGATTTGCTGATTCCCAGAGGCGGTGCGGGTTTGATTCGTACTTGTGTGGAAACGGCAACCGTTCCTTGCATTGCCACGGGAACAGGAATTTGCCACATTTATGTGGAAAAGACTGTTGATTTGAATATGGCATTGAAAATTGTGAACAATGCCAAAACCAGCAGACCCAGCGTCTGCAACGCCCAAGAGGTTTTGCTTGTGGATAAGGAAATTGCACCGCAGTTTCTCCCGATGCTTTGGGAAATGTTAGTTAAGAACCGTAAAGATACGGGCGCGATTCCCGTTGAGCTTCGTCTGGATTCCTATGCTCAGCAGTACATTTCCGGTGTGCCGGCGCAGGAGCAGGATTTTGATACAGAGTTTTTAGATTATATTTTGGCCGTTAAGTGTGTCGATGGTGTGGAAGATGCGATTTCCCATATTGCACAGCATTCAACCGGACACAGCGAGGGAATTGTTACCGGCTCCGACGATGCGGCCGAAGCTTTTACCGCAGGCGTAGATTCTGCGGCTGTATATGTGAATGCTTCCACCCGTTTTACCGACGGCGGGGAATTTGGTTTGGGCTGCGAAATGGGTATTTCTACCCAAAAACTTCATGCCAGAGGGCCCATGGGCTTAAAGGAACTGACAAGCTATAAATATGTCATTCGCGGCTGCGGACATATTCGTTAAATTGTATTGACGGACTACATTTGCAGTGGTAAAATTAAGTATCATTTATACGAGGTGAATTGCTATGGCAAAGAAAGATTTGGATTGGGGCAGCCTTGGTTTTGGCTATTTAAAAACGGATTACCGTTATGTTTCTGATTTTAAGGATGGCCATTGGGATGACGGTGTATTGACCGAGGATGCCAACATTGTGATCAATGAATGTGCAGGTGTGCTGCAATATGCCCAGACCTGTTTTGAAGGCATGAAAGCATATACCACTAAGGATGGAAAGATTGTTTGTTTCCGTCCTGACCTGAATGCTGCTCGCATGGCAGATTCCTGCCGTCGGCTGAAAATGCCTGTTTTCCCCGAAGAGCGCTTTGTGGATGCTGTGTTGCAGACTGTCAAGGCAAATGCTGACTGGGTTCCTCCTTACGGTAGTGGCGCATCTTTGTATCTTCGCCCTTATATGTTCGGCAGCGACCCTGTGATTGGCGTGAAGCCCGCTAAGGAGTACCAGTTCCGCATTTTGGCAACACCCGTCGGTCCTTACTTTAAGGGCGGTGTGAAGCCGCTGACCCTGCGTGTGTGCGATTTTGACAGAGCAGCACCCAGAGGCACGGGTCACGTGAAAGCCGGCCTTAACTATGCTATGAGCTTATATCCTGTGGTGGATGCTCATGAGCAGGGCTACGATGAAAATGTATATTTGGATTCTGCAACCAGAACCTATATTGAGGAAACCGGCGGTGCCAACATTATCTTTATTACCAAGGACGGCAAGCTGGTCACACCGAAATCTGATACGATTTTGCCCTCTATTACCCGTCGCAGCCTGATGCAGGTCGCTAAGGACTATCTGGGTATGGAGGTAGAGGAGAGGGAAATTCCTCTTGCTGAAATTTCTGAATTTACTGAGTGCGGTTTGTGCGGTACGGCTGCTGTGATTTCTCCCGTGGGTAAGATTGTTGACCACGGCGAGGAGATTGCCTTTGCCGGCATGGGACCTGTGATTCAAAAGCTTTACGATACCTTGACCGGTATTCAAATGGGTAGATTGGAAGCCCCCGAAGGCTGGATTCGTGTGATTGAGTAAAAGAATTGTGGCGCTGCGGATGCAGCGCCACTCATTTTTAGAATTTTGCTGTAAAAACCTCCAAAATATGCTTGACTTTACCAAAGTAAAGTGATAAACTGATAAAGCAATAAATGAAGGAGGTAGCGAAATGAAATATCGCTCTGATTCCATTGACCGATTGTTTGATACGATTTTGAATTTGCAAAGCAAGGAAGATTGCTACGAATATTTTGAAGACCTTTGTACAGTGAAAGAATTGCAGGATATGGCCCAGCGGTTAGATGCGGCAATTTTGCTGTCAAAGGGATATAGTTACCAGAAAATTACGGAGATGGTAGCAATCAGTACGGCAACCATTGGCCGCGTCAGTAAGTGCTTAAATTACGGCACAGGCGGATATGAAAAGGCGATTTCTGCCTTAGAAAAGAAGGGTGATCAGTAATGAGCATGGAGCTGGCATTGGGTTTTCAAGAGAAGGTTGTATATGGACTTCGTGGGTTATACAGCCGTTACGGTTATTCCCAGTACAAAATGAGCAAATTTGAGGAATATGATCTGTACGCTAAGAACAAGGACTTTCTCATTTCTGATCAGGTCATTACATTTATGGATTTAGGCGGCAAGTTGATGGCGCTGAAACCTGACGTGACATTGTCCATTGTGAAAAATACTAAGGATTCTTTCGAAACTGTCCAAAAGCTTTACTACAATGAGAACATTTACCGTGTGACAAAGGGCACCGGCTCATTCCGCGAAATGATGCAGGTTGGATTGGAATGTATCGGCAGGATCGATGCTTATTGCATGGCTGAGGTAATTACCTTAGCGCAGAAAAGCTTAAAAGAAATTTCTGAGGAATTTGTACTGAATGTGTCTCACTTGGGATTGCTCACCGGTTTGCTGGAAGACCTTGGCCTGCCCAAAGGACGCATGGATGCTGCTTTTGCTGCCATTGGTGAGAAAAATGTACATGATCTGCGAAGAATCTTTGAAGCCGAGGGGCTGTCCTCCGAGGCTGAAAAGGCTGCTCAGCTTGCGGGATTCTGCGGCACTCCGGAAGAAATGGTAAGCATGTTTGAGAAAATGAATCTTTCTGAATCTGCAAAGCAGCAGGTATCTGTATTGGAAAGTATTTGCAGCCTGATTCCCGAGGATCTTCGCAGTTATTTAAGGATTGATTTTTCTGTGGTTGACGATGTGCATTACTATAATGGCATTGTATTTAAGGGCTTTGTTCCTGGTGTTCCAAACAGCGTGCTTTCCGGTGGACAGTACGACAATCTCATGCGGAAAATGCAGAAAAAGTCCGATGCCATCGGCTTCGCGGTTTATTTGGATTCGTTGGAGCGATTGGGAGAATCAGACATGAATTGCGATATAGATGTTTTGGTTTTGTATTCTTCACAGACAGATGTGAAGGTTGTTTCCGAAAGAGTTGATGACCTGCGTAAATCCGGCAAATCTGTGTTGGTACAGTTGTCTGCACCCGAGGGATTGCGCTATGGGCAGCTGATTGATCTTTCCGACGAGGTGGTAAAATGAAACCCATGTTAAATGTCGCTTTGCCGAAAGGTCGGTTGGGCGAAAAAGTATATGCCATGTTTGAGAAGGCGGGCTTTGAATGTCCGTCCATTAAAGAAGAAAACCGCAAGCTTATTTTTGAAAACCCGGAAAAAGGTGTGCGTTATTTTTGGGTAAAGCCTTCTGATGTGGTGATTTATGTGGAGCGCGGCGCTGCGGATATTGGTGTTGCCGGCAAGGATATTTTGCTGGAATACGCACCGGATATTTATGAGTTGCTGGACCTGAACATCGGCAAATGCCGCATGGCTGTGGCTGCGAAAAAGGAATTTTCCGACGATGTGCAGCGCACTTTGCGGGTGGCTACGAAATTTTCCAATATTGCAGCCAATTACTATCGTTCCATCGGTCGAGATATTGATATTATTCACTTGAACGGTTCGATTGAAATCGCACCAATTTTGGGATTGTCTGATGTGATTGTGGATATTGTGGAAACCGGTACAACCTTAAAAGAAAATGATTTGGAAGTAAAAGAAACTATCGTACCAATCAGCGCTCGACTGATCGCCAATAAGGCAGCATATCAGTTTAAGAGAGATACCATTGAGCTGCTGCGTGGAGATTTGGCGATGCAGGCGGGAGGATAATATGATTCAGATACTGAAATATGGCGAAGTTCCCAACAGTGAGATTTTCGCCCGCACAGAGCCTGCGGTAAATGTGGAAGCCGTCGTTGCCGAAATCATTGAAAGTGTAAGGGTAAACGGAGACGCAGCCCTTTTAAGCTACTGCGAAAAGTTCGATAAAGCAAAGCTGACTGCCTTACAGGTAACGCAGGAAGAAATTGATGAAGCCATGACGCAGGTTACCCCCGAATTTTTGGAGATTTTAAAGAAGGCTGCCGCAAATATTCGTAGGTTTCACTCTCAGCAGGTGCGTCAGGGATTTACCATCGAAGGAGAAGATGGTGTTGTCATCGGTCAGAGAATCACGCCTGTTGACAAGGCGGGACTGTATGTTCCCGGCGGCACAGCCGCTTATCCGTCTACGGTGCTGATGGATTCCATTCCCGCGAAGATTGCCGGTGTTTCTGAGGTGGTTATGGTGACACCGCCTAACAGTCAGGGAAAGATCCAGCCTGTGATTTTGGCGGCGGCAAAAATAGCAGGTATCGATAAAATTTTCAAGGTTGGCGGCGCGCAGGCCATTGCTGCGTTGGCTTACGGAACCCAGACAATTCCTAAGGTAGATAAAATTGTTGGCCCCGGCAATGCCTTTGTGGCAGAAGCCAAGAAGCAGGTTTTTGGCAAAGTTTCCATCGATATGATTGCCGGCCCCAGTGAAATTTTGATTGTAGCAGATGGAAAAAGCAACCCAAAATTTGTTGCCGCTGATTTGCTTTCTCAGGCAGAACATGATAAAATGGCCAGTGCGGTCTTGGTTACGGATTCCATGGAGCTGGCAACTTCTGTACAGCAGGAATTGGAAATGCAGATTCCTATGCTGAACCGTGCTGAGATTGCTCGGGTATCCATTGACAATAACGGTAAAATTATTGTGGCCGATGACCTTATGCAGGCCATTGAAATTGCGAATGAAATTGCGCCTGAGCATTTAGAGCTTTGTGTGAACAGTCCTTTTGAATATCTCGACAGTGTCCGCCATGCCGGTTCTGTATTTATGGGCAGAAATTGTCCGGAGGCGCTGGGTGATTATTTCGCAGGTCCCAATCACACCCTGCCAACTAGCGGTACGGCTAAATTTTCCAGCCCGCTTTCCGTGGATGATTTTATTAAGAAAACCCAATTTACCTATTACACCCGCGATGCGCTGAGGAAGGTTGCTGAGGATGTGGCATATTTTGCAACTGCCGAGGGCTTGACTGCTCATGCAAAAAGCGCAACCGTAAGATTAGAGGAGTAAAAAAATGAGTAAGTTTTTGAGCCAGAAATTTAAGGGCATGAAGCCCTATGTACCCGGTGAGCAGCCCAGAGATAAGACATATATTAAGCTTAACACCAACGAATCGCCCTTTCCACCGTCACCCAAGGCGCAGGCCTATGCTAAGGTTGCCGCTGAGAATTTGCAGTTATACGCAGACCCCACTTGTAAGGCTTTGACGGAGAAAATGGCAGACCTTTTGGGTGTAAATTTCGATGAGGTTGTGCTTACCAATGGCTCGGACGAAACCTTAAATTTTGTGTTTATGGCTTTTGGCGATGAAACCCATCCCATTGCGTATCCTGACATCAGCTACGGTTTTTACAGTGTATATGCTAACTTGTACGGGATTCCCTCTATGGTGATTCCTCTGCGGGAGGACTTCTCCATCTGTGCGGATGACTATATTGGATTGAATTGCACCATTGTCATTGCAAATCCCAATGCGCCTACGGGGTTAGTCCTGCCTCTTTCTGAGGTTGAGAGAATTGTGAGGGGCAATCCTGACAATGTGGTGGTGATTGACGAGGCTTATGTGGATTTTGGCAACGAAAGTGCCGTGAAGCTTTTGCCGAAGTACAATAATCTTTTGGTGGTGCAGACCTTTTCCAAGTCTCGCTCCATGGCGGGCGGCCGTTTAGGTTTTGCGGTTGGCAATCGTGAGTTGATCGCGGATTTGAATAATCTGCGTTTTTCTACCAACCCCTTTAATGTCAACGCCATGACCATGGCGGCTGGCATTGGCTCGTTAGAGGACAAAACGTATTTCGAGGATAACTGCCGCGCGATTATGGAAAACCGCGCATGGCTCACCCAGCAGCTTCGGAGTATGGGTTTTGAGGTGCTGGATTCCCACACAAACTTTGTCTTTGCCAAGCATGCAGCCATTGGCGGCAAGGAACTGTATTTGAAGCTCAAAGACAAGGGGATTCTGGTGCGGCATTTTGACGCACCGCGCCTTGATCCGTTTATTCGCATTACCATTGGTGATAAAACCCAAATGCAAGCCGTATCTGATGCGGTGAAACAAATTTTGGAGGAAGTGCAATGAGAACAGCTGAAATTTCTCGCAATACTGCTGAGACACAAATCATCTTGTCCCTGTCCTTAGACGGAACAGGCGCAAGCAATATCGCTACCGGCTGCGGTTTTTTAGACCACATGCTGACTCTGTTTGCTAAGCACGGCAGATTTGATTTGAATGTTAGCTGCAAGGGAGATACCTATGTGGACGATCACCACACTGTGGAAGATGTTGGCATTGCATTGGGTCAGGCATTTGCCGCTGCGCTGGGGAATAAGATGGGTATTTGCCGCTATGGCGATACCATTTTGCCTATGGACGAAGCGTTGGTTTTGGTGGCAGCAGATATTTCCGGCCGCTGCTATTTAGGCTATGATTTGCAGATTCCCACTGAGAAGGTCGGCACATTCGACACAGAGCTGGTGCAGGAGTTTTGGCTTGGATTTGCTCGCAATGCCAATGTGACACTGCACATGCGTAAGCTGACAGGCGTCAACTCTCACCATATCATTGAGGGCGCATTTAAGGCTGTCGGCCGTGTACTGCGGCAGGCGGTTGCTGTGGATCCGGCCTTTGCCAATGACATTCCTTCCACTAAGGGAGTTTTGTAATGATAGCTTTGGTAGATTACGGTGTTGGAAATCTATTCTCCTTAAAATGCTCCTTTGCTGCCATTGGCGAGGAAGTAGAGGTTGTTTCCGACTTAGATGGGCTGAGCCGGGCAGACAAGATTATCTTGCCGGGTGTCGGTGCTTTTGGTGATGCGGCAGAAAAGCTGTGCAAAACAGGACTAGATAAGGTGATTTTGGAACAAGTTGCAAATGGGAAGCCTTTGATGGGTATTTGCCTTGGCATGCAGCTTTTGTTTGACGAGGGTTACGAATACGGCATACATAAAGGCCTTGGCCTGATTCCCGGCAAGGTTAAACCCATTTCTCAGGCAATTCCGAAAGATTTTAAAATTCCCCACATCGGCTGGAATGAATTGCATTTTCCTAAGGAATCCAAGTTATTCAAAGGGATAAAAGAAGGCGATTTTGTGTATTTTGTGCATTCGTTTTATGCCGACGAGTGTAACGAAAGTGTAATCGCCACCACACCCTATGGTGCGGATTTAACAGCTGCGGTGCAGAAAGATAATGTATTCGGCTGCCAGTTTCATCCTGAAAAAAGCGGAGATGTGGGACTGGAAATTTTAAAAGCCTTTGCCAATATGTAAGGAGACGGATTTCATGTATATTTACCCCGCGATTGATTTGTATAATGGAAAAGCAGTCCGTCTGCTTCGTGGTGATTATGCTCAAATGACGGTTTATAACGAAGACCCTGTGGCTGTGGCGATGGACTTTGTGCAACAAGGCGCTGACCATATCCATCTAGTGGATTTGGAGGGCGCAAAAGAGGGCAGCACCCCTAATTTTGATACTGTCTGCGCCATTAGAAAGGCCACCGGAGTGTTTTGCGAAATTGGCGGCGGAATCCGCACAATGGATGTTTTGCAGCGTTACATGGATGCGGGTATTGACCGTGCTATTTTGGGCACTGCCGCGGTCACGGATGAAAAATTTCTGAAATGTGCGGTGGATGCCTTTGGTGATCGGATTGCTGTGGGTCTTGATTTGAAGAATGGGTATGTAGCCATCAAAGGCTGGACAGAAACATCGGATCTGAAAGTCATGGAGTTTTGTGCAAAGTTAGCCAAATTAGGCGTAAAAACCTTGATTTGCACCGATATCTCCAAAGATGGCGCTATGGAAGGCACAAATCATGCGCTTTATCAGCAGCTTTCTTCGGAGCTGGATATGCAAATTATTGCTTCCGGCGGTGTTTCTTCTATGGAGGATGTTTATCGTCTGCGTAAGCTAAACCTGCACGGTGCGATCATCGGAAAAGCTTATTATACGGGCGCGATCTCTCTAAAAGAGGCAATTGAGGTGGCAAAATGATTACGAAACGAATCATACCTTGCTTAGATGTAAGAGACGGACGGGTAGTGAAGGGTATCAATTTTGGCGGTTTGCAGGATGTTTCCTCACCTGTGGAGCTGGCGAAATTTTACAGTCAAAACGGCGCGGATGAGCTTGTGTTTTATGATATAACTGCATCAAGTGACGGCAGAAAACTGTTCACAGAAATCCTAACCGAAACTGCCAGCCGAGTGTTTATTCCTCTGACTGTTGGCGGCGGCATTCACACCCTAGACGATTTTGACCGCGTTTTAAAGTGCGGTGCGGATAAAGTTAGTGTCAATTCCGGCGCCATTCGCAATCCTACCTTAGTGAAAGAAGCGGCAAAACGTTATGGTGATCAATGCGTTGTGCTGTCAGCGGATGTTAAGCGTGTAAACGGCGAATTTCGCGTGTTTGCTAAGGGCGGACGAGAAGATACCGGCATGGAAGCTATTTCATGGATTCGTCGGTGTGTCAACAATGGCGCCGGCGAGGTGGTTGTAAATTCCATTGATACCGACGGTGTCAAAGGCGGCTTTGACCTTGAAATGTTGGAGGCTGTCTGCGATGCCGTTTCAGTTCCTGTCATTGCCTCAGGCGGTGCCGGAAAGATTCAGGATTTTATCACGCTGTTTGAGACGCTGCCGCAGGTGGATGCAGGCCTAGCCGCTTCGATTTTTCACTTTGGTGAAGTGAAAATTCCCGATTTAAAACATGCAATGGCAATGGCGAATATACCAGCTAGAAGATAAGGAGCAATCATAATGGATTTAACTAAACTGAAATTTGATGAAAATGGCCTGATTCCCGCCATTGTTGTGGATGCCATTACAAAGAAAGTGCTGACACTTGCATATATGAATCAAGAGAGTTTGCAAATCTCCATGGATAAAGGTCTCACTTGTTTTTGGAGCCGATCCAGAAATGAGCTGTGGCTGAAAGGGGAGACTAGCGGCAACTATCAGCACATTGTTTCGATTACTGCTGATTGCGATGGCGATGCTTTGGTAGTCATGGTAGAAAAGGACGGCCCTGCCTGCCACACCGGTACAGATTCTTGCTTTACGCACCCCGTATACCAGAGTGAGGATTTGCATGAGTTTTCTTATGAAGGTCTTATGGAGCTTTTGGTTGGCCGCAAAAAGGAGAAAAAGGAAGGCTCCTATACGACTTATCTGTTCGAAAAAGGCTTGGACAAGATCCTTAAAAAGGTGGGAGAAGAGTCCACGGAAGTAATCATTGCCGCCCATGCTATGGACAAGAAGGAAACGGTATACGAAATTGCAGATCTTGCTTATCATGTTATGGTTTTGATGATTGAGGCTGGCATTTCCTTGGAGGATATTCATAGAGAATTGGCATCCCGCCATGTGATTGATCACAAGGTTAAGCAAGAAAAAATGACCCAATAATTAAAAACTCCCGACCTCTGGTCGGGAGTTTTCTGTTATCATTACCAAACAGGAGCACCGAAAATTAAGTACATCAGCGAAAATAATAGGGGAATGGTAATCACGCAAAGGGTGTGGGAAATGGTTGCCATGGATGCTCCGGTTTTTGGATCTCCTCCGTATGCCTCCGGGAATACCACGGTATTTAATCCCAGGGGCGCAGCATAGGCGAAAAATGCCAAATACATCATGGAATTTGATATGGATATCTGGAACAAGTTGATTGCTGCCAAACGAATCCCATACAGGCAAGCGATCATAACAATGGGAATCGCTATCAGGCGCATAAAGGTTGCAAGATAGACTTTCTTGTTTTTAAGCATGGATACAAAATCATATTTTGCGATGGTAATACCCGCAATTAACATTGCTGCGGGTCCCATGCATGCCTTAAGGGAATCCAGCGTGTTCATAAGAAAAGGAACGTGAGTTGATAACACATCTCCAAAACCGAAAAGACCTGCAAATACACCTAAAAACAGGGAAATTGTGGGTGCATTGAGAAGGGCTTTGAATGGATTTTGCTTTTCTTTTGTTGCGGGTGTTAGAATTTTAATACCCCAAGTGTAAATCATAAATGACAATGGGAGATAAAACATTTTGTAGTAGGACAATACGGCATCGCCGAACATTGTTTGAACAAGTGGGTCACCCATATATCCGACATTTCCGATGGTTAATGCGTATTTGTATATGTTTTGCTCGTAGGAAGTCTCTCTGACAAAGAATTTGCACGTGGAGTAAGAAATGATGAGAGCAATGCCAACTCCGATACAACCAAATAAGAAAAATTGCAGATTGTAGGAAAGAGCATCAATGGTAAAGTTTCGCACCATTGTGGTAAAGCTGAGCGCGGGAATAAATACCCATGTTTCTAAATTCGCCAGACTTTTTGCAGCACTATGGGGAATGATTTGCTTTTTAGCCAGCACAAAACCGATTGCGATGCATAAAAATAAAGTCAGCAAAGGTTGCAGTGTGGCATTGAATACTTCGAACATATATATCACCTTGCGTTCATTACATTACGAATATTTTAGCACGAAATTTGAAAGTTGCAATACCGGAAAAGGAAGTTATTGTGTAAATTTCTGCTAAAGTTATTACAGAAAGGATTATTGAAATTAATGTTTAAGAGTGCTATCAATCAGGGTTTGCAAATGAAAACACACCCATTAGGGTGCGTTTATTTGGTGCAGTTAATGATGTTAAAGATGAATACTAAGACCGAATGGGTTCTTAAATTGACCGAATAGACGGAAAGTGACATTTACTCTATTTTGTCAGCTATAATGAAAATGCGAAGAAAAGGAGGGTGCTATATGCAAGACATTAAAGTGATCGGACTTGTAAAACGGTATAAAGATACGACTGCTGTAAATGGACTTGATTTGGAAATTCGGCAAGGAGAACTGTTTTCATTGCTCGGCGTGAACGGTGCCGGAAAGACTACTGTAATTAAAATGCTTTCTTGTCTGACAAAACCTACGAGTGGAGATGCTGTTGTTGGTGGATACAGTATTACAAAGGAATCGGAACAGGTAAAGCGGTTGATCGGCGTATCTCCCCAAGAAACCGCTGTTGCACCAAACCTCTCAGTAAAAGAGAATCTGGAATTAATCTGCGGTATCCATGGTTTTTCCAAAGAAAAAACAAAAACAAAGGTTCAAGAAATTTCAAAGCAGTTTTCTCTGAATGATGTTCTTCTGAGGAAAACCGGAAAATTATCCGGTGGCTGGCAGCGACGCGTCAGTATTGCTATGGCATTGATCAGCGAACCGAAAATTCTGTTTCTGGACGAGCCCACTCTCGGTCTTGATGTTCTTGCAAGACATGATCTTTGGAATCTGATTCGCTCCTTGAAGGGGAAGATAACGATTATCTTGACCACTCACTATATGGGAGAAGCTGAGTCGCTCTCCGACCGCATTGGTATTATGAAAAGCGGCAGACTTCTTGCGGTAGGAACATCAGAAGAATTGAATGCATCGGTCGGCACATCCGATTTTGAAAAAACCTTTGTTTCTATTGTAAAGGAGGGTGCGAAATGAGAATGACGACTTTTGCTAAGAGATGTGCAAAGGAAATTTTAAGAGATCCAATCAATCTTGCTTTTGGATTGGGCTTCCCATTGGCATTGCTTTTGCTTCTTAGCGCTTTACAGGCCAATATTCCTGTGAGTTTGTTTGAGATCAACACATTGACTCCTGGTATTACCGTATTCGGATTGTCATTTCTGACACTTTTTTCGGCAACGCTGATTGCCAAAGATCGCGAAAGCGCACTTTTGCAGAGATTGTATACAACACCCCTTAGGAAATTTGATTTTATCATAGGATATATGCTCCCAATCCTGCCGATTGCAATCGGGCAGACCATGATCTGCTATTTGTTTGCAATTCCTTTGGGACTCGAAATTAGCGTAAATGTTATATATGCAGTTATTGGCATTATTCCCATGGCAATTTTTAATATTGCACTCGGACTTTTATGCGGCAGTCTTTTGGGAGTAAAACAGGTTGGGGGTATTTGCGGAGCATTACTTACCAATCTTTGTGCGTGGCTTTCAGGCGTATGGTTTGATTTAGAACTTATTGGCGGTGTCTTTGAGAAAATGGCAAATATACTTCCGTTTGTTCATGCTGTAAAACTGGAAAAAGCGTTATTTGACGGAAATTTTGAGGGCGCAACTTCACACTTACTACTGATTATTCTGTATAGCGTAGTAATAACGGCTGTGGCTATGTTCTGTTTCCTCAGACAAATGCAAAAACAGTAAAGATGTGAGGGGTGAAGTATCCACCTGCTAAAAGTTAAAGTTGGCAAATGATGTATTTTTGCCTGTTATGTATTCTTTGAAATAAACGATAAAGGCGAATCCATCTCCCAAGGGAAATGGGTTCGCCTTTAACTTGTTTGGTGGAGCCGGCGGGAATCGAACCCGCGTCCGAGAGCAACTTGGAAGGAACTTCTCCGGGTGCAGTTTGTTATTTACATTCCCTCATCTTGCCGAGAGCAAACACTCTACAAGAATCGGTAGCTTCATGATGCGTGGTATGGGCAAAGCTTACCATACGCACGTTCTCCACTTCGATCACACCCGAGCCCGGCTCGTGGACCTTCCGGGGCGGATGGGCGCCTAATTAGGCAGCCGCTGCAACTAAATTGTTGTCAGTTAAATTTAAAAAGTACCCGTTTTATCGTGGTCGAGCGCCACGACCCGCTATTCCAGCCTCACTACCCCCGTCGAAACCAGTACGGCCCCGTATGGGAGGTGGGGAGTGTTTTCCCCACCGTGAAGGTTTTAGAATCTGCCGTAGGGATCGGGGAGCTTGTTAGGCTCGGGATAGGTTTCCCCGTGGGTGTCTACGGTGATGGATGCGATTTTCTGTTCCTGCACAGGACGATCCTGCATGCCGGTCTTAGTGGCAGCAATGGCATCCACTACCTCCATGCCGGAGGTAACCTTGCCAAATGCGGCATATTGACCATCTAAATGACGAGCATCTTGATGCATAATAAAGAATTGGCTGCCGGCAGAGTTAGGGGAGGAGGAACGCGCCATAGAAAGAACGCCGCGCTTGTGCTTTAAATCGTTCTTAATGCCGTTGAAGAAGAACTCGCCCTTAATGCAGTAGCCGGGGCCGCCCATACCGGTTCCGTCGGGGCAACCACCTTGAATCATAAAACCGGGAATGACGCGGTGGAAGATTAGGCCATCATAGTAATTATGATTTGCAAGGTCTATAAAATTATAGACACTTTGAGGTGCAATTTCGGGATACAGCTCGCCCTCGATCACACCGCCGTTTTCCATGGTAATTTTAAAATTCGGATTCATATCAATACCTCTCTTTCATAGCGCGGTCGATTTGACGCTTTGCATCTTTCTCAGCCGCGGCTTGTCGTTTATCGTATAATTTTTTGCCTTTGCACAGACCAACGCTTACCTTTACCAGACTGCCCTTGAAATAGACGGAAAGAGGTATCAGCGAATATCCATCCTGCTTGACCTTGCCAAGCAATCGCATGATTTCACGCTTGTGCATCAGTAATCTGCGGGGTCGGCGGGAATCGGGGTTAAAGCGATTTCCGTGGTCATAAGGGGAAATGTGCATTTGATTGACAATAAGCTGACCGTCTTTAATTCCGCACCACGCATCTTTTAGGTTTAGTGTGCCAGCCCGGATTGATTTAACTTCTGTGCCAAAAAGCTCAATACCGGCTTCAAATTGTTCCTCAATAAAGTATTCATGGCTTGCTTCGCGATTTCGCGCCATAATCTTAATGCTTTGCTTTTCCAGACTACACACCTCCTTGTTTTCGGTTTATTCAAATGATACCACAATTCATTTAGCCTTATGATAAAATTTGCATGTTTTATTATAACATTGAATTATGGTGTGTCAATTAGGAACTTGTGGAATTGTTCTACCGTCTGGAAGCTGTAATCACACAGCCGCAACATTTCATTTTCAATTTCCGCGATTCCTGTGTCGGTCCAACCTGCGTAGGCAAAGGGAATGCCTAAGGGATTTGCCATCTGCCACGATAACTGCATATCGTCAACTACAAGGATTTGCTCCGGAGCGAATCCAAATCTTTCCATGATGTTGACCAATGGATATGGGTGCGGCTTTCTTTGATGCTCCGGCAAATCCCAGCCGTAAATGGCATCGGGCAGAACACCGAAATGAGCGCGATAATCCCGCATAATATTGGCTTCGCTGGAATGAGAAACCACGCAAATCGTGCCGCCCTCTGCCTTGTAGGCTTGCAAAAGCTCGGCAATGCCCTCGTAGGCATCGGGGGTGTGTGCCATTAAATATTCCATCCACATTTTGTGTTCGATTTTCAGCTCTTCCTCGGTAAATTGGAAGTTCTTACGGCACAAATCGGCAAAACCCAGCTTGTGACAGTCTAATACAAATTTCTCAAAGGATATGGTCTTGCCGGGACGAAGTTGCTCCAAAACATATAAATAGAATGGATAACTGAGGGTTTTCATGCTTTTGACCACAGTATCGTCGTGATCTAAAACCAGACAGGGAAATTTTAGCATGTTATTCCTCCTTGCTTATGGTATAGTAAATGCATAAATGCTCTTTTCCGCGGTAGTCGATTATTTCTGTTTCTTCAAGGCGATGCATGCCACATTTTTCCATCACGCGCATGCTGGCGGCATTTTCTTCAAAGGCACCGCAAATGACCGTGGTGAATTTAAAGTCCAGCAGAGTATGAATGGCCGTTTTCAGGGCGGCAGTCATATATCCTTTTCCTTGGGAATCGGGGTGGATGACATAGCCGAGTTCAATGCTTCCGTCCTTTACTACTACATCATTTATAAATCCAACAACGTTTCCTTGCACATCGATGCATCTGACGAAGCGGTTTTCGTCACAGGATAGTGATTTGAGACGCTGGAAGAGGGGAATGGCATCTTCCTTTTGAGCAAAATCGGGGAGCATATAGGTTTTGTTTACAGTGTTGTCGGTGAGAATTTCTAACATTCTGTCCTGATCACCGGGCAGAAACGGACGTAGAATGACTGTCTCGTTGTTCACGTGCATCTCTCCTTTTTTCAATCATACCAAATTTTCTATGAACAAGCAATATGAAATTTCCCTTGCTTTAATCGAACAAATGTGTTATAATAATCTCATGAATGTGAGGTGATGAAATATGGTGCGCAGCAAGCCGGTAGATGTGATTTCTGTATGCTCGGCAGACGGGGAAATCCGCCCTTTGCGACTGCGAATGGAGGATGATGCTCATGGCCTGATGCGTATTGATATTTCAGAGGTTGTCAGCATGAAGCCGATTCAATATGTGGGCATTGAAGCGCAGATTTTTCTGTGCAAGGCCATGGTTAAGGGCAAGGAATGGATGTTTGAGCTGAAATATACCATACGCACCCATAGCTGGTGTTTGTGCCGGAGGGTTTATTAATATGGCAGAGCGTGTGATTTTTCATGTGGACGTAAATTCGGCTTTTCTAAGCTGGTCTGCGGCCTATCGTGTTAAGGTGTTGGGAGAAACAGAAGATTTAAGAGATGTGCCATCGGTGGTAGCCGGAGATAAAGCATCCCGACACAGTATCATTCTGGCCAAAAGTCAGCCGGCAAAGAAATACGGAATTCAAACCGGTGAGCCACTGTTTCAAGCGCTGGAAAAATGTCCGGAGCTGAGAATCGTGCCTCCGGATTATGAGCTGTACGTGGAAGCATCCCGTCATTTTGTGGAAATGCTGCGGCAGTTCAGTCCCTGTGTGGAGCAGTATTCCATTGACGAGGCGTGGGTGGACATGAGCGGCACGGAGGGTCTTTGGGGTGCGCCGCGGCTGGCAGCAGAAAAAATGCGTATGCGCATTTGGGAAGAGCTGGGATTTACTGTAAATGTGGGAATTTCCAGCAATAAGCTTCTGGCAAAAATGGCAGGGGATTTTGAAAAACCCAACAAGGTACATACACTGTTTCCTGAGGAAATGGAAAGGAAAATGTGGCCGCTGCCGGTGCGGGATTTGTTTTTGGTGGGCGCGGCAACAGAGCGGAAATTAAAGCTTTTGGGAATCTATACCATCGGCGATTTGGCAAAGACGGATGTGAACGTTCTGCGCAGACGCCTGGGTAAGCAGGGAGAGACCATTTGGCACTTTGCCAACGGGCGAAATGCAGATTTGGTAACACCGGAACCGGCAGAAAATAAGGGATACGGCAACTCTGTAACCACTTCAAGTGATGTGGTTACCACGGCTCACGCCCACCAAGTACTGCTGAGTCTTTGCGAAACCGTTGCCAGCCGCATGCGAAAAGACGGAAAATGTGGCAGTTGTATTTGCGTTCACTTGCGCACCAATGAATTTTCTCATGCCTCGCATCAGGCAAAGCTGCATGGTGCGACCAATATTACCACGGAAATTTTCGAGGCAGCCTGTCGGATTTTTGATGAAGTGTGGGACAGGGATACGCCCCTGCGTCAGCTTGGTGTCCAAGTAACTCAGTTGAGTTCTGAGCCGTATCAGCAATTTGATCTGTTTTCTCAGCTGACACCGAAACAGTATGAGAGGAAGATCCGGCTGGATGAAACTGTGGATGCGCTGCGGGATCGTTTTGGAGAGGACATCATTCGTCGGGCAAAGTTTGCGAAGGATAAGGACTCTCATATGGCCGGTGGATTAGATAAAGCCCGCCGCACTGGGGTTACAAAGCCTGTGCCTAAGGAGTTTGAGGACAAATAGGAGGAAAATATATCATGTCCATTGTGAAATTTTACCGCAATGATCCCAACGCGCCTAAAACAACTATGGGGGCACATTTAGGGGTGAATGCGATTATTACCTGTGAGGACAAATTGCTGTTAGAGCGCCGCAGAGACAGCGGAACTTGGGGGTTAGTTGGCGGCGGCGTAAAGAAAAAAGAGAGTGAAGTCAAAGCCATTGCCCGTGAGGTATATGAAGAATTGGGACTCAGAGTCCCTGTGGAACGCTTTAAAAAACTGGCCGTTTACGGAGAACCCGGACGCATTGCTGCCTTTCGCGACGGAAGCGTTTGGCGCATGGTAATTGTAGTGTATGCTTTGGATTTTCCCGAAATGCCGAATTTGACCATAAGCGAAGAGTCAAGAGAGCTGCGGTTTTTTACCCGCGAGGAGCTAAAAGATATTGAAATCGTGGTCACTCACAGCGACATTGTGGATGCACATTTTCTAAATAAAAAATGAATATACCCATGAAAATCAGGGGAATATTCATTTTTTTGAAAATATACTTGTATATTCACGAAAAGTATGCTATGATTTTATCCGACGGCGCAGTATCCTAGTCGGAATGACCACCTTCCAGGAAGGGCCTAAAAATCCTTTGAAGGGCACATCGATGAAGTCCCTGGTGTCTGCTTTTTACGCCCAGTTTAGGGTGGATGCTGGGGGTTAAGGTTTCAGGGCGCGCTCCAATGGCATGGAGCATACGACCCGGTTACCGTGGAGACTTGGTGTCGTGCGACGAAGTTGAGAACTCCATTGTGAAAGCCGCTTCGCGTACGTGCCTAGTATGAACCTGCAAGGCGGTGCACAGAATCGTGTGCTGTGTGCAGTGTAGCCTGCCTTGAGTGAGTATGCGGGGAAAAAGGAATAGGCGTTTAAGCTTGTGGCCACAAGCTTTTTCGTCATCGCCTTTGGAAACCATCCTTGCAAAAGAGGCTAAGACCGTGGAACATTCTGCCGTGGAAAACACCTAGGCTGTCTTAATCAGGGCAGACAGGGGATTACAGTACGGACTAAGTGGCAATCGGGTATTCGGGACTCGGCAACGCCCGAACGGATGGAATAAACGGAAACGGCCTGTTCGGCAACGGCAGGTTTCGTCCGGGGAAAACCAACCCGACCTAAGCCGTAAGATTTATCCTGTTTGCCGCCGTCATTTTACTTTATAAAAGGGGATTAGTCCTGTGTCTAAGTCAGACCCGTCACCAGCTAAACATAGGAGGATCCGAAATGTCCGCTGGGTCATTACGATCTTTTTTGTGACTTTGTTTGTTTCCGGTGCCATTACGCTTCTTTCCGATATTCTAATGGAAAGCAGCACCATGGCCGTGGCTTTTTTGGTTTTGTTCGTGATCATTTTGGTTGGCATTGTGTTTGATGTGATCGGTATGGCGGTGGCATCTGCGGATGAAAAGCCCTTTCATTCTATGGCCGCAAGAAAAGTTGCAGGCGCGCAGGAAGCTATCTCCTTGCTGCGCAATGCTGAGCGCGTCAGTTCTATTTGCAACGATGTCGTGGGCGATATTTGCGGTGTTGTTTCCGGCAGTGCATCGGCAACCATTGCTGCGCAGCTGCTGGCGAAGTTTGATTTCAGCTGGCCAAAAGTAATGGTTCTGCTGATGTCTGCTTTGGCTGCCGGTTTAACGGTGGGAGGAAAGGCAATTGGTAAAACCTTTGCCGTGAATTCCTGTACAAACATTGTGCATGCGGTGGGTAAATTTTTATACCATTTGCGGCATATTACCCGCCATAAAAAAGATAATGAAGGTTAGGTTGTGTCCATTGTGGAAATTTTAAAAGATATTCACGGTCATGAAGATCTTAACCGGTTAACCGCAGAAGAGCAGGTGCTTCTCTGTGAGGAAATCCGGCAATTTTTGATTTCTCATGTTTCAAAGACCGGCGGCCATCTTGCGTCTAATTTGGGCGTAGTTGAGCTGACGGTTGCACTGGAAACCGTGTTTCATACCAATAATGACCGTCTGGTATTTGACGTCGGGCATCAGTCTTATGTCCATAAGCTGCTGACCGGTCGCCAGGCGGATTTTGATTCGCTGCGGCAATTTGGCGGCATTGCCGGTTTTCCCAAGCCCAGCGAAAGCGAGACGGATGCCTTTGTTGCAGGCCATGCGTCAAATTCGGTGTCCATTGCATTGGGTATGGCGCGGGCAAGAACACTATTAAATCAGGATTACCATGTGGTTGCCGTCCTTGGCGATGGCGCTGCAACGGGCGGTATGGCTTATGAAGGCCTTAACGATGCCGCCGACAGCGGTGAGCCCATGGTGATTGTTCTGAATGATAACGAAATGTCCATTGACCGCAATGTTGGCGGCATGGCAAAGCATCTTTCGAAATTACGCACAAAACAGCGGTATTTAAATACAAAGGAATCTCTGCAAAGCTTTTTAAATAAAGTTCCCTTTGGCAAAGGGATTCGTCGGTGTATCCATTGGATAAAAGACCATATTAAGCGCGCTGTGCTGCCCACAACAATTTTCCAGAATATGGGTCTTGAATATCTTGGGCCTGTGGACGGTCACGATCTTCCGGAACTTATACGGATTTTGAATATTGCCAAGAAAATGAATCGACCTGTTTTGGTGCATGTGCTGACCCAAAAGGGTCACGGATATTCCCACGCGGAGCTGCATCCTTCTAAATTTCACGGCATTGGCAAATTTGACCCCAATTCCGGTGAAGTTCGTAAAAGCGGCGCAATGACTTTTTCAGATGCTTTTGGCGCAGAGATGATTCGTTTGGCACAGGAAAATGAGCGGATCTGTGCCATCACTGCCGCTATGCCCGGCGGTACCGGTCTTCTTCCATTCAGAGAGCGATTTCCTAAGCGATTGTTTGATGTGGGCATTGCAGAAGAACATGCGGTTTCTATGGCGGGTGGACTTGCCAAACAGGGTGCAATTCCTGTTGTGGCGCTGTATTCTACTTTTTTACAGCGCACCTTTGACCAGATTGTGCAGGATGTATCTATTATGCGCAATCACGTGGTTTTCGCCATTGACAGAGCCGGCTTGGTTGGAGAAGACGGGGAGACACATCACGGTGTATTTGATGTGGGATTTTTGCGCCAGATACCGGACATGAAGATTCTGTGTCCCGCTAACTGCGCGGAGCTTTCTGCAATGCTGCGTTGGTCGGTTTTAGAAGCGGATGGCCCTGTTTCTCTGCGTTATCCCAGAGGAACTGACCGTGGATTTTCTTCCTGCGCATGGACACCGGACAGCACACTTTGCCGTCATTCAGTGGGGCAGGATGTAACCCTGATTACTTATGGAGCAATCCTTGATAATGTGGTTTCTGCCGCAGAGTATTTAAAACAAAATGGAAGAAATGCTCAGATTTTGCGGCTATTTTCTATAAAACCTTTGCCGATTTCGACGATTTTAGAACAAATTCCCAATCATTCCACGGTTTGCATTGTTGAAGAAGTAATGGCTGGAAGTGGCATTGCTTATGAATTGTCTGCAGCGTTGGCTGTTAAGAATTGTAAGGTTTTGTCCATGGATTTGGGCAATGAATTTGTGACCCACGGAAGTCTTCCCGAGCTTTATCGCGTATGCGGTCTTGACGGAGAAGCTATTGCAAATCGTATTTTGGAGGTATGCAATCGTGAAAATTAAAAAGCGGTTAGATGTACTTCTGACGGAGAGAATGTTTACTGAAACACGCTCTAAGGCGCAGGCGATTATCATGGCCGGTCAAGTCTATGTAGATGGACAGAAGGCAGATAAACCGGGCACTTCTTATGATGAAACTGTGGATATTGAGGTGCGGGGTGATACCTGTCCCTATGTCAGTCGGGGCGGTTTGAAACTGGAAAAGGCCCTGCGTGATTTTGGCGTCAAGCCTGAGGGCTTTGTTTGCAGCGATTCCGGTGCATCCACAGGTGGTTTTACCGACTGCTTATTGCAGCAGGGTGCGAAAAAGGTCTTTGCCATTGATGTCGGCTACGGTCAGTTGGACTGGAAAATCCGTTCGGATCCGCGGGTTGTAGTCATGGAGCGCACCAATATCCGCTATGTGACACAAGAGCAGCTTGGAGAGCCTTTGGATTTGTCCGTGGTAGATGTGAGCTTTATTTCCTTAAAAATTGTGCTTCCTGCCATTAAACAGCTGTTAAAGCAGGATTGCGGACAGGTACTTTGCCTGATCAAGCCTCAGTTTGAGGCAGGTAAGGAAAAGGTTGGCAAGAAGGGTGTTGTTCGCGAACCGGAGGTTCATAAAGAAGTTCTTGACGGTTTTGTTGCATTGGCAAATTCCTTGGACTTTCGCATTTTAGGCTTAACTTTTTCTCCCGTAAAAGGACCTGAGGGGAATATTGAGTTTTTGGGTCATTTAACCTTGTCTGATGTTGAGGGAATACAGCCTGATACTTCCAAGGTTGTGGCAGATGCCCATCAAACATTAAAGGGGTAACGATTGTGAAGAAAGTAATTTTAACACCGAATCCGTATCGCGACAGCGGGTTTCAAACAGTTCGGGAGGCATATCAAATCTTAAAAGATGCAGGGGTAGATGTGAAAATCTGTCTTCCTTTCGAGGTAGATAAGTCTTTTGCATTGCCTAAGGATCTGTACTTTTCCAGATTGGACAGAGAACTGTCCGACGCTGAACTGATTGTATGCTTTGGCGGTGACGGAACTATTTTGCACATGGCAAAAACTGCCACAAGAGCCGGTATTCCCATCTTGGGCGTTAATATTGGCACCATGGGCTTCATGGCAGAGCTGGAAAGCACAGAATTGGAACAGTTAAAGCGTCTTGCTGCCGACGATTATTCCATTGACAGTCGCATGATGCTGGATGTGACTGTCCATCGCGACAGAGATATTATTTTCCACGATATTTGCTTAAATGATGTGGTCATTACCAAAGGTGCTATCGCCCGTATTGTGCATTTATATGTGCAGTGCGACGGTGTTCAGGCTATGGAGTGTGGTGGTGACGGCATTATCGTTGCTACACCCACCGGCTCCACTGCGTATAGTCTTTCTGCCGGCGGCCCTATTGTTGAACCGGATGCAAAAACTATTTTAATTACACCGATTTGCGCTCATGATGTTGCCAGCCGTTCTATGGTTGCATCTCAGGATCGCACTGTTACCATCGGTTTAACCAGAAATGCCAGAAGAAACGGCTTTTTAAGCGTAGACGGCGGCAAGGCCTTGCGAATGAATATAGGAGATGTTGCCACGATCAAAACTTCTTCGTTGGAAACTCGGTTGGTGCGCCTGAAAAAGCGCAGTTTTTACGATGTTATCAACTCTAAATTTAAGAATACAAGATGAGGCACGGATATGAAGACACAAAGACAGGCGAAAATTATGGAGATCATCTCCAATAAGAATGTAGAAACCCAGGAGCAGCTGTTGGCCGAATTACTAGAAGCCGGCTTTCACAGCACACAGGCAACCATTTCCCGTGATATTAAGGAACTTCGTGTTGTCAAGGAACTCACTAGCTTTGGTACTTACCGTTATACTACGGCCAGCGATGAGGTTTCTAACACATTTTCCTCTAAGCTGAATGCTATTTTTAAGGAATGTATCACAAGTTATGACTATGCGCAGAATCTCATTGTTCTTCGCACCTTGCCCGGTCTTGCATCTGCGGCTGCTTCTGCCATTGATGCGATGAATATGAGCGTGGTGGTGGGCAGCATTGCCGGTGATGACACGGTTATGATTGTCATGCGCGATCAAAATTCCGCAGCGGCATTTTGCGGTGAAATTAAGACCTTAATCAGCTGATCATTTAGGAGGGAGCCACATGCTCAGTCTTCTGCATATTGAGAATATTGCGGTCATTGAGTGCTCCGACATTTCCTTTGACCGTGGTTTTAATGTACTCACTGGTGAAACAGGTGCGGGCAAATCCATTGTGATTGATGCAATTTCTGCCATTTTAGGCGAGCGCGCATATCGGGATATGATTCGCACAGGGGAGCAGAAAGCGTCTGTGCGCGCCGTATTTAGAGATGTCCCGCAGCTTCCTTGGTTTTCTGAAAACGGTGTTGAGTACGATCAAGAGATCGTGGTGCAGCGTGAAATTTACTTAGACGGCAAAAATATCTGCCGCGTCAACGGCAGCTTGGTTTCTGTTTCTATTTTACGGAAATTGGGCATCCAGCTGATCAACATTCACGGGCAGCATGATACTGCATCGCTTTTTGATGAGGAAAATCATCTGACATCTTTGGATTCCTTTGCAAGCAATGCTGCGCTTCGGGAGGATTATTCCGGAAAATATGCACAGGTTCTTTCCTTGCGTCGTGAGATTGAGAGCCTCAATATGGACGAAGGGGAAAAGCTGCGTCGCATGGAGACTCTCCGCTATCAGATTGAGGAAATCGAAAAGGCGGATTTGGAATCCGGCGAGGACGAAATTTTGGAGCAGCGCCGTAAGCTGCTGCAAAATGCGGAAAAGATTTCCGATGGCTTAAATGACGCGGTAGAACAGCTTTACGGAAGTGATGATACGGATGGCGCTGCCTCGGCACTTGCTTCTGCGGAGCGGGCATTGGCACGGGTATCAAAATTTTCTGATGCCATTTCCGAGCTTCATAATAAGGTCGCGGATTTGATGTATGAGGTGCAGGATGCCGCGGAGCTTGTGAAGGATGCCCGGGATGAACTCAGTTACAGCGGTGATGAACTGGAACAGATTGAATTCCGTTTGGATATCATTCATAAGCTGCGCAGAAAATATGGCGCAACCTGCGAAGATATTCTTTCCTATCTTGAAAAGGCTAAGCAGGAACTGGACGATATTGAATTTGCCGACGATCGATTGAAACGTTTAAAAGCAAAGCTTCAAATGGCGGAGCAATTGGCATGGGATTCGGCAAATGCTCTGAGAAAGCAGCGTATGGAATCGGCAGATGTTATGGCAGAAAGGATCTTAGCGGAGCTTGCAGATTTGGATATGCCCCGTGTGCAATTCGAATGCCGTTTTACACCCACAGATTTAACTGTCAATGGTGCGGATTCCGTGGCGTTTTACCTATCTGCCAATGCAGGTGAGGATTTGAAGCCGCTGAGCAAGGTTGCATCAGGCGGTGAATTGGCCAGAATTATGCTGGCGATGAAAAATGTGCTGGCAGAACGGGATGATGTTGCCACATTGATCTTTGACGAAGTGGATACTGGTGTTTCCGGTCGCGCAGCGCAGAAGGTCGCCCAGAAATTGCGCAGCGTTGCGCATCACAAGCAGGTTTTGTGCGTGACGCATCTGCCTCAGCTTGCTGCTTTGGCGCAGACTCATTTGCTCATTTCCAAGGAAGAACGGCAGGGAAGAACCTATACAACCGTTACGCCTTTGGATTTGGAAGGCAGAAAAGGGGAACTTGCACGCATGATCGGTGGTGCACAGATTACGGAAACAACCTTAAAGAGCGCGGAAGAAATGCTTGCATTTTAATAAATTCTTGACAAATCCTCTCATTTTCGCTAGAATGAGCGTAACACTGTGATGGGATGAAGTACGCAAATTTTACCTTTTCAGAGAGCTGTCGGCCGGTGCAAGACAGTAGAGGACTTTGCCGAATTACCTCCCGGAGTGGCTTTCCTGAATGTCAGTAGGGAAAGACGGGTGCGCCCGATATTGCGTGTGCCGTTTCGCAACGGCCTGAGGGTTGTGTCGTGAGGCATAACCGAATCAGAGGTGGTACCGTGTTCATTCACCCTCTGTCCTTATGGGACAGAGGGTATTTTTGTTTTTGGGGGATAGAGAATGATAGAAAAACCCATGGACATTCTGACTTATCATGAGGTCAGAAAGACAAAGCGTCAGAAGGCTGCATTTCGCGATAGTATTACGGAATATGCCGAAAAGCTTGGCTACCCAGTTACGGTTGAAAAGGGGAGCTTTGGAGCTAGAAATTTGATTCTAGGCGACCCGACACAGGCAAAATTCTTGATAACTGCCCATTATGATACTTGCGCATGGATGCCCTTTCCAAATTTCTGTACGCCCTGTCATTTCTGGGCATATTTAGTGTATCAAATTTTGGTGACCCTCGGATTTTTAGCTGTGGCTTTTGCCTTAGGATTTCTCGGGGGCTTGGTTGCCGGTGAGGCTCGGCTTGGCGGCATGATTGCATGGGCGCTTCTTTTGGTTCTTTATGGGTTGTTGCTCTTTGGCCCGGCAAACCGCCACACCGCTAATGATAATACTTCCGGTGTGGTTGCGTTGCTGGAAATTGCCGCAACCTTGCAGAAAAATATGCGAAGCCAAGTTTGCTTTGTGCTCTTTGATTTAGAAGAAGCCGGATTGATTGGCTCATCGAATCATCAAAGAAAGCACAAAAAGGAAACTGCCAGTCAAATCGTTTTAAATCTCGATTGCGTGGGTGACGGGGATCATATTGTGATGTTCCCTACAAAGAAGCTTCGTAAGGATACGGATGCTATGGAGCTGCTGCGCTGCTGTGTTGGCAGTTACGGAGACAAGAGAATCACCTTGCATGAAAAGGGATTTTCAATGTATGCCTCCGACCAAAGAAGTTTCCCCAAGGGTGTTGGGGTTGCGGCGTTGCGGAAAAAGGGTAATGTCCTTTATCTAAGCCGAATTCATACCCATAAGGACACAATTCTAGAAGAAACCAATGTAAATTTACTGCGCGCTGCCTTGACTTCCATGATTGGCAGAGCCGCGCTTCAAAAAGGAAAGGAAGAAGAAAATGAAACTTTATGATGAATTGGTTGCCCGCGGACTCATTGCTCAGGTGACCAATGAGGAAGAAATCCGTGAAATGATTGACAACGGCAAGGCTGTCTTCTATATCGGCTTTGACCCTACTGCTGACTCCTTGCATGTTGGCCATTTTATGGCGCTGTGCTTGATGAAGCGCCTGCAAATGGCTGGCAACCGACCTATTGCATTGATCGGCGGCGGCACGGCTATGATTGGAGACCCCTCCGGCCGTACGGATATGCGCAGTATGATGACTCAGGAGACCATTCAGCACAACTGTGAATGCTTCAAAAAACAGATGGAGCGCTTTATTGAGTTCGGTGAAGGAAAGGCCATGATGGTCAACAACGGTGATTGGCTGCTGAACCTTAATTATGTGGATTTCATCCGCGAAATTGGCGGCTGCTTCTCGGTGAACAATATGCTCCGCGCGGAGTGTTTCAAGCAGCGCATGGAAAAAGGTTTAAGCTTTTTGGAGTTTAACTATATGCCAATGCAGTCTTATGACTTCTACTACCTGTACCAGCACTATGGCTGCAATATGCAGTTTGGCGGTAATGACCAATGGAGTAATATGCTGGGGGGCACGGAGCTGATCCGTCGCAAACTGGGCAAGGATGCCCATGCTATGACCATTACACTGCTTCTGAACTCCGAAGGCAAGAAGATGGGCAAGACCGCATCCGGTGCGGTGTGGCTTGATCCCAATAAAACATCTCCTTTTGATTTTTACCAGTATTGGCGAAATGTTGGCGACGAGGATGTTCTCAAATGCATCCGTATGCTGACCTTCCTGCCTATGGAAGAAATTGAGGCAATGTCTGATTGGAAGGACGCGCAGCTTAACACCGCTAAGGAAATCCTTGCCTTTGAACTGACAAAGCTTGTCCATGGCGAGCAGGAGGCTGTAAAAGCGCAGAATGCTGCCAGGGCGCTGTTTGTTGGCGGTGGTGATGATGCAAATATGCCTACCACGGAAATTCCCGCAGACAAGCTGGTAGACGGCAACATGGGTATTTTAAATTTGATGGTCGCTTGCGGTTTAGCTCCTTCTAACAAGCAGGCTCGTCAGCTTGTGGAGCAGGGCGGTGTGTTTGTGAATGATGAAAAAGTGCCTGCCGCAACCTTTATGGTTAGTGAGGAAATGCTGAAAGAGGGCGTTAAGATCCGCAAGGGCAAGAAGGTATTTCACAAGGCGGTTCTAGCTTGATCTAAGGAGGCTATTCTGTGAAAACGATTGTATTTCAGGGTGATTCCATTACAAACGCTGCTCGCCTTGCGGATAATGACCAGTATATGGGAAGCGGCTATGTCACCATGACTGCCGGCAGGATCGCGGTGGATTATCCCGGTCAATATCGCTTCTACAATCGCGGTCTGAGCGGTATTCGAGTGGTGGACATGTACGCAAGAATCAAGTGCGGCGCACTGAATCTGAATCCCGACATTCTCACGATTCTCATTGGTGTCAACGGTGTCAATAGTGAATTTACTAATCGAGACGGCATTGACAGCGAGAAGTATGCCATGCTTTTGGAGATGTACTGTAAGGAAGTTTTGCAAAAATCTCCTGCCACAAAGATTGTTCTTATGGAACCCTTTGTGTTAAGCGGTTCTGCCACGGACTGCCGTATAGAGGATTTCCGCCGTGAGCTTGCTTTGCGGTCAGCATCCTGCAAGGCAATTGCGGAAAAATACGGCTTGATTTTCATTCCTCTTCAAAAGGATATGGATGAAATGGCAGAGCGCACATCTCCTGAAAATGTTCTTTATGATGGCATTCATCCCACTTGTTGCGGGCATGAATTGATATCCAGAAAACTTTATGAAGCAATGAAAACTATATTGTAAAGGAGCACGAACATGAAACTTAACAATAAGCGTACGATTTTTGTTGGTTTTGCATTTTTCTTGATTTTAGCATTCTGGCAGGCCTACGATAGCATTATTCCTTTGATCTTGACTAATAAATTCGGCATGTCTCAATTCTGGTCCGGCGCCATTATGGCCCTTGACAACATCCTTGCGCTGTTTTTGCTGCCGCTGTTTGGTATGCTCTCCGATAAGTGCAAGAGCAGAAGCGGCCGCCGCACTCCCTTTATCCGCGCCGGCACCATTGCGGCTATTATTTTGCTTGTTGCTCTGTCCTTTGCGGATATGGCGCAGCTGAAAAACATTGATAAGGTCTCCACTGTTGACGATCCCGTAGCTTTGGGTATGATTTACGACAGTCAGGCTGATGAAAAAATCGTAAAGCCCAACAAGGAATCTGCTACCTTGACCGAGGAGCATTTTGTGCTTTCCGAAGAAATTTCCCGCGAGGACTTTGTGGCAATCAAGAGCGTGATTGTTGACGAAAACGGCAAATCTGTTACCAATACCGACTATGTCAATTATGTTGTTCCGGCGCGTCAGGCGTACATATGGGATCTGACTTCCAACAATCCTCAACCGTTGATTCTGTTCATTGGCATTTTGCTGTTTTTACTGATTGCTATGGCGACATTCCGTTCTCCTGCTGTGGCGCTTATGCCGGATGTGACCGTAAAACCTCTTCGCAGTAAGGCGAATGCAATCATTAATCTGATGGGTTATGTGGGCGGTATTTTAGTTCTTGTCTTGGGCAAGGTATTTGCAACGGATGCGCCTAAAAATGCCATGATGAGCTATGCAGGTTACTTTGGGGCTGTTGCAGGATTGATGCTTGTTGCTTTGATTGTGTTCTTAGTAAAGGTTAAGGAACCTGCTTGGTGCAAGGATATGCAGGATGAATCTGCAACCTTGGTGGAGGCAGAACCTGTGGAAACAGAGTCCCAAAAGCGAAAGCTAACTAAGGGTGAAAAGGCATCTTTGATTCTGTTGCTGGCATCTGTGATTTTGTGGTACTTCGGATATAATGCCGTGAGCAGTAAGTACAGCGTTTACGCCTCTAATTTGCTTGGCGCTGACTTTAATATCACCCTGATGATCGGCACGGGTGCCGCCATTGTTTCCTTTGTTCCTGTGGGTATTTTGTCTTCTAAAATCGGCAGAAAAAAGGCCATTCTTATTGGTGTGGCTCTTTTGGCGGTTGCCTTTGGTTTGGCGCAGTTCGTCACTGCTACAACGCCTGTGATTTTAATGATCAGCATTTTCATTCTGGCGGGTATTGCATGGGCAACTATCAATGTCAATTCTTTCCCCATGGTTGTGGAGCTTTGCGCCGATGGCGATGTGGGTAAGTACACTGGTTATTATTATACGGCTTCCATGGCAGCTCAAACTCTGACTCCTATGTTCTCCGGCTTGCTGATGGATAAGCTTGGTATGGGCGTACTGTTCCCGTATGCCGCACTGTTTGTTGCCGGCTCCTTTGTAACCATGCTGTTTGTGAAGCACGGTGATGCTGTGGTACCGGTAAAGACCGGCATTGAAGCATTTAGCACTGAGGACTAATATGGGGATTGCCTTAGGTATCCTGCTGTTGTTTTTACTTGCTTATATACTCCTTTTAAAAGGCAGAATCGGACATAGCGGCTGGGCCGAATTGTCGCAATATTCCTATGCTCATAGGGGGCTTCATTCCAAGGATGCACCGGAAAACAGTATCGAGGCCTTTCGTAGAGCGATTGACCATGGCTATGGCGCAGAATTGGATGTTCATCTGCTATCTGACGGCAATCTTGCAGTGATTCACGATTCGTCCTTGAAACGCATGACGGGAGCGGATGTGGAAATTGAGAAGTTGACAGTTCAGGATTTGCCGCGTTATCGTTTACATGATACGGAGCAAACCATACCTCTGTTTTCTGAAGTTCTTGATCTGTTTGAGGGTAAGACTCCGCTGATTGTGGAACTAAAAACGGCCGACAACGTAGAGCAGTTGACGAAAACTGCCTGCGAAATGCTGGATCGTTACCATGTTTGTTACTGCATAGAATCCTTTGACCCGAGATGTATTGCTTGGTTGAGACAAAATCGCCCGGATGTGATAAGAGGGCAGCTTTCTGAAAATTTCTTAAAAGATAAGGGTGGTCATGCGCCTTTTTTTCTGAAATTTGCTATGACATTTCTTCTCTTTAATTTCAGAACACAACCGGATTTTATTGCATACAGATTTCGGGATAGAACGAATATAAGCTTGTTCCTTTGCCGATGGATATGGGGTATTCATGGGGTCACTTGGACGCTGAAAACAAAGCAGGAATACGACATCACGCGTAAAGATGGTTTTGTTCCTATTTTTGAAGATTTTACACCTTAAAAAGCACCGCCTGTGGCGGTGCTTTTTTATATAAGACGGGAGCGTAGTTCCGCCAAATGTGCGTTTGAGAGTGTGGTCAACGGCAAGCGGCATGGGCCGCAATCGTAGCCAATAAGTTTCATACCAGCTTTTACGGGAATGGGATTGACTTCACAGAATAGTTGCTTGATCAGGGGGTACAGTTTTGCTTGTAATTTGCCGGCTAAAATAAAATCACCGTTGAGTGCGTCCTCTGTCATTTTGACCATTGCCACAGGAATGACATTGGATGTAACGGAAATCACGCCACTGCCGCCCAATGATATAACAGGCACTGTCATGGCATCATTTCCCGTCCAAATAGCGAACGAGTCAGGACATTCAGATTTAATTTGCACTACCTTTTCTATGCTGTCAGAGGCTTCTTTCACACCTGCAATATTCGGTATTTTTGCAAGCTGGCGGTATACAGACACAGGAATGTCAAGGCCCGTTCGCGATGGAACATTGTATATGACTATGGGTAGATTTACGCTGTTGGATATGGTTAGGTAGTGGGCAAACAGACCATCCGGTGTTGCTTTGTTGTAATAAGGACTGACAACTAACAACCCGTCAACACCGGCTTCTTGGGCATATCCACTTAATTCCACGGCATGTTGGGTGGAATTTGAGCCTGTTCCGGCAATGATTTTCATTTTGTCGCCAACGATATCCTTAGAGATCCTAAACAGTTCCAGTTTTTCCTTATCTGTTAAGGTTGCACCTTCGCCGGTTGTGCCTGCGATGATAACTGCTGGTATTCCTGCTGAAATTTGTCTGTTTAACAAAAGTTCCAGCATGGGATAATTTACTCGATCGTTTATAAAAGGAGTTACAAGCGCAGTGCAGACTCCTGTAAATAATGGGTTATCCATGTTCATCCCTCCATGGTATCTTATGCTATGGAGTTATATTTGCCAAAGCTATTGCAAAGTTTTGTATTTTCCGCTATACTATTGGTCGTGAATGAATTTGGAGGGGTAAGATTTGAAAACCCATGATTTTTGGTATGATCTGCCGGAGGAATTGATTGCGCAAACACCTTTGGTGGAGCGGGATTCTTCCCGTTTATGCGTTCTTGACAAATGCAGCGGTGAGGTGTTCCATAAGCATTTTTATGATGTGATTGATTACTTGCAGCCGGGGGATTGCCTTGTGATGAACGATTCCCGTGTGCTTCCTGCCAGACTTTTGGGTCATCGACCCACCGGCGGCGCGGTGGAGGTTCTATTGCTGAAAGATTTGGGGCAGAATAGGTGGGAGTGCTTGTGCAAGCCTGGCCGCAAGATGCATGTGGGCAATGAAGTGATATTTGGCGGCGGTGAATTGACGGCGACTGTGGTTCAGGTAAAAGACGATGGCAACCGCATAGTGGAATTTCATTACCAGGGAATCTTTTTGGAGGTTCTGGAACGCCTTGGCAAGATGCCATTACCGCCATATATTAAAGCGGAGCTGCATGATCAGGAGCGTTATCAGACGGTATATTCCCGGAATGCCGGCTCTGCCGCTGCGCCCACTGCGGGTCTTCATTTTACAGAAGAGCTTTTGGAGAAGATTCGCCAGAAGGGAATCGCCACCGCGTTTGTTACTTTGCATGTTGGACTTGGCACATTCAGACCAGTTAAGGCAGAAGAGCTTTCTGACCATCAAATGCACAGTGAGCTTTGCATGATGAGCGCGGAAACGGCAACGATTCTTAATGAAACCAAGGCAAGAGGCGGCCGTATTATTTGCGTGGGTACGACATCCTGCCGCACATTGGAGAGCCTTGTGCTGGATGACGGAACATTTGAGCAGAGCGTAAAGTGGACCGATATTTTCATTTTCCCCGGTTATGAATTTAAGGCCATGGATGCGCTGATTACCAATTTTCATCTGCCGGAAAGTACACTGATTATGCTCATTTCCGCATTTGCTGGCAGGGAAAAGGTGCTTTCCGCCTATGAAGAAGCGGTGAGGGAACGTTATCGCTTTTTCAGTTTTGGCGACGCCATGCTGATTATCTGAGGAGTTAGATTATGTTTGAACTGAAAAAGACAGAAGGAAAGGCTCGCCGCGGCGAATTTACCTGCGCTCACGGCTCAGTCCAGACTCCGGTATTTATGAATGTAGGCACACAGGGCGCCATTAAGGGCGCGCTGAGCGCTGCGGATTTGAAGAATATTGGCTGTCAGGTGGAGCTTTCCAATACTTATCACTTGCATTTGCGCCCCACGGATAAGGTGGTGCGGCAGATGGGTGGTCTGCACAAGTTTATGACTTGGGACGGCCCGATTCTCACGGATTCCGGCGGATTTCAGGTGTTTTCTTTGGCATCTTTGCGGAAAATCAAGGAAGAGGGCGTATATTTCTCTTCCCATATCGATGGTCATAAAATCTTTATGGGCCCGGAGGAAAGCATGCAGATTCAGTCCAATTTGGGCAGTGATATTTGCATGGCCTTTGATGAATGTATCGAAAATCCTGCGCCCCGGGATTATGTGTTGAAGAGTGTAGACCGTACTTATCGCTGGTTGGAACGCTGTAAGGCGGAAAATGCCCGCTTGAATTCCTTGGAGGATACGGTGAATCCTCAGCAGATGCTTTGGGGCATTAACCAAGGCGGTACTTATGCCGATATTCGCATTGATCACATGAAACGCATTGCGGATTTAGACCTGCCCGGTTACGCCATTGGCGGCCTTGCAGTGGGCGAAACGGCTGAGGAGATGTACGACATCATTGACGCGGTTGAGCCGTATATGCCCAAGGAGAAGACCCGCTACCTTATGGGTGTGGGAACACCTACCAATATCATTGAAGCTGTAGCTCGTGGCGTTGACTTCTTTGACTGCGTAATGCCTGCGCGAAACGCCCGCCATGCGCGGCTGTTTACATGGGACGGCGCGATTAATCTGAAAAATGCAAAGTATCAACTGGACGAAAGTCCTATTGATTCGAAATGCGACTGTCCCGTGTGCCGCCGTTATTCCAAGGCGTATATCCGCCACCTGTTTATTGCGGATGAAATGCTGGCTATGCGTCTTTCCGTTATGCACAATCTGTATTTCTACAACAAATTGATGGAGAAGATCCGCAATGCATTGGATGAGGGCACTTTTGATGCCTTCCGTCGTGAATATTCTGTTAAATTAAGCCAGAGAATCTAATTTTTTCTTGCTTTTTATGTTTTTGATGATATAATGAGCGTGATCAATTAAACAAAAGGAGTTTTTTATTATGGGTGGTATGGAAAGTATTATTATGTTGGTCGCAATGCTTGGTGTTTTCTACTTCATGCTGATCCGTCCCGAGAACAAGCGGAAAAAGGAATCTGAGCAGATGCGTTCTTCTGTGAAGGTTGGCGATAAGATTACGACCATCGGCGGCATTGTCGGTACGATTGTAAATGTCAAGGACGAAAAGATTGTCATCGAAACCAGCGCGGATCAGGTTCGCATGGAATTGATGAAGTGGTCCATCTCTACCAATGAAACCGCTACCGAGGCTGCACAGGCTGAGGCCAAGAAGCGGGAAGAAGCAAAGGCTAAGGCAAAGGCCGAGAAAAAGGCTGCCCGCGCCAATAAGACTAAGAAATAATTCACACAGGGCTTTGGGCGACCAAAGCCCTATTTTTCTGCGGATAGTTGACAGATTGAGAAAATTGTGGTAACTTAGGCGTGTTACAAGCGTTGATAAGGAGTTTTTAGCAGATTTTCTTTTAGAGAGTGTCCGGTTGGTGCAAGGACTCAGAAAACTGCCAAATTGTCGCCTTTGAGCTCGCTTTCTGAAATAGCAGTAGGAAAGTGCGGGTCTGCCCGTTATAGCTGATTGAGAGTCCGATGATTCGGAAATTCAGGTGGTACCGCGGAATTTTTCGCCCTGAGCTATCATGCTCAGGGCTTTTTTCATGAAAAGGAGTGTTGATTATGTCCAGAGAACTGCCCAAGGTCTATGAACCCCAGCAGGTGGAAAGCGAAATTTATGAAATGTGGGAGCAGGGCGGATTTTTCCGTCCCCAAGGCAAAGAGGGCGCGAAACCCTTTACCATCGTAATGCCGCCCCCCAATGTTACCGGTCAGCTTCACATGGGCCACGCCATGGACGCAACCTTGCAGGATACCTTGATTCGCTTTAAGCGGATGCAGGGCTACGACGCTTTGTGGGTACCCGGTGTTGACCATGCCGGTATTGCTACCCAGATTAAGGTGGAAGAGGAGCTTCGCAAGGATGGTCTGACTCGTTACGATTTAGGCCGTGAAAAGTTCTTGGAAAAAGTCTGGGACTGGAAGCATAAGTACGGCAACCGCATTGTTGAGCAGCAGAAAAAGCTGGGCGCATCCTGTGACTGGGAGCGCGCTGCCTTTACTATGGATGAAGGCTGCTCCAAGGCTGTTCGTGAAGTCTTTGTTTCCCTTTATGAAAAGGGTCTGATTTATAAGGGCAGCCGGATTATTAACTGGTGTCCTCACTGCGTTACCGCGCTTTCTGATGCGGAAGTAGAGTATGTGGACAAGCCCGGCCAACTGTGGCATATTCGCTATCCTATGACCGACGGCAGCGGCGAAGTGGTGGTTGCCACAACCCGTCCGGAAACCATGTTGGGCGATACCGGTGTTTGCGTCAATCCTAATGATGAGCGCTATCAGCATATTGTGGGCAAAACGGTTACTCTGCCTTTGGTAAATAAGGAAATTCCTATTGTGGCTGACGATTATGCTGAAATGGAATTCGGTACAGGCTGTGTTAAGATGACCCCTGCCCACGATCCCAACGACTTCGAGGTGGGTCTGCGGCATAACTTAGAAGTCATCCGCGTACTGGACGACAACGGCAAGGTCAACGCTCTTGGCGGCAAGTATGAAGGCATGGATCGCTATGAGGCGCGTAAAGCTATTATTGCTGATTTGGAGGCCGGCGGTTATCTGGTAAAAATCGATGACCATGCTCACAATGTGGGTACTTGCTACCGCTGTCATCAGGATGTTGAGCCGATTATTTCTGCCCAGTGGTTTGTGAAGATGAAGCCTCTGGCTGAGGAAGCCATTCGCGTGGTTAAGGAGAATGAAACCAAGTTCGTTCCCGAGCGCTTTACCAAGACCTATCTTAACTGGATGGAAAATGTTCGTGACTGGTGTATTTCCCGTCAGCTTTGGTGGGGTCACCAGATTCCTGCATGGACCTGCGCAGATTGCGGTCACATTACTGTCTCCCGTGACGATGCCACCCAATGTGAGCATTGCCAAAGCAATAACATCACGCGAGAAGAGGATGTGCTGGACACTTGGTTCAGCTCTGCATTGTGGCCCTTTGAGACTCTTGGCTGGCCCAATGCTGACGCTGAGGACTTTAAGAAGTTTTATCCCACGGATGTGCTGGTCACCGGCTACGATATTATTTTCTTCTGGGTTGCCAGAATGATTTTCTCTGGCTGTGAGCATACCGGTAAGACACCTTTCCACACTGTTTTGATTCACGGACTTGTCCGTGACAACCAAGGCAGAAAGATGTCTAAGTCCTTAGGTAACGGCATCGACCCGCTGGAAATGATTGGAAAGTACGGCTGCGATGCCCTGCGTATGAACATGGTCACCGGCAACTCTCCGGGCAACGACATGCGTTTCTATGTGGAACGCTGTGAAGCGATGCGCAACTTCGCAAACAAGCTGTGGAATGCTTCCCGCTATGTGCTTATGAACTTGGGCGAGAATCCAGTGAATGAACTGCCTGACGTATCGAAGCTGGAAATTGCGGATAGGTGGGTACTTTCCAAGCTGAACACTTTGATTTCAGAGGTTACGGAAAATCTTGAAAAGTATGAGCTTGGCGTTGCCGTGCAGAAGGTGTATGACTTCATTTGGGACACCTACTGTGACTGGTATATCGAACTGACAAAGGCAAGACTGTATTCTGATGATGCTGACAGAAAGCAGACAGCCATATCTGTTCTGGTCTATGTTCTTGATCAAATTTTGCGCCTGCTGCATCCTTTCATGCCTTTTATTACGGAAGAAATTTGGCAGAGCCTGCCCCACAATGAAAAGGCGCTGATTGTGGCGCAGTGGCCTGAATATCAGGATGCCTTGGCGTTTAAGGCAGAAGAAGTGCAGATGGAGTCTGTGATGAATGCGATTCGTGCAATCCGTAATCGCAGAAGCGAAATGAATGTACCTCCCTCCAAAAAGGCTGCCTTGTTTGTGTTTACCTCTAAGCCTCAGATTTTTATGGAGGGCGAAGGGTTTATTCAGCGTCTTGCCTATGCTGACCAGGTAACCATTCTGGATAAGGAACCTGAGAATCTGGACGGCATGGTAACATGCGCGACGGCAGATGCCAAGCTGTATATCCCCATGGGTCAGTTGGTGGATGTGGCGAAGGAATTGGAGCGCATTGCCAAGGAATTGGATAAGAACCGCAAGTTCTTAGCTGGTTTGGAAAGCAAGCTCAGCAATGAAGGATTCGTTGCCCGCGCGCCGGAAGCGGTGGTTGCCGCTGAACGGGAAAAAGCGCAGAAAACCCGCGACCTGATTGCTCAGCTGGAACAAAGCGAAGCTGCCATGATGAAGTTGGGATAATCAAATATTAAGTGCGGTGCAAGGATTTGCACCGCACTTTTTTAATTCCCACCCAAATCCGACTGCAATAGCCAAAAGAGTGGTTTTATACTAATCACGCAAACAGGGAAAAGGAGGAACAAATATGCAATTTACAAGCTATTTGGAAAACGGACATTTAACCGTGGCATTAACCGGTGAGATAGACCATCACTGCGCCAAACAGTATATTCAGGCCATTGCGGGAAAGATTGAAGCATACACACCGGAAATTTGCATTTTGGATTTTCAGGAAGTGAGCTTTGTGGATTCATCCGGAATTGCAGTGGTCATTAACGCTTTACGATCCATGAGTCAAATTGAGGGGAAATTATTATTAACAGGAATCAATGCCCAGCCGCTGAGAGTATTTCAGGCGTCCGGTATTGACAAAATCGTTGAAATCAAGGAGGCGGTTTCATGAAATTTGACAACTATATGATTTTGGAATTTCCAAGCAAATCCTGCAATGAGGCGTTTGCCCGTTCTGCGGTAGCATGCTTTGCGTCGCAAATGGATCCAACTTTGGAAGAATTGGGTGACATTCGCACAGCGGTATCCGAAGCAGTGACAAACTGCATTGTTCATGCGTACCCTGAGAAATTGGGCTTAATCACGCTACGCTGCCGCATCTTAAAAGAGAATGTTCTGGATATTGTCGTAAAAGACAAGGGTGTAGGGATTCCGGATTTGGAAAAGGCGAGAACACCTATGTTCACAACAGGCGGTGCCGATCGCAGCGGTATGGGCATTACCATTATGGAAAGTTTCATGACAAGCTTTGAGATTACCTCAAAACCCGGAAAGGGTACGGCGGTACATATGCGCCGGAAAATTCAAAAACGCAAATGAGCGTGACGGAAGAACTGCTCCGGAACGCGCAGGAGGGGGATAAGCAGGCGGCAGAACAGCTTGTTACGGAGAACTCCGGTCTCATTTGGTCGGTGGCAAAGCGATTTGTGGGAAGGGGAGCGGACAGCGATGACTTGTATCAACTTGGCTGTCTTGGCTTCTTGAAGGCAGTTGATGGCTTTGACTTGGAATATGGTACACAATTTTCCACCTATGCCGTACCAAAAATTGCCGGTGAAATCCGACGCTTTTTACGGGATGACGGGGCGATTAAGGTCTCCCGTACCATTAAAGAGCAAGCGGTTACCATTAAAACGGCCAGAAATCATTTGACCATCAGCATGGGTAGAGAACCAACCGTTTCGGAGATTGCAGAGCAAACCGGATTTTCTCCGGAAGAAATTGCACTGGCGGAAACGGCAACGGCTGCAACGGAATCCATTCAGCGGGAATCCGGTGACGAAGGCTTTTCTCTGGAAAATGTGCTCACTGATACGGAATCAGAGGACAACCTTGTTGAGAAAATTTCCCTTAGGCAGGCCATTGAAAAGCTTCCGGAACGAGAGGCGATGGTAGTGAATCTGCGGTATTTTCACGGTTTGACACAGGAACGTGTATCAAAGGTCCTCTCTGTCAGCCAGGTTCAGGTTTCCCGCATTGAGAAAAAGGCCCTTCAAAGGCTGAAAGGTCTTTTGGCTTAAATTGCATTTTCCTATTTACCTTTTCGGCAAAATGCGATATAATAGACCCATCTTAATAAGACGGGTGCAGCTATGACAGAACAAATGCAATCACGATTTTTAACTGCCCGACGCAAGTATATTGCCGGGCAGTTTTTGCAATTAAATGAAATGCAGCGGCAGGCGGTTTTGACCACCGAAGGCCCGCTTCTGCTTCTTGCCGGTGCAGGCAGCGGTAAAACCACGGTCTTGATTCAACGAATTGCCAATTTGATTCGGTTTGGCCGGGGAAGTGACTCTGCCGAAATTCCTGATGTTATAACCGACGAGGATGTGCAGTTCTTAGAATCCTTAGATCGTAACGGCACGGAAATGGACGTACGCAGAGCGGATTATCTTTGCGGTGTAGATCCCGTTGCGCCATGGAGCGTTTTGGCGATCACATTTACCAACAAAGCAGCCAATGCATTAAAAAACAGACTGATTGACCAGCTTGGGGAAGAAGCCGGTGATGTGTGGGCGATGACCTTTCACTCTGCCTGCTGCCGCATTTTGCGTCGGGATATTGATCGGCTTGGCTATGGCAAGAGCTTTACCATTTACGATACCGCAGATTCCGAGCGGGTAATGAAAGATGTCATTGAAGAAATCGGCCTTGACGATAAGACATTTCCTGCTAAATATGTGCTGAGTATTATCAGTCGGGAAAAGGATAATATGGTATCGCCCAGCGAGCTGCTTACCCGCGCGCAAAACATGGGTGAAATCAAAATGATACCCATTGCCAAGGCCTATGCTCGCTATCAGAATAAGCTGAAAGAGAATAACGCTCTTGATTTTGACGATATTATTCTGCTGACGGTGAAGCTTCTGCAAGAACATGAGGATGTGCGTACTTACTATCAGCGCAAATTCCGTTATGTTTTGGTGGATGAGTATCAGGATACCAACCATTTACAGTACCTGCTTACCAGCCTGCTTGCGGGCGGTTATGAGAATATTTGCGTGGTAGGTGACGATGACCAGAGTATTTACCGCTTCCGCGGCGCGACCATTGAGAATATTTTAAGCTTTGAAAAGCAGTATCGCGGTGCCCGCACCATTCGCTTGGAGCAGAACTACCGTTCTACGCAATCGATTTTGAACGCCGCCAATAGCGTGATTGCCCACAACCTTGGCAGAAAAGGCAAGCGCCTTTGGACATCCAATGGCACAGGCGAGCTTGTTACTGTTTACGAATCCTCCGACGAAAACGGGGAAGCCAATTATGTGGCCAACCAAATCATGAAGCTCTCTAAGGGCAGAAACTTTAAAGATTATGCCATTTTATACCGCACCAACGCGCAGTCCAACGCATTGGAAAAGGCAATGCAATTTAACGGGATTCCTTACCGCATCATTGGCGGCACACGATTCTTCGACAGAGCGGAAGTTAAGGATATGCTGGCCTATTTGTGGGTCATTAACAATCGTGCGGATGACCTGCGGTTAAAGCGAATTATCAACAATCCCCCCAGAGGGATTGGCCCGAAATGTCTGGAAACGGCTCAGCGTCTGGCGACGGCTGACGGTGTTTCCCTTTACAGCGTGGTTGCAAATCCCGGTTCCTACGCGCCCTTAGAAAAGTCAGCATCAAAGCTGAATCAGTTTAGCAGCATGATTGAATCCATGGTGCAGCTGCTTTCGAGCGGTATCAGTCTGCCTGATTTCTACGAGGAACTTCTGATTCGCTGCGGTTATGAACAAATGCTCAAAGAAAAGGACACCGAAGAAAATCGCGGAAGATTGGAAAATGTTCGAGAACTGAAATCCAGCATTGTCAATTATGCTGAGAATCAGGATTCACCAACCTTGTCCGGCTTTTTGGAAGAGATTGCCCTTTATACTGACATCGAGAACTATAACGAGGGCGACGATGCCATTGTGATGATGACCATGCACTCTTCTAAGGGCTTGGAATTTCCTCATGTGTTTTTGGTGGGCTTTGAAGATGGCCTTTTCCCCAGCATGCGCGCCATTGGCGATCGGGAGGAGATGGAGGAAGAACGGCGGCTTTGCTATGTGGCTATTACCCGCGCGAAGCAAACTCTTACCATTACCCATGCCCGCCAGCGCATGCTGTACGGCCGCACCAATGCGGCAATGCAGTCCCGTTTCTTAAAAGAACTTCCCGATGAGAGCGTCCGCAGATTGGGCGGTTATCAAACACCTCAGAGATTTTCTGATTATGGTGCGACTTCTTTCCCGCAGCAGACCTATCGCCAGACGCCTCGCAGCACCCTTACAAGCACAGTTTCTGCTGCACCGAAAACAGACTATATCAAGCTCAAAAAGGGCGACATGATTCAGCACAGCGCCTTTGGCAGGGGAATGGTGCTTTCCGTGATGGAATTAGGCGTGGATGCGCTGCTGGAAATTGCCTTTGACCAGATTGGAACAAAGAAGCTCATGGCGAAAACTGCTTCATCCCATATCAAAAAGCTGTAATGTAAAGCGTCTTTCGGCATAACCTTTTTAGAGGTGATGTTATGCCCAGAGGCTTGCGTCGTTTTTTTCGTTTTGTGGGCTCAGTGATGGTATTGTGCGCAGTGCTTTTACTGTTTTTTCGTTTTCGTTATCACGACACCATTCGCAATTTGGCTGAGACACAGGTGCGCAATTCCACTTCTGATCTCATCAATGACGCCATTGATAAGCAAATCGAAACAGGAGACATTCAGTACGATCGAATCGTGTTTTTTGAGAAGGATTTAGATGGGAAAATTACCGCGCTCAAAACCAACATGAGCGAAGTGAACCGATTAAAGACCAATATTCTAAATCTTATCAACGATGAGATTTTAGCTTTGGACACCAGTGACCTTGGTATTCCGTTGGGGAGCTTAATTTTGACGGAAGTATTTTCAGGTCGCGGACCGGAAATCCCGGTTCATATTATCTCCATTCGCAATTCCGATGCCTCGTTTTTTAGCTCCTTTACGGAAGCGGGCATCAATCAGACCTTGCAGAAGTTGACGATGGATATTTCTGTGGATGTGTCAATTTTGGTGCTTGGAAAAGCAGAGAATTTTACTGTTTCCAGTCAGGTTGTAGTTGCGGAAACCATTATTGTCGGCCAAGTGCCGGATACATTCTTTCAAACCGGAGGATGAATATGGATACACAAAAGAGAATTCAGGAGCTGACAGACATATTGTCTGACGCGAACTACCGGTATTATGTGCTGGATGACCCTAAAATGCAGGACTTTGAATATGACCGCTTGCTTAGGGAGTTGGAAGATCTGGAAAAAGAGAATCCCCAGTGGATTCTGCCGGATTCTCCCACCCAGCGGGTTGGCGGCGCAGCGCTGAGTAAATTTGATAAGTATTCTCATCCCGTTCCGCTGATGAGTCTGCAAGATGTCTTTTCCACAGAGGAATTGACGGAGTTTTTGGATAAGACGTTATCGGCTGAGCCGAATTCCGTATTCTCCGTGGAGCCAAAGGTGGATGGCCTTTCCGTAGCGCTGGAATATGAAAATGGCAGGTTTGTCCGCGGCGCAACACGAGGTGACGGTGTTGTGGGTGAAGATGTGACGGATAATCTGAAAACCATTCGTTCAATCCCTATGCAGCTTGTTGATGCTCCTGCACGGCTGATTGTGCGGGGCGAAGTGTTCATGCCTAAGAAAAGTTTTCAGGCGCTGAACGAAGCGCAGGAGGCTGAGGGCAAGCCCTTATTTGCCAATCCCCGTAATGCCGCAGCCGGCTCTTTGCGCCAATTAGATTCCAAGATTACCGCCAAGCGTGGCTTGGATATTTTGATTTTCAATGTCCAGCTAGCCGATGGAGTAACGTTTGAAACTCACGCGGAATCTTTGTCATTTTTAGAAAAGCTCCGCTTTAAGGTTGTGCCCCACTTTTTATCTTCTAACCTTGTGGATTTGATCAACAGGGTCATGGAAATCAATGAGCAGCGCGAGAAGTTTACTTGTGATATTGACGGCGCAGTGATCAAGGTGAATGACCTTGCCCAGCGTTCTCGCATGGGCGCGACGGCAAAATGCCCCCGCTGGGCAGTTGCCTATAAATATCCGCCGGAAGTCAAACCCACCGTGGTGGAAGATATTGTGATTCAGGTTGGCCGCACCGGCGTCCTGACGCCTAAGGCGGTTGTAAAACCCGTCCGCTTGGCCGGCACTACGGTGACAAACGCCACACTTCACAATCAGGATTTCATTACCCAGCGGGATATTCGAATTGGTGATACGGTGCTGATTCGCAAGGCCGGTGAAATCATTCCGGAAATTTTAGAAGTTGATTTTTCCAAGCGTCCTTCCGATGCTGTGCCTTATTTAATTCCACGCATTTGCCCTGTTTGCGGTGCGGCAGTTGAGCAGGATACCGATGGCGCATTTTTGCGCTGTACCGGAGCAGAATGTCCTGCCCAGTTAACTCGTAATATTGCCCATTTTGTCAGCCGCGACGCTATGGATATTGAAGGCTTAGGTCCGTCCATTGTTGAGACGCTGATTGAAAAGGGCTTGATTACTTCACCTGCGGATATTTATTATTTAACCTTGGATGAAATGAAGAGCCTATGGCAAAAAGGCGACACAGCCGCTAAAAAACTCCTTACTGCCATTGAAGCCAGCAAGGACATGGATGTCAGTCGTTTGATTTATGCTTTGGGTATCCGTCAGGTTGGCGCGAAAACTGGTAAGGTGCTGGCATCTCAGTTTGGGAATTTGGACAACCTTGCTAATGCGACTGTTGAGGAATTGACGGAAATTCCTGATGTTGGAGAGGTCACTGCCCGCTACATTGCTGATTGGTTTACTCAGCAGCAGTCACAGCACATGGTGGAAAGGCTGCGCAGTGCAGGCGTGAACTTTGAAAGCAAGCGCGTGATTACCGACAGCCGATTTGTCGGCATGACCTTCGTTCTGACCGGTGCTTTGCAGCTGCTTACCCGTGAGGAGGCCACAGAGAAGATTGAATTGTTTGGCGGCAAGGCTTCCGGATCTGTTTCCAAGAAAACCACTTATGTGGTGGTGGGTGAAAATGCAGGTTCAAAGGAACGAAAAGCAAGAGAACTGGAAATTCCCATTTTGACCGAAGAGCAGTTTTTGCAAATGCTGCAATAAATAAAACACCGGAAAGCTGATTGCTTTCCGGTGTTTGTTATAGCGCAAAATCTTCTTCGGAATATTTATCAAAGTCAATGGGCTTTGCTTTTAGCGGTACGCGTTTGAGAGGATCGTAATCGAATTTGCGGCACTTACGCTCAATGGAAACCACACCGCGTTTCATGCACAAAACCTGATCATCGTCAATTTTAGCCGCATGAGCGCAGTAGGCGCAGGATTTTTCAATTCGTTTTCTGAAAAACATTGGGCAGCCCCCTTTGCGTGTATTTTTCTCCATTATACAACATAATTTCGGGGATTGCTATTCTTTTTTTGCTTTTTTTCAGGAAGAATCTCAGCATTATGGGAATAAATGCGGAAGTTACGACGATGGGTATGGATATTTTGAGTTGTTGATTTAATGGAAATGCAAGAAGTTGATAGAAATAACATAGAATTAGGCTTATGATTGTTTGCAAAATCTTGCCAATTCCGTATTTGCCTAAGCCTAATTTTCCTGTCACTGCGGCTGTTTGCATCCATACGCAAATACCACTGAAAGACAGGATTGCGCCGCAAATCAAAAAGCGTAGTCCTTCCGGTTCGATTTTCGGCAGCAGAGCGCATCCGTTTGCCAGTTCCAGAAGGCCGCATAGAAGCACTTGCAGGGGAATTGGCAGAAGCCACAGCACCCAGCGCTGCATAAATCCCAAAAGAATTCGGAACAGGATCACCCATCCGCAGACTTGGGCGAGTATCATTACGGATCTTTTGACTGCGTCGGACAAGGTGATTTTCTTTGCATCCTGTTTTGTTGTGATGATGGCAGCGTGATGGGGAAGTGTCCATGCGACGATTATGGCGGATATTATGTGGATACCCCATAATGTCCAGCTGTGCCGAATATCTGTAAAAGCAGCGCCCGCTATACCAAAGATAAAGGCAGGACCTGCATTGCTGCAAAAACCCAACATTCGTTGGGCTGTGGATTCAGTAATGTTGCCACTTTGATAAAGCTGAGAAACCGCTTGCGCACCGCTGGGATAGCCACCCAGCAAACCCACAAGAAACGCAGATTCTGCACCAACCGGTATATGAAGCAAACGCGCCAAAGGTTTCGTCCACGGAAGTTGGGAGCCAGTTAGCGATGAGGTCAGAATAGACGACAAGACCAGAAATGGGAGCAATGTGGGAATGATAGCTTGTGCGCATAGCAGCATGCCTTCCTTCGCTCCGACAAGCGCTTGTTTAGCATCCAGTATCATAACCAGCATTCCCATTGCTGCTAAGATACACTTTGCCATTTCCTTTTTCATAGATACCACCTCGAAAGAATCTATGCGCTATTGAGCAATAACAGCACAGCTTGGGCATATATTTCCAAAAAGGAGGTCGTCAGATGGCTAAGAAAAGAGGATTCCTGGAACGGCTGGCAGTGCTGACGGATTTGCCGGATGAAAACATATCGGCACTGCCCATCGTGGAAATAACAGGCGATAAAAGAGTCCTGATAGAGCATCATCGCGGGGTTGCGGAATATTCACAAGAGCGAATTTGCATTAAGGTAAAGTTTGGACAGGTGTGTATTTGCGGGCAAGATTTGATATTAAGCCGAATACAGCAAGGACAGTTGATTATCACAGGGCGCTTGGAAAGCGTGATGTTATTTAGGGGGTAAACCGGTGGATTTTTGGCATTCTCTGGGAGGTATCGTAGAAGTTGAACTGGTTACCGCAGATGTTTCCGGTGCGCTGAGCGCGTTGGCGCAGGCGGGTGTTGCACTTTACGACACACAAAGAATAGATGATATTACTTTCGTTTTCCAAATTGACAGGCAATCTCTTTCATCAGTAAAGAGAATAATGAAACGAAGAGGAGAACGAATTGCCGTTAAGGGAAAAGGCGGAATCTATTGGCGAATCAAATCTGTTATTAAACGACCTGTTCTTGTGTTTGGAATGATAGTGCTGCTTGTGTTGTCTTTGTATATTCCCAGCAGAATATTCTTTGTACGAATTGAGGGCAACTCCACTGTGCCAAAAAACTTGATTTTAGAAAAGGCGGCGCAAAGCGGCATTTGCTTTGGCGCATCCCGTGCAGAGGTAAGAAGTGAAAAGATGAAAAACAACATATTGCAGGCAATGCCGGAACTGCAATGGGCGGGAGTCAATACCGATGGGTGCGTAGCGACCATAACTGTTCGGGAGCGACAAGTGGTACAAACTCCTCATGTAAAAACGGGTGTCAGCAGCTTAATTGCAGTTCACGACGGGGTGATTACATCCTGTACAGCTACGAAGGGGAATTTACTTTGCAAGGTCGGACAGGCGGTGACTGAAGGGCAAACATTAATATCCGGCTATACTAATTGCGGATTTTCAATTCGTGCAAGCCAATCAGAAGGTGAGGTTTATGCGCAGACAAAGCGCAGTTTTTGCGTGGCTGGGTTGTCAAAATATGTCAAAAAGGGAAATATAATACGCACACAGACAAATTATCGTCTGATTTATGGAAAAAAACAGTTAAATTTCTCAAAAGATAGTGGAATTTTAGATACAACCTGTGATAAAATGTATGCGGAATATTATCTCACTCTACCGGGCGGATTTCAGCTGCCTGTTTCCATTGTGAAAGAGACTGTGATATATTATGAGGCTTCTGAGCAAACTCTGACACAAGAGGATGCTGCTTCTAATCTTTCACTGTTTGCAAAGAATTATTTGAAGGAAAATATGGTGGCAGGCGAAATTCTTAACGCCGAAGAGAGTCTTTCCCAAAATGAAGGCACGTTTTGTCTGGACGGTGTTTATAACTGTCATGAGATGATTGCAAGAATACGACAAGAGGAGATTATAAAGCCAGATGGGTACTATAACGGAGCGTAATGTAAATGCTGAGCGTGTAGAGGATTTGATTGCTGTCTTTGGCTCATTTGACGAGAATGTTCATCGCATTGAGCAGGAGCTGGATGTGCAAATTATTAACCGCGGCACGGAATTAAAGGTTACCGGTGAAGCGGAGTCAGCAGATCGCGCAGTCAGAACGCTGGAAGCGCTGCTATCCTTGGCTGCAAAGGGCGAAATCATTGATGAACAACGGGTGCGTTATTTAATTACTTTGGTGCAGGAGGGAAATGAAGCCCTCGTTTCTCAAATGGCTAAGGATGTGGTATGCATTACCGCCAAGGGTAAGCCCATTAAGGCAAAAACTGTCGGCCAGCAAACCTACATGAAAGCCATTCAGAATCATACCATCACCGTTGGCGTCGGCCCTGCCGGCACAGGTAAAACCTATTTGGCTGTGGCAGCTGCTGTGGCTGCGTTTCGTGAACGTACGGTCAATCGTATAATCTTGACACGACCTGCTGTGGAGGCAGGGGAGAGACTGGGCTTTCTGCCCGGCGATCTGCAAAATAAGGTTGACCCTTATTTAAGACCGCTATATGACGCCTTGTATGACATGCTGGGGGCGGAAACGTTTCAGAAGTATCAAGAGCGTGGCTGCATTGAAGTGGCGCCTCTTGCATACATGAGAGGCCGCACGTTGGATGATAGCTTTATTATTCTGGACGAAGCGCAGAATACCACACGGGAGCAGATGAAAATGTTCTTGACCCGTCTTGGCTTTGGTTCTAAGATCGTCATTACCGGCGATATTACCCAGATTGACCTGCCGGATGATAAGGTGTCGGGATTGAAGGATGCGGTGAAGGTTCTTGAAAATGTGCCCGATATTGCCATTTGCACCTTAACATCAGCCGATGTGGTGCGCCACGCCTTGGTGCAGCGTATTATCAATGCCTATGAAAAGGCACAAAAGAAAAAGGAAGAAAAATTGCCGCCTAAGGGCAATTATCAGAGGAAGAAATAATATGGCAAATAAGATTCACATTACCTATGACTGTTTTTCCATTCGTCAGCCGCTGATTTCTGCTGTGATTCACACATGCATTGAAAAAACCTTGCAGGCTGAGGGGATTACAGTCCCTTGCGAAATCAATGTGTTGGTGACGAACGATAAAGGAATACAGGCTGTAAATCAAGCCAGTCGGGGAATCTACGCGCCGACGGATGTTTTGAGCTTTCCTATGTTCCGGTTGGAGGCAGGAAATCCGCCTGCAAATTGGGTCGAATATTTAGATGCGGAAACCGATCTGTGCCCTTTGGGTGACATGTGCATCAGCTTGGAGCGTGCCATTGCCCAAGCAAAGCAGTTCGGGCACAGTGTTCGTCGGGAAGTGGGGTATTTAACCATTCACTCTATGCTTCACTTACTGGGATACGACCATCTGGATGAGGGTGAACAAAAGAAACAAATGCGCGCTCGGGAAGAAGCTGTTGCGGCCTCTATCAGCGGTATGCAGCGGGCGTAATACAGGAGAATACAAATGACAACAAAAACCGCTATGATTACCATTGCCGGCCGTCCAAATGTCGGCAAGTCCACACTTACAAACTATCTTGTCGGTGAGAAAATTGCTATTGTTTCCAACAAACCTCAAACCACACGCAATCGCATTTGCGGAATTTTGACCCGTGGTGACACACAATTTGTGTTTGTGGATACTCCGGGTTTCCACAAGCCTAGAACAAAGCTTGGCGATTATATGGTGGGCGTCACCCGTGAATCCATTGCAGATGTGGATTTGACGATTTTGGTGGTAGAGCCCATTGCGTCCGTTGGTGCGCAGGAGCAGGCACTTTTGGAGCAGTTAATGAGCAAACGCTGCCCCATCGTTCTTGCTATTAACAAGATTGACACCGTAGAGAAGGAAGGACTGCTGGAAGTAATTGCCGCCTATTCCCAAGCGGCTGAATTTCAGGCGATTGTTCCCATTTCCGCCAAAACCGGCGATGGTGTAGAGGAGCTTTTAAAGCTCTGCGAAGCCTACGCTGTGGAAAGCCCTTTCCTTTTTGACGCGGACATGACCACCGACCAGCCGGAACGGCAGGTGATGGCGGAAATCATTCGGGAGAAGATTTTGTGGAATCTGGATCGGGAAATTCCTCATGGAACGGCCGTGGAAATCACGAAGTTTTCCGAACGCGACAGCGGCATTATTGATATTGATGCCACGATTTATTGCGAAAAAGCCAGCCACAAGGGTATTATCATTGGCAAACAGGGCGCTATGCTGAAAAAGATTTCTACCATGGCGCGAAATGACTGCGAGAAATTTATGGGCACGAAGGTGTTTTTGACTACATGGGTTAAGGTTAAGGAAAATTGGCGTGATAGCGATTTTCATGTACGCAATTTCGGTTACACCGAATAATTTCCATGGTTAGTTTTTTCCTCTTGGCAAAAGCTAGTAGGGGAGGAATGAATATGGAAGCAAGAGATTATTGGAATTTGTTTTTAAGAACAGGCGCACCTGAGGCATATGTCAAGTATGCACAAGCGTTGAGAGCGGAGGCAGGTCATGTATCTGACAACCAAGGGGTTGGTACTTCGCATCACGGACTTCAATGACCGTGACAGTTTGCTGACCCTGCTGACACCGGACAACGGAAAAATCACGGCGAAGGCCAGAGGTCTTCGCCGTAAAAGCAGTCCCTTGATTGCACCGTGTCAACTATTGGCTTACGGCGAATTTACGTTATATGAATATGGTGGTCGCTATACAGTAAACGAAGCGTCATCCATTGAATTATTTCGCGGTCTTCGGTCTGATTTGACGAAGCTGAGCATAGGCACTTATTTTGCACAGGTTGCGGATGTTTTGTCGCAGGAGGATATGCCAAATCCGGAGCTTTTGAGCCTTCTGCTGAATTGTTTGCATATACTTTCTCGCGGCCAATGTCCCGAAGAAATGGTCAAGGCAGTTTTTGAGCTGCGAAGCGCCTGCATTGCCGGATATTTGCCAGATTTAAGCGGCTGCCATTATTGTGGTTTCGACAATGCGGATCGATTTGACCTGTCCGAAGGCAGGCTGGAATGCAGCAAATGCCCATCGCCGGTTGGTGGTATTCGTATGCCATTGACCTCGGGAACATTAGAGGCTATGCGATATATCACGCTTTGCGACGCTAAAAAATTGTTTTCGTTTTCCCTTGGACAGGAAAATTTGTCACAACTGTCGCAGGTCACGGAAGCTTATTTGTCTACTCAGTTAGAGCGCGGGTTTTCTGCGCTGGATTTTTACAAATCCTTACTTATTTAGGAGTTTACTATGTCTGAATTGTACCAAAAATCCATAAACAAGCTGGAACTAGGTCAGGTACTTTTGCTTCTTTCCGAATGTACCGGAAGCAATGAGGGAAAGGCTGCTTGTTTACAGTTGCAGCCTACATCCGACTTAGAGGATGTTTGCGCGCTCTTAAAGGAAACCACAGCCGCAAGCGACCTTTGCACCCGTAAAGGAAACCCTGTGTTTGGTGATGTGCATAATGTTTCTGATTCTTTGGAACGGGCAAATCGCGGTGGCACACTGCAGCCTTTGGAGCTATTGCACATTGCCGGTGTTTTGCGCTGCGCCCGCAATATTAAGGCCTATGTGTCTGATGATGAACCGGCAACGGTTTTAGATCCGCTTTTTGATGCGCTGACACCGAATAAGTATCTGGAAGATAAAATCTTTGGTGCGATTCTTTCCGAGGAAGAGATTTCCGATAATGCCAGCACGGAACTTTCTGACATTCGCCGCCATATGCGTATTCAGGCGGGAAAAATCAAGGACAGTATGCAAAAAATGATTTCTTCTCCCGCATATTCCAAATATTTGCGCGAGCCGATTATTACCATTCGCCAGGGAAGGTATGTCGTGCCGGTGAAAAGTGAACATCGGGGCGATGTGCCCGGTCTTGTGCATGATGTATCCGCTACCGGGTCTACCTATTTTATTGAGCCAATGTCCGCGGTGAATGCCAATAATGCGCTTCGAGAGCTGGAAATTAAGGAAAAGAAAGAAATTGAGCGGATTTTAGCAGAGCTTTCCGCAGAAGCTGCCGGTTATGCGGAAACGATCAACTTGAATGTTTCTATGCTGATTCGGTTAGATGTCGTGTTTGCCAAGGCGAAACTTGCATACCGCATGAAAGCATGGGAGCCGGAGATGAACGATCAAGGCCGGATTGAACTGCGCAATGCCCGACATCCGTTGATTGACGCGCAAAAGGTTGTGCCGATTTCCTTGCATTTGGGTAGGGAATTTGATTCTATGATTATTACCGGCCCCAATACAGGTGGTAAAACAGTTACCTTAAAGACCATCGGTCTGCTCACCTTAATGGCTGAGTGCGGACTTCACGTTCCGGCAGGGGACGGAAGCAAACTATCTACCTTTGACTGCATTCTTGCGGACATTGGAGATGAGCAATCTATTGCTCAGAGCTTATCTACTTTTTCCAGTCATATGCGCACCATTGTTGATATCGTCGCGCAGTGCGATAACAGGACTCTGGTTCTTTTTGATGAATTAGGCGCAGGTACAGATCCGGCTGAGGGCGCGGCTTTGGCCATTGCCTTGATTGAATTTTGCAGAAAAATGGGTTCGTCCGTAGTGGCAACGACTCACTATGCAGAGTTGAAGCTTTATGCAATGCGCACCGATGGTGTCATCAATGCATCTTGCGAATTCAATGTGGAAACCTTACAGCCGACCTATAAGCTTCTGATTGGGATTCCCGGCAAATCCAACGCCTTTGCTATTTCCCGAAAGCTTGGACTATCTGAGGAAATCTTAAAAGAAGCGGGCGATTTGCTGGGTAAAAATGATAAAGACTTTGAGGATGTTCTTTCCCAGTTAGAACAGCAGCGTCAGCAAATGGAAACTGCTCGTTTGGATGCTGAGCGTTTAAAGCGGGAAACCGAGAAGATTCGTCAGCAGAGCGAAGAATATCATGAACAGCTTCGCAAGGAAAAGGAAAAGGCGATGGAAGTTGCCCGCGCAGAGGCGCAGCGAATTATTGATGATGCTCGCTTTGCTGCAAATCAGGCCAGTGAAGAGCTGAAAGCATTGCGCAAGCAGCTGACAGAGTCAGCGGATGCATCTAATCTCAACCAGCGTCAGGCGGATTTGCGTCGGAGCCTAAATGAAGCAGAGGCAAAGGCTCGTCAGGGTCAGCTGGAAAAGCAGCGCCCTCAGCCAAAGCGGGATGTATTGGTAGGCGATACAGTGGAACTACTTAAGCTTGGCACAAAAGCGACTGTGTTGTCCATCAATAAAGACGGCACATATTCCTTGCAGGCTGGCATCATGAAATTAACGGCAAAGCCGGATGAGGTATATCTGTTAGAGCAGGACAATCCTTACCAAACAAAGGGCAGACCGAAACACTCCGGCAGAGAGATGAAAACCGCGGCAATGAGTGCCGAGGTTGATTTGCGCGGTATGGACGCGGTGGAGGCTGTTTGCGTTCTTGCCAATTATTTGGATGCAGCAATGCGTTCTAATTTGCCTTCTGTGAGAATTATTCACGGCAAGGGAACCGGTACACTTCGAGCGGCTGTCCAACAGGAATTGAAAAGAAATAAGCAAATTAAATCCTTTCGCTTAGGTGTTTACGGAGAGGGCGAAGACGGTGTGACGATTGCCGAATTCCGTTAAAAAATGTTGATTTATCAACCTTTTTACATTGATTTATGCTAATTAAACAAAAATGTGTTGACATTTCCGTATAATTTGCTATGATAATTGGAGTAAAATTCGGCAACGGAACCGAAATCGCTAAGGAGTGTAAATTATGTTCCAAAAGGATGTTGTTGTTAAGTGTGAGTCCGGTCTGCATAATCGTCAGGCAACTTACTTCGTGCAGAAAGCAAATGAATTTGCTTGTACTGTGTGGCTTGAATCCGAGAATCGCAAGATGAACGCCAAGAGCTTGCTGGGAATTATGTCCTTAGGCATTATTACCGGCGCAAGAGTAACCTTGTCTGCGGATGGCTTGGAAGAGGAAGCGGCAGTCAGTGCATTGGAGCAGTTGCTCCAACGGGATGTATATTAAGATTTCTTGATTTGTAAACGCCTCAATGCCGGATTCATTCCTAGCATTGAGGCGATTTTTTAGGGGAAGAATATGACGTTTGAACAGCTGAAAGAAAAAGCTTTGTCTCTGCCTCTTGCACCGGGTGTATATATCATGCGGGATAAGGACAATCAGGTGATATATGTCGGCAAGGCAAAGAAATTAAAAAACCGTGTGAGCCAATATTTTCAGGACAGCGCTGCCCACAGTCCCAAAACCAGTCAGATGGTAGGAAAGATTGACCGGTTTGATTATATTGTGGCTGCCTCAGAATTTGAAGCCTTGGTGCTGGAATGTTCCTTAATCAAGCGACATATGCCCAAATATAATATTCTCTTAAAAGATGATAAAGGGTATCCTTATTTGCGCATTGATATGAATGAGCCTTATCCGACAATGTCTGTTGTGAGCAAGCTTTCTAAGGACGGAGCGGATTATTTTGGCCCTTATGGCGGTCGAAAAGTAACCCATGATGTAATGGAAGCCATTCGCACTACCTTGAAATTTCCTAATTGTCACAGGAAATTTCCTCGCGACATCGGCAAGGATAGACCATGCCTGAATTATCACATGAATCTATGCGCCGGTTGGTGCCAAGATGCTTCCTTACACGAAGAATATAAACGTAGAATATTGCAGGCAAAGCAGCTTCTCAGTGGTAACTACAAGGATGTTTCGGCACAAATCAAGCAGGAAATGCTTTGTGCTGCGGAACGTCTGGATTTTGAGCAGGCAACTGCTTTACGTAATCGGTTGCAGGCAGTAGAGAGCTTAGGGCAAAAGCAGCTTGTCATCGCCGGCGCCAATGCTGATACCGACGTGATTGGATATGGCTGCACGGAGGCCAAGGCTTGTTTTGCGGTTTTGCATGTTTCCGGAGGGAATCTTCTGGATAAGGATATGGAAGTATTTTCTGTTCCCGATGACCCGAAGGAAGCGATATCCAGCTTGTTGAAGCAATATTATTTAAGCCGCGGTGTTGCGCCTAAAAGGGTGCTGCTGCCTTTCGCGATTGAGGATCTCTCTTTGCTTTCGGAGCTGCTGCAATCGGAGTGCCAATGCACCACGAAATTTTTCGTTCCTCAGCGAGGAGATAATGTGCGATTGGTGGAGCTTGCCAATCAGAATGCCTTTGAAGAGGCGCAGCGCGTTACCGGACAGGATGAGAGAATTTCCGGCACGTTGCAGCTTTTGGGCAAACTGTTATCTATGGAGCCGCCTGCGAGAATTGAGTCCTTTGATATTTCTAATATTTCCGGTACGGACATCGTAGCGGGTATGGTTGTATTCGAAAATGGTAAACCCAAGAAAAGCGAATACAAGCATTTTCAACTGAAAGATATGGCGGGTCAGGATGATTACGCATCCATGGAGCAGGTTGTACGGCGCAGATTCAGTCACTATACAAAAGGGGACAAGGGTTTCGAAAAACCGCCCCATCTATTACTCATTGACGGCGGCATCAATCACGCTAATGTGGCGCTGAATGTCCTGCGTGAGCTGAATTTGAATCTTCCGGTATTCGGCATGGTCAAGGATCATCGCCACCGCACACGGGCGCTGGTGACGCCTGACGGAAGAGAAATCGCCATCGATACCAATCCTTCGGTGTTTTCTTTTATCGGAACAATTCAGGAGGAAACCCACCGGTTTGCCATTTCCTATCACCGAAAGCTTCGCTCCAAACGACTACGGTATTCCCAGCTTGACAAGATTCATGGCATTGGTGCAAAACGCAAGCAGGATTTGCTCAGGCGATTTCAGTCGATTTCTGCTATTTCTAAGGCCTCTGTTTCAGAGCTGTCTGAAATATTGCCCCAATCGGTTGCGTTGGCGGTATATCAACATTTTCATTCACCGGAGGAGAACTGATTTATGCGCGTTATTTCCGGAAAGGCCAAGGGGATTGTATTAAAAACGCCTCAGGGCATGCTGACCCGGCCTACGGCAGACCGAGTCAAAGAAGCCATGTTCAGCATCTTACAGTTTGAACTTCCGAATGCGAAGGTTTTGGATTTGTTTGGCGGCACAGGGCAACTGGGCATTGAAGCCCTCAGCAGAGGGGCGAAATATGCCGTGTTCGTAGATTCTCAGGATGCCGCTTGCCGCTTAATTCGTGAGAATTTAAGAAAGACAAAACTGGAATCGGAGGCGTCGGTTGTTCGCGCTGATTACCTCACGTATTTAAAAACCTGCAAAGAAACCTTCGATATTGTACTGTTAGATCCCCCATATGCAGAGATTTTTTTAGAAAATTCATTAAATCTTCTTGCAGAAATTGACATTTTACAATCTGGTGGTATAATAGTAGCGGAACACCCTGTGGGAAAGGAACTTCCAACGCAGATTTCCGGTTTTGTTCGGTCTAAGAGCTACAAATACGGGAATACTCTGTTAACACTTTTTCGCAAAGATGCGGATAGGGAAGTGGAAATATGAAAATAGCAATCTACCCCGGTAGCTTTGACCCCGTTACCAGCGGACATTTGAACATCATTCAGCGCGCTTCAAAGATTTTTGACAAGCTGATTGTGTGCGTCATGGTCAATGCCGGTAAAAATCCGATGTTTTCTCAGGATGAGCGTGTGGAAATGATTCGCAGGGTGACGAAAGACCTTCCTAATGTAGAGGTGGATGCCTCAAATGTGTTGCTGGCAGAATATGCCAAAAGCAAAGGCGGTTGTGTCATTTTGAAGGGACTTCGTGCTGGCTCTGATTTTGAAAACGAATTTCAGATGGCGTTGATTAACCGAAAAATCAATCCCAATTTGGATACTATGTTTTTATCTGCTGAGCATCAATATATGTATCTTAGCTCCAGCACAGTGAAAGAATTAGGCGCCTACGGCGCAGAATTAAGTGATTTTCTGCCGGAGCAAATTATACCAGATTTTAAAAAACGCGTGTTAAGCATGCGCCAAGGAGGAAACGACAAATGAACGAACAACACATCGAAAATATCATCAGCGCTCTGTATGATATGATTCAGGATGCCCGCGCACTGCCTTTGGGTGCGGATAAGTGCATTTTGGAGCGCGATAAGGTTCTGGATATGCTGGATGAGATCATTGCCCAGCTGCCCGCAGAATTGAAGCAGTCCCGTACCATTGTGGAATCCCGTAACGAGCTGATTGGTCAGGCCCGTCGTGAGGCTGAAACTATCATCTTGCAGGCGCAGGAGAAGGCTGCTGAATTGGTGGCTCAGGAAGCTATTTATCAGGAAGCTAAGCGTCAGTGCCAGGAGATGTACAACAAGACTCAGGCTCGGATTTCCGAACTGCGCAAGGCTAGCAACGATTACATGGACGATGCTCTTCGCCGTACCGAGGATGCCATTGCGCAGTCTTTGGCTGAGGTGCGCGATACTCGCTTGAAGTTCCGCGCTCTGACGGAATCTCAGGAAAATCGCAGCGTCGAGCCTTCCGCAGAAGAAGCGGAAGCTTAATAGACAGAAAAACAGCTCAATCATTTGAGCTGTTTTTTCATGAGCATATCTAGGAGGAATGTTTTTTGGATTTTATGAACCGTTATCAGCAATGGAGCAATGCAGGACTGCCGGAGGATGTTCAATCCGAGCTTGCCGGCATTTCTACAAATGAAGAAGAATTAAAAAGCCGCTTTGGTAGTGATTTGCAGTTTGGTACTGCCGGTATGCGTGGTATTATGGGTGCAGGCAGCAATCGGTTAAACAGATATACTGTCCGTCGCGCAGCGCAGGGCATGGCTCAATGGTTATCCGGTACGGATTTGCCTCAAAAAGCGGCCATTGGTTATGATTCCCGCCACCATTCTCAGGAGTTTGCAGAGGTTTGCGCTGTTGCATTTGCAGAACTTGGGATTGAAGCTTATTTATATGACCGTCTTGCGCCCACTCCCATGCTCAGCTTCGCTGTCAGGGAACTGGGTTGCGGCTGCGGTATTGTGATTTCTGCCAGCCACAATGCAGGCGCCTATAACGGTGTAAAATGCTACGGCCCCGATGGCTGCCAAATGACCGATGCACCTGCTGCTGTGGTCACAGAGAAAATCTCCCAGATTCCGTACTTCATTCCTGAGGAAAAAACATTTGCTCAGTTTATGGAAGAAGGAAAGATTCATTATATTTCCCAGGAAATGTGGGAGCGCTATTATCAAACCGTTTTAGCGGAGGCTATCAATCCCGATATCATCGCAAAGGCGGATTTACATGTGGTGTATACGCCGCTTTGCGGCACCGGAAATGAGCCTGTTCGTGAAATTTTGGGACGTTTAGGTGTAAACATTCATGTGGTAGCCTGCCAGGAGCAGCCTGACGGCGATTTTAAGACCTGCGAGTATCCAAACCCTGAAACCGATGCCGCACTGAATGAGAGCTACAAGGTGGCCGATATAGCGCCTTGTGATTTGATTTTGGGAACGGACCCCGATGCGGACAGAGTTGCCATTGCCGTGCCTTATAAGGGTGGGTATCTTAAATTGTCCGGAAATGAGCTGGGCTGCCTGCTGATGGATTATATCCTTAGCGCTATGACCGGACGGGGCGAATTGCCTGAGGGGGCAGAGGTTGTCAGAAGTATCGTTTCATCGCCGTTGGCAGATAGAATTGCCGAAAATTACGGTGTGGAAATGAAAGCGGTTCTCACCGGATTTAAGTATATCGGCGGTGAGATTCTGGAAATGGAAACCAACGGTCAGGCAAACAGATTTATTTTCGGTTTCGAGGAGAGCTGCGGGTATCTGAAAGGCACTTATGCCCGTGATAAGGACGCCGTGGTGGCATCCATGCTTGTGTGTGAAATGGCAGCCAGCCTGAAATTGCAGGGAAAGACCATTGTGGACGCGCTGAATGACCTGTATGCCAAGTATGGCTATTACATGGCTCAGGTGCAGAGTGTGGAATTGACCGGCGCAGACGCCATGGAGAAGGCTGCAAACATCATGTCTAAGCTTCGCACCAATGCTCCTGAGAATATTGCCGGCGCGCAAGTGACTGTCGTGCGGGATTATCAATCCCGAATCGCTCGGAATCTTGTTACCGGTGAAGCAACCCCCATTGCGTTGCCAAAGTCCAATGTGCTGGAATTTGTTTTAGGAAATCGGGGAAGCGTGATTGCCCGTCCCTCCGGCACAGAGCCGAAGGTAAAATTCTACTATACCGCCGTAGCGGAAACACCTGAAATTGCGCAGGAAATGATTCTTAAAATGAAGGAACAAATGTCCCGATAACCCAATTTAATCTGAACTGAGGCTTCGGCCTCAGTTCTTTTTTTATCTTGTCCGAATACCATGGTAAAGAAAGGGGAGAAGACTATGAAAAAGTTGTCTTTCGCGAAGAAAAACACCGCCAGTTCTATTCCGTCAGGAATCGCTTGGGGGTTAGTGCTGAGCCTGATTATGACATTGGTTGGCGTCGTAGTTACCGCGATACTGCTGGACAAGGAATGGATCAAAGAAGAAGCCGTAGGGTACGGTGCAGTCATCACTTTGATGATAAGCACTTGCGCTGGGGCGATTATGGCAGCAAAGCGGATTAAACGACTTCGTATGCAAATGTGCTTGTTGTCGGGCGGTGTGTATTATGTGTCGCTTTTGATTGTGACCGCACTGTTCTTTGGCGGTCAATACGAAGGTATGGGTGTAACGGCATTGGTGGTGTTAGGATGCGCTGTTGCCACAGGTTTTTTAGGTGCAAATGGAGGCATAAAGAAGAAAACGATGAGATTTAAAAAAGCTTATCGTTAAAATGCACAAAAACCGAATGGTGGGTAAATAATATTTACCTACTAAATTTGGGATGAAAGTTTTCTTGCAAAATCAATATTTAGTGTTGTGCGATTGGTGCATATTCAACATCTTGCATCACAATGCGTTTTGGCTCACAAAAACAGAGGAATGGTAGCGTTAGTTTACATAATGATGTTGACATAAGTAATTAGCATAATTTACAAAAATCGTAAAAACAGCCAAAACTTCTTGAATTTTGGACAGTTTTGGAGTATATTAATGAGGCATTTATTTTGCGGTGTTTTTTTACGCCTTTTTTGCCTCACGGTTTCGTATGGTTACCTTTTTATCGTGCTTTTACCAGTGGGGAATTGAGTCATGATTTCAAAGTGTCGTAAAATGATTTTCAGCAAAATAATTGCAAATGCCGAAATGCAGGTGTTTCTGATTTGCCTTGCAGGATTGCTTGCCGGTATCGAATTTTCTTTTCCCGTAAAAGAGACGTTGAATGTGCTGATTTTGAAAGCTGCACAGACAAAAGTCTCATTCATTGGACTGTTGTCAACTGCGGTTTTGCCGTTTTTACTAGCTTTTTGGCTGGTGCATTTCGGCAAAGAAAAGTACTTGCTGATCGTATGCTTTTGCAAGGCTTTTCTGCTTTCTGTTGGTTCCATCGGATGCTATTTTGCCTTTGGGCAGGGTAGTTGGCTTGTGAGATTTTTGTTGCAATTTTCCGACATTGTGCTGTTTCCGTTTCTGTGTTGGTATGCAATGAATAATCTTTGCGGAAAGATGTATTCGGGCAATCAAGATCGGTTGCTTTGTTCGCTGGCATTTACTGTGTTTGCCGGCATTGATTATTGTGTAGTTTCGCCTTTTTTGGCGATGCTGATAGATACATGAGGAAAGGTTAGTATATTCATGTTGGACTTAGTTGGTGCTTATGAAAATTACCTGAGCAAGGTAAAACAGGCATCCTCCAACACCATTGCCTCCTATATGCGCGATATTCACCAATTTGCTCATTGGCTGCGCGCAAATGAAGATTTGGATGTTGTAGATGCAACACAACTGAATATTTCCGACTACCTGTCCTATCAAAAGCAGGACGGTCGCAGTGCGGCTACCATTTCCCGTAGTCTTGCCAGCTTGAAGAATTTCTTCGGTTATGCTGTATCTACCGGTTTTTTGGAGCATACTCCTGTCACCGATGTACATATCGACAGAGGAGAAAAGAAGCTGCCTCAGATCCTTACCGGCCGTGAAATTGAGCATTTGCTGGCGCAGCCTTCCGCTATTGACGATAAGGGTATTCGCGACAAGGCGATGTTGGAAGTGATGTACGCTACCGGCATCCGTGTCACTGAGCTGATCGATTTGGACATTGATGATGTGAATTTGGATTTGGGAACGATTCGCTGCGTCAGCACCAGAAAATCCCGTTCGATTCCGCTGTATCCTGCTGCATTGAAGGCACTGAGCAACTATATTTACAATGTGCGCCGCAATTTGATTGCAGATCCTGATGAGCCTGCGCTGTTTGTGAATATCAACGGTGTTCGCATGAGCCGTCAGGGCTTCTGGAAGATATTGAAATTCTATCAAGGCACCGCTCACATTGATAAGGAAATTACACCGCACACCCTTCGCCACAGCTTTGCAGTGCATTTGCTGGAAAACGGCGCCGATCTTGGCTCTGTGCAAGAACTGATGGGACACAGCGATATTTCCTCTACGCAAATGTATACTCAGATGATCAACAAGAAGTTGAAATCTGTATATGAAAAATGCCACCCCAAAGCTTAAAAAGTCTGCCAGATTTCGTGTCCGGCAGACTTTTTTATGGAAAAAGCACCGATTATATAATCGGTGCTTTTATGTATCAGATACCTGTCATAGCGGCAAGAACGTCGAATTCCATTGTTTGGATTCCACGTTCAAGGCTTAATCCTTCGTCAATATCAATATCCAAGAAGCTGCCGCCATGGGTGCAAATCACGCGATTGGTTTTGCCTTGCATCAGCAGCTCAACTGCCAAATAACCCATTTTTGTGCCGTTGACACGGTCGCGAGCAGTAGGGGAGCCGCCGCGCTGAATGTGGCCCAGAACGGTCACGCGGGGATCAAGGTCAAGGGATTCCTTAATCTTAGCTGCAATTTCAGATGCAGAGCCTGCGCCCTCAGCTACGACAATCATGTAGTGAGTGAATCCGTTAAGACGAGCTCTGCGAATCTTTTCGATGACATCTGCTTGGAAATCGATTTCCTTTTCCGGCACTAAAACAGCAGTAGCGCCAACCGCAAGGCCGACATATAAGGCCAGATAACCGGCGTTTCTGCCCATAACTTCGACAACAGAACAACGTTCATGAGATTGCATGGTATCACGCAGCTTGTCGATGCATTCAATGGCTGTATTTGCAGCAGTGTCAAAACCGATGGTGTAGTTGGTGCAGACAATATCATTGTCGATCGTAGCAGGGATAGCGACCACATTGATGCCGCGCATGGAAAGGGCGCGGGCGCCACGGAATGTGCCGTCACCGCCGATGGCCACAATTCCGTCTAAACCAAGGAATTTGCAGGTGGAAACGGCCTTTTTCTGACCTTCTTCGGTCATAAATTCGAGGCTTCGTGCAGTGTTTAAAATCGTGCCGCCGCGATTGATTGTGTGGCTGACACTTTTTTCATCCAATTTGATAATATCGCCGGAAATCAAGCCATTGTAACCTCTGCGGATACCATAGCACTCCACACCATGATACATAGCAGTACGGACCACTGCGCGGACACAGGCATTCATGCCCGGCGCATCGCCACCACTGGTTAAAACACCGATTCTTCTAATACTCATTACGAACCTCCGTTATGGATTAACTGTTTTCGCCTTTATATTGCACCTGCACCTGAGGGATGTCTTTGTTGATTAGAAGAAGCTCAGGCCGTTCTTTAAGAAAATCTAAGATATCTTCGTAGGTGAATGTATTGTTGCCGAAATGCTCATAAATAGATGTAACAAAGCGGTAATCTTCGGGGGTGTCCGTTGTAAAACGCATATCAGAATGGTCTTCGGTTATCTCATCTTGATACTTTACAACCTTAAATATGTCTGTATTATTTATAATATAAGGCGTTACATGTTCAAGGCACTCCGAATTGGTTGCCTCGCGATAAGCTCTTTCCAGGGCAGGGAAGGAGAATACTTCAATTCTCATTCCAAGGGGCAATCCGTTCTTGTAGTGAATGTAATCTACGCCTAGGGAAATAAAGGTTTGAATCGCTTCATCAATAATATTGCTGTCAATTAAGGAGTTATCAGCAGTGCAGCGCACAACAATATCCGCATTTGCTTCCTTGGCGCAATGATAGTATCTGGAAAGAACATTATCCAAACTGCCGCGGAAACATTTGATGCCGTATTGATTGGCGAACGCCTCGATTACATCATCACTTTCTGCAACAGATGTAGCCAGGTAAAATTCGTCAACGCTTTTGGCTCTGGTAATTCTGCTATAAATTTGATAAAGTGCGGGTTTGCCGCAAAGAGGAAGTAAGACCTTTCCGGGAAGTCTGGTTGAGGTCATTCTAGCTTGTGTAATAACAACAGTCTTCATATAAGCCTCCAAAGATATTGGAATATTACAAATTTACTTTGTAATTATATATGATTTGTCTTGAAATTTCAATATCAAATAGTATAAACTAAATAGCAAGGATGTTGATTAAGCAAAACCGAGTCCGTGGAGGGAAGTCCGGCTGTAAATATATTTAACGCAACAAAATAGGCTTTTTTTGTTGCCTTAATCGGTAAGCAAGGCATCACCGAAGATATCAACAATATCTTCCTGGTAGTCAACATACAACCAGGGCTCTCTATCATCAATACCAATTTGTTTCCGGAGCTTTTTCATCTTATCACGATGCATAGCCGCCTCCAGCTTGGACTGGTTAATGGCGTCTATGTATTTTTTCTTTAGCACCGGATGAGCTTCACGCGAACGCAGAAGCAATTCATGAATATTACCATGAATTTTCTCGATCACCTGCAGAGCCTGGCCATACTGATTTATCAGATGTTCTTCTGTTTTCCGGAAATTATATGGTTCGCCAGGGGAAATCCAAAGCCGGATTCTGCCGACACCATTAATCAAATTATTCCAATACTCAGCAATCGGCCAACGCGATTTATTTGTATCGTTGCTATCCGGTTCCCTAAAGCAACAATAGTTACGCAGCACACCGGAAAAGACGGTGCCAACATCCTGCAATTTAAGAATTTCAGCTACCGCAGCAATAGCACGATCTTTCCGAAGCTGCAGCTCAACACGAATCCAATGCCGACCCTTAAAACTACGTTCAGCAGCTTTATCATAAATACGAATCAGCACCGGAGAACGCTCCGAACCTATGTAAACAGTTAAACCTTGAAGATCCAGCTTTTGGTCATCACTCCATACAATCTTGGACTTTTTCGGAGAACCGGTATAGTTACGATCCTCCACATCAGACTTTATCCGCCAAATATCAAGAACACCGGTATGATCATCATAAGCAAGGTCAAGACGGGTAATATTCACCCGAGTATTCAAATCACAAATAGACTGCAAAAGCTGTATCCAGTTTCCATGGCCATACGTTTCAAAAGCGCGGCAGCCATTACCGGACATCTTTAGAGAGATACCCATATCAGAACGGACTTTTTCAGCTGCAGTCTTATTGCTGTCATCCGTGTAATTTTCGATTTTGTCAGCTCCATAACGTATCACGATATTCGCAAAGGAGCATTGCCTGGGATAACCATCCTGGAAAGAGAGTACGTCGTCCCAGTCAACATCAGGGGCATCCAGGCCAAGCAGACGTTTCACATCTGATACCTGGATATCATGGAAAGTGACCGTCAACCAGTCAACCAATATTGCATTTTCGTTTGGAATAAATTCAGGTCGATTTTCCAACTTTTTCACCCCTATTTGTAAGCTCTACCCCCCTGTTAGTAGCGGGGGGTAGGCGGAAAGACGAACTTTCCGCCATATTTTAAGACACAGGGGTACGTCTCACGACCTGCCCTTTTTTCCGGAGAAGGACTCCAAGAGCTCATAGATTGTCCTGTGGAGTCCTTCAATCTTGCGGTTACACTCAACTATCTCTTTCCTTAAGTCCTCGTTACGGGCCTCTAGGCGCGCCACATCGGCATGAGAGATAACCTCAACAATTATCCGCTTAGGCTCGTCCATCATAGCCCAGGAACTTCACAGCAGTCTCCTGCAGCTGATTAAATCGCTTGGAGAACCGGAAGAGAAAGAAAGTGTTAACAATACACAAGACTGCAATGAGAATCAAAAACAATCCAGACATATCAACCCACCACAATAATCCGGTCGATTCCGTACCGGCCTCCAATAGCGATAATCTTCTGGCCGATCTTGGGCTCATACTTGCAATACTCGGGATTGAAATACAGTCGAACGGCTTCCTTGCCGCTGCCGGATTCAGATGTAATATCCCGGAGACCGTAGACACGGACACCTGTGCTTTTTTCACCAACTATGGTTTCAAATCCAATGACTTCAATAGGGGTTTCCATAAACAAATTCCTCCAAAAATTTCTTAGGCCAGAAATGACCTTGACACAATTATAAAGCCACATATGGACTATGTCAAGAAGAAAAAAGCCACATATGATATATTTCCATTAAAGGGGGTATATACATGGAATATTACGAAAGAATCAAAAACCTTCGCATAGACAAGGACAAAACCCAAAAAGAAATTGCCGACTACCTAAAAACAAGTCAATCATATTATGCAAAATACGAAAATGGACACAGACCGTTACCTATAAACAGATTACAAGAATTATGCCTATACTACCATGTTAGCGCAGATTATATTCTAGGCCTGCCAGATGGACTCCCATACGGTCATAGTATTACAAAGAAAAAAAGGTAAATTAAATGGAATCTTTTATTACGATATTAATTGTTATGCTATCGTTCATCGTCATAAACATATTGATTTGGATGTTAATCATTAGATATATCGCAAAGGTATTTGCAGAAGAAATAAGAAAAGTAAACATCGAACTGTGGCCTTCCATGGCTGATTATTTGGCAAAACTAATTACGAATGAATTATCCAAAAAATAATGAGATTTTCTACAACGCCATCTGCAACAAAAGGAAATAATGACACCGCTCCGGAGATCCGGAAGAGCCTGCAAAAGACTAGCACATAGAAAATACCCCGGTCAATAGCTTTCGCGGCATAAAAACCAGTGTGCGCACTGGAATTTATTCCACGGTCTATTGACAGGGGTTTTTCTATGCACTCCAGGATTGACAAGCAAAGCGACGGCGCGCTTTGCCGTTGCAATATTTCAATTTTGGAGGAAATAACTATGGCACTGACAGTACAATCGACAAATCAAAGTGTTTCTTATCTGCATGGCAGCAACGGTGTAACAGAAAAAATCAGGAAAGCTATGTACGAGTCCGCAAAGCAGTTCGTTTACATCGGTTTTCTCCTGAAAGAGGTACGGGATTACAAATACTACGAAGAAGGCGGTTACGAAAGTGTCTATGACTACGCAGAATTTGAGCTTGGCTTTAAGAAAAGCAGCACAAAAAATTTCATAGCAATCGCAGAGAATTTCGGTGTGCAAAGATACGATTACCAAGGGATCAGGCGAGATACGCAAACAATGAGCCTACAACAGGAATACGAAAAATTCAATTATTCGCAGTTGGTGGAGCTGTTGGCAATGTCCGACACACAGCGAGCAAAAGCCAAACCGGATATGACAATTAAGCAGCTCAGGGAGATCAAGCGGCAGCCGGAAGAGGCAAAGCAGATTGATTTCGATACACTAGACAAGATTATTGCAGCCGGCCAGACGTCTGGCCAACGGAACATTGAAGTTCATGACGGAATGCAGCCAACAGACATTGGAAAACCGTTAACACAAGTAGGCCTACCGATGGATAGCAAAATAAATGCATCGCTCAAAGACGAAACATTACAAAACCTATGTGAAATCGCTTGTATGAAATTCAATAAGAACAAAAGATATCACATAGTCATTTATGCTGAAAAATAAAACAATCCCAGGGAAGTATATCCCTGGGATTAATTCTATCCAAAAAAGTTGTGTTAGATCTAACACGTATACATAAATTATTTATTACTCAACAAGATCTGAACAAACTATTTTATTATGCTGCATGAAGGGAAGAGGGGTTACCAGATCTGCCACCTCTTTTCAGAAAACTGTTTCCGAGATAGAGTGTTGAACATCTTCCAGAGCGGAGGACAGAAAATATATCTGCGAGACCAGGGGACAAATTCATACTCATCGATAATCTCCTTAGTGAGCTCATTGATACCAACTTTCTTCCGGATCCGACGACGATAAACGAACCATGGGAGCAGGGACTTCCGGACAACATAAAGACGCTGCGCCAGATCTCTGAGCTTCTTATCCATATCATTAAACCCCTGAGAGAACACGTCAACAGCAGTTTCGTAATGTCGATGGTATTTGTAGAAGTAAAGAGAGTTCTTAGAAAACTCCTTAAAATCGCGATTGTTATATTCAATACCAGCTTCATCGATAATGACACGACCATCAAATATCATATGTTTACCAATATCTTCAGCTGGATCCAGCTGATAAGCTCCGGTAATCGGAACGTTTGACCATACTTTACCACCATGTTTAAGATCCTTCTTTACTAACCATGCAGCAAAGGTTGTCTTACCGGAGCCAGGGACACCAAAGTAAATAGAAACAATATGCGGAATTTTATATTTTCGTTTTTTCATAATCCACCAAATTCATAAAATTTCCCTGGATCGAGAAGAGAGAACCGACCCAGGGAAAAGGGAAATTAGTTAACGTTAATCAAACGTTTGAACATGCCAACACCCAGGCCTACCAGGGGAATGACAGCGAAGAGCAGCAAAATAGGCTCTGCAACAATCACATCAGCAACAGAACTAACCCAAGTGACAGCTTGAGTAAAGATCTGGCCAACAGAAGTCAGAATAGCATCCATGAGAGATCCTCCTTTCTTAAGTATTCGCAGTGCCGCCAACTTCGTTTTTGGCGGCGCTGCTTATTAGTTTACGTTGATCAACCGCTTAAATAGACCAACACCAAGACCAACCAGAGGGATCACGCAGAACAGAAGGAGAATAGGATTGTCAAGAACACCATCTGTTACACCGGCGATCGTACTGGCAACATCCGCAACCCAACCGATAGCAGCTGTAAACACAGAACCGATAGCATTTAAAATTTCAGCCATGAAAACACACTCCTTCCTAGCGACCAAAGGCTAATATGCGAACCGCATACAAAACCATGGCTAAGCCAATAATAGAAACAATGTATAACATCGGCTCTGCCGCGAATAAAGCCGAAATGCTATCAAACAAAACAGGAAAAAAACGAACCATAAAAGCTCCTTCACGAAATCAACGATTTAACATTAATGCAAATAGCAACTAAAAAGAAAAGACCACAAAAGATCAGACCGACATCAGAAGTTAGAAAATCACAAAAAGCACGCATGAATGAAACCGAATTATTAATCATAGATCCAAGCATGAACATTACCTCTTAAAAACCAAAGCCAAAAGCCGAAACATACAATATAAACAAACACCAAAGATTGCTACACGAGAGATATAACCCCAATCAGTACAGCCATCAATAGGGGAGTAAGCACCAAAGATTTCTAACATAACAGATTCCATCATTTTATATCACCCCTTCTTTTTTCAGCAATTTTCATATCACGATTATTACCACCTTTAACAGCTCCGGCAATTCCAGATCCAAGAGAAACATTAAAAAGAGAAAGAGCAAGGCGCAACGAAATCACAGCAAATGCAACACCCAAAAAAGCATATCCAATCGGGAAATTAAACCCAGGCCAAGGAATCATAAAAAGATCCCATACGGCATTAAATAACATAGATAAGAACCGAATCAAAAGCAATCACCTACACAAAAGGAAGAATATCCCAAATAAGCTTCAAAACCTTAACAACAGCATATAAAATAAATACACCGAAAAGAGAAATAACAAAGCCTTGTAGAATGGGCGGTAACCAAGCATAAAAAAATTGTAATAAAATAACCATATGTTTACCTCAAAAATGCTTTAAGAACACCAAAGGAAACAGGAAGGCCAAAGCCGAACATCAACAAATAATGCACCGGCACAGGAAGGCAACTCCAAATATCACGCACGGTAACGAAGAACCTGGATATTCCGGCAATGAATCCCGCATCATCCTGATAATCCCAAAAAGATCCGTCTTCACCGGTACGACCTAAAAGATAATCCCAAAACGTCAAATTAGCAGAATCATAAGTCACCGGAATGGAAAAGAAATCGATAACAGACAAAAGCCAATCCCAAAGCTGATTAAATCCATCTATGATAAAATTGTCCTGAATCACATTAACCAAGCTTTGGATCCACGTAGGAGCAGACAAATTCTCCACGATAAAAGTACCAAGATCAGAGATTTTATTACCTAAGGATATAAACCAATTATAAATATCAGAACCTAAACTAAAAATAGAATCAGAAACATCTTCAAAAAAAGGAGACAAATTATTCACGACAAAAGAACCAAGATCAGAGATTTTTTTACCTAAGGATATAAACCAATTATAAATATCAGAACTCAAAGAAGTAATAGCATTAGAAATACCATTAAACATTGGAGAAATAATCTTATTTAAACTCGCAAAGGATTCAGTAATACCACCAACAAAAGAGTTCCAAAAAGAAGATAAAAAACCATCTAAGCCAGAAGAAGAAGAAAGAGAAGGATTCTCAATAACCATAAGATTATATTCATCATTTGAACTAAATTCTAATGTCCAATCTTGCCACCATTTTTTCTCACCAGTATTCATATCAACAAAACCAAGATGATCCTCACCATAAGGCAAATCAAATGAACCGATAGACGCACCGCCAGTAAAAGTTAATTTGTTATCAGAACATTTAACCACAATAGGTGCAGCGCGATGAAATATACTATCATAAGTAGAATAAGAATAAAGAAGATTATAATCGGGAGAAAAAATATTAACAGTTCGGACAGGGCAATCACCCATATTAAGATTCAAACCAAGTTCAGCGTCTAAAATACAAGGAAACTCAAAACCATTAGGATCATTAGAAGTAAAATGAACACGGGTATCAATACCAATACTCACACAACCATCAAAACAAGATGGATTTAAATTATAGTAAGCTCCTGAAACCTTAAAAGGCCAATCATATGAAGTACCAGTAATCACTAAATTATTGGTATAACCATAAGTAGGCTTATCCGCATATCTAAAATAGATAAAAACTTCGCACCAAACATTTGTAAAAGAAGAGGGAAGACCGTCAATAGTAAAAAAAATTCGCCCACCACCACGCAAGTAATCAACCTGAGTTGTATTAAAAACAGAATGAATAATAAACTCACCGGTTTTGTTGGTAGTCCAATAAGTATTGTAACCAAGCTCACCAGCACGTTTTAAAAGATAAGTATTGGTAGAAACATGCCGAATATTTAAATCAGACCTTTGGGAAATAGGATAAACAGTCAAACCATCAGAATCAACATAAGAGGGCATATCCGCAAAATCATAATATGTAGTAGCATTAACCCGAGCAGCTCCAACAAACAGAGAAAAAATAAGGATAATTCCAACCAAAACAAGGGGAATAGATCTCTTAATAAAATTAGGCATAATCACAGCACCTACTTGCAAAATAATAAACGCAACAAAATAAAAATTTTGTTGCGTTTGCGATGCAGATATGCTATAATATGGATAAAATAAGCCACAGGAGGTCTTTCAATGCAAAAATACAAGGATTGCCCCTTAATATTGCGGGATTTCTTAACTTATCATGAAACCATCAAAGGTCAGTCTCCCAGAACGATTTCAGAATACTATTTAGATCTGCGAATGTTCTTTCGATTTATGAAACTCATGCGCAACGATATGCCCATTCATACATCCTTAAATGATATTTCAATTCAGGATATCGACGTTGCATTCGTAGGCTCTATCACTACATCAGAAGTTTTTGATTTTCTTTCCTATTTAGCGAACGATCGTATGAATGATACACACGACCGTGGTATCGCTGCGCCTGCTCGCGCCAGAAAATTATCTGCCATTAAATCCTTCTATAAGTATTTAACTGTACGAACAAAGCAGCTGACTGAAAATCCTGTGGCAGATTTGGAATATCCTAAACTGCGTAAAAGTCTGCCTAAATACTTAACCTTAGACCAATCTGCGGCATTGTTATCTGCTGTATCCGGCGCCAACCAAAAACGCGATTATGCAATTTTAATGATCTTCTTAAACTGCGGAATCCGTCGCAGCGAGCTGGTTGGACTGAATCTATCTGATGTCTATGAAGACCGGCTTCGTGTAGTCGGCAAAGGCAATAAGGAACGAATCGTCTACTTCGGCTCCTCTACCCGCAAAGCCATCGACGCCTACTTGCCCGAACGCAACAAAAAAGTGCTTTCTGACAATCGCGCGCTGTTTGGCTCTCGGGATAATAACCGCATTAGTGTCACTGCGGTACATCGTCTGGTTAAAAAAGCATTGTTGCAAGCCGGACTGGATGCAACCCAATTTTCTGCCCATAAATTACGCCACACTGCCGCTACCATGATGCTCTCCGGTGGTGTCGATGTAAAGACCGTTCAAGATGTCTTAGGTCATGAGAATCTGAACACTACCCAGATTTATACCCACATTGAGAACACCGAACTGAAAATTGCCGCTGAGGCCAATCCCCTATCCAAACTGGATTTTTCTGAGGAAAAAGATTCGTAATTACATAGCAATTTCAATGGCTTCCCGAAGATTTCTGACCCGATAAACGGTCAATTCTTCGGGAATTTCCAATTTTTCAGTCGCATTTTTAGGTATAATACACGTTTTAAACCCTAATCTTGCAACTTCTGATAGCCTTTGGTTTATATTGCTGACGCTGCGAATCTCCCCTGTCAAGCCAACCTCGCCAATGGCCACAAGATCACCGGAAATGGCTGTATCGCGGTAAGACGAAGCAACTGCCAGCACCACCGGCAAATCAGCCGCAGGCTCATCCAGCTGTAACCCGCCAATTACATTGATATAGGCATCGAACATAGAAAGCTTCAAATCAGCCCGTTTTTCTGCCACAGCCAGCAGCAATGCAGCGCGATTATAATCAAAGCCGTCAGCAGTTCGCTTTGGCACATTAAAGCTGGTTTTCGATACCAGCGCCTGTACTTCTGCCAGAATAGGACGCGTTCCTTCCATGATGCAGGCGACGCAAGTGCCGGATGCGCCCTCAGGACGCCCTTCTAAGAGCATTTGTGAAGGATTCGGGACTTCGATTAAGCCCTTATCTCCGATTTCAAATACCCCAATTTCGTTGGTAGAGCCAAAGCGGTTCTTCACCGCCCGTAACAAACGACAGGAAGAATTAGGATCTCCTTCAAAGTACAAAACGCAGTCCACCATGTGTTCTAACACCTTAGGACCGGCAATATTTCCGTCTTTATTGATATGTCCTACAACAAAGACAGTGATCCCTTGTTGCTTGCTCAGCTGCATCATGGTCATAGTGCAGTCTTTTACCTGAGAAACAGAGCCGGGAGCAGAATCAATTTCTTCGTTATAAAGAGTCTGAATAGAATCTACAATCAGAATTTCGGGTTTCGTATCTTCAACGGCGTCTAGAATATCCGTCAATCTCGTTTCTGATAAGATTAATAGGTCATCAGATGTCACGCCAAGGCGCTGAGCGCGAAGTTTTAACTGACGCTCACTTTCCTCACCGGACACATATAAAACACGATAACCGGCACACAGCACGTTACAGATTTGCAGAAGCAAGGTAGACTTGCCGATACCCGGTGCACCCCCTACAAGCACCAGACTGCCTTCCACAGCACCGCCGCCCAGAACTCGATTCAACTCTGCCATGCCCGTAGAAAAGCGCAGCTCATCGCCACTGTCGACCTGAGAGATAGGTTGCGGCTTTCTGCTGGAACCAATGCCGTGAGTTTTGCTATGGGCAGAAGCCACAGGCTTTTCAATATGTTCTTCCATGGTATTCCATGCACCGCAGGCACTGCAACGGCCTTGCCACTTTGCCGATTCATTTCCGCAGCTGGTACAATAGAAAACTGTCTTTGTCTTTGCCATGGTAGTTCCCCCTGCAAGTTTTTCTATATTATAACAATTTACTTGTCAATGGTCAAGAATTCTGTGGAAGTAGCAGCGATAATAGCGCAGAGTTTTTTCTGATAGTTCGCATCTGTTAATAGCGCTTCTTCCTTAGGGTTAGATAGGAATCCGCACTCAACAAGCAAACCAGGGTTTTGAATATGCCCAAGGAGGTATATCCCCTCCCCCTTTTTTGCACCTCTCTTTGTGCCGCTATCTAATATATGATTGAAGTTGTTTTGGAGAATTTCAGCCATTTTCTTATCCCGCGTCGCAGAGGAATAAAATACCTGAGAACCGGTATATCTGCTGTCGGAAAATGTGTTCTGATGAATACTTAGGAGAATCCCTCCTGCCTGCTCGTTGACAATTCTCACTCTTTCTTTCAAGTCCGACACCTTTTGGGCGGCTATGGTATTGCCAGAGGTATAAATTGAGGTATCTGTTGTGCGAATCATAACGGTTTTATATCCCAAAAGGTGCATCATATCATTTAAGCGCATTGTAATTTCCAAATTGATTGTGCTTTCCAGAACACCGGTGCATGAGGTCGCACCGCCGTCGATACCCCCATGGCCTGCATCCAGAATGAAGCAGTGATTTCTTTCGATAGGCGCTGACGAAGCCATTGTTGTCACCGCTTTTGAGCCACCGTATATAAGCCCCAACGAAAGTATTACCACCAGCAAATAAAACGGCAGAAAGCTAACCCAATTTTCTCGATTCATGGACAACACCTCACTTCATGATATGCTCGTAGCTAAGCAGGAAGAACATATCCTCCAATTCGGCATAGAATGACACGGAACGACTGTTCCGGTGAAAATGATAGGAGGAATAACATTGGATTCGAAAAAAACGGCCACTAACTATGGCGAAGGGAGATTGCCAGCTTACGCACCGCTGGCTAACCCTTATGTTCCCTTTCAATTAGAGAATCCGCCCAAGTATGAAGCAAGAAAAGGTATGGTGCGCGGAACATTATTTCCCGGCCTTGATTTGCCGTTTATGGGCATGGTGAATCAAAACGAAAAACCAATTACCCCAACCTCAGAGCTTCAAGTATTAGGCTTTGCCATACAAGAGCTTGCACTGTATTTGGACACGCACCCTGGTGATAAAGAAGCGCTGGAATTATATAGAAATTATCAGAAAATGTATCACAAAGGCATGATGGATTACAGCGAAGAATGCGGACCATTGAATCACGGGACACCTGTGAATAGTGCAAATTATAACTGGCTGCAAGATCCGTGGCCATGGGAATTCAGCGGTAATGAGGAGGGTTAACCATGTTTGTGTATAACAAAAAACTGCAATATCCCGTAAAAATTGCAAATCCCAATCCTCGCCTTGCCGGAATCATTATCAGCCAATACGGCGGCCCCGACGGAGAGCTGGGTGCATCGCTTCGCTACCTTTCCCAACGCTATTCCATGCCCTTTGATGAGCAAAAAGCTTTGCTGACTGACGTTGGCACGGAGGAATTGGGTCATTTGGAAATGGTGGGCGCGATTGTGCATCAGCTGACCAGAAATTTGAAGGATTCTCAGATTCAGGATTCTGCATTTGCCCCTTATTTCGTGGACCATACTGCGGGCGTGTATCCAACCGCGGCCTCCGGCTTCCCATGGAATGCAGCAAGTATGGCTGTCAAGGGCGATCCCATTGCCGACTTAACCGAAGATTTGGCGGCCGAACAAAAAGCTCGGGTCACTTACGACAACATCCTGCGTCTTTCTGACGACCCCGATGTCAACGATGTTATCAAGTTCTTGCGGGAACGGGAAATCATTCACTTCCAGCGCTTTGGCGAAAGCCTGCAGCAGCTGCGTGAAAAGCTAAATCAAAAGAACGTTTATTATATGAACCCTGCATTTGATATGTAACAAGAAAGAGCAGATGGGTTGCCCCATCTGCTCTAAACTATTAGACAAATTGGAATTTATAGTCCTGCTTGTTTAAATTCAGTTTCTGTTGCTTCAGTAATACATTTCCCAAAAACTTGTGATTCTTTTGATGGAATATAGCCTAAATCTTTGTATCCTAGTTTTATTAACAATCCCATACTTGCTTCGTTTTTAGGGTCAGTAAAACTAATAAATTCCCAATCCGCAAATTTGTTGTGAAGAAAATCTATCAAAACAGCAAGGGACTCAAAAGCGTATCCTTGTCTATGATATTTGTATGAAAATGTATATCCTAAAGAAAATGTATTTTCATTTGGCATTACAACAATCTCACCAATCATTTCATTTGTATCTTTCAATGCGACTGCTAGCATGAATGGGCTATCTGTAGTGATTTTATCTTCTTTTCTTCGTTGAACCAAATCTTCAATCCCATTATATGTTTTTGTTTGCCCTCTTTGATAACGAGAACATATCTCATTATTTCTATAGTCAAATATGAT
>JAZQWI010000007.1:0-6443 GCA_045632245.1 Faecousia sp. | reverse complement strand
GACCAGAATCTTATACTCAGCAAACAGGAAAGCACGGGCGCCCTCGCTGATGGCCTGAGCGATCTCCTTCATCTTCTCGGTACCTGCTCCGGCCTTGGACACGACGCCGATCTTAATTGCTGCGAACAGCAGAGCGGCAACGGCCAGTGCAGGAGCGATCCAAATCAGATTTTCCATTGATAGATCTCCTTCTTTCACTAAAAATTACAACTTTCATTTATATAAGCCCCCAAGAGGCCAATATACATAGCAATTTATTATAGCATCACAGCTAGGGTTTTGTAAACAGTTTTTTCTTATATTTCCGGAAGTTTCCTCGTTCTTTTTCTGTTTTCTCACTGATTTTCCCAAGGTTTTCCAAAAACTTAACGTTTTCCCCACTGTACTCCATTTTTGGACGCAGAAAATACACGCGGATATTCTTGCTTTCAAAAAAAGCCGCACCAAAACAGACCTCAACAGAAGCCCTTTTTTCGATTATATCACAGTTTTTTTCGCCTTACAACAGGATTTTCAACAATTTCTTTCAAAACCCAATGCAACCTTAGCGCGTTCATTATATCGCTTTTCTCCACAAAAAGAAAGAGGGAGCTTCCGCTCCCTCTTTCTTTTTAACCGCTTCTTAACTGTCAGCGGCACATATCCAAAATCACCTGCGTAAAGATCTTGGCGCTGTCCACGATCTCCTGAATCACCACAAACTCGTCGGCGCCATGCATCCGGTTATCGGTGCCGGGCATGGTGCAGCCAAAGGCCACACCGCCTTCGATGGAATGCACATAGGTGCCGCCGCCAATGGCCAGGCATTCACCCTTGTTTCCGGTATACTGTTCGTATGCCTTCAGCAAAGTCTGTACAAAAGCACTCTCTTCGGGCGTGTGGTGCGGCTTAACCACCTTCTTCATCGGCACTTCGATTCCCACGCCGTTCAACACCGCTGTTACATCATCACGGAACTTTTCACCGTCTACGCAGATGGGCAAACGCGCATCCAACGCACCCCGGAATCCACTCTCGTCCAGATCCAGAACGGTAAATGCCAGCGTCAAGGGACCGGATACCGCATCCTCCTGATACACGCCCAGCGCCTTTCCGCCGTAATCTGCAAAGGGGAACAGCTTCTTCAGCTGCTGCAGCATCTCCTTCTGCTTGCCCTCTGCCAAAGGCAGGTCAGCCAACAACGCTACCAGTGCCGTTTGGGCATTCTTGCCCTCCTGGGGATACGATGCATGAGAACCCTTGCCCTCAGCCTCTACCAGCAAGCCACCCTCCTGTGCCGTCACAGAAAATACCACGCCGGTCTCCGCCGCCATCTTGGCGCAAGCCTGCCGCAGCATATCCTCTGCCACACCTTCCACCAGTGCCTCGGCATTCTGCGGCACGATGTTTACGGTAGCGCCGCCCTTGGCATACTTTACCCGAGGCAGCTGGGTCTGTGCTTCCCATTTGGCAGAAAACGCCGGAGCATATCGACCCTTCTCAATATTAATAACGGGGAAATCCGCATCGGGAGAGAAACACCACTCCGGTGCCTTTTCCCGTGCCAGATAATAATCCAGATCCTGGCTGCCGGTCTCCTCGGCACTGCCCAAAATCAGGCGCACACCGCGGGTCAGTTCCGGCTCGATCTCCCGGGCTGCCATCATGGCATACAGACCGGCAATGGCAGGGCCCTTGTCATCGGCAGTACCGCGACCGTAAATGCAGCCGTCCTTGATCACCGGCTCATACGGATTCATGGTCCAGCCGCGGCCTTCTTCCACCACATCCAGATGTGCCAGAATTCCCAGCATCGGCTCCTTACCGTCCTTGCCGGGCAAGTCTGCATCCATGACATAATGGTCAAAGTTTCGCACAGCAAACCCCTTTTCCTCCAGCAGCTTCCGTGCCTCCTCCAGTGCCAGCCAAGGACCGTGGCCAAAGGGCTTGCCCGGTTCTGCAGGTTCCCGCACACTGCGGATACGCACCAAACGGCAAATATCCTCTAGCATCTCCTGCTGATGTGCTTCAAAATATGCTTCGATCCGCTTCTGATCCATGGTGATATTCTCCTTTTTGTCCTTATATAATATATTATGAAAGCAACCAAAAAATAAAAATAACCAACAAGAGTATTCCCCAAAAGCGCATGACAAACAAGCATCCGCTTGCTTCTTCGTCTCTTTTTTTCTCTATCTCTTCTTGTATTCTCTTTTTCTCAAGTTCAGAGAGGTACTCTTCCTTTTTTTTAAGAGCCTCTTTGGCAGCCTCGCCGTATCTGATTGCTCTTTCGCGAACCTTTTCATCTTCGTGCAAAAGGCATGTTTTTTCGCAATCTTCAAGGAGCCTGATTATAAAATCCTGATTGTCTGGCTCAATTACAATTTCCCACGGGGTCTTTTCAAAGGTAACGCTCTTCACAAGCCTGTCTATCATGGATTTTACTTTGAATTGATATACGGCTTCTGGCCCCGTCCCGTATGCACCGTATTGCTTTCCATAATAAAGGTGAGCTATCTCTTCATATCCCACCTTTTCTCTCCTTAGGATTTCGTTTAATATCTTGTTTTCTCGTTCAACTTCTTCTCGATGCCACTTGTCGTAAGATGTGCCATCACCACTTTTTTCAGAAAGTACCGCAATTCCATCTGCAATCAAAACAACTAACCAAGTAGAAACAGGGTCGAAGTACATATTTTCACCTCGCCAGCTTTTAAATTTACAAAATAATACCCCGGAGTAAACAAAAAGTCAATTGTTTATACGCCGGTCAGGTCAAAAGGCGGGGTGTATTCCCCTTTGGCAGAACCCGCCTCTTGGGAGAATCCCTGAAATCCCAATTCCCCCGCCCGATCCAATACTTTTTGATATTCAAAGGTGGTGAGTTTTCTGTTGATCTCCGGATAGTCTGCGCAGGCTGCATTCGGCGTATACTGACGCATCAGACTCAGCAAAAAGCCATCCTTTGGCAACGCGCCATCCAGCCATTCCAGCAACTTCAGGGAATCCTTCCACGCCCCCGGCAGGATCAAGTGCCGCACGATGAGCCCTTGCCGCAGGGTTCCATCCTCGTTCCACACAAGCTTGGGCTGCTGCCGATGCATTTCCAGAATCGCCTTGGTTGCATAGTCAAAATAATCCGCCGCCCCGGAATATCGCGCGGAAAGCTCGCTGCTGCAATATTTCAGATCAGGCAGCCAAACATCCGCCTTTCCCTGCCATCGCTGCAAGGTCTCCACCCGGGCATAACCGCCGCAATTTACCACCACCGGCAAAGTGAGTTCTTCCCCAGCCAGTTCCAGCGCCGATAAAATCTGCGGCGTATACTGCAAAGGCGTCACCAGATTGATGTTGTGTACCGCCTGGGCCTGCAGCTCCAAAAAAATCTCCGCAAGTCTCTTTTCGGTGACCTCCCGGCCAAAGTTTCCCCGGCTGATGTCCCGATTCTGGCAAAACACGCATCCCAGCTCACAGCCGGAAAAAAATACCGTGCCGCTGCCTCGGCTTCCGCTGATGCACGGCTCCTCCCACAGATGCTTGGCCGCCCGCGCCACCTTGGCCCGCGCGCCCGCGCCGCACCTGCCTGGAGCCTTGCTCCGCACGGCACCGCACTGGCGGGGACATAGTCTGCACTTTTCTTCCATCATCCCGTCCCCTCCTCAGCCGTACAAACGCTTTCTGCCAAAAGTATAGCCCTTCTGCCGCTCCCTGTCAATCCGCAGCAACAAACCCAATTATTTCCATCGGCATTATGCACAAAAAATTGTGCACATTTTTGTTAAAAAGTACAAAATCGCATGTCAAAAGTCCATTCTCCTGTGCATTTTCCTTGCATTCATAGTTTATTCATAGTATAATAAAAACATCATTTAAGAAGCCGATATCGGAAGAACACAGCCCATTTTTCCAACATCGGTTTCACTGATAAATCGTACAGGAATCGAATTGAGCGATCGGTTTCTCCCTATTTTTCAAGCTCAAAAGGAGGAAAAGTTATGGTAGAAATGATTACGAAAATCAATGATGCGATCAATGGTGTTGTTTGGGGTATTCCCATGATGATCTTGATCCTGGGCGTCGGTCTGTTCCTGACCCTGGGTGTCAAGGCAATTCAGTTCACCAAGTTCGGTCACATTATGAAGAACACTCTGGGCAAGGCCTTCGAAAAGACCGAAAAGAAGGAAGGCGCAGTTTCTCCCTTCAAGGCTATGTGTACCGCACTGGCAGCATCCATCGGTACCGGTAACATCGCCGGCGTTTCCGGCGCAATCGCCATCGGCGGTCCCGGTGCAGTTTTCTGGATGTGGATCTCCGCTCTGCTGGGCATGGCTACCAAGTACTCCGAGGTTACTCTGGCTATCCACTACCGTGAGCGCAACGAAAAGGGCGACTGGATCGGCGGCCCCATGTACTACATCAAGAATGGTCTGGGCAAAAACTGGAAATGGCTGGGTGCCATCTTTGCCGTATTCGGCGCACTGGCCGCTTTCGGTATCGGTAATATGACTCAGATCAATACCATCGCCGGCACCATCGGCACCGCTGTCAAGAATGTCGGTGGCTTCGCTGATGGCGACGCCATCATGAAGGCTCTGCCTTGGGTCATCTCCATCCTCTGCGCCGGCATCACCGCCATCGTTCTGCTGGGCGGCATCCAGCGTCTGTCCGACGTCTGTGCTCTGCTGGTTCCCGTTATGGCCATTGTTTACATCGTTGCAGCTCTGGCTGTTATCGTTCTGAAGTTTGACGCTATTCCCGCTGCTTTCAGCGCGATCTTCAAGGGTGCTTTCAATCCCGCTTCCGTCGTCGGTGGTGCTGCCGGTATCGGCATCAAGACCGCTATCACCAAGGGCGTTGGCCGCGGCATCTTCTCCAATGAGGCCGGTCTGGGCTCCGCTCCCATCGCACACGCTGCTGCTGACGTTGACCATCCCGTCAAGCAGGGTATCTTCGGTGTCTTCGAAGTCTTTATGGATACCATCGTCGTCTGCACCATGACCGCTCTGGTTGTCCTGCTGGGCAACGGTGTCGGCAACATCGAGTGGGGCACCGACATCGGCGCCAACCTGACCATCAACGGCTTCGCCAATGCCTTTGGCGGTTCCGCTCTTCCCAGCGTTATGGTTGCTGTCTGTCTGACCCTGTTCGCTCTGTCCACCGTTCTGACTTGGTCTCTGTATGGCCAGCGCTGCGCTGAGTATCTGTTCGGCCATGAAGCCTCCAAGATCTACGCCGTAATCTTCTGCATCATCGCTTGCTTCGCCGGCGGCGTTGAGTTGAAGCTGGCTTGGGCTATCGCCGATACCCTGAACGGTCTGATGGCTATTCCCAACCTGATTGCTCTGGCCCTGCTGAGCCCTGTGGTCTTCAAGCTGACCAAGGAATATTTCAGCGGCATCAAGGCAAAGAAATAAAACACTCTTGAGAACATCGTTCTCAACTCCTTTCTCTCCCCCGGCCCATGGCCGGGGGATCTTTTTTGTCTTTTTTCAAACTTCTTTTTCATTTTGTGTTTATGCTGCGCAAAGTAACATATCCTAAAAGCAATTACTTCTGCGCAAAAGGAGTTTGCAATATGGTCGAAACCATCACCCGCCTCAACGAAGCCCTCAATCAAATCATTTGGGGAATTCCCATGATGCTGCTCATCGTAGGTGTGGGCCTGTACCTGAGCCTGCGTCTGCGCTTTCTGCAGTTCCGTCATTTTGGGCATATTCTCAAAAACACGCTGGGTACTGCGTTCCGCCGCAGCAACGGCCACGCCGGCGCAGTCTCTCCCTTCAAGGCGATGTGCACCGCTTTGGCCGCCTCCATCGGCACAGGCAACATCGCCGGCGTAGCCGGCGCCATCGCCTTGGGCGGTCCCGGCGCCATCTTTTGGATGTGGGTCTCTGCCATCTTCGGTATGTGCACCAAATATGCCGAGGTCACGCTGTCCATCGCCTATCGGCAGCGCAATGAAGCCGGTGACTGGGTGGGCGGACCCATGTACTATATCAAAAACGGCTTGGCCCACCCGTGGCATTGGCTGGGCGCTCTGTTCGCTCTCTTTGGTTCGCTGGCTGCCTTCGGCATTGGCAATATGACCCAGATCAACACCATCGCCGGTACGGTTACCGATACCCTGCAGCTGCTGTCCGGCAACGCGATCTCTGCCGACGCGCTGGAGATTCTTCCCTGGGCCATCTCCATCCTCTGCGGGATTGTGGCCGCGGTGGTGCTGTTGGGCGGCATTCAGCGGTTGGCAGATGTCTGCGGTCTGCTGGTGCCTGCTATGGCAGTGTTATATATTACCGCGTCCCTGGGCGTGATTATCACATACCTGCCCGCTGTCCCCGAGGCCTTCGCCGCCAACTTCTCCGGCGCCTTTGCCCCCGTCTCTGTCGCGGGCGGTCTTGCCGGCATCGGCATTCGTACGGTCATTGTCAAAGGCATCGGCCGAGGTATTTTCTCCAACGAAGCCG
>JAZQWI010000006.1:0-4128 GCA_045632245.1 Faecousia sp. | reverse complement strand
AGGAGGGATTTCTTTTCTGCGGAAAAGCCACGGCGGTTGCGGCGTGCCCCCGGCACACCGCCAAGAGCCGCCTTTCAAATCCCTCCTTACAAATATCCATACCAAAAAAATAAGAGATACCAGTTTGGGTATCTCTTATTTCTTGAAGACTAACCCTAATTTTAATACAAATGCACCCCTTTTTGAGGTTAGGGGGGGCAAAGTCATTTTAGGGGGCGCATTTTTAAGCCAGGGGGTGCCAACTTAAAATACTCGTTTAATCCTGTGTAAAAAGTCCAACGCAGGTTTGGTTGCTCCTGTAGATTCAATAAACCCTTTTCTTTTCAGCAGCAATGTAATTGGTCCAACAAAACCCGGACGCAACATATCATTTGCTGCCAAAAAAGCTTCTTTTGCGCCTACAAAATCGTTCCGCTTGATGAGAATAATAATTTCTGCTAACAGGCGATAAAACTTCTTTTTTTGAAATGCTTGGCTGAATTCATCTGCTTGAACAGCGTTGTTATAGTAGTTTTCTAAATCATCCGTGTACTCGAAATTACTGATGTGCATTTCCATACGCATCATATGCGCAGCATATTCAGAATCATAACCATCTCGTTTGTCCAATTCGACTGATTCCAGTGCTTCACGATATGCCTGCTTTGCCCCAACATAGTCTTCGCAATGTTCCAAAATGATTGCTAAATTATAATAGGAACGCATGCGATCAAACCAATTGTCACAGTATTCCGTTAATCCGTATTGGATTAAGGAAATTGCTTGCTTATTAAAATGAGAAGGCATAGCCGCAGCAGTAGTGTAGCAATGCTGACAGCGACCACTTTTAGGGACACGCTTCAAAGCTGTTTTGAAAAGATCAAGTATTTCAGCAGAACATTCACCACGCTCAATCTTCGCCTCAATCTCTGCAATTTTCAATATCAAGCCACCTCACTTTAATAATAAAATAACATATTGAAGCTTATCTTTCAACGATTTTCGCTTATGATTTAACGATTACCCCTATAAAACAACGATTATTCTTGCCTTTTAACGATTGTCGATCATTCAACGATTTAAAATGGCATAATCAAGAGGTTTTCTGTTTTTTCGAACCAAAAGTTCGTGAAATTCCAATTTTAGGTATGAAATAACCGTCATTCTTTTGTATCAGAATGACGGTTGTTCTTTGGCGGAGAAGGAGGGATTTCTTTTCTGCGGAAAAGCCACAGCGGTTGCGGCGTGCCCCCGGCACACCGCCAAGAGCCGCCTTTCAAATCCCTCCTCAATTTCTCACATTAAACAAAAAAGCAGCACCCTTTCGGGTACTGCTTTTTGTTTGGCGGAGAAGGAGGGATTTGAACCCTCGCGACCCTTTCGAGCCCTACTCCCTTAGCAGGGGAGCCCCTTCACCACTTGGGTACTTCTCCATGCGGCACGCATTTGCGTATTCGCATATTATACTTTATCACATCTCAACCAAAAAAGCAAGTGTTTTTTTCGCAGAAACAAAGGAATTTATTCATTTTCCCGCGGTTTGCAATTCTCTTTTGGTTATGCTATGATAAACTCAGGTAATTATCCGCATAGAAAGGGGAGCTATTCCCATGAAACGGACCTTTGTTTTGATTCTGACCCTGTGTCTGCTGTTGCCTGTGCTGGTCGGCTGCAGTAAAGAACTTCCGCCCTTCGACGCTGTCTCCGCCGCTGCCCCGTCGGAGGCTTTTCCGCTGACTCAGGTTGCGGGACTGACACTGACGCCTCCCAAGAGTTTCTCAGCCGGAGAGACCGGCGATGCCTGGTACGCACCGGACTATCCCTCTGACGGCTCTTGCATCACGGTGCACACTGCGGCTACCAATCCCCAGTTTGCCAGCTATACCGCCGAAAATGTCAAGCAGGCGCTGGAAGCCAGCTATAAGGCGTCCCTGGAGACCGATGTCGCCGTCACCATGGACCGATTTGAGTTCTGCACCGTAAACACCTTCAAAGCACTGCAGATGGAGTATCACTTCACTTACCGCGATATTCAAATGCGCTGCCTGCAGTATTTGATCCAGGCTGACCGCGCCTATACGGTCACCTGCATTCAAGTAGCCGGAGCTAAATGGATGACCGAGTTCAACGCCGTGGCCGACAGCCTCGCCTTTACCTGGGAGATCGTTTCTGCCGCATAATTCCCGTAATCTCTGAAAAGGAGTTCCTATGAAAAAAGCCCTGAAGCTGCTCTTCAGCCAGACCGCCGTTGTGGTTCTGCTGCTTTTGCTGCAGCTGATGACGCTGGTCACCACCTTGTGGAGACTAAGCCAATATTCCGCTTATATCTATGCCGCCTTGCTGCTCATCAGCATGTTGGTGGTGCTGCGAGTCGTATCCAGCCGCACCAATCCCTCGTTTCAGCTGGCATGGGTCATTTTGATCCTTGGGCTGCCGGTGTTTGGCGGATTGTTTTATCTCTTCATCTACAGTCAACAGCACAGCCGCCGTTATCTGCGGCAGTTGGAGCAGCGTTGGCGTTGGCTCAGCCTGAAACTGCCGCAAGAGGCTGCCGCCAAGGAAATGTGGGAAACCCAATACCCTGAAGATGCCCGCACCCTCTATTATCTGGATCACCTGGGCTTTCACCCCTGTGACGGCACCCGGGCGCGATATCTGTCTCCCGGCGAAGACTGGAGTCAGGCGATGCTGCAGCAGCTGCGGCAAGCACGCCAATACATCTATCTGGAGTTTTTCATTTTGGAAGAAGGCCAGCTCTGGCAGGATCTTTTATCCATCCTGCGGGAGCGCGCTGCGGCCGGCGTGGAAGTCCGCCTGATGTATGACGGCTTGGGTTCTGTAAACCTGCCGCGAAACTTCCCCCGCCAGATGGAATCCCTGGGCATCCATTGCAAGGTATTTAACCCATTCCGCCCCTTTTTGACAGCGGTGCAAAACCATCGTGACCATCGGAAAATTTGCGTCATCGACGGCCGCATCGCCTATACCGGCGGTGCAAACCTCAGCGATGAGTATATCAACCTGACCCATCCTTACGGTCACTGGAAAGATGCCATGATCGAGGTGCAGGGCGACAGCGCTGCCGTGCTGGCCGCCATGTTCCTGTCCATGTGGCAACTCACCGAGTCCGCAACCGCTCCGGTGCCGGAGTTTTTGCCCGAAGCGGCTCCCACCGTAACCCCCAACGGCCTGGCACTTCCTTTTTGTGACAATCCCCTTAGCCAGCACCGAGTGGGGGAAACCATTTATCTCCATGCCATTCGCTCTGCGCGAACATATCTGCACATCTGCACCCCGTATTTGATTTTGGATCACACCATGACGCAAGATCTGGAGATGGCTGCCCAAAGCGGCGTGGATGTGCGCATTGTGATCCCGGCGGTGGCAGACCACTGGTATGCCTATGCGGTGGCCAAGGCGTTCTGCGCCCGCTTGCTGTCGGCCGGCGTTAAGATCTATACCTACACCCCCGGTTTCATCCACAGCAAAACCTTTGTCTGGGACGATGAAGGCGCCGTGGTTGGCTCTGTCAATCTGGACTTCCGCAGTCTGCACACCCACTTTGAGGCCGGTGTTTGGCTGCGCGGCGGGGATGCCGTCGCCCAAACGGAGGAAGATTTTCAGGCCATTCTGCGGGTGTCCGACCTCATGCGTCCCGAAGACTGCAAGCCCAAAGGCCTGCTGAAACGGCTGTTGTACGGCCTGCTGCGTCTGTTCGCCCCGTTGATGTAAGAGAGGAGTGTTTCCGATGAAGAAAACGCTGATCGTAGTCGATATGCAAAACGACTTTATTCACATGGCCCTTGGCACCCCTGAGGCGATGGCCATCGTGCCCCGGGTGAAGGCTAAGATCCAGGCCTGCCGCGACGCTGGTTATGAAATCATTTACACCCGGGACACCCACGGTCCGGAATATCTCTCCACCCCCGAGGGCAAAAAGCTGCCGGTGGAGCACTGCATCCGCGGCAGCAAGGGCTGGGAGATCGCAGACGGCCTGTATGTGCCCGGCTGCAAGATCATCGACAAGCCCAACTTCGGCTGGCCTCACTGGGATCAGGAAGTGCTGGAGGATGTGGAACTCATTGGCCTGTGCACCGACATTTGCGTGGTGTCCAACGCCCTGATCATCAAGGCCACCTTCCCCGATGC
>JAZQWI010000005.1:0-97808 GCA_045632245.1 Faecousia sp. | reverse complement strand
ACGGTATCATTCTTCTTAATGTTCATACCTTGGTTCCCCCTTAGATGACTTCGGGAGCCAGAGAAAGAATCTTCATGAAGTCCTTCTCACGCAGCTCACGCGCAACCGGTCCAAAGATACGGGTACCACGAGGATTCTTGTCTTCCTTGATGATAACAGCAGCGTTCTCATCAAAGCGAACATAGGTACCATCCTCACGGCGCAGGCCCCGCTTGCTGCGGACGATAACAGCCTTAACCACATCGCCCTTCTTCACGGTGCCGCCGGGAGCAGCCTTGCGAACAGAAGCAACGATGATGTCACCGATGTTACCATACTTCCGCTTGGAGCCGCCCAGAACACGGATGCAGTGAATTTCCTTAGCGCCGGTGTTGTCGGCAACTTTCAGGTAGCTTTCCATCTGAATCATAGCTCGCCGACCTCCTTACTTAGCCTTTTCGATGATGTTGATGAGTCTCCATCTCTTGTCCTTAGACAGGGGACGGGTCTCCATGACCTCAACGGTATCGCCGATGCCGCACTCGTTATTTTCGTCGTGAGCCTTCAGCTTATAAGTCCGCTTCATGGTCTTTTTGTACAGAGGATGCTGGTAGCTATCCTCAACCGCAACCACAATGGTCTTGTCCATCTTATCGGAGACAACCTGACCAATTCTGGTTTTGCGGAAAGCTCTTGTGTTTTCAGTCATAATTGTTTCCCTCCTCAGATGTTGATCTCTTTCTCGCGAATAATGGTCTTGATGCGGGCAATATCCTTCTTGACAGCGGCAATCTGCATGGGGTTATCCAGCTGATTGGTAGCATGCTGCATCCGGAGCATGAACAGATCCTTCTTCAATTCGTTCAGCTTTTTGTTCAAATCCTCAACGGACATTGCACGAGCTTCTTTAAATTCCTTTGCCTTCATCATTATTCACCACCAATCTCAGAGACTTCCTTTGTGATGATACGAGTCTTGATGGGCAGCTTGTGCATAGCCAGACGAAGAGCCTCGCGGGCAACTTCCTCGGAAACACCGCCGATTTCGAACATCACCTTCTGATTCTTAACGACTGCGACCCAGCCTTCGGGAGCGCCCTTACCGTTACCCATACGGGTACCCAGGCCCTTCTTGGAATAAGGCTTGTCGGGGAAAATCTTGATCCAGACCTTACCGCCACGCTTGGTATAACGGGTCATGGCGATACGAGCGGCCTCGATTTGGTTGCCGGTAATCCAGCCGGGCTCCAAAGCCTGAATGCCGAAGTCACCGTAGGCAACCTTATTGCCGCGTGTGGCAGCGCCGGTCATACGACCACGCTGAACCTTGCGGTGCTTAACTCTTTTGGGCATCAGCATTAGCGGTTGCCTCCTTCTCTACGGAAATTGGGTCTGTCACCCTGACGGCGTTCACCGCCCTGACGACGCTCACCGCCCTGACGGCGGTCACCCTGGCGGCGCTCACGACGCTCACGGGGAGCGGGCTCGGGAGTGGTGCTGCGCAGAGTGGAATTCAGGACCTCACCCTTGTAGATCCAAACCTTAACACCGATGCGGCCATAGGTGGTAGCAGCTTCTGCGAAGCCGTACTCAATGTCAGCACGGATGGTTTGCAGGGGGATGGTGCCTTCGTGATAGGATTCGCTGCGAGCGATTTCAGCGCCGCCCAGACGGCCGCCGCAGGTAACCTTGATGCCCTTGGCACCCAGGCGAGTAGCCTGCTGCATTGCCTTCTTCATCGCGCGACGGAAGGAAATACGCTTTTCCAGCTGCTGAGCAATGTTCTCAGCCACCAGCTGTGCGTTCAAGTCGGGGCTGCGAACCTCAACAATGTTCAGGTTCACGCTCTTACCCAAACGGGTCTCCATGTCCTTGCGCAGGTTCTCGATTTCGGCACCAGCCTTACCGATCACCACGCCGGGACGGGAGCAGTTGATGTTGATCTTTACCTTGCCGCTGTTGCGCTCGATTTCAATCTTAGCTACGCCGGCAGCGTAAAGCTTTTCTTTCAGATACTTACGGATATTATAGTCTTCGACGACCATGTCGCCGACCTTGTCCTCACGGGCGTACCAGCGGGAATCCCAATCCTTGATAACGCCTACCCGCAGTCCATGGGGATTAACTTTCTGTCCCATAGCTTCCTCCTGATTAAGCCTTCTCACTCACGCCAATGGTGATGTGAGTGGTTCTCTTGTTGATGCGCACGAAGCCACGGCGGGAAGCAATGCGGCCACGCTTTAAGATGGGGCCGGGGTTTGCAGTCACGGTGGAGACGTACAGGTTATCAGCATTCATGCTGTGGTTGTGCTCGGCGTTAGCAGCAGCGCTCTTGAGCAGCTTGAGCATGGGCTCGCAGGCTGCCTTAGAGGTCTGGCTCAGGTACGCGGTAGCAGTCTTAACGTCCTTGCCCCGGATCATGTCGCAAACGAGCTTAACCTTACGGGGAGACATACGGACAAATTTAACATGTGCAAATGCTTCCATTTTCGTACCTCCTTACTTGGAATTGGCGGTCTTGCTGCCGGAGTGACCACGGAAGGTCCGGGTCGGAACGAATTCGCCCAGCTTGTGGCCGACCATATCTTCGGTAATATAGACGGGAACATGCTTGCGGCCATCATGGACAGCGATGGTGTGACCGACAAAGGAGGGGAAGATGGTGGAAGCTCTGGACCAGGTCTTCAAAACCTTCTTTTCACCGGCCTTATTCAGCTCCTCAACGCGCTTATACAGCTCAGGAGCGACGAAAGGGCCCTTTTTGATACTTCTGCTCATTTCATTTCCTCCTTACTTGCTATTTCTGCGCTTGACGATGAACTTGTTGGTGGGGTTCTTCGTCTTACGAGTCTTATAACCCAGAGCAGGCTTGCCCCAAGGAGTGACAGGACCGGGACGGCCGATGGGGCTGCGTCCCTCACCACCACCGTGGGGGTGGTCATTGGGGTTCATAACGGAACCACGAACAGTGGGACGGATACCCATGTGACGGGTACGGCCGGCCTTACCGATGTGGACGTTCTCATGATCCAGGTTGCCAACCTGACCGATACAAGCGGTGCAGTTGGTACGGATATAGCGAACTGCGCCAGAGGGCAGACGGACCTGAGCCAGCTCGCCTTCCTTAGCCATCAGCTGAGCAGCGGTACCGGCGGAACGGACCAGCTGTGCACCGTGGCCGGGCTGCAGCTCCACATTGTGGATCACAGTACCGACAGGAATGTTGGCAATGGGCAGGCAGTTGCCGGGCTTAATGTCTGCTGCGGCAGAGGAGATCACCTGATCACCGGCCTTCAAGCCGTTGGGAGCCAGAATGTAGCTCAGGGTGTTGTCCTCATACTTGATCAGAGCAATGAAAGCGCTGCGGTTGGGATCGTATTCGATACGCTCAACGGTAGCAGCCATATCCAGCTTCTGACGCTTGAAATCAATGATACGGTACTTGCGCTTGTTGCCGCCGCCGCGATGACGGACGGTGATGCGACCGTAGCTGTTGCGACCTGCGTTCTTCTTGGGGGTCTCAACCAGGCTACGCTCAGGTTTTGCCTTCTTGTCCACGCCCTCGAAAGCAGAAACGGTCATGTTTCTTCTAGCAGGGGTGTAAGGCTTAAAAGTATTAATAGCCATTTTGCGTTTACTCCTTTATTGAGATTGGATTAGACCATACCCTCGAAGAACTCGATGGTCTTAGAATCGGCAGTCAGGGTCACAATTGCCTTCTTATAGGCAGCGCGACGGCCTGCGGGGTAAGCGCCGGTGCGCTTCACCTTGCCCTGCATACGAACAGTGTTCACCTTGGCAACCTTCACGCCGAAGATTTCTTCCACAGCTGCCTTGATTTCGGTCTTGTTAGACTCGATGTCCACCTCGAAAACATACTTCTTGGAAGCGATGTCTTCCATGGACTGCTCGGTAATAACCGGGCGTCTGATAATATCGTAAACGTTCTTCATTATGCGAATACCTCCACGATCTTTTCCAGAGCAGCCTTGTCCAGAACCAGCTTGTTGGCGTTAACGATATCGTAAACGTTCAGCAAGTTAGCGAAGGTAACCTGGCAGCCGGGGATGTTGCGGCCGGACTTAACCACATTCTGGCAAGCCTCAGCAGTAACGACCAGGGGCTTCTTCTCAGCGCCAACGGCAGCCAAGAAAGCAGCGAACTCCTTGGTCTTGGGAGCGTCCATCTTAATAGCGTCGATGACCACTACGCAGGACTCAGCAGCCTTAGCACTCAGTGCAGACTTCAAAGCCAGACGCTTAGCCTTCTTGTTCAGGGTGTAGCTGTAATCACGGGGCTTGGGAGCAAACACAACGCCACCGTGGGTCCACTGAGGAGCGCGGGTGCTGCCCTGACGAGCGCGACCGGTGCCCTTCTGACGCCAGGGCTTACGGCCACCGCCGGAAACCTCAGCGCGGGTCAGAGCGGACTGAGTACCCTGACGCTTGTTGGCCAGATGATTCTTAACGGAATCATGGACAACAGCGTTGTTGGGCTCGATGCCAAACAAAGCTTCGGGCAATTCGAGCTCACCGACAATCTTGCCGGCCATATCATAAACATTTGTTTTAAGCATGATTTAAGCTCTCCTTTCCTTAGCCTCTTGCGGAAGCCTTCTGGGGATTTCTGCCGGAAGCCTTCTGCGGGTTCTTGCTGATGTCTGCACCAGCCTGCTTGATTCTGTTGTTCTTCACAGTGTTGTGCAGGTACACAAGACCGCCCTTGGGGCCGGGGATGGCGCCGCGGATAACGATCATGTTCAGTTCTGCGTCTACCTTCACAACTTCCAGGTTCTGAACAGTAACCTGCTCATTACCCATCTGGCCGGCGCCGATCTTACCCTTGAAGATACGAGCTGCGTCCAGAGCGCCCATGGAACCTGCATGGCGGTGAACAGGGCCACCACCGTGGGTCATATCCACGCGGCCTGCGCCATAGCGCTTTACAACACCCTGATAGCCGTGGCCCTTGCTGATGCCGGTCACGTCGACCATATCGCCGGCGGCAAAGGTGCCCGCGGTGATGACGTCGCCCACATTCATAGCAGCAGCGCCTTCCAGCTTGAATTCTTTCAGGTGCTTCTTAGCCTCAACGCCAGCCTTCTTGATGTGGCCAGCCTCAGGCTTGGTCAGCTTGGACTCCTTAACGTTTTCAAAGCCCAGCTGTACGGCTTCATAGCCGTCGGTTTCGATGGTCTTCTTCTGAGTGACGACACAGGGACCTGCTTCCACAACGGTAACAGGAATTACCTTGCCGCTCTCATCGAAGATCTGGGTCATGCCCACTTTCTTGCCGATGATTGCTTTTTTCATCTTGGTTTTTCTCCTTTAAAATAGGTTATTGGTTGACGAAGCATTGGGTACTTACGCCAACATGACCCGTCGCCCGATGCTTTTCAGTGCGGGCAGCGGCGAATCCTTATATTATAATGTATAAGGATTACAGCTTTATCTCAATTTCAACGCCAGCGGGAAGATCCAAGCTCATCAGAGCCTCAACGACCTTCTGGTTGGGGTTGAGAATATCGATCAATCTCTTATGGGTTCTGCGCTCGAACTGTTCACGGCTGTCCTTATACTTGTGAACAGCGCGAAGGATGGTAACCACTTCCTTCTTAGTGGGCAGGGGGATGGGGCCGGAAACAGCGGCGCCGTTGCGCTTAGCGGTCTCCACGATCTTTGCTGCGCTGGAATCGATGAGCTGATGGTCATAAGCCTTCAGCCGGATGCGAATCACTTCCTGATTTGCCATGGTTTGTTTTCCTCCTTGAATGTAACGTACTCAGTTTGCTTGGTGTCTGGGTACGGTCGAACTTCTCTTGTAACGCTGCCGTGCGTATCATTCCGAGCCAAGAAAAATGGCCGACGCAAGGCCGACCCATTCCTCTGCCCCGGCGATATACGCCAGCGAATACAGAAGCAGTTCAGCCGCCCGATGACCGGACATACTCCGCAGAAGTTACCGCTTTTTAGGCGCAATCTCCTGCATCATCGCAGTGCACGCGCAGAATGTCCCTACACGCGCCCGATTATCTTACCATTCCCAGCACCTTTTGTCAAGTATTTTTTTAGGAAAAATCACAAAATTTTTCATGTATTTTTAGCTAGAACGGAGAAATTTCCTTATACCGTTTTCATTCAGCCGTTCCTTTCTCCCCTGCCGTTCTATTTCCATTTAAGCGGACATACTCTGTGATAGACCATGGCAGGAGCCTTTCCCTCCTGCCGGATGAGGAGGCTGGCTATGGATAACATTTATGAAAGGCTTGCTGCCAGAACCGGCGGCAACATCTATGTAGGCGTTGTGGGCCCTGTGCGAACGGGCAAGTCCACCATGATTAAACGAATCATGGAAGAATTGGTAATACCCGAAATCGACGACCCCTACCGCAAGGAACGTGCACGGGACGAACTGCCCCAAAGCGGCTCGGGGAAAACCATCATGACCTCGGAGCCGAAGTTCGTACCGGAGGAGGCAGTAGAAATTTCTCCTGACGGCACGGCAATGCTGCGGGTAAGAATGATTGATTCCGTTGGTTATATGGTCCGCGGTGCAGTAGGCGCAGAGGAAGATGGAGTACCCCGCATGGTCACAACCCCTTGGTATGACTACGAAATCCCGCTGACAGAAGCGGCTGAGCTTGGCACAAAAAAGGTCATGGAGGAACATTGCTCCATCGGCTTGGTGGTTACCACCGACGGCACTGTCACCGACATTCCCCGCAGCGACTATCTTGACGCGGAAAACAGAGCTATCACTGACATGAAGGCAACGGGCAAACCCTTCCTTGTTGTGATCAACTCCCGCCTGCCCGGCGGTGAAGCCGCCCGCAAGGTAAAAGAAGAAATTTTGCAAATCCACGGGGTAAATGCCGCCATTGCAGACTGTCAAGCATTGACCAAGGAAGACATTGCCCAGCTTTTGCAAGAGCTGCTCTATGCCTTCCCCATGCAGGCACTGCACATTTACCTACCCCGGTGGATGGACGCCTTAGAGCCGGAACATCCCGTAAAGGCCACCCTCTACGCAGCTTTGCGGCAAAGCGCAGAAAATATCCACATCTTAGGGCAGGCAGAAAGCGCCCTGTCTTCACTGACAGAACTAAAACAGGTTTCCGATGTGAACCTGCGGCAAATCGATTTAGGTTCCGGCACGGTTTCCTGTGCGCTCACCTTCCCCGAGACTCTGTTTTATGAAATTCTCAGCGCGAAGGCAGGACTCCATATTGAAAACGATGCCCAGCTTCTTTCCCTGCTCACCGAACTTTCTGCCATAAAGCAGGAATACGACAAGGTTTCCGACGCACTTTCCTCGGTAAAAGCCACGGGCTACGGCGTTGTCATGCCCACCGCAGCAGAAATGACACTGCAAACACCGGAGCTTCTGCGGAAAAACGGGGCATTCGGTGTCAAGCTCAAAGCAGGCGCGCCCTCCATTCACATGATTCGGGTGGACATCGACACCGAAATCAGCCCTATGGTTGGCGGGGAAAAGCAATCTCAGGATTTGATTACCTACCTCACCGGTGAAGACCCGGAAAAATTATGGGAGAGCAACATTTTCGGCAAATCCGTTTATGAACTAATTCAAGAGGGCTTGACCGCCAAGGTCATTCGCATGCCCGACGACGTGCGCACAAAATTCCGCGGAAGTTTGAGCCGCATTGTCAACGAAGGCGCTACCGGACTCATTTGCCTTATATTATAATGTATAGCACCAACCCCGCAGAGCTTTCACTCCGCGGGGTTTTCTCTATGTACCGGCGGGTTGTTCCCTACCCGCCTTTTTTCGCATCACACCGCTGCGCTCTACGGCGACACACTTGACAAAATTATGGAAATCTTTTTGCCGTCGCATGTTGATTTCTTCTTTTGTCCATTCACAGTATCTCCTCTATTTTAAGGAATATGCAAATTTACTATTTTTTTGTGAAAAAAGAAACTTCCCCTTTCCTCTTACGCAAACAACTGCTATAATAGAGGCAACGATACAGGAGGAATTTACCATGTACCATATTCTTGTTTGTGATGACCAACCGGATATTGTCAGCGCACTGAAAATATATCTCGCCTCCGAAGGGTATGAAATCCACGAAGCCTACAACGGCTTGCAGGCTCTGCAAATTATGCAAAGAGAGGACATTCACCTGCTTTTGCTGGATGTAATGATGCCGGAAATGGATGGCATTACCCTTACCTCCAAGATTCGAGAATTTTCCAATGTGCCGATCATTCTGCTCACTGCCAAATCCGAAACCGAGGACATGGTGCTGGGCTTAAATGTAGGCGCAGACGATTATATTACCAAGCCTTTTATCCCCCTTGAAGTTTTGGCGCGGGTACGTTCTCAACTGCGTCGCTATGCCAAATTAGGCAGCCGAAGCGAGGAAACCGACGAATCCATAACCATCGGCGCGATCAGCTTAAACCGCCGCACCAAGTCCGTCACCGTAGAAGGCGAGCCTGTGAATCTGACCCCCACAGAATACAGCATTTTACAGCTTTTGATGAACAACCCCGGTAAGGTTTACTCCACCAAAGCACTTTACGAAGCCGTTTGGCAGGAGGTCGCCTTAGGCAGCGAAGGCGCTGTGGCTGTTCATATTCGTCATCTTCGGGAAAAAATCGAGATTAATCCCTCAGAACCCCGCTATTTAACCGTAGTATGGGGACAAGGGTATAAAATGGAGGGCGGAAAATGAAAACTATCCAACGCGCTCTTGCCACGAAATTTGTACTCTTTTTTCTCACCGCTCTTATGCTGGTCACCGCGGCTGCCGGTGCTGCCGGCATTGCCCTGTTGGAATCCAACGGACTTTATGCCAACTCATTAGACGACAAGCAAACAACTTGGTATGACAATGCCGGTCAATACATCTCCTTAGAATATACCTCTCGCTATGCCGCAAAATGGTTAGGGCAATGCAGTGAAGATTTGGTCAGCAAACTTTACGGTGACGACGACTACTTCGGCATGGACTCTCAGCATTGGCAAATCGAAATTTGGCAGGACAATGTTTGTATAGACAGAACCTACAACATCATCGACGACCCCATCGCCAGAGAATTTACCTTTCAGGTGGAATACCCTGTGGCTACGAAAAAATCCCCCATAGGCGATGCCGATTTCGTGCCGGACGCTAACGCACCCACTCCCCTTTATATATACGACCGCACCATTCTGGAAGATGGCGAATTGGTGACTTATCGGCTAAGCTACTATCAAAGTCCCACATACACAGCGAAAATTTGGATGAGTCCGGAAGTGGTTAGCGGCACACCCAGCGCAACATTGGCAAATATGTACCCCTACCGCTTCGCTTTTATTGGTGTTCTCATCGCAGGTCTTTTGCTGTTTGCCGCCGGATTGGTATATCTGCTGTGGTCAGCCGGTGTTACCCCCGATGGCACCATCCGTCCTGCCGGTCTAAATCTGCTTCCATTGGATATTTACGCCATTTTTTTGGCTGGCATGGCAGTGCTATATGTATGGATGACCTCTCAGCTTTCCAACTGGTCTACCCACGATGGATTTACTGCACCAATTTTGACCATCCTCGCCATTTCCACTTTTGCAATCGCCTTAATCCTTATCGGCTTTTTGTGCGCCTTGGCATCGCAAATCAAACAAAAAGATCATTTTTGGTGGAAACATAGTGTGTTGGGTTTCTGCCTGAAAAAACTTGGTGCGGGACTGCGGATTTGCGGGCGCGGTATTCAAAGTATTTACAGTATGCTTCCCGCCCTGTGGCAATGGCTGCTCACTGCCGGGGTCTTATTGCTCGCAACAATCGTCTTTGCTATTTTAACAAACATTGTTCATGGCACTTGGTACAGTATATTCTCTATTCTTTTGTATCTGAGCATTGGCGGTGATGTTCTCATAGCCCTTTACAGCGGTTATGCCCTTGGAAAACTTCTAACCGCCACAAGAAAATTGGCAGCCGGTGACTTCCAGTACAAAATCCCCACCAAGTACCTAAACGGCTGTTTTTTAAGTCTGGCGCAGAACCTTAATTCCGTTTCTGATACGGCACTGCTGTTAGCACGGCAGCACCTAAAATCCGAGCGCATGAAAACGGAACTCATTACCAATGTATCCCATGACATTAATACGCCTCTGACTTCCATTATCAACTTTGTGGATTTGCTGCAAAAGCCTCATACCAAAGAGGAAGAAGCGCAGTATTTGGAAATTCTCTCTCGTCAGTCCGGTCACATGAAAAAACTGATTCAGGACTTGATTGATTTAAGCAAGGCGAGCACTGGAAATTTACAAGTAAACATTGGCGAGGTAGATGCCGTAGAAACCGTAAATCAGGCACTGGGCGAATTCTCCGACAAACTGGATACCGTGCCTTTGGAAGCGGTATTTCAAAACCCCGAACACCCTGTGGCCATGCTGGCTGACGGGAAACTGACTTGGCGTGTCCTTAGTAATTTATTATCCAACGCCGTAAAATACGCCATGCCCCACACACGGCTGTATGTGTCACTGGCGGAATCAGACGGTTTCGTACATCTTTCATTGAAAAATGTGTCCAGAGAACCGCTGAGAATCCCTCCCGAGGAACTGATGGAGCGCTTCGTACAAGGGGACATCTCCCGAAAAACCGAAGGAAGCGGACTTGGCTTAAACATTGCTCAAAGCCTTATGGCAGTGCAAAACGGCAGCTTGGAGCTCACCGTTGAAGCGGATTTGTTCAAGGTCACCTTGACTTTCCCCGCCGCAAATCATTCATAAAAAATTTTTAATCTCTTCATCGGCAGTTCAAAATCCGCAGGTAGCATAAAAACAGAAAGGTTGTACATAACCTTTCGCTCCAATGTTTCTCTTTTCTACCTCTCTTCTTTCTAAAACCCCAAGAGAAAGCCCCGCCCGTAAATGGCGGGGCTTTCCGTTTTTCGTTTGCTTGACATTTTCTTTTCCGGAATCTATAATAATTGAAGAGAATTTATAAAAGGAGCGATCCATATGTATCACCGCATGACCATCGCCGGTTTAGAACGCGATCTTCCCATTTGCCCCGTAAATGAGCATTTAAGCATTGCTGGTTTTGTGATTTTTGGCGATCCCCAGCTCACTACCGCCTGTGCTGAGGCACTGCTGAAAAAAGCACCCGAATATGACTACATTATCACCGCAGAAGCAAAGGGTATCCCTCTGGCTCACGAAATGGCGCGGCTGGCAGGCAACCAGAAATACATATTGGCAAGAAAAGGTCCTAAGCTGTATATGCAAGATTTGTTTGAAGTTGCCGTGCGCTCTATCACTACCGCAAAAGAGCAACACCTTTACTTAGACGGCAACGATGCCAAACTGATGAAAGGCAAAAAGATTCTTCTGGTAGACGATGTGATTTCCACCGGTGAAAGCCTTTCTGCGCTGGAAGCGCTGGTAGATAAAGCCGGTGGCACCGTGTGCGGCCGCATGGCAATTCTTGCCGAAGGCGATGCGCAGGATCGGGCTGACTTAATCTACCTGGAAAAGCTCCCCCTCTTCCACCCCGACGGAAGCATTATGAATTAAACAAACAAAGACCTCCCTGTCCAAAGGCAGGGAGGTCTTTTTATTCGGAATTTTTATCCTATCAGCACTTTGCTCACAATTTTTTTCACATTGCAAGGTGTTTGTGCATGACAATTCGGTGTATGAGCATCCTGCGGGAACAACACCACAAACCGACCGGGTGTCATGTGAATGGGCGTTACATCCTCATCCGTCTGTGCCAACAGCACATCCTTCTGCTCATTATATTCTTGCGTAATCTTTTTTAACCGGGCGGAATCCTTCACATAAATGGTTTCTTCACCTTCCACCATATACATCACATCGATATACTTTCTGTGGGCTTCGCTCATTGCGCCGGTTACATCTCTGGTATCATACTGATTGAGCATCATAAAAAGGCGCGTTCCGTCCAATTCAATACGGCCAACGGGATAATTTTGAGGTGTATATGCCTTCATCGCTTCCAGCATCTTATCGATTCCGGCATGCAGTCCGGAATATTGATTGGCATTTTCCATAGAATCAAAAATCATCGTTTTCCACTCCTTAATGCAATTCAGTCTTCCTGCTGTAATAGATAATGAACAAAATCAATGGTAATTTCCTTGACTCCGCTCGCCCGCTTAGGCAGCGCCAAATAACAACGATTATAATATCCGCTGCCCTTAATCCAAGCATTGTTATCCAGCAAAATGGCGCAGGGATATGGTTCAAATCCCTCTATTTCGTCTACTCCCTCCGGCGGAACGGGATTGCAGTACAGCAAATCATCCGCGTATGCTTCCAAAACCTCCGCAGGCAGCACCTCCCGCAAATCCGCGAAAGCCCTGCCGTTAACTAAGTCATTTTCATAATAGTCGCCCCAACCGAAAACAACATCGGCACCGCCGGCAAACAGCATCCCGATCAGCGCTTCCGTGTGGGAATAAAAATAATCATCGTGCAAGCCGGGGCTTTCTTCCTCCGTGTAAATATACATATTGGTATTTACACTTACTGCGGAATCATAATTTTCATAACCATAGCTATTTAAAAATTCGCTAAAATCAGCATTGCCCGGTTTTTCCAAGGAAGATGTGTTGTTCACCATAATCACAGACATGAGCGGTGCCCGATAATGGATGCGGTCATATAACATACTACCGCCAACCGCAAGCACAAGAATCGCAATAATAATGTGCCATCTGTAATAATCCCAAACAAACTGTGCTTTTTGCTTTTTAGAAAGCGCTTTCCATTTTTCCTTATTTATGCCGTCCATATTATTGCTCCTCATTCTCCTGCTTAGGAATATACTGCACGAAGATCTTCTCAATTTGGGAAACCAAAACAGCAGTATACGCTGACGGCAAAATGGATAGCACCAGCGGCAAATACATAATCAAATCAAAAGAATACAGAGAATATGCTACCGCTGCGGTCAACAGGCCAATAATGAGCACCTGCATAAAATCCATCATGCACATCAACAAGCAGTTGCGCATCACTGTTTTTGTTGTATCTACAAATCTCGCAATATACGCAAACACCACCTGCACCCACACAGCGAACAATACCACGATTGCTACAAATACGTAAAAAATAATTCTCCCCAAAAGGGATGTATCATTCATATACATATACAAAATGGCGCAGGAACCCATAATTGCAAATACCACTGCTACCAGCAAACCAACAAGGGTTGCTTGCTTGAAATTCATACGAAAGGCGCGCCAAAAATCAGCATAGATGTTTTCATCTTCATCTTTCAGCACCTTGCGGATCACAGCATATAACGCTGTGCAAGAGGCCGGAATAGTAATCAGAGGTACGCAGAAAATAAGCCACACCCAGCTTAACACAATCAGATTTCCGATCTTAATTATCAGTTGCCCGAATTTATTATCGGGGTGAAATATACTTTTCATATATAAACCTCGCAAATATCAACCAAAAAAGTTCCCCGAAATCACTCCCCGTTTCCGGTTGGTGATTCCGGGGAAACCCCTTCATTTAAGAAAAGAAAGTGAAATCCAAATTACTTGGTGCCGGTATAATTATCCAGCCAGTAGTCGTAGGCGTCCTGCAATTCCATCAGAATTTCTTCCACACCTGCGGCAATCAAATCTTCCTGGAATTCATCCCATTCTGCATCAATGTCATTTGCACCGGTTACCCATTTTGCACGCTTTTCATTAACCAGGGTGAAAATGTCAAGACGAAGTTCGCTGACCTTTCTCTGGCCGTTCAGGTCCATGTAGCAACGAGGCCAAGGCTCATCAGTGATGACACCTGCTTGCTCATACTGTGTCAAAGCAGCCATAGAACGCAGCTCCTGCTCGGTGGCCTTGTACTGCTGCTGGAACACTTCGTTCTTCACAGAGGGGAATGCCATGTTATAGGTAATGTAAGTAAAGGTATTTTTGCTGGTATACTTTGCAGCATCCTTTTCCGCGTTGGAAGGATATGCGGGAGAGAAGGTGCCGTCAGCATTTTCGGTACGGTACAGGGAGTTGCCCTTTTCACCATACAGGCTGCGAACGGTAATATCGGGATCATAGAACAAGTCCATGAAAGCGCAGGCCAACTTTGCATTGGTAGAAGTCTTAGGCACTGCGAAAACGTTCTTGGAGCCCATGTAAATGGGGTTAATATACCAGTTAACATCTACGCCATCAATGGCCGCAACAGGAGTCATGCAGACATACTGATCTGCACCGCGAACCATATCGATGTTGGAGACAGGCAGCAAGCCTACGCGCACATCGCCGCTATAAGCAACGGAGTACAGATCGTCACGCATGCCGTCGGTAAAGCAAGTTTCAAAAAGGATGCCCTCGGCATTCCATTCCTTCATTTTCTTCAAGAATGTCTTCCACACGTCCATCTGGGGAACAAACTGAACCACGCCATCCTGTACGGTTACATAGTTGTCGTAGGTGCCGTCCTTAGTGGACACGCCCCACATGCCCATGATGTATTCAATACCCATGTTGGCGCCTTGGCAAGCAAAGTAAGGAACTTCGTCATCCTTGCCATTGCCATTCATGTCATGAGTTGCAAAATACTTCAAAGCAGCTTCCAGTTCCTCGAATGTTTCGGGAACGTCCATATTTGCCTTATCCAGCCATGTCTTATTAATCCACATATAAGCTTCCACAGCGCGGTACTTCTCTGCTGCATAAGAACCCATAATATAGATGTGGCCGTCGGGGAAGATATAGTTAGCCAGCTGCTCGGGATATGCATCTAAGTAATTTGCATGCAGGTTAGGCATAATTTCCTTGCTGTTGATATAAGCTTCCAGAGGCTGCAGCAAACCCATAGCAGCGAAGTTAGCAAATCTGCTTTCTTCACCGGAGCCGCCACACATAACCAAGTCGCCCATGCTGCCGACCTGGAACATAGAAGCAACGTTATTCAGGTTAAAGCCATTCAGCTCAATCTTAATGTTGGTTCTCTGCAACAATTCCTGCCACAGAACGTTGTGGCTCAGCTGCTGTCTGGCATCGTCAATACCCTCAGTTGCGTAGAAGCTGATTTTCAGGGTCTGAGGTGTTTCCAGAGGGAAAGTGATGGGAGTCAGGTCAACTTCCTGATTGGTGCTATTGCCGGGGTTGTTGGAGTTCTGAGAGTTGCTGGGTTTGCCGGGAGCCGTAGGTGCACAAGCAACCATGCCCAGCACGATAACTGCGGCCAGCAACAAAGCAAACAGTTTTTTCATTGAGTTTCCTCCTAAATATTTATAATATTGATAATTACAATATTTGCTTACAGATATCTTGTGTTACTTAACCCTTTACGGAGCCGACCATAACACCCTTAACAAAGTATTTCTGCACGAAAGGATAGGCAATAATCATGGGCAGCGCTGCCACAATAACTGTGGTATAACGCAAAAGCTGTGCGCGGATTTCTCTCTGCCGCAGTTCTTCAATCTGCGCAGCAGTGGGGTTCTCAACACGAGTTTCCGTCACATTACCCTGAATGTTGGCAATTACCTGCTGCAATGTCCAATACTTGCTTTCCTGCACGTAAATAACACCTTGCATGTAACTGTTCCAGAAGGTCTGCATATTGTAAAGAGCAATAATTGCAATCATGGCAGTAGAGAGGGGCACAACCACCTTCACAAAGAAGCGGAAATAACCGCAACCGTCAATTTGCGCTGCATCAAACAGAGAATCCGGAATGGAACCCAAGAAGAAAGAACGGGCAATGATAATATTCCAGACGCTCACCAAGCCGCTAAACATCATAATCCAAGGCGTATCGATCCAGCCAATCTCATTGTGCAGAATGTAAGAAGGAATCATACCACCACTAAAATACATGGTAAACAGGAAAAACAGATTTAGCAATCTCTGTCCAGGCATTCTTCTGCGGGACAGGGCATAGGCAGCGGTCAGCTGTAATGCCAGACCACACACAGTTGCTACACCGGTATACACAATGGTATTGCGGTAGCCGACCCACAACTGGGTATATCTAAACATTTCCTGATAACCTAAGGTGGTAAAATTGCTAATCCAGAAAAACACCTTACCCTGCACAATGTCGTCGGGATTGGAGAAGGAGCAAATCACCACATACCAAAGGGGGTAGAAGATCAGAAGACCAATAATGACCAAGGTCACGGTAATAAACACGTTTAACGCGCGATCGCCTTTTTCTTGAAGCATATTACTGTTCTCCTTTCCTTAGAAAATGCCGATGCCGGTCAGCTTGTCGGAAACATAGTTAACAATGCTCATCATGGCAATATTAACCACGTTCTGGAACATGCCCACAGCAGTAGAGAAACTATAACGAGCGCTGATAATACCGGCCTCATAAACATAGGTGCTAATAACATTAGACACCCTCTTGTTCATACCGTTTTGCATAAGCAAGATTTTATCCAGACCCACGGCAAACACTGTGCCGAAGTTCATGATGATCATGGTCACAATGGTAGGCTTAATGGCAGGCAGCTGGATATGCCAAATGATACGCAGCTTATTGGCGCCATCAATACGAGCCGCTTCCACCATTTCTTCATCCACACCGGACAACGCGCCCAAATAAATGATAGCAGAAGAACCCAAGCCCGCCCAGATGCCGGAAATGACATACATCGGCATGAATGCGCTTTCTAAGGCGCGGAAATCAATGGGTTCCCGGCCGAGCTGCATCAGAATAATGTTCAGCAAACCGCTTTCTTTTCTCACGAACATATTCAAAATGGAAATAACAATAACCAAGGACATCAGATTCGGCACATAGGTAATGTTCTGCACAGCCTTCTTGACAAAGGTATTTGTACAGTTATGTAACAGCAGTGCGAAGGTGATGGTAAGCGGCCAGCCAATAAACAAGGGAATAAATGTCAGCCTAATGGTATTTAACAGCAGCTGCTCAATGAAAATGCCGTTAAAGAACAGTTCAAAGTGATAAAGACCGACCCAAGGGCTTTGGCCGTAGGGGTCACCGATTACCATGTCCTGGAAACCTATGATAATACCGTACATAGGGATATACGCAAAAATAAATACGTAAACAAACGCAGGGAGCAACATGAGGTACATCTCACGATAATCCCAAATTCTGGCAACCAGACGCTGACCCGCGGTTTTGGGACGCAATCTGTCTTTGCCAATCTTTTTTGCTTTGATCATTCCGATCGTACTCCTCTCATGATTAATGTGCGTACTTTCACACCAGTATTCTATCAAGACTTTTCTTCTTTTTCAATTGGTAAAATAGAAACTTCTATGCGAAAAGGAAATAATTTTGCAGACCTCTTGCGTTTATTTTCGACATCATATATAATATTTAACAAGTTCCCCGTTAGATCGGGGTTTTTATGCCACATTTACGTATATTCCCATTTTCTGTTTTTCAGAGGGTTTTCTTGAGTCAGAAAGGATTTTCACCTATGAAAAAACGTTTTCATATTAGCTCCTTACTTCCAAAATACATCCTGCTGTATACCTTGATGGTATTTGCGCCGGTGATTATTATCTTTTTTTCTTTATTGCAGTCCAACCGTGCCTTAGAGCGCGAAATATTAAATTCCAACAAAATTTCCATCAATCTGGTTCAGGACGCTCTGGATATCACTTTTGCCGACGCCAACGACACCTTAAAAGCATTAGGAGAAAACCCCGCTTTGACGCGATATGCCTTAACCAATTCTCCCATTAACGCCATCAATGCGCTTAGAGAAACCAAAAGCGCCCACAATTATATAAATGAAATCGTCCTTTTTTCCCAAGGCAATGACCTTTTTTACACCTCCAACGGTATCTACACCGATGATGCACTTCCCTCTGCCGGTTTTATGCAGGACTTTTTTGCTGCCGGTTATACCCAACAGGATTGGAACGCCTTTTTGACCACAGCGCCCATTCTTATTTACCGTCCTATTAATCTGTATTCTACCACAGATACATTATATCTGTTCTCCCCTCTTTATTACGAAGACCAACCTCAAACAGAACTGCTGCGAAGCGCCGCTCTGGCCATTCGTCAGCAGGAAATGCAGGCGCTGTTTGAGGCCTCCTGCACCACAGAGGCAGATAACATTCTCCTTCTAAATAAAGATTTGGACATAGTAAGCGCTTTATATGCCGATGGCAACACCGAAGACGCTTTAAAAGTACAACTCTTCCTAAAAGAAAATCCCTTTGTTTTGGAAAACGGTTACATCGAGTTGGAAGAACACGGGTTGCTGATTTTTGCCACGCGCTCCGAAAAAACCGGCCTGAGCTATGTGCGTTTCCTGCCCAGAGCAGTAGCTTTTCAGGCGCTGGACAGTCAAGTGGTATACACCATCGCCATGGCAGTGCTGACCGTTTTGATTGCCGTTGTTTTGATTTCCCTCACCTTAAATCAAAGCTACACCCCCATTCACAAGCTTGCCAAGTGGGTACGCAGCCAGCAACCGGATGCTCAATGGAAATCCCGCAACGAGCTGACCCTGTTCCAAACCGCCCTCAGCGACGCTTACTCCTCCAACGAAGCATTGGCCGAAACTGTCAGCATGTCCCGCCAAGGCATGATTGACCATATGCTGGCAGGTTTACTCAGCGACAGCTTCTCCTCCAAACAGGAATTTTTGGATTTGTGTGAAAAGCTTGATGTATGCCTGGACAAACCGTATTACGCAGTATGCAGCATTTTGTTTGAGGACGCAGACGAACTGCCGGAATTTTCTCAGCTTCTGGACATTGTCCGCGCCGACCTGCCGCCTGCTTTCTGCTTAGCTGTCAAAGACATGCTGCTGGAAAGAAAGATTGTGCTGATTATCGGCTGTGACAACAATGATTTGGATAGCTATATCATATTGGCAACCGATATCAAAAATCGCCTTCTGGCGCAAGAAAGCCTGCTAACCTCCGTGGGTATAGGTTCTTTCTACGATTCTTATGATCTCATCGGCAAAAGCTATCTTGACAGTCAGAACGCCTTGGACTACCGCATGGTCTACGGCAAGGACTGCCTGATTACGCCGGATATTTATAACCGCAGCTCCTTAGGCTTTTCAGAAGGATATCCGTCTTCTGATTTGGAATTGCTGGATTCCTCTCTGGCATCCCGAAATGTGGAAATGGCCGCCACGGTAATCCGCAGAATTAATGAGAATATTAAACTGAAAAATTATAATCTGCATGCCGCAAAATACATCTGCTACGATATATTTTCTATTTTCCGTAAGGATGCAGACCTCTCTGACCTTGGAAACGGCCGTACCCTGCCCCAGACCTTGGACATCACGAAACTCACCGGTTACGGCACCATCGATGAATTTTTCTCTGCCTTGCTTGACATGATTGAAAGCAAATTCAACGACACCCAAATGATTGAAACGCATCAGCAGGCAAATATCGGGGCCAAGCTTCTGGAATATGCCGATAGACACTGCCTATCCTACAATTTTCAGGCAAAGAATATGGCCGAGGCTTTTAACATTTCCCCCCAATACATGCGGCGGCTGTTTAAGAGCCATACCGGCATGAGCATTTCTGAGTATGTTGCCAATAAACGACTGGAAAAATCCATGTTCCTGCTGACGCAAACAGACATGAATCTTCAAGACATTGTGGTAGAAATCGGCAATAGCGATATTTCCGGCTTTGTTCGTTTCTTCAAGCAAAAAACCGGTATGACACCCGGGCAATACCGCAAGGCCAACCAACAAACCAAGTAAACAGCGTGCTGCAAAATTTGCAGCACGCTTTACTTTTTGTGAAATTATTTACAATTTAAAAATTTCGTGTTAAAATAAGCAAAACAACCTCTATGGGGGTACTTTTATGGACGCTTCCCTTTCCCACGTTAAAATTGATTTAGATGCCATCGCCGAAAACTTTGACGCTATATGTCAGCGCAGCGGCAAGGCAGTGATGGCCGTCATCAAGGCCGATGCCTACGGTCACGGAGCTGTACAAGCCGCCCGCCTTTTGCAGGACAGTTGCGCCTTCTTTGGTGTGGCCTCCATTGGCGAAGCGCTGGAACTGCTCCACGCAGGCATTTCCAAACCTCTTTTAATCTTAGGTCACACCCCTGTGTCTGCCTATCCGCAGGCAGTCAGTCATGACATTCGTGTGAATATATATCACTACGAGGATGCCCTCGCTCTCTCCAAAGAAGCACAGCAGCAGAACAAAACCGCCTACATTCACTTCTCCGTGGATACAGGCATGAGCCGTCTGGGGTTTCAGGTAACAGAAGAAGCCGCAGATATTTGCGCAAAAATCGCCCGTTTGCCCAATCTGAAAGCAGAAGGCCTGTTCAGCCACTTTGCCACTGCCGATTGCAAGGATCTCACCCGTGCCCACGCGCAGGCAAAGCGTTTTGCCGCATTTGATTCCATGTTGAAAGACCGCGGCATTCAAATTCCTATTCGTCATTTAGACAATTCTGCCGGAATTATGAACTTTGGCTGTCACTACGAAATGGTACGCGCAGGCATTATTACTTATGGCTTGTACCCCAGTGATGAAATTGACAAATCCCTGCTGCCGCTGCGCCCCGCACTGCAATGGCATACGCAAATCATCCATTTGCAGCAGCTTCCGGCAGGCAGAGAAATCGGCTACGGTGGCACCTTTGTAACCACCCGACCCACCGTAGTGGCTGTTTTGCCCGTAGGCTATGCCGACGGCTATCGCCGAACTCTTTCCAATCGCTTTTATGTGCTGATTCGCGGAAAGAAAGCGCCTATTCTCGGTCGTGTCTGTATGGATCAAATCATGGTAGATGTCACAGATGTTCCGAATGTTTCCCTCCATGACGAAGTTGTGCTGATCGGCAAAAGCGGCAACAAAACCATTACCATGGAAGAAATCTCCGCTGCCGCAGACAGTTTTAACTATGAATTTCCCTGTACCATCAATCACCGTCGCGTCCCGCGAAAATACTACCGGCAGGGACTGCTTGTGCAAGAAGATTCCGTTTTGCCCTCTTACTAAAAATAAGGCTGTCTTATGACAGCCTTATTTTTTCTGCTTGCAAGCGTAAAGATACGCATTTTTATAATCTTCCAACCCCATATAGCATTGTTCCAGCTTAGCATATACCATCTCGGGGTTCTTCCGTTCCACCACATGATAGCATTGCACAGCAAGCGCAAGTTCGCCCTTCGCCATAGATACATCTCCTTGCAGCATGTTCCATTCTTCCAAAGTTTTATCATCCGCGGCTTGCAAATATGCCGAAGCCTGCGCCAACTCCCCTTTGCTCAACGCATTGCGCGATTTCATTAAAAGCAGCTGCGTTAAGTCGGGAAGCTCCTCGCCCTCATCAGGAGAAAGTTGGGCAAACAGCAGACTGCGTTCTAATCGCAGACCTCCGTGAACATAAGGTGTATCCATGGGCATCTGTTCCAGCAGGTGCTTAGCGTAAGGAATTCGATTTTCTTTCAACGCCTGTCGCGCCAAGGTCAAGCAAGAGAGCGCCGATAGTAAATCCTTTTCCCAATCAAAGGTACTGTCCCCCGCCCGATAATCCCGCAAGTAATCCAGCGCTTTGCCATATTCCCCTGCGGCATAGGCATCTCTTGCCTGCGCCATAATACTTTGGTTAGGAGATGTCACTGCATCTTCTTCCAGAAAATAGCTCACAGATTTCCCCAGCCGCTGCGCCAGATAACGCAAAGTATCCATAGACGGTTTGGCTGAGCCATTTTCAATTTGAGAAAGCATGTTTCGGGTAATCACATCGCCGCAAAGCTGCCGCTGAGAAAGCCCCAGCTCCTTTCGCGCTGCCGCAATTCGCTGTCCTAACTCCATAGTTTCCTCCGGGTAATTTTTATTTACCCCTATTATAGCACGCCCAGCCGTTTTTTCAAATAAAATGTTTGCTATTTTCACGCGCTTTTGCTACCATGAAGAAAGAAATGTTCCAAAGGAGTCTCCTATGCTGAACTTAACCGAAATCACCGACTTTCACGCGCCGGAATTGGATGTCTATGCCCGGCTGACGGAAGCGCAGCTGTTAAACCGCTTTGAACCGAAAAAAGGCATGCTCATTGCCGAATCCCCAAAGGTCATCGGACGCGCGCTGGATGCTGGCTGCAAACCCGTTTCCGCCTTGGTCGAGCGCAACCACATCAATGAAGAAGCCTATGAGGTTTTAACCCGCTGCGGTGATATTCCCATTTATACTGCGGAGCTTTCCGTTCTGACCCAGCTCACCGGCTTTCAGCTGACGCGGGGTATGCTCTGCGCCATGTATCGTCCCGCCCTGCCCACTGTGGAAGAAATTTTAAAAAATGCAAACCGCATCGCCATTTTGGAGAATGTGCAAAACCCCACCAATGTGGGTGCGATTTTCCGCAGTGCTGCCGCTTTGGGCATGGATGCCGTTTTGCTGACTCCCGCTTGCAGCAACCCCTTTTACCGTCGCTCTGCCCGCGTGAGTATGGGTACTGTCTTTCAAATTCCATGGACTTACTTCTCCAGCTGGCCGGAGCCGGATTTGTCTTATTTAAAAAGCCTTGGCTTTAAAACTGCGGCTATGGCATTAAGCGACGATTCCGTTTCCATTGAAGACCCGATTCTGCAAAGTGAAGAAAAGCTGGCAATCATCCTTGGCAGCGAGGGCGACGGACTTGCCGAAAGCACCATTGTCCAATGTGATTATACCGTAAAAATCCCCATGTATCACGGTGTGGACTCTTTAAATGTAGCCGCCGCCAGCGCCGTGGCATTCTGGAGTCTGAGAAAGAAATAAAAAAGAGGTGGCACTTGCCACCTCTTTTTTTACGCTGCTGCGTCCAGCATATTGTCGATGAATATGCCATACCCCGTGGTCGGATCATTCACCAGCACATAGGTAATTTGATGATACCCACACGATTCGACGGACTTTTGCACACAGTATGTGTAGAATGGGCTTGTGTAATACGGATAAATTCAATATAATAGAAGGCATGAACAATGGTAATACACAAGCAAATCCGTGGAACAGTTCTTATCAAGGGAAAACTGGATATATTCATTCCTTTGACTGTGACCAGCTCTAATTGGAAGCATTGGAAAGCGGTGTGGGATCTAAAAACGTGCGAGGATTGCAGAAGTAAGCACGGAAAGATTTTTGGGATGAATGACATCCCAAATCCGGAACCACCACTTCACTACTTTTGTAGATGTGTTGTAGAAACAATGCGAGCTGTCAAGGCTGGGATGTGTTCCTACGAAGGAGAAAACGGAGCAGATTGGTGGCTGTGGAACAAGGGTGTTTTGCCGGACTACTACATTTACATCAATGATTTAGCAACATTAGGTTGGCGATACGGCAAGTCACCTGCAAAATACGCCCCAGAACAAATGGTTTATGGTGGGATATACCGAAACGACGAAGGATTGCTGCCTGATGCACCCGGTCGTATATGGTTTGAAGCGGACCTTAATTACTATAGTGGCAAACGGAACGGACATCGAGTACTTTGGTCAAATGACGGTTTGATGTTCGTTACATACAATCACTATGAAAGTTTTATTGAAGTGATCGGAGGATAAATTATGGAAGATAGAGTTGAAGCTACTTTGGATTTAACTGGCTGTCAGTATCTGGGCGAATTACATCAGCGTATCAAAATTGCGTTGGACTTCCCGGAACACTACGGAGCAAATTGGAGTGCTTTTTGGGATTCACTTCGATTTGATAGTTCTGTAGAATATGTAAAGATTGTTGGAGAACACACAGTAGCAGAGAATCTCAAGAAGCATCTGGATAAAATGTATGAGATTTTGGAAAGATGCAAAGGTGAACGGGCATCCCTCGGTTTTTTCTTTGGCTATGAGATTGTTGACTAATACGAAAGCGTGGACTTCCGTCCACGCTTTCTCTATCAATGCCCCTACGGCGTTTTCTTTGAGAAAAGTTGCTTATCCGGCGGCTTGCAGCATGTTTTCAATAAAAATTCCATATCCAGTATCTGGCTGATTTACCAAAACATGAGTCACAGCGCCGATGAGCTTGCCGTTTTGAATAATCGGGCTGCCGGACACGCTGATGTGAAGCTAGGCAAAAGACAGGTTTTTGTCCATCAACCACTTTTTTGCAGGCTGCACCTTTCAGTACAGCCTGCTCTTTTTGGGGGTTATTTTACAGCCCCGTTTTTCTATGTCATATATCAGTTGTCATGTTTCTCTTCGTCGAATGTATACGACCACGATCACGACGATCAACAGAACTCCAATGCCAACACATGGCAAGAACCAAATCTCTTTGTCCGGTTCTTTCGGTGTAGGCTCAGGGGGATCGGTAGGGGTTTCTATTGACGGTATGTCCGGCTCACTCGAGGGCGGCTCGGGGAGAGGCCCGTACAAGTCGATCAAGCCATCCACTGCGTTGCGCAGCTGTTGTAGCATCTGGAGCTGTGAGTCATTAAGCTCTCCACCGCTTTCCATATCCTGCAAAAGTTCTTCTACCTCTTGCCGATCATAATTTCCGTAATAGATACGATTCATAAGGATCGTCGAAAGCCGCTCCAAATCCGCGTCACTAACGGACATTTCCTGCAGAAAACGGTAAGGATCCTTCAAAAAAACTTCTTTCAATTCCTCAGCATAATAAGCAGGAAGGGCTCCGTCCATTTCCGCACACCGACTAAACAGCTCGCGATAATCTACATCTTCCGTCCACATATCATACTCTGTGCCAAATTTATCGAGCATCCATCTGACCACGCGCCTTTCCGCTTGGGTCAGCACGTTCTGCTGCGCAAGCATCAGCAAGGTCTGCTTATAAATGTCACCGTTTATTTCCACATCCTCAGGCGTAAAAGCAGCACTGACGACAGTGATCATTCTGCCATATTCTTCTTCCGAAAGCGCGGATACAAATAAACGGGGATCATCCGTGAAAGCCTTTTTCCATCCCTCACGTGTTCCGTTTTTGAATAAATCCGAATAGGCTTGCTGATCGTTTTCCTCCGCTGCGACCGAAAGCGGAACGAGCAAAATTACTACAAGCAATACGCACAAAAACCTTCTGAATAGCTGCATAAAAATTATACCTCCGTTTCGCTCTGATAAAGTTTTAACGATCAAAATACGCGCGTAAGCCTAGGTTTGTTACCCTGCAGCTTACGCGCGTTCTCTGCTTCTTATTGCGTTTTTCTCTTAGATAGATCGAAACAACACAAAATGGGCGCTTTGTCGCAGGGCAACTGATGTGCCGTGACCATAGCGACCGCCTCCTTTGTGTTTCTTCCGTTATTATTATTTCATAATAGGCTAACCTTGTCAATAAATATTTTTTACAAGAGTATAAAAAATATAATACAATCAGTACGGCGGGAGCATATTGTGTATGTATGCTTGCCACCGGCAAGCATAGTTATTTTCGATTCGCTACGCGGAGCATCACCCCCGCCCTACGATTATGCAGCTGCATCCAGCATATTCTCAATAAATATGCCGTAGCCCGTTGTGGGGTCGTTGACCAAGACATGAGTCACAGCGCCGATGAGCTTGCCATTTTGGATGATAGGACTGCCGGACATGCCCTGCACAATGCCGCCTGTTGTATTCAGCAATTCTTCATCCGTAATACGGATCAGCATGTTCCGCCCGCTTTGCTTGGATTTTGGATAAATTTTAAGGATTTCCACAGAATATTCCCGAGGCTCTACACCGGAAACTGTGGAACGAATGGTTGCTTCGCCGGTGCGAATTTCCGATATTTGCGCTACGGGCAATGCCTCGCCATCCCAGCCAACGGTACTTGTGCCGAACACCCCTTGGGAAGTATTCTTTTCCAATTCTCCAATTGGCTCAATGCGTTCCATGGCGCCCATTAACTGTCCCGGTGCTCCGGACTTTCCTTTTTTCACAGACACCACCCGCGCTTCATAGGCATTGCCCTTGGTCAATTCCAAAAGCTTTCCTTTTCTGTTGTTTACACCGTGTCCCAATGTGCCGAACTTTCCATTTGCCGGATTATACCAGCTCACCATGCCGATTCCTGTTACACCCTGACGCAAATATACACCCAGCTTTGGCCCGTCCTTGGTGATTCTCGGTTTCACTGTTGCTGTCTGCTTTTTGCCGTCACGAAGAAGTTCCATAGTTACCGAGCCATCTGATTGTGAAAGCGCTTGACGAACATCCTCTGCCGTATGAATTTTCTTCTGGTTGATGCTTACAATCACATCCCCCGCTTCCACACCGCCTGCTCTGCACGGATTGTCCTCTTCTTCATCAAACGCAGCCACACATACTGTGCCGTCCTGCAACTCCAAACCTACCACCTGCCCCACAGGAACCAGCTCCGTCGCGCCTGCGCTGAGAGGCAGAATCAACAAGCATAGTAAACACCATGCCATCATTTTCAAAAATATTTTCATTTGTCAGCCCTCCTTTTTGTCTGCCCTTTTAATATGCCGCTTCTTTGACAAGCTAACCGCTGAAAAAGTCGCGAAAAAAGGAAAACATTTGAAAATATTTTCACCGCTCTCAGCGTTCAACCTATTGACACAATAGGTAAATGATGCTATATTACCTATGCAATTACTAGGGAAATAGAAAGGAGAATCATCATGCTTCAAGTTTATGCCGATAATGCTGCCACAACCAAAATGAGCAAGGCAGCCATTCAAGCAATGATTCCTTATTTTGATACAGTTTATGCTAACCCGTCCAGCCTGCATTCTGCCGGTCAGGAAGCCAAAGAGGCATTAGAAGATGCTCGGACTCGTATTGCCGCTTGCTTAGGCTGCGAAGCCAGAGAAATTTACTTCACCTCCGGTGGCAGTGAGGCAGATAATCAAGCCATTCGCTCCGCAGCGCTTTTGGGCGCGCGAAAAAACAAAAAGCATATCATTTCCACCGCCTTCGAGCATCACGCTGTGCTGCATACCTTGAAAAAACTGGAAAAAGAGGGCTTTGAAGTCACTCTTTTGGATGTAAAAGAAAATCACAACATCACCGCCCAACAGGTAAAGGATGCCATTCGGGAAGATACCTGTCTGGTCACCACCATGTATGCCAATAACGAAATCGGCTCTGTTTTGCCCATCGCCGAAATCGGTGCTGTGTGCAAGGAAGCCGGTGTCCCCTTTCACACCGACGCGGTGCAAGCTGTGGGTCACCTGTCTATCAATGTAAAAGAGCAAAACATCGATATGCTCAGCCTGTCTGCCCACAAATTCCACGGTCCTAAGGGCGTGGGTGCATTGTACTGCCGTCGGGGTCTGGCCCTTTACAATCTCATCGAAGGCGGCGCACAGGAACGGGGCAAGCGCGCCGGCACAGAAAACCTGCCTGCCATCTGCGGCATGGTTGCCGCACTGGAAGAAAGCCTTGCTCATCTGGAAGAAAACACGAAAAAGGTTACTGCCTTGCGGGACAAGCTGATTTCTGAACTTTCTAAAATTCCCCATTGCGATTTAAATGGAGACCGAGTCAACCGTCTTGCCGGCAATGTCAGTTTCTGCTTTGAGGGAATTGAGGGCGAAAGTCTGCTTCTGCTTTTGGACATGAAGGGCGTGGCTGCCTCCTCAGGCTCTGCCTGTACCTCCGGTGATTTAGACCCCAGCCATGTACTTTTGGCCATCGGCCGCGTGCACGATGTCGCCCATGGCAGTCTGCGTCTTTCCCTCAGCGAATACAACACAGAAGAAGAAATCGACCACATCCTCACCGTTGTGCCGGAAGTGGTAAGCTATCTTCGCAGCATTTCTCCCGTTTGGAGAGATTTGCAAAACGGCAAGCGCCAATACATTTTATAAGGAGTATCATCATGGCACTGTATAGCGAAAAAGTAATGGATCACTTCACCCACCCCAGAAATGTGGGTGTCATTGAAAATGCCGACGGCATTGGCGAAGTCGGCAATGCCAAATGCGGCGATATTATGAAAATCTATCTTAAAATCGAAAACGATATCATTGTGGATGTGAAATTCGAGACCTTTGGCTGTGGTTCTGCCATCGCCTCTTCCTCCATGGCAACGGAAATGATTATGGGCAAATCCATTCATGATGCCATGGCGCTGACCAACAAGGCCGTTGCCGAAGCCTTAGACGGTCTGCCTACCCACAAGCTGCACTGCTCTGTGCTGGCAGAAGAAGCCATCAAAAATGCGCTGAAAGACTACTTTGACAAAAACAATATCCCCTACGACAAAGCCCAATTCCCTGACTGTGAGCATTGCGCTCATTGCGATTAAGCCATGATTGTATCCACAAAAGGTCGCTACGCTCTGCGGGTCATGGTCTGCCTTGCTCAAAAGGGTCAAGGGGAATACGTTCCCTTAAAGGAGATTGCAGAAGCCGAAGCCATATCCCAAAAATATCTGGAAGCTATCATGACCACACTATCCAAGGCTGATTTTGTAGACGCTGCCCATGGCAAAGGCGGCGGCTACCGACTCAACCGCCCTGCGGAAGAATACACCGTCGGGGGAATCTTAAAACTCACAGAAGGCTCTTTAAATGTCGCCTCCTGCACCGCCCAAGGCGCGGCCGCCTGTTCCCGCAGCGAATGCTGCCAAGCCTTACCCATGTGGGAACGGTTGGATAAAATGATTGATGAATTCTTTGAAGGCATCACCTTAGAAGACCTCTTAAAAGAAACACAGAAATAGAAAAAACGCTCATCATATCGATGAGCGTTTTCCTTTTTATTCCACATTCAGGAATCGATAGGACTCAGCCTTCCCCTCTCGGATATGCACCACGCCCTCTGATGTAATTTTCCTCTGTTGCCCCGTTAGTACGCAATTAACAAACGTGTCTTCCCTCTTCTGTCGGGAAACCCGAATGGTAAAAGGATTCTCAGGCACATCAGGCTCTTTTTCCATCAGCGCATAATTCTCCACCAATTTAAAATGCCAAGGTGCATTCTCAATTTGCGAGGTATCATTGGAAACATCACGGTAAAACTCGAAAGAAACTACATTAGGCAGCGCCACCTGATCCACGGACAAAATAAATGCTCCCGCATCTTCCGAACGGGGAGCCGCCACCCATCCGTCTTTGGTTTCTTGACCCCGAAAAGTAGCCTGCACTTCTGCGCAGAACAAATGAGAATCTTTCCTATACTGCACCTTGTCCTGCTTGCAAACGCCACCCGCCGTGCGCATAACATCTGCCACCTCGCAGGCAAGCTCCTGTGCAGCATAAGCGCCAAACGATACCGGCACAAACACCGAAAGCAGCATAACTTCCGTTTCTTTTTCCTGATCCAACTGCGCTACCTGTACAGCAACCGCGGGCGATTCCAGCTCCGGCAGCTTTCCGCTGGGATATCCTCTCCCAGTCCGAATTCCTGCGCTATTTAACTGAGCATAAACCGCATCAATCAGCCGGGTCCCCATATATCAGCACCGCCCTTCTTTCGGCAAAGCCCCCATTGATACAGGGGCTCATCTTTCACCATAATCGTCTCCACCTTGTTGACCACTATCGTCAAGGTCCCTTGACTCAGAATATCCCCTTCCTGAATCTCAGGTTTGGCAGGGGCCAACAAGACCACCTGCCCGTCGGGAATTTGTCCTAAGGGAGAGTATTTACGCTCCATATTGCGCAAGCCTCTGGCAGTAGTGCCTTGAAGAAAACCGCGGAAATTTACGCCTTGTGTTTGGTTGACAATCGTATTTCCGTAACGCTCCAATACCTTTTGGATCATGACCATATCTTATACCCCCACAAACGAAAAGTTGTCCTTCACATAGGGTTTAATGATCATCTCCGCCTGATAACGCAAACAACAAACTGCTGCATCAGTACCGCTGCGCCGTAGGGTAATATCTCCGGCCTTAAATTGCTCAGGCTGCGTAGCACCATCCATCTCCGTCAAGGCTGCCAACGCATATAAACTGGCAGCAGCCACAAAATCCGCCTTGCAATCCTCTGGGGATACATCCTCACGGAGTTTTGCCAGCAGCGCGACCTCTGCGCTGCGGCACAGGACCTCTAAAAGAGGCCTGTCCCCATCCTGCAAATCACGAATCAATACCGATGCCTGTGCATTGATTTGTTCCGTTAATGTCATACATTCAGCACAGCAGCAGCACCGTCACAAATCTTACCAAAACCGGAGATGGAGGTAATGGCAGCGCGTTCCAGCTGACGGTCGATGATCTTATCGTATTCCACCAGCACATCGCCGGCCTTCACCAATTCCAGCGCATAGCGATTATCAAGACCGATAATCACATTGTCCGCCACAGCGTTGGTGCGATGCAGCTGTGCGCCTAAGGGAGTGCCCATCTTACCGGTGCCCTGGAAATTCAGACCGGTCATAGGATTCTGCAACTCAGGAATTTTCAGCATTTTGGTCATGGTGCCGGTAGAGCAAAGAATGGTATTCATGGTGTAAGGATCAAACTGACCCCAGAATTCTACCAGCTGGTCATAGCCCAAAGTGCCGGAAGTGCCGGAAATGGGGTTAGCGCCCACACTGTATTGCACAGCAGCGTTGTCGTTACCGTCGCCGTTAATCAAAACATTCACAGCATCTGCCAGCTGCATCTTCTGGATGTACGCGCCAATCTGACGCAGCATAACACCGAACAGATCCAGCTTCTGGAAACGCACCGCCTCATAGGAAGCCACCAGCATTCTGCCGCGCTTGCTCAAATTCACCAGATGCTCCTTGGTCTTCACCTCAGTAGAGGGAATCTCAGCACCCTCTTCCACAGCCATAAGCTTCTTATCCTCATCGGTAGCGGTGGAATAGATAGAACGGTAGTCCAGAGAATCAATCACCGTAGTGGTTGCGGTGATAGCAGGAAGAATATCATTTTCCTCCATGCCCTGACGAACAGTACGAGCAATATACTCAGGGAACAGCACCGCGCTGTCCATAGTGCGGAAGAACTTCTCCACAGGAGAAGAACCTGCGCCCTTGGCGCGGATGCCAAAACGCTTTAACTGACGCTGAAATGCATCAGTGCCCTCCAAAGCAGTGCCACGGTAATTTTCGCTGGGGTCCAAAGATTCCAGCACTTGGGTAAAACTCATACCTTCCTGACGGTACATACCCTTTTCCAATTTCAAATTATCAAAACCCATAATATTTTCCTCCTTAAAATTTGATTGTTTTTGATTGCAGTTTTTGCCATAACTCAACGGCCGTTACCGTTGACTTTCGAAATTGACCAAATGTCCAATCCCCTCGTAAGAAATCCTCATTTCTCCCCTCCTACAAAATATATTGGTTGCCGGCAAAGCCGGAAAAACCTTAAATTAAGAAACCGTTTTCCACCGGCTGATGAACCTTGGTGCTCTGTTTCAGCTGCGTATGCATGGGCAGCATCTGGCTGATTTTTTCCTCTAAAGAAGCTTTAAAAGCAATGAGTTCCTCCGCCGCAGCCTTTTCAAACACCTTTGTCAGAACATCCCGCTCCACACCTAAATCCAGCACGAGGCAAAGAGCAACCACCTCGCCGCGCAGTTTCTTTTCATATTCCTGTCCCAACTGTGCTTGCTTATAGAGCACCCGATATTCCCCTTGCGCGCCAAATTCATCTGCAAGTTCTTTTAAGCATCGCTTGCCCATAGATAACCCCTTCATCACACCGGCTTCCCGCTGCGCTGGAACGGCCACAAAAGAAAATTCGTAAGCATCCATAGGCTCTTTCAGAATGGCGCAGCAAATCTGTCCGTCATACATTTCCCCCTTCTGATGCCCACAGCTGCCATAATCGCCACCGCAAACAGAACAGACAGACCGTCCCATTGCGCAGCCTACGCTGACCTCTTTTTTAATGCCCGCCTCAATGTCTGCAATCAGCTCGTCAGAATTCTTGCCCCTGCGAATATAGGCCCAAGCCTTGATGTAGCTCACGCCATCTTCGCATACCACCTGCGTTTCAAAAATTCTGGCAACCTGAGAATCACTGCTCCAACGGTGATCCACCACCCCCGTTTTACCAATAAACAGCTTGGCAAGCACAGGCAGCGCCTGGGTGTCAAAACGCTCCCCGTCTCTGTCAATTTTGTCATCACACAGACGCAGAGAAAAAACATACACCTGCTCTGCCGTCAGCTGTGCCTTTGCCTGGGCATTGATGGCGTCCAACTGCGCCTGCGTAGGCGCGCCGCTGACCTGTAAATTTGCTTCCTTTTTAATTTCCATTTCTCTTCCTCCTTAAATTTTTGCGTCGATTGCCACGCCGGCCTCTGCCTTCGCCTTCGCTGCCTGCGCGCGATAAAGCATAGCCTTGGATTCTTCCGTGCTGTCCTGCAAGCTGATATCGTTCCACATAATTTCCACCTGCTCATCCAAGCCTTCCAGCAGCAAAAACATTCTGCAAATCTTCCGCAGCACCGGCTCCACCGTTCTGCGAAGCGCCCAAAGCTCCGAAGTCAAAATATCTGCCTGCTGGGTACTCATACGCTCGGTAGTGCTCCAATTTAATCCCAACAGGAACGGAGGCAAACCGGTTTTTGCTACCATCTGCTCCAAAATTTGTCGCACCGGAATTTGGGAATCTAAGATAGGCGCTTCCCCGCCAATCACCTTAATTTCCACATCTCCCATGGCAACAAAATCCCGAACGGTGCCATTTTTCCCGTCCTCCATGGCTCTGGCCCACTCTGCTGCCACCTGCTTGCTTCGCTGCTGTAACACCGCAGGATCTGTGTCTTCGCCGCCCTTGCAAATCACGCTGTACCGCACATTGCCGGAGCGCTCCCAGTTAGACCCCATAGCGGTAAAAATTTTCATTAAAATATCCGCTAAAAACGGCAAGCCCCTGAAAATACTCACACCGTAAGGGTGTGTCGGCTCCGGATTCCAAGTAGTAAACAACAGCAAATGCGGATAGGGCAGCGCTCTTAGTTTCCCGTTTTCATCAGGCCCCCACAGCACCATATCCAGCGGGCTGTCGCCTTCCATAGCTTCCAGCTCCGTCACATCGCCCCAACATACACCCTGCAATTTTCCGCCTGCAACCACCATCTCACCTACTGCGCGTCCATAGGTCAGCAAGCTGTCCACATATCCTGTCAAAAAACTGTCAATGCCAATTTGACCTCTACCGCAAGGTACCGTCGAAAGAAATTGTTCCAGCTTTTTTTGAGACAGCGGATTACGGCACTTTACCGTGAATCCGCCACTCAGACGCACCAGCTTTCCCACTGCCGCATCCAGCACCGGCACAGCCTCCCGCAGTTCCCGATAAATCCGTTCCTCGCCGCCGCCCAAAGGTACGAAGCCTTTTAATGCGCCAAAAGGATGGGCTTGTCCCGACCGAAGCTGACCGGAAGCCGCTGTCATCCCCTTGTGTTTTTCCTTTCGTTTCAAATCATTCGCTCCTTTCAATTTTTCCGTTCCACCGCATAAACGGCAAAACCGCTTTCCTGCTTTTTCAGTACCGTGGAAGCGAAATAGCGCATGTCGTCCATGGCATGGTCATGCTCCTTTTTCACCCGATCCTTCGCCTCACTGCTCAGATCCCACACATACTCGTCCATTTCCCGCAAGCAATCATTGCACCCCTCGCAAATCACCATTCGCCCTTCTTTCAAACAGTCCGAAGTAATCCGAATGCCGCTAAGCACATCATTGTCTGCCTTTTGTACTCGCCACCCCTTTCGCCGAAGGGTTTCTATGAAACTGGCAGCCGAGGGATCCACAATTACCGCTGTAATCACCCTGTCCCCCGCTAACTCCTTCAAAGCGGCGGCATATTCTTCATCGGTCATCTGCCGCATACTCTCACGAGAACTGAAATAAAACTCCTTCACCCGATACCACACACCGTTTTGCAGCCCCCAAAGACCCATAGAGGTAGGATTCACCGTTCCGTAATCGCAAGATACATACCACTTTTCCCATGTCCCCTGAGGTACAGGCTTTACCATATCCGGCCCAAAGAAATCATAAACTCGCCCCTCCGCTTGCGCCCATTGTCCCAGCACAAAGCGGCGATAAAACACACCGCTATAAAGCCGCTGATCCCGCCCGCGTATCTCTTCCGTCAGCGACGGATTGTCCTCCATAGTAAATTGCAGCCGCAGACATTTTCTTTGCTCCGCCTGCAAAATCCATGTTTTGTAAAACCAATGTCCCGGCCCCGCGGGATTGCAGTTAAACCATAGCCGACTTCCCGCCACCGAGCATCGGGCGCAAGCCTGCTCCACAAAGGAGCGGGGCATCAGTGCCACTTCATCCAGCAGTATGCCGGCAAAGGTAATCCCCTGAATCAAACTAGCAGAACTTTCATCCCGCCCGCCAAAAATGTAAAATTGATTTCTATGACCTTTAAAGGTCACGGTCACTAAGTTTTCCGTGCGTTTTTCTTTCCATGTCGCCCCCAGCGCTTCCAACCTCGGCAAAATTTCCGACAAAACATTTCGTTTTAAGGATGCAATGGTCTTTCCGCATACGCCAAACCGTTTCCCGTCGAAGCACACCATCGCCCACAAAAAGAACGATAGCCCCATGGCCAAGGTTTTCCCCGACCTCACCGCCCCGTCGCACACAATGGCTTCCCTGTCATAATTCGGATTGTTCGGCATCCACCAAGAAAGCACCATGCGCTGCTTTTCGGAAAAAGCCTGATAACTCATGTCTGCGTCTCCCCGCCTTGCAGGGCCTCTAAAAAAGATTCCAAATCCGTTCCGTCCTCCTGCGCCAACAGCGCCAGTTGCTCCAAGGCTTTCAGCCTGTCCACCAAACGAATCTCCACCGTTCCCTTGTCGTTCCGTTTCACTTCACTAAGCAAACTTAAATCCAGTTTCTCCACCGACGCATGTTCTTGCAGTACCAGCTTTACACAGTCGTTAACTTTCCCGAAAGCCAGTTCTGCCAAACGCCTTGCCACGTCCTCCCGTTTCAGTTTTCCCGCGCGGATTCGTTGTTTCAGCGCCGCCTGTGTATTTTCCTGTTCCATTTCACGCCCCCTTTTCACCTCCACCTCAAAAACAAAAAAGAGTTGCACAATCCTGTGCAACCCCTAACATTTCTTTTCCCCAAATAAAAAGCAGCCTTCTTTCGAAGACTGCTTTTTCCTTATTCCAATTCAAACGCGCCGGTATATAACTGATAATACGTTCCCTTTTGGGCAATCAATTCCTCATGGGTACCCCGTTCAATGATTCTTCCTTGCTCCAATACCATAATGCAGTCAGAATTCATAACCGTGCTAAGGCGATGGGCAATGACAAACGTTGTTCTTCCCTGCATCAGCGCATCCATGCCCCTTTGCACCAGTTTTTCTGTACGAGTATCAATAGAAGAAGTCGCCTCGTCCAGAATCATAACCGGAGGATCCGCCACCGCAGCTCTGGCAATGGCAATGAGCTGCCGCTGACCTTGGGACAAACTTGCCCCATTTCCGGTCAGAAGTGTTTCATACCCATCCGGCAAACGGGTAATAAAATCATGGGCATTGGCAAGCTTTGCCGCATAGATACATTCCTCATCCGTAGCATCCAGCTTTCCGTAGCGAATATTGTCCATCACAGTTCCGGTAAACAAATTGGTCTCCTGCAATACCACACCCAAGCTCCGCCGCAAATCATTCTTGCAGATCTTGTTGATGTTAATGCCGTCGTACCGGATTTTCCCGTCAGCGATGTCATAAAACCGGTTAATTAAATTAGTAATGGTGGTTTTTCCCGCACCGGTAGCGCCCACAAAGGCAATTTTCTGACCGGGCTTTGCATACAGCGTAATGTCATAAAGCACCTGTTTTTCCGGCACATATCCGAAATCCACACCGTCCATAGTAATTTCGCCTTTCAGCTCAGTGTAGGTCACGCTGCCGTCGTCTTTATGAGGATGCCGCCATGCCCAGCGACCGGTGCGTTCCTTGCTCTCCGTAATGACACCGTCCTGACCGACATTGGCATTGACTAAGGTCACATAACCCTCATCTGTCTCAGGCTGCTCATCCATCAATTCAAAAATGCGCTCCGCGCCTGCCAGCGCCATAACAATGGAGTTAATCTGATTGCTCACCTGAGAAATGGGCATGTTAAACGACCGGCTCAGCAGCATAAATGTCATCAAATTACCAACGCTTAATAATTCCCCGCCGGAGGACACAATCAACATACCGCCCACAATGGCCAAAATGGAATACTGAATATATCCCAGATTGTTATTCACCGGGCCCATCATATTGCTGAGTTTTCCCGCGGTGTACGCATTTTCGCAAAGGGTTTCGTTCAGCTCATCAAAGGTCTTTTTATTTGCCTTTTCATGATTAAATACCTTAACCACCTTTTGTCCGTGAATCATTTCCTCCACGAAACCATTGAGCTTGCCCAGCGATTGCTGCTGCCCAATAAAATACTTACCGGCCTTTCCCACAACACTCACTGTCACCAGCATAATACCTACCACTGTCACCATCGTCACCAGCGTCAAAATCCACGAGGTGCGGAGCATCGCAATGAGAATCACCGTCACCGTAATAATGGAAGATGCCGTTTGGGGAATTGATTGCGAAATCATCTGCCGTAAAGTGTCAATATCGCTGGTATACCGCGACATGATATTGCCCGCGGTATTGCTGTCAAAATATCTCAGCGGCAGCTTCTGCATTTTGGTAAACATGTCGTCCCGAATCTTTTTCTGCGTTCCCTGACCGACAGTCACCATAAGATACTGCTGCAAAAATGCCGCAGCCATACCCGCAACAAAAATTCCTGCGATTCCAAGCAGATAAGTTACCAGCGGTGCAAAATCCTCCGACCCTTGCTCCACCATAGGCAGAATATAATCATCCACCAGATTGCCAATATTTTCGCTGCCCTTCGTCTGGGCAAATGCGGATACTGCAATACATAGCAGCACCAAAATCAAGGTGGGGATATATTTCTTCATATATCCAAGAAGCCGAAGCAATGTTTTCTTCGGAGATTTGGCTTTTCGCCCATCACCGCGCATTCTTACTGGTGGCATGCTTCATCCCCTCCCTTCTGCTGAGAGGTAAAGACCTCTTGATAAATCTCACAATCTATCAACAACTGCTCATGGGTTCCCACAGCGCTGACTGTTCCGTTATCTAAAATCACAATCATATCCGCGTCCTGCACCGATGCCACACGCTGGGCGATAATCAGCTTAGTGGTGTTAGGAATCTCTTCCCGAAATGCCTTGCGAATCATGTTATCTGTATGGGTATCCACCGCAGAGGTGGAGTCATCCAAAATCAAAATCTTCGGCTTTTTCAGCAATGCACGAGCAATACAAAGGCGCTGCTTCTGGCCGCCGGACACATTGGTGCCGCCTTGTTCAATATGGGTGTCGTACCCATCCGGCTTTGCCATAATAAAATCGTGGGCGCAAGCCAGCTTGCAGGCGTGTACCATTTCTTCCTCTGTGGCATCGGGATTGCCCCAGCGCAGATTTTCCTTAATGCTGCCGGAAAACAGCTCATTTTTCTGCAACACCATGGCAACCTGATCACGCAGAACTTCCAAATCATACTGCCGTACATCTACGCCGCCCACTTTCAGGCAACCTTCCGTCACATCGTAAAGTCTGGGAATCAGTTGTACCAAAGTGGTCTTGCTGGAACCGGTTGTGCCCAAAATGCCCACCGTTGCACCGGAGGGAATGTGCAGATTCACCTCTTTCAGCGCCCGATGCTTTGCCTTGGCAGAATACCGGAAGCCCACATTCTCAAAGTCCACAGAGCCGTCTTTCAGCTCCATAACTGCATTTTCCGCAGGACTTGCCAAATCCGTTTCCTCTGTCAAGATCTCATAGCAGCGCTTCATAGGCGCGCGGGACATGGTAAGCATCACAAACACCACGCTCACCATCATCAGTGAGGAGAGAATCTGGGTCACATAGGTAAACATAGTAGATAGCTGTCCTGTGGTTAATCCCAATGCAGGATTGTTTCCGGAAGCCACTACCATATGCGCGCCAATCCAGGAAATCGCAATCATCGATCCATAAACACAAAGCTGCATAATCGGGCTATTCAGCGCCATAATTCGCTCCGCCTTGCAAAAGTCCCCAAAGATAGAGGCGGAAACATCCGTAAATTTCTGTGTTTCCCTCTCCTCACGCACAAAGCTCTTAACCACGCGAATGCCGTGAACATTCTCCTGCACCACATTGTTAAGCTTGTCGTAAGTCTTAAAAACCCGATCAAAAATCTTAAAAACTGCGGGAATCAGGCACAGCAATGCCACCACCAAAATCGGCAGCGCCACACAAAATACCAAACTCAGCTTCACGCTGATGCGCATAGCGGAAACCAATGCCAAAATCAGCATCATGGGGCTGCGGATCGCCATGCGAATCATCATCTGAAAAGACATCTGCAAATTCGCCACATCGGAAGTCAACCGCGTGACAATGGATGCCGTAGAAAACTTATCAATATTAGAAAAGCTAAACCCCTGCACCCGATGGAACATATCGTGACGCAAGTTTTTCGCAAATCCCGTAGCACCGCGGGCGGCAAAAAATGCGGATGCCACACCAAAGCTTAAAGAAAGCAACGCGCAAACCACCAACTGTATAGATTGCCGCAGCACCACTGCCGAATCCTGCATCGCAATGCCGTAGTCATAAAGCTTTGCCATCACCAGCGGAATGGTCACCTCCATAGCGACCTCACCAATCATGCAAACAGGCGAAAGTATTGCCGCCCATTTATATTCTCTTATACACCGAGCCAACCGCCGAATCATAATCTTCCTCTCCTTCACACAGGGTGATCGCGCGTTTCGCACAAACAATTGAACATATTTTACCATAGCCCGAATCCATGGGCAATAGACTTTTCAAAATATTTACATTTTCCCTGCTGTCATGTATAATAGCCAAAAAAGGAGGGATGTTATGCTAAGCGACTGCCATATCCATATGCTGCTGGACAGCCAAAATTGGCGCAGCGCCATCGCCCGCCATTCCATCTCTGCCAATCTCTCCTATATTCATGACATTTTGCAGCACTATCAAGCCGCCGGCTTTACCTATTTGCGCGACGGCGGTGACCGTTGGGGTGTCGGACAAGCCGCCCGGACATACGCCTCCCAATATGGCATCACCTACCGCACCCCCTTAGCACCCTTGGTGCAAAACGGCCATTACGGCAGCTTTATCGGCAGCACCTACGAATCCTTAAAAGAATATGCCGCATTGGTGCAGGCCCACCGGAAAAACGGCGCAGATTTTATCAAAATCATGATCTCCGGTCTTATGGACTTTAATCAGTTCGGTGTACTTACGGAAGAGGGGCTTCCACCTAAACTCATTGGCGAACTTATTCACATTTCCCATGAAGAAGGGTTCTCCGTCATGGCCCATGCCAATGGCGCCCGTACCGTGGAAGCCGCAGCCATTGCCGGTGTCGACTCTGTTGAACACGGGGCGTACTTAGACAAGGATGCCGTTTACGCCATGGCGCAAGCAGGCACAGTCTGGGTGCCCACCCTTTCTACCATCGGCAATTTAAAAGGCACCGGCCGTTTCGACGAAGCTGCCGTTTCTGCTATTTTAGAATCCGCCCTTGAAAATGTGTCAATTTTTGCCAGCATAGGCGGTCTACTGGCCCCCGGTTCCGATGCCGGCGCATGGGCCGTCCCCCACGCCTGTACCAGCGAATATCATTGGCTGCAAATTGCCCTAGGCAAAGAAACGGATTCTGTCCTATCTTCCGGCATTGCTGTTATCAAGAAAAAATTCTAAAAAATAAGAGCGTGTCGTTTCGACACGCTCTTCCGTTTCTTCTTATGTACCGGGCACTGTGGGATTGCCGTCTGCATCAATGATAATGCTCATACCCGGCTGCAAATCATAAAAAACCGTTCCGCCTTGACTGTTGCGGTAAATAACCTGTAAAACCCCTGCCGAATTAAACTGGAAATGCGCTTCAATGGACATATTTAAAAATCCATGCTCATCTGTAACCGTTGAGGCATATACCGTAATTACCTCCGCATCTATACCCTTCGATGCAAAATTGATGGTATATACATGGCCCTCTTTTGTAATGCCGCCAACCGCCGGAATAAACAGCTCAGTATCTCTGGTCTCCTTGACCGCGCAGTTGCTGTTTGTGCAGCTTCTTGTCTCCACGCCCAGCATGCCTTCCTGAGGATTTGTCGTCACTTCCCATTGCCCAAAGGAATGACCCAGTTTATTTTCGCCTGCAACCCTTCGACTGGAAGAACAACCGGCATTGGTGCATTTATACTCCGTATATCCTGCCTCTAAGCAAGTTGCCGCAAACACAACCCCATCCGTACTGTACTGATGCCCCAACGCATCTTTTATCTCCTGTTTATCTACATAAGAACAAATCTTGCAGGTATGTGCCGTATACCCCACAGCATCACAGGTGGGGGAAACCAACTTTCCTACACCATAATCATGCTTCAATGCCTCACTGGTTTCAATTTTCGTCTGTCCACATTCGCAGGAGTAAATTGTATATCCGGGCTTTTCACAAGCCGCGCTCACCTGCTCATTGATTGTCAGAAATTCATGTGTATGGGTCTGATTATCACCCAATGTATTGTCACCGGAAGAATTGTTCTGCTCCTCATCTTCATCATTGTCAGGGGGTGTTTGAGAGCTGGACGGTGTTTCCTGCTCAGGTGTTTTTGTCAACACACTTAAAATGGGGGCAAATTTTCCTACCACAACGGCCGCAATTACCACAGTCAGCACAAGCATTACACACATAATTACGGTAACGATTCGTTTGGTCGTCATTTTCATCCCTCCTTCTTTTCTATTGTATATTATATCCTATTCCCTCATCAATTTCAAGCATTTCCACACATTTCCAAAAACCGTCTTTCCCCTCGGCTTTTTCCTGATATACAATTGACATTTCTTTTTTGTCCATGTATAATATATGCGGAAAATCTCGATATTCGAGGAAAACACAAAAGACAAACTGTCTTTTGAAAGAAAGGAAATTTGCCATGATTTATAGTAGCGAAGTACAACATATGTGCAGCGTTGCCAAGGGCGCCTATCACGGTCCCGCTCCCATTCCTGAAGAGGGCAAGTGGGTGCAGGTCAAGGAAATCAAAGATGTCAGCGGTTTTACCCACGGCATCGGCTGGTGCGCACCTCAGCAGGGCTGCTGCAAGCTGACCTTGAATGTTAAGGACGGCATCATTGAAGAAGCGTTGGTAGAAACTCTGGGTTGCTCCGGCATGACCCACTCTGCCGCTATGGCTTCTGAAATTCTCATTGGTAAAACTCTTCTGGAAGCGCTGAACACCGACTTGGTGTGCGACGCCATCAACACCGCCATGCGCGAGCTGTTCTTGCAGATCGTGTACGGCCGCAGCCAGTCTGCCTTCTCCGAGGACGGCTTGGCAGTGGGTGCTTCTCTGGAAGACTTGGGTAAGGGTTTGCGCAGCCAGGTAGGCACCATGTTTGCCACCAAGGCAAAGGGCCCCCGCTATCTGGAAATGGCCGAAGGCTATGTCACCCGGATTGCTCTGGACGAAGACAATCTGATCACCGGCTACGAGTTCATCAACTTAGGTAAAATGATGGACTTCATCAAAAAGGGCGACGATGCCAACGAAGCATTGAAGAAGGCCAAGGGTTCCTACGGCCGCTTTGCCGATGCTGCCAAATACATCGACCCCCGTCACGAATAAAAGGAGGACGAGAATATGGCTTTGTTTGAAGGTTACGAAAGAAAAATTGACAAAATCAACGGTGTTTTGGCTCAATACGGCCTGAATTCTGTAGAAGAATGCCGCGACATTTGCACCGCTAAGGGCTTCGACCCCTACGAGATCGTTAAGGGCATTCAGCCCATCGCGTTCGAGGACGTTGCTTGGGCATACTGCGTTGGCGCTGCCATCGCCATTAAGAAAGGTGTTAAGAACGCTGCTGAGGCCGCTGAGGCTATCGGTATCGGCTTGCAAGCTTTCTGTATCCCCGGCTCTGTTGCTGAGGATCGTAAGGTTGGTCTGGGTCACGGCAACTTAGGCGCTATGCTGCTGCGTGACGAAACCAAGTGCTTCGCTTTCTTGGCAGGTCACGAATCCTTCGCTGCTGCCGAAGGCGCAATCGGCATTGCCCGTTCTGCTAACAAGGCTCGTAAAGAGCCCCTGCGTGTCATCCTGAACGGCCTGGGCAAGGACGCTGCGCAGATCATCTCCCGTATCAACGGCTTCACCTATGTGCAAACTCAGTTCGACTACTACACCGGCGAGTTGAAGATCGTCAAGAAGATCCCCTACTCCACCGGCGAGCGCGCCGCTGTCAACTGCTACGGCTGTGACGATGTCCGCGAAGGCGTCGCCATCATGCACCACGAAGGCGTGGACGTTTCCATCACCGGTAACTCCACCAACCCCACCCGCTTCCAGCACCCTGTTGCCGGCACTTATAAGAAAGAGTGCATTGGGCAGGGCAAGAAGTACTTCTCCGTGGCATCCGGTGGCGGCACCGGCCGCACTCTGCACCCCGACAACATGGCTGCCGGCCCTGCTTCCTACGGCTTGACCGATACCATGGGTCGTATGCACGGTGATGCACAGTTCGCAGGTTCTTCCTCCGTCCCCGCCCACGTGGAAATGATGGGCTTCCTGGGCGCAGGTAACAACCCCATGGTCGGTATGACCGTTTCCGTGGCTGTTGCTGTTGAGGAATCCTTAAAGTAATCCAAACCTATAATAAACGGGGCAGTCTTGCGACTGCCCCGTTTTCTATCCTCCCATGGGGTTGCAAGGTTGCAACCTGCCAAGCAGGTTGCGGATTCTTTCCCGTTTGCGGTACCCGATAACATCTTCGGGCTTTCGCTTTTCCTCGATGTTATCGACCGCGGCACACGCTGCGCTTGCCCTTGACTCCGCCACCGGCGGCGGGCAAACTCGCGGCCCATGGTCGGCATGACCGTTTCCGTGGCTGTTGCCGTCGAGGAATCCTTAAAGTAATCAAAATCTATCAACAACGGGGCAGTCTATCGACTGCCCCGTTTTCTACTTTCCCATGGTATTATTATCTCTTTCCTTTCGTTTTGCCTATTAAAAGAGATTCAATCCACCGGTCATTTCATTAAAATCTATATACCATTCGTCGCCTTCTTTACACATAATCATGGTTTCCCGTTCCGTTTCCACGCCACGCTCACTCATAACCACTTCCACTCTTGCAACATCACCATCAATTTCAATGCTAAGTATTTCAATTTCCATTTCGTAATCACCGGCGTTTTCCATTCCCATCAATTCCGCCATATCACTAAACGGTAGATCCGCACCGGTAATAGCACCTAAAAGGCCATCCGCCAAACCCAACATCGCTTCATATTGTCTGCGAGTGGTTTTATCCATGCATTCCATCATGGTTTTCATATCCATGTCATTGCAGGCCGAAGTGAAAATTTTTATTCTGTCACGAATTTTGTCTTCATCGTTTGTCCGGAAGAAGAAAAAAGCCGCTACAATTGCGCCAATCAAAATAATGGCAATCAGAGGTATCCAAGGAGATTTGCGCCCTGTTTTCACAGAAACAGCAGTATTATGTACAGGCGCACTTTGATGATATGTCACCGCCTGAGGTGCTGCTGCGCTCTGACTAACCGGTGCTTGACTGTATGCCGTCTGCTGCACAGGTCGTTCCATTTTCGGTGGTGCAACCTCAACCTGCTGCAAATCATCTGAAATATTATTGCCGCAATTCATGCAAAAAACAGCCTCATCATTGATTATTTTCTTGCCGCAATAAGGACAAAACATACAAATTCCTCCTTTGAAATTTATATTTTAAAATTACCACATGAAACAAAATATGTCAAATATTTCCATTATAATTTCTTTCACAGATGTCATACTAACTGTGAATCTTAAATCAAAGGAGGAGTCATTATGAACTGCAAAGCTAACAAGTGCATCGAATGTACCGTTTCCCAGTGTGCCTATCACTGCGACAGCGAAAACTTCTGCTCTTTGGACAAAATTATGGTGGGCACCCACGAAGCCAATCCTACCATGGATCAGTGCACCGACTGCAAGTCCTTTAAGAAAAAGTAATCTCAATGTTTACGGCGGCAAAATTGCCGCCGCTTTTTCTGTCTTGACGAACTATGAAAAAACCATTATGATTAGGTAAGAAATTTCTAAAATTTCAAAGAAATGTTAATAAATCGTTTGTTATCAGTACATATTTATTTCACAACATTGTTGTATATTGAAAGAAACAAACCAATCGGGAGGAATCCTTATGGAAAATTACGAAAACGAATTCCCCGAACAAGAGCAGCCCTCTGCCCAACCCGAGTCTCCCAAGCAAGCTTCCCCTTTTGCAGACTCTCCCTATGAGCTGCCCTTTGACGAAACTTATGAAGCAGAGCCTGTCGCTCCTGCCCCTGTCAGGAAAACGAACACCGGCAAAAAAATTGCCAAATTTTTGCTTTGCTCTGTTTTAATTGTTGCCTTAGTTGCTGCCGGCTGCGGTGCCACCGCATTTACGCTCAATCGCTATTGGCAAAAGCAGACCGCTGCCCTTACTCAGCAATTTAATGCCCAAATCAAAGATTTGCAGGAAGAAATTAAGGACAACTCCTTCACCGGCAACGGCAACTCTGTTTCCGGCACACCCAATACTTCTACCGACGGTATGACACCCGGTCAGGTTTATGCCAAATGCGCCAAAAGCGTAGTTGCCATTACCGCCACCTCCAACATGGGTAGCTCCACCGGCTCCGGCTTCATCCTTACTGCCGATGGGTATGTGCTCACCAATCACCATGTTATCGAAAATTCCTCTTGGGTCACGGTCACCATTTACGACAATACCGTCCATACCGCCAAGGTCATCGGCTATGACGATACCAACGACATTGCCCTGCTGAAAATTGACGGTGAAAATCTTCCTACCGCCAGCTTAGGCAGCAGCAATGATTTGATTGTGGGCGACCAGGTCGTAGCCATCGGAAATCCCTTGGGTGAGCTGACTTCCACTCTCACCGTGGGCTATATCAGCGCCAAAGAACGAGATGTCGCTACGGACGGCACCAGCATCAACATGCTGCAAACCGACGCTGCCATTAACTCCGGCAACTCCGGTGGGCCTTTGTTTAACATGAACGGTCAGGTTATTGGCATCATCACCGCCAAATATTCCGGCTCTACTTCCAGCGGTGCTACCATTGAAGGCATTGGCTTTGCCATTCCCATTGACGATGTTCGCAGCAAGATTCAGCAGTTGAGGGAAAATGGTTATGTTTCCACTCCCTATATGGGCGTTTCCGTCAGCAATCGTGTCACCGGCTACGGCGCTTATGTTGAATCCGTAGAGAAAGACGGTGCCGCATATGCCGCAGGCATCCGTGCCGGCGATTTGATCATGTCCGTGGGGGAAAGCAAAGTAACCTCCGTAGAAACGCTCACCAAAGCGCTGCGCAACTATAAAGTAGGTGATGCTACCACAGTAACTGTCTTGCGTAACCAGCGCGTCTTAGAATTAACCTTAACCTTAAAAGAGAAACCTCACAACTAATCCAAACAGATTTAGGCCTGCCGAATAATTCGGCAGGCCTTTTCATTGTCGAAAAATATCGAAATATATCCCGTCATGACAAATTGAAATTCTGATTGAAATATGATATGTTATATCCAGCGATAAAAAGCGGGAGGTGATTTCCTTGGAAAAACCGAAACTACTCATTGCTGATCCCAGCGAAGATTTTCGCAACGCTCTTATGCAATCTCTCCAAGGCCCATATTCTGTCCGCTGTGCCTATGAAGGACTCCAAGCATTAAAGCTGCTGCAAAGCTTCCAGCCGGATATTCTCGTTCTGGATTTAATGCTGCCGGGTCTTGACGGCATCACGCTTTTACAAAAAGCAGCCGAGCATACTCTATGTCCAAACGTCCTGGCAACCACCCGTTACCTCAGTGATTATATGCTGGAAGCCGCCCAGCGCCTACATATTGGCTACATTATGATCAAGCCTTGTGACTGTGGCGCAGTCGCCGCCCGTATATCTGACCTTTCGCAATCACTTAAAATACCGCAATCCTTCCAGCCCGACCCTAAAACCCTCATAACCAATTCCCTTTTGCGGCTGGGTATCCCTACGAAGCTTCGCGGTTACGGCTATTTGCGAGAGTCGATTTTACTTATGCTGCAAAATCCCAATCAATCCATCACCAAGGAACTTTACCCTGCCGTTGCCAAACTGTGCAATGCTACCTCCATTCAAATTGAACGTTCTATTCGCAGCGCCATTACCGCTGCTTGGGAGCATAAAGACCATCAAATCTGGCAGCTCTATTTCCCCACCGACATCTCTTCATCCTCCCGTCCAACCAATGCCACTTTTATTTGCCGACTAGCTGATCACTTCCGCTTAAAAACCGAAAAAGACTTCCACGAATAAATCCCCCCTCCGCCTGATACACTAAATCACGAGACGCGGAAGGTGTGAATTTACAGCAAAAACGGAAAAGTTTAAAAATTGCTAGCTTTTTCGACATAATTCCGCTATACTATAAGAAATAACAAGATTCCCTCATAAGCGGAGGTCTACTATGAACGATTCCAACCAATTGAAACCTTGGTGGTACCGGTTAGGCAAGGCTTTTTCTTCTCTGCCTTGGGCGCGTATCGGCCTGATTGTGCTGTGTGCCGTTTTAGCCTTTGTTCTCACTGCCTTAATTACCGGCACTGTCTATATTGAAAATTTGCTTGGGCAAATTCGTCGTCCCAGCATGGACAATAACCAGCCCCAGCCCAATCCCCCCAGCTCGGACATTCTCGATAATATTGAAGTCCCCGACGACATTATTCCCGATGTCCCCACTGCCAAGCCTCAAACCATTATCGCCCACGAAGATATCGTTAATATTATGCTGGTAGGTCAAGACCGTCGCGGCGGCGAGAATTATCTTACTCGATCCGACGCCATGATTCTTTGCACAATTAACAAGCGAAATAAGACCATTACCCTCACTTCCTTTATGCGGGATACCTATGTGGAAATCCCCGGCTATAAGGGTTATAAAATGAACGCTGCTTACCAATGGGGCGGCATGTCCCTCCTTCGAAAAACCATGTTGGAAAACTTTGGTGTTCAAGTAGATGCCTTTGTTGAGGTGGATTTTAGTGGTTTCACCCAAGTTGTCGATGCCATTGGCGGTGTTGAAATTACCCTTAACCAAGCAGAGGCCGCTCATCTAAACGAACTTCATGGCTACTCCCTCGTTGTCGGTGTCAATCGCCTAAACGGGGACCAGGCTCTGCAATATTCCCGTATCCGTTATGTTGGCGGAGATGATTTTGAACGTACAGAACGCCAGCGCAAAGTTTTGAACGCCATTATTTCCAACTGCAAAAATTTGAATTTTACGCAGATCAACAATCTGCTAAACAACATTCTCCCCTTGGTTGCCACCGACATGGACAACAACCAGATCCTGAACTATATGGTAGATCTGTTCCCCATTCTGGCAAGCAGCTCTATTTCTCAGCAGCGAATCCCCATCGAAGGCTATGAAGCCATTAAGAAAACAGAGAGCGGTGATGAGTTTATTGTGCCCAATATGGAGCTGAACCGCCAGTTTTTAATTGACACACTCATGCCGAAATAACCCCGTTTTGCAGTGCTGCCCAATGGGCAGCACTTTCCTTTTGTCCAATTTTTACATCAGCGTAAAAGGAAATATTTACCTTAAACAAATGCCGAAAAGTTGCAAATGTTTATCCTTTCACCCATTTTTCTAAACAACTAGACAAAATTTTTTCTATTTTTTTACATTTAAGGAATTGACAAAACGAAACAGCCACTATATAATGAAAAAAACAGGCTGACCATATCAGCCGGCACGGAGGATTTATATAATGGTACTTACAAAAAGTGAATTGGAAATCATGGATGTCCTCTGGGAGGACGGCGGAGCATTATCCCGCGGTGACTTCCTTGAACGTAACGAAGAAAAAAGCTGGAAGGATAGTTCCGTGCATATTCTTTTAAACGGCCTTTTACGTAAGGGTGCCATTCGAGAAGCCGGCGTCGTAAAGCGCAGCAAAACCTACGGCCGTACCTTCCTGCCCACCATGACGCGGGAAGAATACTTTGCCAACACTTCTTTCTCTTACCGCCACAAGCCTGAAATGATTGGCCTGCTGGAAGCCCTTTTGGCTCGCCCTGAAGCAGATAAGGCAACCTTAGAGCATATCCAGTCCATCATTGCCGCCAAGCTCAAATAATCAAAACATAAAAAACCGCTGTTCTTACGAACAGCGGTTTTTTTATTCTGTTTGCAGATATTGCTCCCAAAGAAGCTGTCCTTGGTAATTCTCCAAGTCAAACGCATCCCGAATACCGGCACAAAGCATTTCCAGTTTCGCTTGCATAGTAGCCGCTTGAAACAGTGCTTCATTGTTTGGCATGCAGGCATATGCCATGGTTTGCTCGCGATCCTCGCTCTCTGAATTCATAGCCAGACTATTTACAAATGCCCGGGTTTCCCCTTTTAAGTAAACGCTGTCCTGCTGACTCAAATGCGTAACATCATCTTTAAAATAAGCAAACCCCTCAGGATTCAGCCAATCCCATTCGTAGTACGCTTTGTTCAAGCTCAGCACTCTGGTGTCAATGGCATCCATAAAGCCTGAATAAACCGTTTTCTCTAAATCTTTGCTCATAGAAAGGGCCAAATAAGCCTCTCTTCCCTGCCAGAACTGCACGCTGTCCATTTTCTTTCCGTCTGCGGAAATACTGCGAAGCAGGCAAATATTCCACTTTCCGCTTCCTGTCTTTTCCGCAAGGGCTTGAAAGAAATTCTCAGGATACTGCGCCAATGCCTTTTCTAGCAGCGGAATGACTGTTTCATAAGCAGCTTCTACATATTCCGGCACCGCATCGTACCACGCAGGAATTGTTTGTACTGCCTCCTGCCACATTAAAATATTGACATGGTAGGTGCTTTCTAGTTCTTCTATCCTCACCCTCAGCGCTTCCAACGCCTCAGTATCCGGATTCTCCGCAGTGAAATACGGGTACAAATAAACAGTTTCCTCATTTACGGCATATTCCGCCACATCCCACCGGAGAATCACATCACTGCCGCTTTGACAATCCTTCGCCAAAAAAAGCAGCCGCTTGCCTTCTGTCATCGTCACATTGCGAACATCTGTAATACCCGCAAAATCTGCTGCATACTGCCGCTTACCGGTTGTCAAGGAATACACTTCCAGCTTCACGCTGCCGGCATCCTCTGCTGCCGTTATGGCAAGTTGCTCTTGCAGAAGTGGATACACCGCTTGTTCGGCATCAGACGGCCAAAGGATTTGCACTTCCTCGCCATTGCCCACCAAATGTTCTGTCACCGCGCTGCGGTCAAGGGCCATATACCAGCGTTCACCGCAGGAAACCAGCTGTTCTAAATATTCTCCCCGCCACAAGCTCTCTCCCGTAGCGGTGTCCACAAATAAAATCTCCTGCCCGCCTATGACTGTTTTTGCCTCATAATGCAAAACCTTGCCATTGCACAGCAAATCACTGACAGACTGCTGGGGATTTCTTTGCTCTCTCAGCAAAGAAACAATTCCGGAATGTAAATCTATTTTATAAATCCCATCAGCAGTGCAGTAATATCCCGTCTGCCAATCCTCGGATAATTGCGGCAGCCCCATCATGGTTTCTGGCAGCCGCAGCCGACTGACTTCCCGCAAGGAAGTGTTCAGAAAAACAATTTCCTTCGCGGCATCATCAAAATAAGCAATCCCGTCTTTTCCAACGGAAATCCAGCCGTTGCTCTTTAATTCTTGGGGAATCTCAATTTCCTCTCCGCTGACCATAAATACACCCCGAAGCATTTTCATGTGGGTGTCATTGATCACCAGCAGATCTTCCCCTATCTGATACATTTGCGCATAGCGCGCACCTTGCAGAGCAAACACCTTCACATTTCCGGCTGTTTGCTCTTCTATTGCAGACGCAGGCACATAAAGGCTCCCCTCCGGAGGCTCTATAACGCCCACCATATCCTCTGTCACAGGCAGCTTTTCATTCTCTGCCGCGGCACAGCCTGTCAGCAACAATAGAAAAAGCCCCCATGCCAACCATTTTTTCGCCATCATTGCCTCCTCGCCAGAGTATAGTCATCCCCTTGACGATAAAATGGGCAGCGATTTTTCCCACCCGAGAAAAACCGATAAACCTCATCTTCGTCTAAATCCATCATGCAAATATACTCATCGTATTCTTCATCGTAATCATAGTACCAGCAAGTATCACATTCATTGCCTTCCATGTACTTCCCTCCGAATCGATTAAGGCTTCTTCAAATATGCCTCAACATCAAATTCTTTCAGCTTTTCATCCTTACGCAAATAAAGAGGGTGGTGAGGATGCCCTTTCTTGGTAATTGCACCTGCGCAATACCAGCAAGCGCCATACTCCTGCCCTAAACGCACCATATCCTCTACACAGTCCGTTAAATACCCCCGCTTTTCAATAATCGACCCCCAAGCCGCCCAAATAGCAGGCATCTTGGAGATGGACAGCACATGGCGAAAAGCCTCCATATTTTCCCGATGCAGCGCCAAATTGCACTCTTTTTCTATAGCATCAGGGTCGGTTGCCCGCTGAGCATACACATTAAACATCAAAAAGCTGTCAAACCCATTGCCCAAAGCAATGCGTTCCACAGATTTCAGTGTATTGTCCAACTTGTCCGGCTCAGCGGTGGACGGATTGATCCCAATGCAAATAAGGGGATTCTTCCCCCGGGTGCCCAATATGTACCGATACTCCGAGTAAAAATTCGGCGCATACAGCCATTTCTCTATATCATACTCCGCTGATGGCGTATTTGCCGCCCTCAGCGCATCCTGAAAGCTCACAAGCTCCAGCTGCGCTGTTGTGCCCTTTGGTATGTGCATTTATTTTTTCTCCTCACCGTTAGGAAACCAGCAGCTGTTTTGCGGATCGTGAAATTCACAATCTTCTGCGCAAATTCCCTTTTGCTTGCACCAGCCGGCAAAAGCCTGATCCAAAAAAGGATACACGCCAATCATAGCCGCTTGCAGCTGTAAGGCTCTGCCGTCAGATAAATGCAACTCAATTAACGTATTGCCGTAGCTATGATAAAGCTGCTGATACTGAATGTCCTCGTAACGATAAACCTTGCTCTTCTTGCCAAAAGTAGTCAGCACAAAACTCTCCTCATCATAAAAAAGTCCGAAGGTCATGTAATACACCGCAAGACCCACGCCGATTACAAACAGCATAGCGCCACCGCCAACCAACAACCGGCTGTTTCCCCATCCGGAAAACACTGCGCCAACACCCAGCGCCATAAAAATAAGGCCGAATGCCCCATACTTCTTATTCAGACGCACTGACAGTCCGCTTTTATGCTGCACTGTACCCCGAAAGTTTTTTTGAAATCCCTTATCCAGCAAAAAGCAGCAGCCCAAGGTCACCGCAGCCACTAAAATCACCGCAATAAATTCCATATCTTTTCTCCGTTTTATGCCCAAAATACACAGTCCACAGGAATATCAAATTCCTCTGTTTCCAATTCGGGCAGCATTTGAAACTCATAGCATAACGCCATAGTGGGATGATTTGGCTCTTTTGCCAGAAACTTATCGTAAAAGCCACCGCCATAACCAATCCGATGCCCTTGCCTGTCAAATACCATTCCTGGCATCAGCACCAACGCTGTGGGATCGTCCGCCACAGGCTCATCGGCGATGGGTTCAGGAATCCCCGAGTACCCTTTCTCTACCTGACCTAAATCATCCAGATAAATAAATTTCATTTCATCTCCATAAATCTTAGGCACTGCCACCCGTTTCCCATCCTTTTGCGCCTGCAAAAGCATAGAAACCGTGCGCACCTCCTGATTATACGGAAGATATCCATATACCGTCTTTGCCTGCTTGTAGAGCTCCGAGGACAAAAACAGTTCCCCCAGCTTTCGGCTGGCAGTCTCAATTTCCTCCAAGGTCATGGCTCGTTTTTTCTCCCGAATGGCCATACGAAGCGCCTTTTTATCCATGCCGCTCCTCGCCTCCACGCTCCTGCCTGAAAAGCTTGCCCCATAACAAAATCGCAATTTGCCCAGGGATTCCCAACAGGAAAATTTTCCAGATATTAATATCCGCCAAAACAAGAAGCATTACAAACAAACACAGTAAACCACCCCATGCAATCACAGAAATCAACGCTCGATTCCATCGAAAATCGTGCCACGCAGAGCGCAAACACAGCATCACAATGGCATCTGCCGGAACGGCATAGAAAAACGCCAAATAGCTGTAAGGAATTTCCAAAGCATCGAGAATCACAAAAATCAGCAGTGCCACAAACCATGTAAGCAGCGACGATAACTGTAAAATAATATTTTTATTTGCTTTCCGCTTTAATGTCTTTTCCACCACTTGTCCCATAGCCTGCTGCACCGCACCGGTTTTTTCTGGCAATGCATTGGGATCTACCAGTAAATCATTCACGCTTACGCCGAACAATTCCGCCAAATCGGCCATGATTAACACATCCGGCACAGACTCCCCTCGTTCCCATTTGGAAACCGCCTTGTCGGAATAATTCAGTTTCTCCGCCAAACCGGCCTGTGTCCAACCTTCCCGCTTACGATAAGCAGAAATATTTTTGCCAATTTGCATCCGCAATGTTTCGTCGTTCATGTGTTGCCTCCAAGCGTTACTATACTTTATAATATCAAATTTCCCTCGCCATTGCAACAAAAACATATAAAAACAAGCCTCTCCGCGCACGGAGAGGCTTGCCATATCTTTTTATTTGCCACAGAATTCCTTTGCCACTTTGACAATATTTTCTGCGCAAAGGCCAAAGGCCTTCAACAAATCCTTAGCGGGACCGGAATGGCCGTATTCGTCATTGACACCGATTCTGCGAACGGGAGTGGGCAGCTTCTCAGACAGCACACCGCACACCGCTTCACCCAGACCGCCGATAACGGAATGTTCCTCGCAGGTAATCACCTTACCGCACTTCTTAGCAGCTGCCAATACCAGATCTTCGTCCAAGGGTTTAATGGTCGCCATGTTGATAACCATAGCATTGATTCCCTCAGCCGCCAGAGCCTCACCGGCCTGAATGGCTTCATATACCATCAAACCGTTGGCGATGATGGCAACATCGCTGCCTTCACGCAGCACTTCACCCTTGCCGATTTGGAAATTGAAGTTCTTCTCATGGAATTCCGGCACAGCCAGACGGCCAAAACGCAGATACACAGGGCCGTCAAAGGCATACGCCGCACGAACTGCCATTCTGGCTTCTTCGCCGTCAGCAGGGCAAATAACCGTCATGCCGGGAATGGAACGCATCAGCGCAAAATCCTCACAGCACTGATGGCTTGCGCCGTCCTCGCCAACGGAAATACCACCATGGGTTGCACCGATCTTGACATTCAAATGAGGATAGCCAATAGAGTTGCGCACCTGCTCAAAGGCGCGGCCGGCAGCGAACATAGCGAAGCTGGATGCAAAGGGCACCAAACCCATGGTAGATGCACCAGCAGCAGCACAAATCATGTTGCCTTCTGCGATACCGCAGTCAAAGTGACGCTCAGGGAATGCCTTCTGGAATACAGAGGTCTTGGTAGCGCCTGCCAAGTCGGCATCAAACACAACCAAATTGTCAACTTCCTGACCCAATTCGGCCAGAGCTTTACCGTACGCATCACGGGTAGCGGTTTTTACTACTTCTGCCATCTTACATCGCCTCCAATTCTGCATACTGAGCTTTCAGCTCGCTCATTGCCTGCTCGTACTCTGCATCGTTAGGTGCTTTTCCGTGCCAGCCCGCGTTGTTTTCCATATAAGAAACACACTTGCCCTTCACTGTCTTCATCACAATGGCAGTAGGCTTGCCCTTGACTGTCTTGGCAGTCTCCAATGCCTTTTCAATGGCATCAAAGTCATGACCGTCAATCGCCTCAACATGGAAACCGAAGGCCTCCAGCTTGTCCACAATGGGATAAGGACTCATAACATCGGCAACGTTGCCGTCAATCTGCAAGCCGTTGTTGTCAATGATGGCGACGAAGTTATCCAGCTTGTAGTGGGCAGCAAACATAAATGCTTCCCAGCATTGACCTTCCTGAATTTCGCCGTCGCCCAGCAAAGTGTAAACGCGGCAGGTCTTGCCGGTGTGCTTAGCAGCCAAAGCCATGCCGGCAGCGGTGGAAACACCCTGACCCAAAGAGCCGGTGGACATATCCACACCGGGAACCAGATTCATGTTGGGGTGGCCCTGCAAATAACTGTCAATGTGACGCAGAGTCTTCAAATCCTCCACAGGGAAGAAGCCTCTTTCTGCCAGAGCAGAGTAAAGACCAGGCGCAGTGTGACCCTTACTGAGGACAAACCGGTCGCGGTTTGCGTCCTTAGGATTCTTAGGGTCAATGTTCATTTCCTTAAAATACAGATAAGTAAACATTTCCGTAGCGGATAAGCTTCCGCCGGGGTGGCCGCACTTTGCTGCATAGGTAGATTCGATGATACCCATACGAATCTTGCAGGCAGTCAGTTGCAGCTGCTTTTTCTCGCTGAGAGTCATGGCATTGCCTCCTCAAAAATTTGAAATACTGATGGATGCTCACATCTTTTACAAGGATATCATAAAACTCCAAAATTTGCAAGAGAATGAACGCACAAAAAAGAATCTTGTTGCATTTTCCCTGTTCATTTGCTAAAATTTATCTATGAAGCTTCGCTTCCCAATATTTTACATTACAGGAGGTACCACCATGGCAAATAAATACGCAGGCACACAAACCGAAAAGAACCTGATGGAAGCCTTTGCCGGCGAATCTCAGGCTCGCAATAAGTACACCTATTTTGCTTCCAAGGCTAAGAAAGAAGGCTTCGAGCAGATTTCCGCTCTGTTTCTGAAAACCGCCGATAACGAAAAAGAACATGCCAAGCTCTGGCTGAAAGAGCTGCAAGGCATCGGCAATACCGCTGAAAACTTGGTTCATGCCGCCGATGGCGAAAACTACGAATGGACCGATATGTACGACGGCTTTGCCAAAACCGCCGAAGCTGAGGGCTTCCATGAATTGGCTGCCAAATTCCGTCTGGTTGCTGCCATCGAAAAGCACCACGAGGAGCGCTATCGCGCCCTGCTGAAAAACGTGGAAACCGCACAGGTCTTTGCCAAGTGCGAAGTCAAGGTGTGGGAATGCCGCAACTGCGGTCATATCGTGGTCGGCACCAACGCCCCCGAAGTTTGCCCCACCTGTGACCATCCCCAGAGCTACTTCGAGATCCACGCTGAAAACTACTAATCACCCAATATAAAACCCGGCTGGCCGAACCCTCGGCCCGCCGTTTTTTGGACATTACTGCATGCCCTGCTCGTAAGCCTCGATCATCTTCTTGACCATCTGGCCGCCCACGGAGCCGGCTTCACGGGAGGTCAGGTGACCATTGTAACCGTTGGTCAGGTTGACGCCCACTTCGGAAGCAGCCTGCATCTTGAACTTGTCCATAGCCTCACGAGCCTGAGGAACGTTGATCTGATTGTTGCTCTTCATAATTCTATTCTCTCCTTTTTGCTGTTTCGCGCGGTTTTTCCGCTGCAAACATAGCATTGCCAATTCCCCAGAAAATATCATTGTATCTTTTCGGAAAAACAAACAAATTATGTAAGATTATTTTTGCTGCAGAGCATTATCGATTTGTTATCGAACAATGCCTCTGTATTCAGCTTTTACCTTTTCGTAGCTTTCCAGATTGCCGATGTCATAACGCTTTCCGGGCATTTCCATGGCATGCACCGTTGTTTGAGTACAAAGCCAAGCAATATAACTGCCGGGTGCATCTGTACCACAACCGCTATCGATGCCTTTTTGTACTAACTTTGTATCCTCGCGAGTATAGTAGTAGAAAGGCGGACAACACCAGTTAGACTTGGGCTGCGCAGGCTTTTCTTCCATGGACAATATACGATCCGTTTCATCGATCTCTACCACACCGCATTTTACAAGCTTTTTACGCTCTGCCTCATAGTGGCGCATGATGCAGGAACTTTGCTTTTCTTTTGCGTATGCAATGAATTTTGTTAAGCTGAAGTCCAGAACATTATCACCGGCAATAACCAGTCAAGCTTTAACATATCGATTGCAAACTGAATATCCTTCACCGCGCCCAAACGGGTTTCATTGGTGCTGGTACCGTCATCCACCACAGTGATTTTCTGCTGCTTTGTCTTTGCCCAGTTTTCAAAATAATGGGCATATTTATGATTGGAGATCACCACATACTCATCCGCCATGTTGGCAGTATCAATATCGTCTACCAACCAGTCCAGAATCGTCTTTTCACCAACTGACAACAAAGGCTTCGGAAAGTTTTCTGTTAGAGGATAAAGTCTTGTAGCATATCCTGCTGCCAAAATCAAACACTTCATAAATTTATTCCATCTGCGCTTTCACAAATATGTACGGAATACTTACCTTCCAGATGCGGGAATGCCTTCAAATATTCTGTGGTTACCTTTTCAATGATGCTCTGCTCGTATGCTGGATCGATAATAGCTAAACAGCAACCCTTGAAACCTGCGCCGGAGAAACGGCCGCCATAGATACCCTTTATTTCGGTCATGATCTCATATAACTTGATCAGTTCCGGAGAGCCGGTCTCCCAATTGTGAATGGAACTGTATCCACTTTCAAAAGAGAGTTTTCCGTAGGTTTCAATATCGCCGTTCCGCCACGCTTCCGCGCCACGTTGTACACGATCAAATTCCGTGTACCAATGTTCTGCGCGCTTGCGCCAGTTATCGGGAAGACGGTCTTTGTACTGCTCATATACTATCCGAGATACATCACGAAGATTGGTTTCTTCAAACTTGCCGTATTCCATGCCGGCATACGCTTTCAACGCATAGGCAGCGCTTCTGCACTCGTCCACACGCATATTAAAAGCAGAGCCTGCCAGACTGCGTTCCAAGCCGCTAAAGAAAATAGCGAACTTGTAAGGTTTCATCTGGGGGGATTGGGGAATCAGCTCGCAGCTGTCATCCTTCGTGTCCAAATACAACAGATGTTCCTTTTTGCAATACACCTCACAGGATTGATCCAGCTTACCGCAAGCTACGCCTACATACTTATTTTCCGCTTCCTTGGAGATCAAAATCAGTTCCTGGGGTGTCAGCTCGATCTTGTTCATGGTGCAAAGAGCGGAAAGGAACGTAATAATTACTGCTGCAGAAGAGGACAGGCCACCGATAGGCAATTCTCCGTCAATCACTGCGCAAAGGCCGGTCCTGAGAGGATACCGCTCATTAAGGGCAATGGTAGCACCCCGCAAATGGTCTGCCCAATCATCCTGTTTCACTGCCGGTGTGGAAGAAACGTGCCACTGCGCCCGCTTAGGAAACTGCAAAGACGCAATCTCAATAACACCGTTTTGCTTAGGGCCATAGGCAATATGAATACCCTTATTGATAGCAAAACCGGTAATCTTGCCCAGCTGGTGGTCAGAATGCGCACCAATGGGACATATACGGTACGGTGTAAAGGCTTTATATTGCGGAGCTTTTTTATATGTATTCTCAAATACTTCGTATGCAGTCATATGCTACCTCATTAATCTCTGAAATACAGATCTCTTGTATATACTTTTTCAAGCACATCTGCGATATCCTCATTATATCTGTTTGCCAGAATCACATCCGATACCTGCTTAAATTCTTCCAAATCACGGATAACGCGGCTATTGAAGAAATGGTTCTCCTTCATGGTCGGCTCATAGATCACAACCTCAATGCCTTTTGCCTAAAAAAAGTGCTATTAAAAACCATTGTTGCAAAGCGGAATCCAACTTAAAGGACGCTTCCTGGTGCATAATCAGCTTTTTGATTACAACCTCGATGATAAAGTCTCCGCCACAACTCAGTACCACCAGAATTACATACAGCAGTAATATCGCCCGCATTTTTCTGATGACGAACTCTTTGAAAGACCTTTGGGCATCCGATACGAATACCACACCGGAAACAAAGAAAAAGAGGCATGTGAAACGACAAAACAAACATATTCAACGGATGTGCCATGGTCGATACAGAATGACCTAAACAGACCAGTAGAATTCCAATGCCCTTCATCACATCAAGGAACGCCACTCGTTTGGTGCTTTGGATATTTTCCAACATTACTCTACCACCTCAAAGAAGGTATCCGGCTTGTTGGGATCAAACTGCTCGTTGGCCCACATGACCGTTACCAGGTTTTCTGTTTCGCTCAGATTGATAATGTTATGGGTATAGCCGGGCAGCATATGCACGGCCTCCATCTTGTCGCCGCTTACCTCAAAATTCAGAACTTCCTCTGTGCCGATCTTGCGTTGCTGGATCAGACCGCTGCCTGCAACCACGATGAAGAACTCCCACTTGGTGTGATGCCAATGCTGTCCCTTGGTGATACCGGGTTTCGAAATATTCACCGATACCTGACCGCACTTTTCCGTCTTCAGCAGTTCTGTAAAGCTGCCCCGGGCATCTTCGTTCATTTTCAGCGGGAAGCTGGCCTTCTCCCTGGGCAGGTAGGAAAGGTAGGTGGAATACAGTTTCTTGGCAAAGCTGTTTTCCGAAATTTCGGGCATGATAAGGGTCTTGGGCTGATCCCGGAAGCTTTCCAGCAGCTCCACGATCTGTCCCAGGGTCACCTTATGGGAGATGGGCGCAGCGCAATAGCGGCCATCAGCCGTCAGCACAGTTTCAATGCCCTCAAATTCGCAGCGATGCGCTTTTCCCTCCAGCGCCGCCACCATCTCATCCACCAGATCGTCGATGTACAGCAGCTCCAGCTGTACCGCCGGATCGTTGACGGTAATGGGCAGGTCATTGGCGATATTATTGCAGAAGGTGGCGACTGCGCTTGTCACAGGGAACACGGTAGAAGTTACCCATATCGTAGGCATGGGCGCACTCCTCGTTGGTCAGCAGCGTCTCGTACATCTTCTCGCCGTGGCGGATGCCGATGACCTTGATCTCATGACCGGGGGTAAACAGGCCGGTACCCGCCTTTGCCAAAGTCTCGATGGTAGAGGCCGAGGCTTTCTGCACAAGAATATCACCGGTCGTACCGTTTTCGAAAGCAAACAGAACCAGATCCACCGCCTCGTCCAGGCTCATGATAAAGCGGGTCATAGAAGGCTCGGTAATGGTGATGGGATTGCCTGCCTTGATCTGCTCGATCCACAGAGGGATGACAGAGCCGCGGGAGCACATAACGTTACCGTAGCGGGTGCAGCAGATCTTGGTCTTTTCCTGCGCAACCGTACGGGACTTGGCAACGATGACCTTTTCCATCATCGCCTTGGAGGTACCCATAGCATTGACAGGGTAGGCAGCCTTGTCCGTGGACAGGCAGACGATGTTCTTGACGCCTGCCTCAATGGCGGCGGTGAGCACATTTTTTGTGCCCAGCACATTGGTCTTCACCGCTTCAATGGGGAAGAACTCGCAGGAAGAAACCTGCTTCAGCGCCGCGGCGTGGAAAATGTAGTCCACGCCGTGCATGGCGTTTTTGACAGATGCGATATCCCGCACATCACCGATGTAGAATTTGATCTTCTCCGCCACCTCAGGCATTTTCGCCTGGAATTCGTGACGCATGTCGTCCTACTTCTTCTCATCCCGGGAGAAGATGCGGATCTCACCGATATCGGTGTCCAAAAAGCGGTTGAGTACCGCATTGCCAAAAGAACCGGTACCGCCGGAAATTAACAAAGTTTTGTTTGTAAATAAGGACATCTTCTTTTCCTCCACATATCTTTCGAATAACATTTTAGAAATAATCCCTTAAAACGCTATAGCATAAAACGAAAAATCTTGTCCAAATGGATTTTTTTCAATATCCAAGGGATGGCCGCTTTATATTCCCAGCTGTTTCTATATACAATAAAATAGCCCACATTGGGTAATATACAGCAAATCAACAATCTGGAAATAAGCAATGCGATTCCTGTAAAGGGCAAATAATTACATACAGCTGCAGAAATCAACAGCATACCCAGTGTAACAAGCGCATACTTTAAATGCAACAAAAAATACTCTTTTTCTTTGTTGTTTTTAAAATAGTGCCGGAAGACGATATTGGAACCCCACAAGAAATTGATCACAAACAAAGAAAGCAATGTTGCCGCAACAATTCCGTATATTCCCCACAATTTAACAAACACATAGTTCAAAACAAGATTTGCTACGCTTTCAAGGATGGCCCGATATCTGTTTTGCCACCACAGCCCGGCGGCATCTGAGTAAACGCCTCTGATCACGCCCATTTCCATAACATAAAAATACACGCAAAACAATGCCACCACGCCATTGTCGAACATCAGATCTTTACCAACCCAAAGATCCATGAACGGTTGATAAAGGCAGAACAAACAAATTGTACACCAGCCTGCAATCCACATATAGATGAAATTCAATTTTTTCATCATATTATAGTTTTCTTCCGGTGTATCCAACACCTGACTGTTTCCGACACCTGCCAGTACGGAATTGCTGAAAATATTCACTACTGACATCAGGGCGCTCATAATATAGTAGTAATTGCCGTATATAGCCGAAACCTGCAGGCCTAAAAACGCAGAAATAAAGATACTGTCGAAAGAGTTTCTTGATACCATGCAAAGCTTGTTTACCAACAAGCCCGGTATCGCTTTTTTTATAGAATTCTTTTCGCTTGCTTCCAGTGTTCCCTTGCAGACATACTGCGGAAAACGCTTTTTTACCTCCCATGCGTTCAGTACATTATTGAGCACTGTGCATATGGGCATGACCAGCAAAGACAGATAATAGTTTCTGGCAACAGCAACGATAACGATTTGCGAAACATACAGGACGGAATGGCAAATAGATAATGTATTGTTAACAATGTCGACTCTCTGAAACGCGTTGAGGAGCGCAACCTTATAGCCAAACAACACATATCCGATAACGGTATTGATCAAATAAATGAAGTACAAGACATACAGATTTATCCCGCTGGGAATATCCCCCGAAACAAGGTTTGGCAAAAATGGCACAAGCGCCAATCCCACACCCATAATCAGCAGTCCCAGTATCCGATACACTTTGCGATAAAAATTCAAAAGCGCACAGATCGCGGTCTCGTTATTCTCTGCAATCGGCTTATACATACTGTATACGACAGCATGGCTAAATCCCAGCTCTGACAGATTCAGCACTTGCAGTATGGATGTAAACAGACTATTCAGGCCAAGATACTCTGTGCCTAAATAATAGATCATTACAGTTCTTAACAAAAACGGCAAGACCAATGAAATAGCTCGGCTTAGCAGTCCGCTATATATATTTCTTTTTGCATTTTTAGATTGGTCTAATCTCATTAATAACTCCCTTACAACCGAACTCTCTTTTATGGTGTGTATGCAAAAAAGTTGTTACCTTATGAGCTTTTTCGCTGGAACACCAGCTATAATGCTGTTCTTCTCCTCTACACTCTTTACAACAACAGCATTGGCACCTATTTTAACATCGTCTGCAATAGAAACTTCACCGATCACAACAGCTCCAATGCCAATATCAACGCGATTCCCAATTAAAGGTACAGCGGTTGCTGTCCCCCCCCCACTGTGTTGTTTCCTATCGTGTTTCTACCATGAAATATGCAGTCTTCGCCAACATGGCCATTGATTATAACGCCTTTGTGGTGGATATTAACTCCTTTTCCAGCAAAAAACGGAACAATTTTAATATCCACCATGTTGCCTATAGCATTCCTTTTACGCCTATACAAAGCAGCCATAACTCTGGCAAACAGACTTGATTTTTTAAGATAATATTCTTCATGTCGAAGCATTCTCAAATATCTATAGAAGAAATACCGCTCATCATGGTATAGCCACAACAAGAAACCGCTTGTTGTTGATTTAATATAGATTTTCTTCTCGTATCGAAGAATTTCTTCAAATTCCTTCCTCGTCACAAACAATTCTCCTTTTCCATCGAGCGCTGTTTTACCACGAAAGACTAGCTCAGTCAGCCACCTTTTGCCCATGGTTCCACAATTAAATGATTCCGTAATTATTCAACATTTTCCTTGAAAATTTCATCATAAATCGCAAAGGTTCTTTTCGCGTTTTTTACTGCATCGAATCTTTCGTGTGCAAAGGCAATCGCATTTTCCCGCAGTCGATTGTATTCCTCTGAATCATCCAACAGCGACTGGCACAAATCGTTAAAGCCGTTAAACGTGTGATAATCAAACAAGTAGCCTGTTTGCTGATCAATCACCAGCTCTTCAAGTCCGCCGATATCAGAAGCAACACAGGGCACACCCATAGCATTTGCCTCTATAACACTTCTGGCAAAGTGCGGTTCTTGGAAGGGAACAGCCATTACATCACTGGAAGCAATGACCTGCGGCACGTCTGACCGAAACGGCAGCACGTGCATATTTTCCGGATTGCGTAAAACGATCTGCTCCAGCTGTTTCTCATAGGAAGAAGTATACCCGTCTACCAAACCGACGATGACCAAGTGGTAATCCTTTCGTCTCTGTAACAGCGGTTCCATTGCGCCGGCCAATTCCACAGCACCGTTTTGAGAACAGATCCTCGCCAAATAGAGAATGATTTTTTCGTCAATTCCAATTTTCAGTTCCTGCCTAAGGCAATCGGATGCGACAGATTCATTGTAAAGATCAAAATCAACAAAATTATGAATTACCGTTACCGGTTTCTTTGCATGCAGAGAATCCGCATCATATTTTTCAATTGCGACAAATTGGTCTACATATTGATTAACCCGTTTGCGTAAAATATCACCCCAAAAGTTTTCAAGCAACGGCTCTCTCACATGGCAAACAATTGGAATTTCCGGAAAGTATCTTTTGGCTGATTGCGCTGCAAAACACAGACAAGTGCTGTTTAAATGGATAATATCCGGTTTGATTTGTTCTATAATGGATTTTGTATTTCGATATGTGGGAATCAGGTATTTTAAATTTGAGAGAACTCTTTCCAATTTAATATTTGCTACAGTACTGCCATGCCAAGGGCCAAAGTTCTTGCAGTATATTACTTTGGCGCCGACACTTTCAAAAAGCTTTCTGTTTTCTTCCCTGTCGCTACGTATTAACACATACGGTTCGTATTTTGTTTTATCCAACTGCTTTATCAGGAACGCCAAGCTTCTTGGCGCGCCTCCTTTGGACTCTCCATGGTGTATATAAAGAATTCTTCTCATAGCTCACCCACGCATTTCTTATAAAAGTGTCTTTTCTCTCTTTTATTCTTTAATTTTCCTGTTGGTTTGCATCCTGATCGCAAAAGACGGCTTTACCAAAAACAGCAGCCACTTGTTTTTCAGAATTATAAACTGATATGCCACATACGGAATAACGATCGAGATCACTGTGGACGCAAGAACATAAATGAATGTATTATTGATATATTATACGTAAAAGGTGCCGATAAAGCAAGCTAAAATAGTAAAAAGCCAATTGTTATTGTGAGCAAACATGCTTTAAAATATTTTTGACATAGAAAGTCCAACCTTAATGCAAATTTAAAAACGCAATAAGGGTGTATTTTGTCATGTCTATTTTTATACTAGGCAGAAGCCGAAGGGCTTCTTCCTAGTATAAAAAAACAGGATGCAGAATTCGCACTACATCCTGTTGTGATATCCATTTTCAGCTTTCTTTGCGGTTTCTAATCTACTCCAGTAATGCTTCATAGTCCATGGTACAAAATACAAGTCCCAGTCCCGGTTCAACCACATCCACGTTTCTGCTATTCAAACAGATACCAATGACAAGCAAAAAGGTCAGCATGACATGCATACAGATTCGTTTGTTTCTATCCGCAAAGGTATGGTTGGAAGTCAGATTGAATCCTATGCGGGCACCGTCTTCTTTGGCCGGATATAGCTCCTGTCCACCAAAGGTTGAGAATGCTGCTCCCGCTTCTTATTTATACAACCAACCGGAATATGTACCGGATTTTATCGCAATAACCCTCTTTTATTCGACTTTTTCGGACAAAAAATTTAGTCCTTTCGGGCGTCCCATTCTTGACCATCTGGCCGCCGACGGAGCCGGCTTCACGGGAAGTCAAGTGGCCGTTGTAACCATTGGTCAGGTTAACGCCAACTTCGGAAGCAGCCTGCATCTTGAACTTGTCCATAGCCTCACGAGCCTGAGGAACGTTGATCTGATTGTTGTTCTTCATAATTCTTTTCTCTCCTTTTTGCTGTTTCGCGCGGTTTTTCCGCTGCAAACATAGCATTGCCAATTCCCCGGAAAATATCATTGTATCTTTTCGGAATTTCACACAGTTTTTGGAAATTCCTTCACTTCTTCCAATCCCCATTGGCGGGATTATCCAAAACTTTTCCGTCTGCGGTAAATCTCGACCCATGACACGGGCAATCCCAACTATGCTCATACTTGTTCCATTTTAAGGCGCAGCCCAAATGGGGGCATCGCTTGGTGGTAGGATACATAAAATTCGCAAGTGTTTCAAACACGTTTACAAATAGCTGCGGCTTCCAAATGCTTCTATTTGGGTCAAAAATATCAGCAACATCATTTTTCTCTCCTTTAACAGCATCACATAATATCCGCGCCGCTGCCATAGAAGAGGTCATGCCCCACTTGTTAAAACCCGTCGCTATATACAAGTTTGGAGTGTTAGGAGAATATTGCCCAATTAGAGGAATTTTGTCAAGGCTCATGCAATCCTGCGTTGCCCATTGCCCGATGATCTTGCTGCCAAGATAATGCTGCTTCTGAAACTTTTTTAATTCCTCCCAATTCCCACACTTTTTACCTGTCCTGCCGCCACCGCCGCCCAGAAGCAGTAAATCCCCATAGCTTCGGAATGACAACCCTTTTTGCGCAGCATCCACATACATGCCATCCAACATTTGCGCATTTTCCAAAGCCAAAACATAGCTGCGATGCTGATACAGCTTCAAAAAATACAACCCATGTTTATTTAGGATAGGAAAATGCGTGGCAACAATAATTTTTGTCGCCTTAATTTTCCCACTGTCATAAATGGCATACTCCGGTTTAAATTCTGTGACTCTCGTATGCTCGTAAATCTTCAAATCCTTGATAATATGCTTTATAAATTTCAACGGGTGAAATTGCCCCTGCTCCCGCAACCCCACCGCTGCCGCAAACGGCACAGGAAGTGGCGATTTATACTTCATTTCCACATTCGCGCCCAATCGCTGCAAGACAGAAAATTCCCGTTCAACCTCTTGCCGATTCTGCATAGAATAGGTGTATGCTGTCTGCTTTTGAAAATCACAATCTGCTTCAACTGCCATTCTCTCAAAATCTATTACTGCCTGCTGATTGGCGCGCCAATACTTTTCTGCCACCTCAAAACCATACTTTTTCATCAATTCCGCATAAATAAGACCATGCAGAGCCGTGATTTTAGCCGTTGTGTTTCCGGTAACACCCGCAGCAATTCTGTCTGCCTCTACCACTGCGCAATCCATTCCTGCTTGCTTTAAATAATATCCGCATAAAAGGCCGCAAAGCCCACCGCCAACAATTAAGACATCGGTAGTCACTTCCCCTTTTGCAGGCTCAAATTCAGGCAGCTTTATATCATTTAACCAAACTGACCGCTCCATTGCATCCTCCCAAGAAAATATATATTTCTATTATGCACAGCTCGCTGCTATTTATCGTTCTTTATAAGACCATCCTTTAAAGCCAACGCCATCATAGAAGCAGTATATGGAAAATTGCACAAATTGCAGTCACTTTCTCATCTTCGTTTCTCCGTCTCATTGTCTTGACTTTTACAGAAATTTATTATATTCTAAATAAGTAAATTTGTAGCGATATAAACCGCTGCCCCACTGATTTTTATCACTAGGAGGAAACTTATATGGATTATGCAAAAGAATCTCTGCGTCTGCACGGTGAGTGGAAAGGCAAGATTGAAGTTGTTGCCACTGTTCCCGTGTCCACCAAAGAGGACCTGTCTCTGGCCTACACCCCCGGTGTTGCGCAGCCCTGCTTGGAAATTCAGAAGGATGTGAACAAGTCCTATGACCTGACCCGCCGTCACAATATCTGCGCCGTGGTTACCGACGGTACTGCCGTTTTGGGTCTTGGCGACATCGGCCCCGAAGCCGGTATGCCGGTTATGGAAGGCAAATGTGTCCTCTTTAAAGCCTTTGGCGATGTGGACGCATTCCCCCTGTGCGTGAAATCTAAGGACGTCGACGAAATCGTCAACACCGTTTACATGATTTCCGGTTCCTTTGGCGGCGTGAATTTGGAAGACATTTCTGCTCCCCGCTGCTTTGAAATTGAGCGTAAGCTGAAAGAAAAGTGCGACATTCCCATTTTTCACGACGACCAGCACGGCACCGCCATTGTCACCTTGGCAGGCCTTCTCAACGCGCTGAAAGTGGTCGGCAAGAAGAAGGAAGATGTAAAGGTCGTTACCTCCGGCGCAGGCGCTGCTGCCATCTCCATCGTCAAGCTGCTGCTGAGCGCCGGCTTCAAGAACATCATCATGACTGACCGCAGCGGTGCGATTTATGCCGGCCGCGACAACATGAACTGGATTAAGGAAGAAATGGCTCAGGTCACTAACCTGCAAAAGCAGGCTGGCAGCCTTGCCGATGTCATTAAGGATGCTGACGTATTCATTGGTGTTTCTGCTCCCGGCACTCTGACCACCGAAATGGTCAAGACCATGGCAAAGGACTCTATCGTCTTTGCTTGTGCGAACCCCACCCCCGAAATTTATCCCGAAGATGCCAAGGCAGGCGGTGCAGCAGTGGTTTCCACCGGCCGCAGCGACTATCCCAATCAGGTCAACAATGTTTTGGCCTTCCCCGGCATTTTCCGCGGCACTTTCGATGTTCGCGCTTCCGACATCAACGAAGAAATGAAGATGGCAGCCGCTATGGCCATTGCCAACCTGATTTCCGACGAAGAGCTGAACGCTGATTACATCATTCCCGCCGCCTTTGACAATCGCGTAGGCCCCGCCGTAGCGAAGGCTGTTGCCGAAGCTGCTCGCGCATCCGGCGTTGCTAGAATTTAAAAGCTTACAAAAAAGCCCTGTACGAATGTTCGTACAGGGCTTTTTCTATGTATCTTTTAGGCTTCTTCGGAAAACAACTGCTGAGAGCAATATTTAATAATCGCGCTTCGGGTTACGATGCCAATAAAGGTATCCTTATCGTCAACCACGGGCACAAAATTCTGTGTGCTGGCGCGGCTCACCAAATCCTGCATGGACGTAGTCACCCGAACGGGAATATTGTCCTTTCGCCGAGAAATCTCCATAATGCGGTGGGCCTCCGCCTGCCGCACATCCATGTAGCACATATTTTTAATGCCCCAAAGAAGATCTCCCTCTGTCAGCGTTCCCCGATACTCTCCCCGCCTGTTTAAAATGGGAAGTGCCGCATATCCTGCGGTTTCCATTTTTTCAAGTGCCTGCCGCATGGTGAAATCATCATACAGAAAATCGCACATTGCCTTGGGGGTAAGGAAAAATAAAATGTTATGATTCATAGCGGCTCCTTTTCGGTTCTGCTTTTGAGGACATTTCTGCCATCATTTATATTATAGCACATTTTCTCAAAAGAAGCATTGAAAAAGCAGAGTTTTTCTCTATTCCGCCGCCGAAAAATGCAAGAGTTTTTTGTTAATCTTGCACAAATCACTCTCCAAAACGGAAAGGTGCGCCGTCAAAAGTAGCAAAATAATCCGAAGGCTTCTCCGCGCGACGGATCATCTGGAACGAGCCGTCCTCTTTCAGCAGCACCTCTGCTGAGCGCAGCTTGCCGTTGTAATTATAACCCATGGAATGACCGTGAGCACCGGTATCGTGAATGGCAACAATGTCTCCGATTTCAATTTCCGGAAGGCTGCGTTCAACGGCAAACTTGTCGTTATTTTCGCACAAGCCACCGGTCACATCATATACATGGTCTAAAATGGCATTTTCCTTGCCCAGCACCGTAATATGGTGATACGCGCCATACATGGCAGGACGCATCAAATCCGCAGCGCAGGCATCCAAACCCACATATTCCCGATAAATGTGCTTTTGATGCAGCACAGTAGAAATCAGATGGCCATAGGGCGCCAGCATGTAACGACCCAACTCAGTAAAAATTGCCACATCATCCATGCCGCAGGGAGTCAGAATCTGCTCGTAACGCTCTCTCACACCATTACCAATCACCGAAATGTCACAACAGGGCTGCTCAGGGCGGTAATCCACGCCAATGCCGCCGGACAAATTCACAAATGCAATATGGGCGCCGGTGGCATTGTGCAGCCGCACAGCCAGTCGGAACAAATTCGCCGCCAGCTCCGGATAATACTCATTGGTTGTGGTATTGGAAGCCAAAAATGCATGCAACCCGAAGTGCTTTGTACCCAAAGCCATCAGTCGGTTAATTGCGCCGGCCATCTGATCTTCCGTCATGCCGTACTTGGCATCCCGAGGCATATCCATAATGGTATTGCCCAAGCTGAACGAGCCGCCGGGGTTATACCGCAGGCAAACTGTCTCAGGCATCTTTCCGCCGGAAATCCGCTCCAAAAATTCCACATGGGTGGCATCGTCCAGATTGATGTACGCGCCCATTTCCCAAGCCTTTCTCATATCCTTTTCCGGTGTTACATTAGAAGAAAACATCACATTGCTTCCTGTTGCGCCAATGGCCTCTGCCAACAGAAGCTCCGTATATGTAGAACAGTCACAGCCGCAGCCCTCTTCCTGCAAAATCTGCAAGATATAAGGATTGGGTGTCGCCTTCACCGCAAAATACTCCCGAAAGCCCTTATTCCAAGAAAAAGCTGCCTTTAATGCCCGTGCGTTCTTGCGAATCCCCGCCTCATCGTAAACATGAAAAGGCGTGGGAATTTGCGTAATGATCTCCTGCGCTTTTTCCTTTGTTAAAAATGTTGTTTTTTTCATTGGTTATCTCTCCTAAAACAAAAATGCCCCACGTCATAGCGACATAGGGCAAAAACATTCCGTTACCCCAAGTCAGCACTCCATCTGAAACAGATGACAGTTCTGCGCATATTCTGCGCAGCCCCAGAAATTGCCGTTTGGCACCGAACAATCTCTTCGGCGGTACACCCTTTCCTGTGCCGGCAATTGCCAAACCGGACATTACTCATGAGCACCGCGACCTCAGCCATGGTTATGCTATGAATTTTAGTCTACTTGACACCATTTGTCAAGGCTTTTCTTCTTTTTCAAAAAGCAAAGGGCGTTGTCATTGGCAACGCCCTTTTTGCTTATTCTTCTGTCTGTCCGTCAAACAATGCCGTTGCCGAGGTTTCGCCAATGGCACGACCTTCCATGCAGTCAGCAAACTGCTGTCCGCTCATGGTTTCATGCTCTAAAAGGAACTCCACAACCGCTTTCAGCTTATCCTCATTCTGCTTCAAAATCTCAGCGCAATGGGCATACGCCTTGTCAATGAGCAGCTTCACCTGCTCATCAATGGTGCCCGCCACAGCCTCGGAATAGCTCTTGGTCTTTTCAAAGTCGCGACCGATAAACACTTCTCCGTCGCTGAGATAGCTTACAGTGCCCAGCGCTTCGCACATGCCGTATCTGGCCACCATATCCCGCGCCAGCTTGGACGCTCTGTCAATGTCGTTGGACGCGCCTGTGGAAATATCGCCTAAGAACAACGCCTCTGCCACACGGCCACCCAGCAAGCCCACAATCTGCTGGTACATTTCATTGCGAGTCAGGTGAGCAGAATCCTCCATAGGCTGACTCCAAGTCAGACCCAAGGCCCTGCCTCTGGGAATGATGGAAATCTGCCGCACAGGGTCATGACCGGGTAAATAATACATCGCCACCGCATGACCAGCCTCATGAAAAGCCGTAAGTCTTTGATCCTTTTCCAAACGCACACGACTGCGTTTTTCCGGACCTGCCATGACCTTCATCATAACCTCATTCAAATCCGCCATGGAAAGCACAGGGCGATTTTCCCGCGCTGCCAGAATCGCCGCCTCATTCAAGAGGTTACTTAAATCCGCTCCGGTAAAGCCGGAGGTAGACAAAGCAATCAGCTTCAAATCCACCGAGCTATCCAGCTTTTTGTTCTTGGCATGTACCTTCAAGATTTCTTCGCGGCCCTTGACATCCGGTGCGCCCACATAAATCTGACGGTCAAACCGGCCGGGACGCAGCAGCGCAGGGTCTAAAATGTCGGGCCGGTTGGTTGCCGCCAACACGATCACGCCCTCATTCTTGGCAAAGCCGTCCATTTCTACCAGAAGCTGGTTTAAGGTCTGTTCTTTTTCATCGTGGCCACCGCCTAGGCCGGAGCCACGCTTGCGACCCACCGCATCAATTTCATCAATGAAAATAATGGCAGGTGCAATCTTCTTCGCCTGTTCAAACAAATCTCTTACGCGACTTGCGCCCACGCCAACATACATTTCCACAAAATCAGAGCCGGAAATGGAAAGGAATTGCACATCCGCTTCCCCTGCCACCGCCCGCGCCAGCAAGGTTTTACCCGTACCAGGAGGGCCGACCAGCAAAAGTCCATGAGGAATCCGCGCACCAATTTGCTTAAACTTATCGGGGTTTCGCAGGAAATCCACAACCTCTTGCAGCTCCTGCTTTTCTTCATCCGCGCCGGCCACATCGTCAAAGGTGACCTTCTTGCCGTCAGGCATTCCCAGCACCGTTCTGGCTTTTCCGAAATTGCTCATAGCATTGCCACCGCCTTGGGCGCGGCTCATAAGCACAAACCACAAAACCAGCAGCACAACGCCCACAATCAACAGAGGCAGCACCCACTCAAAAGCCGAAGTCTCCTCCGCTTTCAGCGTGTAAACCTCCACATTGTTGGCTTTCAGCGCTTCCTCCATTTGAGAAAGAAACAGCTCAGGAAACGCCAGCTCGCAGGTAAGCTCTGTACTTCCTTGGTATGGATTTTTTAAGGCCACATAAAGCTCGCCATCTTCGATTGTCAAGCTTTTTACATGACCTTCTTCCACCAGCTGCTTGATCACATTCAGCGGAACATCTTGCTCCCCGCCTCCGAACACACCGGTGACCCATGCAAACAGCAGCGCCAACACTGCCACATACACCAAAAGGGTTATAACACTTTTTTTCTTCAACTCGGGTTCTCCTTATTCGTAAGCTTCCGGCTTCAAAACGCCCACATAAGGCAAATTCCGGTAATGCTCATTATAATCCAGTCCATAGCCCACCACAAAGGCATTGGGTACTTCAAAGCCCACATAGTCCGCTTTTACAGTCACGCCGGGCTTGCGGCGGGAGGGCTTGTCCAAAAGGGTACATATTTTCAAAGAAGCCGGCTCTTTTTTCATCAAATGGTGGTATGTAAATTCCAGAGAATTGCCGGTATCAAAAATATCCTCCAAAATCAGCACATGCCGACCCTTAATATCTGCGGAAACATCCCGCTTCACCACCATCTTTTCTGTGGCTTCAGTTCCTTCATAGGAAGAAATCCACATGAAGTCCATTTGACAGCGAGTTTTGATTTGACGAACCATATCGGCATAAAATACCACAACGCCCTTCAAAACACCCACTACAACAGGGTCTTTTCCGTCGTAATCCGCAGTGAGTTCTTTGCCCAATTCCTCAATTCTCTGACGAATTTGCTCCTCGGTCAGTAGCACTTCCATAATATCTTTTTCCATGTCTATACCCCGCTTCTTTTTTTGCAGTTGCTTAAATTTTATCAAACCGAATCTGCCATGCAGGCAAAGTCGTCGCTTTCCGCGCTTCGTTCACCCCCACGCCGTACACTCCCAGCACACCCAATTCATCGGCAACTACGGGAACTTGCAATCGCTTGGCGGCTGGAATTTTTCGGTCAATCATTAACTTTTTTAAGGATTTTGTCCCGCCGGACAACTGAATTTCATCACTGCTTATCCGGCAGCGCACCACAGGCAAGCCGCAATTTGCCACTGTAAATACATCGGTTGTATTTTCCAGAGTTTCCGCAGCTTTGAAAGTAACACGCAGGCCTTGATCCTCCAAAATCACTTCCCTGTCTTTATCCAGCACAATCGTTGACAGAGTTTCCTCTCCCAGATCCGCTTCCAAGCGACCATAATTCCGCCGCAAGGTCACGCCATGGGGAAATTGTGCCGTAGCCGAAGGCTTTTTCGAAAAAACCAGCTTCTCCGCCAAGGCAATATGCTCGCTCTCCGGTTCCTTCACGCCGCATTGGCGCAGAAAGCGCTCCAACATTCTTCCGCGCACAGCAGGCGGTAACGCTTTTAATTCTTCCACTTTTGGCAGTGTCTCATACTCCGCCAACTGCTGTAACTGCGCTTCATCCTCCCGCAGCCGCTGTGCCATTCTCGACACACTCTCTGCCAAGCTGAGATTTTCCTCTTTCAACAGCGGCATCACATGATGACGCAAGCGGTTTCGCAAAAAACCATCGCCGTCATTTGTGCTGTCCTCTACAAACCCCACATGGTAGCAATCCAAGAATGCCAACACCTGCTGACGGGTCACATTCAGCATAGGGCGAATCACGCGCTTTCGCACCGGTGCGATACCGCCCAAGCCCTTTAATCCTGTACCTCGCACCATATGCATCAGCACAGTTTCTGCGTTGTCATCGGCCGTATGTGCCGTGGCGATTTTCCCCTGCAAGGTATCAAAGAACGCATACCTTGCCTCTCGGGCAGCCGCTTCCAGACCTTTTTCTCCGGCCACAATTTGCCCATGCCCTACTATCAGTGGAATGTCAAACTGCTGGCAAAATTCCCGGACGAAACCCTCGTCTCGGTCAGATTCTTCCCCGCGCAAATGATGATTAAAATGTGCAGCTCGCAAAGAAATCTCCAATTTGTCTTTCAGCAAGTACATCGCCCATAGCAGCGCCATGGAATCTGCGCCACCGGAAACCGCGCAGTAAACGCAGTCCCCAGCCCGCACCATATCATATTGCCGCAGCTGCCGCAGCAGATTATTCAGCACGCTTCCACTCCCTGTCGGCAAAGGCTTGGTACTGACCAATCCATTGCATCTTCACAGTGCCGGTTTCACCATGGCGGTTCTTCGCCACGATACATTCGGCAACGCCCTTATCTTCCGTATTTTCGTTGTAATATTCGTCGCGGTACAGGAACATTACGCAGTCTGCATCCTGCTCGATAGCACCGGATTCACGCAAGTCAGACAAAATGGGGCGCTTGTCCGTTCTGCCTTCCACCGCACGGGAAAGCTGACTCAAACAAATCACAGGCACATTCAGTTCCTTGGCCATAATTTTCAGACTTCTGGAAATCTCACTTACCACATTTACGCGGTTTTCACTGTTCTTTCCATAGCCGGAGCCCTGCATTAACTGCAAATAGTCAATGACCACAAGCCCCAAATTATCCAGCCGACGGCACTTGGCATTGATGTCCGCCACGGTTACCGATGGGTTATCGTCAATGCGAATATCCACCTGGCTTAACGCAGAGGATGCCATGCCCAGCTTGCCCCATTCTTCCTCAGAAAGTTTACCGGTAGCTAGCTTTTGCAGCTCGATGAAACTCTCATTGGCTAAAAGGCGCATGACCAGCTGCTCTCTGGACATTTCCAAGCTGAACATCGCCACGGTTTTCTTGTATTTCTTGGCCACATTTGCGCCAATATTCAAAGCAAATGCAGACTTACCCATAGCAGGACGGGCCGCCACCAAAATAAGGTCAGACTTGTTAAGACCATTGATTCTGGTGTCCAAATCCCGCAAGCCGGAAGACAAACCGGGAATGGCAGAATCGGACTGCGCCAGCTCGGTCAGATGATCATAAACCTTGTGCAAAATCGTACCGATATGCTCCAAGGAGTCGCCCCGTTCGCCCTTGCGCAAGGCATAAATCTTCTTTTCCGCGGCTTCCAGCATTTCCGCCGGTGTGCCCACCTGAGACTGCACAGTCTCGCTGATCTCCTCAGCCGCTTGCGCCAATCCGCGAAGCATAGACTTGTCCCGCACAATATTGGCATACCGCACCACATTGGCGGCGGTAGGTGTGATTTCCATAAGCTGTAATACATAATCACGGGTTTTCTCATGGTAATAACCCAACTCCCGCAGCTTATCCAGCACCGTCACAGGGTCAATGGTCTGAGAGAAATTAAACATTGCATAAATCGCCTCGTAAATTTCTCTGTTTTGCTGCATATAGAAATCCGCCGGCTTCAAAATTCCGATGATCTCCGCCACGCAGCGGCTGTCAATCAAGATAGAACCCAGCACAGACTGTTCCGCCTCCAAGGAATGAGGCACCTGTCGGTTCAATAATTCTTCCATACTCTTCTCCCCTTTTTGCAAGGTGATGATGTGTTACGCTTCTTCGATTTTTACCGTCAGCGGTGCATTAATTTCATAGCCCAGTTTGCAGGTAACCGTATAAGTTCCTACCGACTTAATCTGGTCAGCAATGACAATTTTCCGCTTATCCAGCACAATACCGCTCTTTGCTTTCAGAGCATCCGCAATTTCCTGATTGGTCACAGAGCCAAACAATCTGCCGGCGCCGCCGCCCTTGGCGGTCACTACCAAAGTCATTTCCCGCAGCTGATGGGAAAGAGCCAGCGCTTCTGCCTTCTCCTTGGCAATTCGTTCCTGGGTTGCCTTATCGTTCATACGCATGGTGTTAATGGCATCGGCAGTTGCCTCAATGGCAAGCTTTTTCGGCAGCATAAAGTTTCTGGCATAACCATCGGAAACTTCCAGCATCTGCCCTTTCTTGCCTTTGCCCTTCACATCCTGCAACAAAATCACTTTCATAATTCACATACTCCTTATTCTTCGTAGAAACGGTCAATGGACGCCACCAGCTGATCCAGCACATCCTTCACCGTACTGTTTGCAATTTGCGCGCCTGCGGTAGCGCTGTTGCCGCCGCCGCCCAAGGGTTCCAATACCATCTGCACATTGGTCTGGCCGATAGAACGAGCAGACACAATCACATTGTCACCATCGGGATACATAACGAAAGACGCCGTAATGCCGCTGATGTTCAAAAGCTCATCCGCAGCCTGCGCAGCCAGGGTGCGGGACGTACCGGTATTTAATGCCGCAATGGCAATCTCCTGTCGGTAAAGACGGGAGGATTTGATAATCTGATACTTGGCCATGGTGTCTTGGAAGTCATTTTGCATCAGCTTTTTCACTTCCACCGTTTCTGCTCCCCATTGCCGCAAAACAGCAGCCGCTTCAAAGGTACGCTCGCCGGTACGGACATTGAAGCTCTTTGTATCAAGGAAAATACCCGCCATCAAGGCTTTGGCTTCAATGGGCAAAACATCAGCCTTTTCCACAGAATAAACCAACAATTCCGTTGCCAGTTCAGCCGCAGAAGAAGCATACGGCTCATGGAGGTTCACCACCACGGGACTGATATAGTCCGCAGCTCTGCGATGGTGGTCTACCACGCAAACCTTAGGAATGGCTTCCAGCAAGGGTCTGTACTCCACCTGATCGGGACGGTTGGTATCTACCACCACCAAGGTACTGTGATTATCGCACAAAAGCATGGCTTCCTGTCCGGAAATGAACACATCTTGATATTCCGGCACCTGCTGAATTTCCTCTATCAACCGGTCAGCCATATTCCGTTCCATGTCAATCACGATATATGCCTTTTTGCCCTTTTTGCGGCACATGCAGCTGATACCCATAGCCGCACCCACAGCGTCCATATCCGCATTTTTGTGGCCCATAATAAAGACCTGACTGCTCTGGCCAATGAGTTCCATCAAAGAATTGGCCGTCACACGGGAACGCACTTTGCTGCGGTGGTCAGCTTCCTTATTTCTGCCGCCATAAAAGGTAAAATTAAATCGATCCTTAATAACCGCTTGGTCGCCGCCACGGCTCAGCGCCATTTCAATCGCCAATGCGGCAAAATTGTAATTCTCCTCAAAATTGACTGCATCCACGCCCAAACCGAAGGAAATAGATGCCTCCAAGCCGGCAGGATTTGTAATCTCGTGGATTTCCTCCAACAGGGAAAATTTCTCCCGAATCGCCCGCTTTAAATCCTTTTTCTCAAACACGAAAAGGAAACGGTTTCTCTCCAACCGACGCAGCAGACCACGATATTCTTCGGTCCACTTAGTAATGGTGCTGTTCAGCTGCGCATTCATGCCGGAAATAGCAGCTTCCGTCAGATTCTTAGTGAGCTCTTCATAGTTGTCCACCAAAATGATGCCCACCACCGGGCGGGAACGAATATACTCATCGCGCACATGGTAAAGCTCCGTCAAATCGCAGAAATATAACATTCCCAGCACCGTATTGTCGCTATCGTCCATGCGAACAGCGTTTCCGTGAATCCGGTATCTGCCTTCGCCGATTTTAAGGTCGTGAGGAGATTCTTCCTTGCCGGCAATCAGCCAATTCAAATTGCATTCCGGCAAAATGGCAGACAGGGATTGCTCTAAATAGCGCTCCTGATAACCGGTAATCTGACGAAAACGCTCGTTGCTCCAAAAGATCATGCCGTCGCCCAGCCGTACCAGCACCGCAGGGAAAGGAAGCTCCGCATCTTCTGTTAATTCGTTGGCGCGGAAGGTGTTTTTTACAAATTTTTGCACCTCTTTATGACGATAGTTCCGACATAAAACATAAAACAAAACCAAAAGAATCGTGGCTGCGCCCTCAATCATCGCCAGTACATAATCCTGCCGTAAAACAGCTGCCACAACGAAACCGACCATAACCGCAAAATATGTCATCAATCCCGGCCACAACAGCCGTTTGAATCGCTTGTTCATTCCCTTCGCCCCTTCCAAATGGCATTAGGGTACAAATACCCATACTATATCGCCCATTATATCAAATTTCTCTTCTGGGCGCAACAGCTTTTACATATATTTCTAAAAAATATCAGGCATTTTCCCGCCCTGTCGAATCCGCTCTGAAAATTGTGGTATACTTTTCCCGAAAAATGTGCTATACTAAGTACATCGCGTGGCGGACAGGCAATCCCCCGCACTTATTTAACGATTCACACGAGCCTCTGGCTGTGTACTTATTTTCATAATTTGCAGGCGTTCTCCTCGAAAACGACGATTCAGGGTCGAATTTGAGGCAGGCGGTTGCTTGTTTGTTGCGGCCATTTTGCCGTTTTGCGAAAGGAGTAATGATATTATTTGGCAGAAAAACTGAAAATTATCCCTCTGGGAGGGCTTGATGAAATCGGCAAAAACATCACCGTTTTGGAATACGGCAAGGATATGATTGTAGTGGACTGCGGTGTAGGTTTCCCCGATGAAGATATGTACGGTGTTGACTTGGTGATTCCCGATTTTTCCTATCTGGTTGCCAACCAGAAAAAGCTGCGGGGCATGTTCATCACCCACGGACACGAAGACCACATCGGCTCTATCCCCTACTGTATGCAGCAAATCAATTGCCCCATTCACGGCACCGCCATGACCAACGGGCTGATTAAACTGAAATTAGAAGAACACCGCTTGGCCGACACAGTTAAGCTTTATACCCACAAACCCGGCGATGTGGTCAAAGCCGGCTGTTTCAGCGTGGAATTTATTCATGTCAACCATTCCATTGCCGATGCGGTGGCCTTTGCCATTAAAACCCCCGTCGGCACGGTAGTTATGACTGGCGACTTCAAAATTGACCCCACCGCCAAGGAAGGCATGATGGACTTGGGTCGGCTGGGCGAATTAGGCCGTCAGGGCGTTCTGGCGCTGATGGCGGACTCTACCAATGTAGAGCGAGCAGGCTATACCCCCAGTGAAACGGTGGTTGCCGAAAGTCTTGACAGGCAGTTTAAAAACTGCGATCAGCGAATTATCGTCACCACCTTTGCTTCCAATATGCACCGTCTGCAAGCGGTTTTAACCACCGCCCAGCGCTATGGGCGCAAGGTTGCCGTCACCGGCCGCAGCATGGAAAACATGCTGAAAGTTGCGCAGGAATTGGGCTATTTGAAAATCAAAGCCGGTACCTTAGTGGATTTGGCATCCATCAAAAGCCTTCCCAAAAACAAAATTGTCATCGTTTCCACCGGCTCTCAGGGTGAAAACATGTCCGCCCTTTACCGCATGGCTTTCTCCACTCACAAACAAGTGGACATTGTCGCCGGCGACCGGATTATCATTTCCGCCTCTGCCATACCCGGCAACGAAAAGGCTGTCTCCCGTATTATCAACGAGCTTTATCGCAAGGGCGCAGATGTGGTCTACGAAAAAAGCGAAGGTCTGCATGTATCCGGCCACGCCTGTCAGGAGGAGCTGAAAATCGTTCATGGCTTAGTAAAGCCCCGCTTTTTCCTGCCGGTTCACGGTGAACAGCGCATGCTGCAAATCCACTCCAAGCTGGCGCAGAGCATGGGCACAAACCCCCGCAATATCCTCATTGGCGAAGTAGGAACCGTCTTTGAGCTCACAGGCAAAACCTGCAAGATAAGCGGCACAGTTCCCGCCGGCAAGGTCTTTGTAGACGGTGCAGGCGTGGGCGATGTGGGCAGCGTGGTGCTGCGCGACCGCAAGCACTTGGCGCAGGACGGCATGATTGTGGTATGCCTCAATTTAAGCAGTCAGGACGGCAGCGTCATTTCCGGCCCCGACATCATCACCCGCGGTTTTATCTATGTCAAAGAATCCGAGGAGCTGATGGAAGAGCTGCGCAATGTAGTCATGGAAACCATCGACCGCTGCTCACGCCGCCGCACCCGGGACTGGGCAACCATCAAATCCGCCATTAAAAACGACCTCTCCGGCTACCTGTTTAAGACCACCAAGCGCAATCCCATGATTCTGCCCGTCATCATGGAAATCTGATATGCCAAAACCGCCCTTGCAAAAGGGCGGTTTTTATGCTTTAATACAAAAAACAGGAGAAAGGAGCATGTCCATGCAAATCTATTTTGCCCCTATGGAAGGCATTACCGACAGTATTTACCGGCGGATGCACCATAAGTATTTTCCCGGCATAGACCGCTATTATATGCCCTTTCTCTCCCCCACCATGCACCGCATGTTGACACACAAGGAGCAGCGGGAGCTGCCACCGGCAGAAAGCGAGTCTTTCTGCGCCATACCTCAAATTCTCACCAAAAATGCAGAGGACTTTATCTGGGCCGCAGAGCAATGCGCTCTGCTTGGCTATCACGAGGTCAACTTAAACCTCGGCTGTCCCTCGGGAACTGTGGTGGCAAAAGGAAAGGGCGCAGGAATGTTATCAGACCCCGATGCCCTTGATCGTTTTCTAAATACGGTTTTTGCTGCTTCTCCCCTGCCCATTTCCATCAAAACCCGCCTAGGGCTCACCGACCCCGAAGAATTCCCCACCCTTTCGGAAATTTTCAACCGTTATCCTGTGCAAGAGCTGATTATCCACCCTCGGGTGCGCAAGCAGTTTTATGACGGAGCGGTAAACATGGAGCAATTCTCCCATGCCGCCAAAAACACCACCCATAAGCTTTGCTACAATGGCGACATCACCGCGATAGAGCAGGTGCAAACCATAAAAGCACAATATCCCAACCTCAACGCGGTTATGATCGGCCGCGGCCTGCTGGCAGACCCAGGAATGTTTTCTCCTGACGGCACAAATCCCGCCACTTTAAAGATATTCACCGAGGAGCTTTTGGAAGCCTACCTTGTCACCTTTGGCGGCAGCCGCAACGCCATGTTCCGCATGAAAGAAATTTGGAGCTTTTTACATCTTCGCTTTGACGATTCCGACCGTCTTTGGAAGCGTCTGCGAAAAACCACCGACTTAGCCGAGTACCGGCAAATCACCGCAGAATTTTTCAACCCATAATAAACACACAAAAGCGGGCGTGATATACACGCCCGCTTTCTTTTATTGATTTATCTGCAAGAAATAATTTGCCGTTCCTTGGGCAATGGCCGCTGCCTTCTTGGCAATGGCGGTTTTGTCAATGGTATTTGCCAAATCAAACTCATTGGACATATACCCGTTTTCCGTCAGCACCACAGGACAGGAAGACATTCTTGCCACATAGTAATTGTGCCAGCGCATAGACGATCTGACATACACATCCGTCTGCTTGGTTGCCTCGCAAATCTGCTTGGTCACTGCCATGGAGTAGGGCGTGTAGTACATGGTCTCAAATCCGTTCCATGTCTTGTCGTTTAGTGAGTTATGGTGCACCGCAATACACAAATCCGCCTTGGCGTTTTTCACATACTGAATCCGGTTAAACTCCGTCAAGGTGGTGTCGTCTTCGCGGTTAAATACCACCGTCGCGCCCATTTTCACCAACTCGTCACGAATTGCCATAGCCAACACCAGATTGCGCTCCGCTTCATCATACTGCGTTCCGTTAAGCTTACCCACAGCGCCGCCGTCATAGCCGCCGTGACCCACATCCATTACGATGGTCACACCGGTCAAATCCGCGCCATAGACATTGGCATCGGTAGCAGTAACCGTAGCAGGATTCAGGAACTCAAACACCAGCTGTCCGTCATCGTTATAATAGCAGTCCCAGCCATAGAAACCGCCGATTTTCTTCAAATGCAGCCGCAGCACGCAGTCCTTTTCGTTCTTAATCAGCTCCGCGGACTTGAAAATGGGGTTGCCCTCAGGAATCTGTACCGTGCCGTTAAATACTGTGGTGTAGCAAAGAGTAATATCAATATAGGTTGCCGTAAAGGAAGTAATCTGATAATCTCTGTTGCTTCCTCCGTTGGGGTAATTGTAAGTCTGAGGCAAAATGTCAAATAAGAACGGTGCTTTCCACAGCGTATCTAAGGTCATCACCGTATGATTGCCCACAGTCTCCATGGAAACAAACCCAATTTCGTTGTGGTCGGGTAAAGTCATGGCATAGCATTGCGCCACTTGTTCCCGCTTGGCCATGGGTCTGTTCTTCTTATCCCAGTATACACGACGGCCGCAACGCATCTGTACGTATTTCAGTTCGCCCTTGGTAATCAGGTCTTTGTCGCAGTAATCCACCGTTCCCTTAGGCAGGTAATTGTTGGTGGGATGTGACCAGTCGTCTAAGGTATCTCCGTCAAAAGTTTCCGCGGTGTTGGCAACAATTTCCACCACCCAACCGGAGCCCACATCAATATAATCACCATAGCTGGGAGTTACGCTGGGATTAGAAGACTGACTTGCCGGCTTCTTCTGGCAAATAATCTTGCCGGAGGTTGCCGTTTCCGTCATGCCGTCGCAGACTACCGTGTAAGTAATCACACCCAGATCCAAATCCGTTGTGTTGTTGCCGGCGAGCTTATACTCACCCACATACAACGCAAAGCCCTCAGGCATTGCACTTTCCGACTGATTCGTGGTTGCTTTCAGCTCCACCTGCTTGCTGTCAAAGTCAGCCGTTACCGTACTGTCTACCCGCGCCACCACTTCAAAACGAATGGTTGCGCCGCTGCCGTAGGTCTGGTCGCCCACAGGAGAGAAAGAACTCAAAGCATGCTTGCGCTCAATCTGGAAAGAAATTTCTACTCCCTTATGGGCAAACACAATCTCGTTGGTGCCGAGCTGCAAATCAACGCTAATGACAAAATTGCCATTTTCCTCTCTGGAAATCTCTTGCCCGTTAAGCGTTACGCTTTTAGCGGGATCAGAAGTGCCGGAAAATTCCCACTTGTCCGCCACAGTATCCTTCTGTAAGGGCTTAACCGGCTGAACCACCAGGTAAATACCATTGTCGGCCTCTTCATCCGGTTGACTTTGAGAAGAACCACTGTCGCCGGAGGGAGTTCCCTGTGGCCCGTTGGTGTCCACTGCAATACATATCACCACCACCAAAATAATTGCCAAAACGCCAATCAGCGCAATGAGCATTTTGGTTAAATCTATTGTTTGTTTCGGTCTTGTCCGTTCCATAAAAGGCCTCCAAGTCTTCCCGTTTCATTATTTGCACATATAAGTTAATATATCACAAAGACCGCCACTCGTAAAGAACTTTTTCGTATTTTGTCGAAGTATGAATTTCCCAAAAAACAGGCGTGGATCCCCCACGCCTGTTTTTATTTATGCTTCCGCTTCACACAGCACAATATCCTTGTAGCTGGTTTCCAATTCATAGCCAGCCAGCTGCTCGTCTAAAATCTTTGCGGCCTTTTCATCCATCACGCCAGCGCGGGACAGCCGAATCCAGCCTTCCTCACTGCCCACAAAATACACAAGATGCCAGCCATCGTCTGCCTGAATCAGCTCGTAATCACCGGCCTCACGCTCTTGGGCGAAGGTCCATTTGTCCACCGCATCATCACGGTGAACAAAATACATCACATGGTAGCCGTACTGCGTCTTTACAAGACCCGTGTCGCCATACTGACGGCTGTCGTCAAAAATCCATTCCTCAAAGGGCTTAACCATATAATTCAGCGGAACATCCATATAAATTCCGCCCACGCTACCGTTACCGTCCTTGGTGTGCTCCTTTGCCAATTCGCCGAAACGCGCCTCAGTCTGCTCGCCCGCCTTAAAGGTATCCAGCACACTTTGCGCCTTGGCAAGACAAGCCGCCCACTCTTCCTCGGAATAAGTGACGCTGCCGCTGGCATCCGTCTTTCCGCCCTCGGGCGTCAGCAAAATATGGCGCACATCCACGGTGGTCATATTGTTTTTATAGAGATATGCCAGCAGTCCGCCGTTGGCCTTGCTGTCGGTGTCCTCCGACTTCTCCGCAGCCAATTTTGCAAAACTCTCCGCTGTCTTTTCTCCCGCCAGCCATGTATCTAAAATTTCCTGCACCTTGACTCTGGCTGCGGCAAATTCCGCCTCGGAATATACAGTGGTTTTTCCGTCCGCACCCTTAGATCCGCCCTCCGGCTGGATGAAAATCTGCCGAATATCTGCCAACGGACCGCTTTCCTTGGTCACGCTATACAGCTTCATGTCAGCCTCGTGACTTACAAAATAGTTCTCAATTTCCTCATCGCTGATTTCAATGCTCTCAGCCAAATGAAGATAATATTCATGCCCGAAGTTGCACAGGTTGTAGCTAAATTTATAATCCTCAAAGTTACAGCCCGGTCCGATAATCACCGCAATCAACGCGTCCACAGATTCAAATTCGTTTTCTGTGGCCAGCTTTTGCAGCTGCTCCTCTTCGGCCTTCCAATCTGCCAGCATTTCTTCACTGGGAGTAAAGCCCGCAGCCTCCGCCTTGTTGACCAGTACACGATAATACTTCCAAGAATTGATGGCCGCCTCTAAAAAATACTGCTGCCAAGTCAAGCCGGTATCTTTGTCGTAAACTTGACTATCCAGAGACTTTGTATAGTCGAAGTAATAATAACCGTTTTCTCCCAGGAACTTTCGCACCTGCATATCGTAAAACACCATCAGTTGGCCATTTGTCAGGGTGTCCTCACCCATGGTCGCTACCACTTTGTTCCGATTTTCAATGGCCACCTGAGCGCTTACAGAATAGCTCTCCTTATAATATATATTATTTTCCTTGGGCAAGAAACGACCGGTTACGCCAAAATATACCACCCATGCCAATCCGGCCAACAGTGCCACACAACCTAAGGTCACCAGCACCGCTTTCCACGGAAAGCCCTGACGTGCAGCATTGTCCTCACCGCAAGCGTCACAGATTCTCTGGTCATCGTCCATTTCATTTCCACATTTTCTACAAAACATAGTGTCCTCTTTCCCTCGCTAAGCGAGATCGCAGTAGCCATAGTTTACCACGCGCACCCCAAAAATGCAAGCAAATCACGATTTGTTTACAATTCCTTCCCATATAAAATCACCCGAGGAACTTCCTCGGGTGATTTATCTTTCATTATTTCTGCTCCCGAAACACAATTTCTCCCGTTTCGTGATTCATAGATTCCACAATAGCCAGCGATTCCAGCTGATACCCCAGATTGCGAATCACCTGACCGCCTACCTGAAATCCCTTTTCCACAGCGATACCAATACCTTCTACTGTCGCACCGGCTTGATCTACAATGGAAATGAGTCCCTGTAAAGCGCAGCCGTTGGCAAGGAAATCATCCACAATCAGCACATGGTCCTTTTCAGACAAAAACTGCTTGGACACCACCACCGTATTGCGGTTTTTGTGGGTAAAGGACTCCACCTCTGCCACATAAGTATCACCGGCAATGTTAATGCTCTTGGACTTCTTGGCAAACAGCACCGGCACATGGAAATACTGAGCCACCGCATAAGCAATGGCAATGCCGGAGGCTTCAATGGTCAAAATCTTGTTAATGGGCTTATTCTGAAACCGACGGTAAAACTCTTTTCCCACCTCGTCAAGAAGATCAACATCCATCTGGTGATTCAAAAAGCTATCCACCTTCAACACATTACCCTCTTTTACCACACCATCGGCAGCAATTCTGGCTTCCAAACAGTTCATAACCTGCTCTCTCCTTCTGTCATATTAAGGATTTCCCGCGATTTTTCACCATTATATCAACTTCTTCTACCCTTTGCAATATAATCCTCGAAACTTTTTATTTTTCTCATTTGTCACATTGCACAACTTTCCCTGCTTTTTGAATTTTTCTTTACACAATAACAATAATTCCATCGAAAAATGCCAAAACTTGTTGACAAAGTTTGCGTCTGCGTGGTAGTATAAAAGTGTAAATTTTATACCATAGCCAGTATAGTTTTTGAGTAACGGATTTTCCGTTGGGCCAAAATGTTTCTACCGTGACGCCCATAAGTCACGACTATTGGTTTTCCCTCCCATAGGGTTACTGGCAGTTTTTGCTTTTTTGCAAACTGCCATTTTTTATTGGACCGGATAAGCGAAAAGGGTTTCCCGCGTGGTTATCGGGTCTTTTTCTATTGTATACCATACCGCTTGCGGTATTAAAAAAGAAATATTGGAGGAACACAAAATGAAAAAACTGTTTGCCCTGTTGCTGGCAGCCATGATGTTGTTTAGCATGGCCGCTTGTGCAAGCAACGACGCCGACGAAGGCGAAAAGATGAAGGTCGGCTTCATCTTCCTGCACGACGAAAACTCCACCTACGACAAGAACTTTATCGACGCTGCCAAGATCGCTTGCGAGAACATGGGCGTGGAAATGGTTCAGAAGACCCAGATCCCCGAATCCAACGCTTGCTACGACGCTGCTATCCAGCTGATCGAAGTGGAAGGCTGCAGCATCATCTTTGCTGACTCCTTCGGCCACGAGTCCTTCCTGATGAAGGCTGCTGAGGAGCATCCCGATGTTCAGTTCTGCCACGCTACCGGCACTCAGGCTCATACCGCCAATCTGGCTAACTTCCACAACGCTTTTGCTCACATCTACGAAGGCCGTTACCTGGCAGGCGTAGTTGCCGGCATGAAGCTGAAGGAAATGATCGACAACGGCACCATTACCGCTGCACAGGCTAAAATGGGCTATGTTGGCGCTTTCACCTTCGCAGAAGTTATCTCCGGCTACACCTCCTTCTACTTGGGCGCTAAGTCCATCGTTCCCGAAGTCACCATGGATGTCCGCTTCACCGGCTCCTGGTACGACGAAGGTAAGGAAAAGCAGGCTGCTCAGTCCCTGATCGACGGCGGCTGCGTCCTGATTTCCCAGCACGCTGACTCCATGGGCGCTCCCACTGCTTGTGAAGCAGCTGGTGTTCCCAATGTTTCCTACAACGGCTCCACTGCCGCTGCTTGCCCCAACACCTTCCTGATCTCCTCCCGTATCAACTGGGTGCCCTACTTCGAGTACATGATCTCTCAGGTTAAGAACGGCAAGGCTATCGACACCGACTGGGCTGGCACCATTGAAAACGGCGCTGTTGCTCTGACCGACTTGGGCACTGCTGTTGCTGCCGGCACCGCTGAAAAGCTGGCCGAAGTGAAGGCTAAGCTGATTGCTAAGGAAATCAATGTCTACGACACCAACAACTTCACTGTCGGTGGCGAAAAGCTGACCTCCTACATGGCCGACGTTGACACCGACGCCGCTTACGAGAAGGACACCGAAGTTATCTCCAACGGTGTGTTCTACGAATCCAAGTTCCGTTCCGGTCCCTACTTCGATATCGAAATCGACGGCATCACTCTGCTGGACCGCAACTACGGCTAATTCTTATTATTAAATCTCATAAGGCGGAGCCCCAACCGGCTCCGCCTTACCCTGTTTTTTTTACCCAATACCGAAGGCTGAGCCGCCACCGGCGACTTAACCTTGAGCATTGGAAAAGGAGGCACTCCCATGGCAACAGCAGCGATTGAGCTTAAAAACATTACCAAAACCTTTGGCAGCGTTGTCGCCAACAAAAATGTAAACCTGACGGTGAATAAAGGTGAAATTCTCTCCATCTTAGGTGAAAACGGTTCCGGCAAAACCACCTTGATGAACATGATCTCCGGCATCTACTTCCCCGATGAAGGTCAGATTTTCATCGACGGTGAAGAGGCCGTCATCGCCAGTCCCAAGGACGCATTTGATTATAAAATCGGCATGATTCACCAGCACTTCAAACTGGTGGATGTGTTCACTGCCACAGAAAATATTGCCCTTGGCTTGAACAACAAAACCAAATACGACCTGAAAGCCGCTCAGCAGCAGGTGGCAGAGATTTGCCAGCGCTACGGCTTCGAGCTGGATTTGAAAAAGAAAATCTATAACATGGCTGTCTCCGAAAAACAGACCGTGGAAATCATCAAGGTGCTGTACCGCGGCGCAGATATTCTGATTCTGGACGAACCCACCGCCGTACTGACACCTCAGGAAACCGAAAAACTCTTTGCGGTTCTGCGCCGCATGCGCGACGATGGCAAAGCTATTATCATCATCACCCATAAGCTTCACGAGGTTATGAGCCTGTCTGACCGCGTCGCGGTTCTTAGAAAAGGTGAATATATCGGCACTGTCAACACCGCTGATGCCACCGAGGCTTCTCTTACCGAAATGATGGTTGGCAAAAAGGTAGAGCTGAACATTCAGCGGACGGAACCTGCCAATGCCGTTCCCCGTCTGGAAGTCCACCACATCAACTGCTCCAACCGCGAAGGCGTAAAAGTTCTGGACGATGTGTCCTTTGTGGCCAAAGCCGGTGAAATTCTGGGCATTGCCGGTATTGCCGGCTCCGGTCAGCGAGAGCTTTTGGAAGCCATTGCCGGTCTGCAAAAATTAGACAGCGGTGCTGTTCTGTATAACAACCCCAAAACCGGAAAGATGGACAACCTCGGCACCAAAACTCCCATGCAAATTCGCGATTTGGGTGTGCGCCTGTCCTTCGTGCCGGAAGACCGTCTGGGCATGGGCTTGGTTGGCAACATGGACATCGTGGACAACATGATGCTCCGAAGCTACCGCAAGGGCAAGAGCCTCTTCTTGGAGCGCAAAGCTCCTCGGGACTTGGCCGAAAAAATCATAAAGGATTTGGAAGTCATCACCCCCGACGCATCCACTCCTGTCCGTCGACTCTCCGGCGGTAATGTTCAGAAGGTGCTGGTAGGCCGTGAAATTGCCGCATCCCCCACCGTGCTCATGGCCGCTTACCCCGTCCGCGGTCTGGACATCAACTCTTCTTATACCATCTATAACCTGCTGAACCAGCAAAAAGAACTGGGCGTAGCAGTCATCTTCGTAGGTGAAGACTTGGACGTGCTGCTGGAACTGTGCGACCGGATTCTCGTTATCGGCTCCGGCCGAGTCACAGGCATAGTTGACGCCCGTACCGCAACCAAAGAACAAATCGGTCTGCTTATGACCAAAACCGAAGCTATGGAGGAAGGAGGCGACGCTCATGGCTAATACATCTATGAAAAAGCATCACGAGCCTCTGATTCACATCGCAAAGCGAGACGACATCGCCGGCTGGAAAGCATGGCTGATTCGCTTATGCGCCATTTTCATCGGCTTTTTTGCCATGACGCTCGTGCTGACAAGCCTGTGCAACACCTCTTTCAACAAGGCCGTCTCCTTAGGTGATGTGCTGGAACGCCTGCAATTAAGCGTGTTCGGTCGCCTGTTTGAAGGCGGCAAAGCTACACAGTTCTGGAATTTCCTGCAACAAGCCGCCATTTTGCTGTGCTTATCCTTAGCGCTGACTCCGGCTTTCAGAATGAAATTCTGGAACTGCGGTGCAGAAGGTCAAGCCCTTTTCGGCGGTCTTTGCGCCATGTTCTGCATGATCAACTTAGGCGGTGTGCTTCCGGAAGCTGTTTTGGTTCCCGTGGTCATCATTGCCAGCATCTTAGGCGGTGCCCTTTGGGGTGTCATTCCCGCCATCTTCCACGCCCATTACGGTACCAACGAAACTCTGTTCACCCTCATGATGAACTACATTGCCACCCAGTTGGTTGCCTACTTTGTCTATGCCAACGGCCAAGGCTCCAACGTAATCAACCCCGTGTCCACCGGTGCTCTGCCGGTCATCGGAGGTCAGCAGTACCTGCTGAACATCATCATCGTAGCCGTTCTGACTGTGCTTGTATTCATCTATATGCGATACAGTAAGCAAGGCTATGAGATTTCCGTTGTGGGCGAAAGCCAAAACACCGCCCGTTACATCGGCATCAATGTCAAGAAAATCATTATCCGCAGTATGATCATCTCCGGCGCGCTCTGCGGTGTGGCCGGATTACTGCTGGTTGCAGGTAAAGACCATTCCATCAATACCGCTACCGTAGGCGGTCAGGGCTTTACCGCTATCATGGTCTGCTGGCTGGGTCAGTTTAACCCCTTCATCATCGCTGCCATGTCCCTTCTGGTGTCCGCTCTGCAAATCGGCACTGCCGGTGTGGCAGACCGCTACTTCCTCAATAGCGCCTATGCCGATGTCATGGTCGGTGTGGTTGTTCTGTGTCTGGTAGCCTGCGAATTCTTCATTCACTACAAAATACGTATCCGTCACAGCAAGAAAGGAGGCGCAGAACAATGCTAAGTGCCATCATTTCCTACATCAGCAGTTCGATTCCTCTAGGTGTTCCCCTTCTGTACGGCTCTACCGGTGAAATCATCACAGAAAAATCCGGCCACCTGAACTTAGGTATTCCCGGCATTATGTATGTCGGCTCTATCAGCAGCGTCATCGGTGCGTTTATTTATGAAGCCGCCTGCGCTAGTGCCGGCGTCGCCTTAAATCCAATTCTGGCTGTGCTAATCCCTCTGCTGTCCTGCATCGCCGGCTCTGTCCTCATGGGCTTAATTTACAGCTTCCTCACCGTCACCCTGCGCGTCAACCAAAATGTCACCGGTCTGGCCTTGACCACCTTTGGCGTAGGTTTGGGTAACTTCTTTGGCGGCTCTCTTATCAAACTGGTGGATAGCGATATGCCTTCCGTGGCCCTGACAAAAACCAGTGTCTTCTTCCATATCGGCATTCCCGGTGGCAGTAACCTGGGCTGGTTTGGTCAGATTTTCCTTTCCCATGATTTTCTGACCTATCTGGCAATTATCATCGCCATCATCGCTTCTGTGATGCTGTCTAAAAGCCGCATTGGTTTAAACCTTCGGGCGGTAGGTGAAAACCCCGCCACCGCTGATGCTGCCGGCATCAATGTCACCCGCTATAAATATTTGGCAACCTGCATTGGTAGCGCCATTGCCGGACTTGGCGGCCTGCAATATGTTATGGTCTACGCTGATGGCGTATGGTCCAACAACGCCTTCGGTGACCGCGGCTGGATGGCCATTGCTCTGGTTATCTTTGCGCTGTGGAAACCTTGGATGGCAATTATCGGTTCTTTCCTGTTCGGCATGCTCTGTAACTTAAATAACTATATGGCCATGTTTGGTGTTCCTCTGGGAACCGATACACAAGAGCTGTTTATCATGCTTCCCTATGCAGTAACCATCATTGTGCTGATTATCACCAGCATGCGCAAAAAGCGTGAGCATCAGCCCCCTCAAAGCCTCGGACTTTCCTATTTCCGGGAAGACAGATAATCAAAACCCACCTGTTAACAAAACAGGTGGGTTTTTCTTTACATTTCCTCTTCCATTTGGGCAATGCAAACATTCATGCCCGTTTGCTCCAATTGGCTTAAAACGCTTTGATCACATCCGCTGTCTGTAATCAAACAAAGTCGTTCGTTCACTTCCTGAATCCGGCTAAAACCGGCTTTCCCGATTTTCCGGTGATCTGCCACAATAATCACACGGTGCGCGCGGCTCATCATCATTTTGTCAATCAGCGCCTCTTCCGCATGATAGGTTGTAAGCCCTTCTGCGCTATCTACACCATCTACCGACAAAATGCTCCATTCTGACTGATACCGTTGCAGCTGCTCCATAGCATCTCCGCCGTAGGTAAACGCATAATCCGTATTGTATTCTCCGCCCAACAAAATCACCCGAATGGTTTTTACCCGTGCCAAACAACCTGCCACCGCAAGGGAATTGGTGACTACATTTAAGCGACGTTTCTTGCTTAATGCCTGCGCAACAGCAAGGGAGGTCGTTCCGGAGTTGATAAATAAAGTATCCCCATCTTGAATGCGGGCGGCCACTTCCTGCGCAATGGCTTTCTTTTCCTCCCAACAAACAATATTGCGGGCATCTTCTCCGTTTTGGTGATTCCCCTTTGGATTCACCGAGATTGCACCGCCTTGAATCCGTTCCAGTCGGCCTTCCATGGCCAGCGTGTCCAAATCCGTACGAATCGTCACAGGCGTTGCCCCCAGCTTTTGGCTCAATTCCGTGACAAACACCCGTCCATTCTCATTCAGCTCTTGCAAAATTGCTTGGCGGCGAATATCAATTTTCAGTTTTCCCGCAGCCATATCCACACCTCATTTGATTACAGAGCCTTGTTGTTCAGCCGTTCTCCCACGGCTCCGCCGGGATGAATCAGCGCAAACTGCTCCGCCTGATAACCGGTTTCCTCAATCACCGCTGCCTGCAATGCGTGGAAAATCATACACAAAGCTGTGGTAGAAGTTGTGCCTTGGGCGTTCCACTTATCTGTTTCCCGATTCACATGCTGTTTCAGTACCACATCTGCTGCCTGCGCCAGAGGGGATTCCATATTTTCCGTAACAGTGATAATCGATACACCCTTCGCTTTGCAAATATCCACAATGGGCAAAAGTTCCTTGGTCTTGCCGCCGCGGGATGCAAACACCATTACATCGCCAGCCTGTAAGAAACCGGTGGCACCATGCACCGCTTCTGCCGGAGATATAAAACGGGAGGGGCGCTCAATGCAGCACATCAAATGCGCAAGGTGCTGGCAAATAATACCGGAATGACCGCAGCCGCAGGTGCCGATACGGGGCGCCTTGGAAAGCAATTCAACCGCCTTGGAGAATTGCTCGTCGTCGATGTATTCCACCATTTCGCGAATGCAGGCCTGCTCAATTTCATAAGCCTCATAAATGGCTTTTTTAGCTTGTTCTTTCATTTCCAATCCTCCTATAAACAAGGTTTTTTCGCAAATTTATTATAACACAAATATTATTTTCTTTCAATAGGTTTTTTCATAGGATAGTATTGTGAATTTCTCTAAATCAGAAGATAATATTTGTGTAAAACGTAAAAAAAGGTACGCGCGGTTGACTTATTTCCTATTCAGAAATATAATAAATGTTGTTATATATTAGGAGGTGAACTGTATGAATAAAACCTGTTCTATCAAGGCTCCGTTCTTTGAAATCGGCCCGAAATCCTACCTCTACGGTGATGAAATTTTGGACTTGGCCAAGGCCGCGGACGCCGCATCAGAAAAGTACGACGTGGACATTATCTTCACCTGCCCGGTGGTGGATATTCGCCGCGTTAAGGAGAGCACCAAGCGGCTTCACGTGTTCGCACCTCACATGGACCCCATCCCCGTGGGCAGAGGTCTGGCGGATATTTTGCCCGAATCTCTGGTCGCCGCCGGCGCAGAAGGTGTCATGCTGAACCATGTGGAAAAGCCCATTTCCTACGAGGTTCTGGCGCAAACCATTCAGCGCGCTGAGGAAGTCGGTCTTCTCACCATCGTCTGCGCCGACTCCATGGCAGACGCATCCAAAATCGCCCAGCTGAATCCCGACATCATCGTCGCTGAGCCCTCCGAGCTCATCGGTACCGGTGTCAGCGTCGGCCCCGAATATGTCGAGGCCGCCACAAAGTGCGTCAAGAGTGTCAATGCTGATATTCTGGTGCTCACCGCCGCTGGCATTGCCAATGGCAACGATGTTTACAACACCATCATTGCCGGCGCGGATGCCACCGGCTCTTCTTCCGGTGTTGCCAAGGCTGCCGACCGCGCCGCCATGGTAGATGAAATGATCGCCGCTGTCCGTAAGGCTTGGGATGAACGCCATCCCTGATTTATAAACATATTTTTGGAGGTAACAAAAATGGAATTTAAAATGATTCAGAAAGAAATTCAGTTGCAGTCCCGTGGTTGGATCCCCACCTTCCACGACATTTCCATCGACGTACATAAGATCGTGGAAGAGTCCGGCATCAAGAACGGTACTGTTTCCGTGGTTTCTCACCACACCACCTGCTCCGTTATGATTCAGGAGTGCTCTCACGACTTCGACACCTTCGATCTGGAATACTTGCAGCACGATCTGCTGGACATCATGCGCAAGATGATCCCCGACTTTGCTAACGAGGGCGACTACCGTCACCCCGGCCCCGTACACGCACAATTCGGCCGCTATGTTGACGAGCCCGGCAACTTCACTTCCATGAATACCGACGGGCACCTGCGTTCTGTATTCTTCGGCAGAAGCGAGACCCTGACCATTAAGGACGGCAAGCTGGATCTGGGCGAATTCGCTCACATCTACTTCATCGACTGGGACCATGTCCGCGCCCGGCCCCGTCAGGTCAACCTGACCCTGTTTGGCACCACCGAAGACATGGGCGACCGCAAGTACAATAACGGTGAGGTCGTCAACACCCTGCGTAAGTTCCCCGCCGAAGAAAAGGCATACATGGAACAGTACGACGAGTGGAAGAAGAGATAATCTTTCCGTAATTGGAGGATCAATCATGAACACTTTACAAGCTGGCTTTTCTCAGGTAAATATCACCCCTATGCTTGGGATTCAATTGGTCGGCTATTTTATGCCCCGCCCTGCCAAAGGTGTTCTGGACGAACTTTACATCCGCACCCTTGCATTGCGTTGTGAAGATACCTGTGTTTTGATGATGAGCCTTGACAACTGCGCCATCAATCAAGAAGTCATGACACCTTTGCGGCAGCATATCAGCGAAGTCACCGGTGTGCCGGTGGAGGCCATTTTCATTTCCGCCACCCACACCCATACCGGCCCTGCTGTTAAAAGCGACGTACTTGGGACTCCCGGCATTGATTTAGCTCTGCCGCAGGAATACCATGACACCGTCCGCCATAAAATGGCTGACGCAGCTCAGCTGGCACTGGCAGACTTAAAGCCTGCCCGCATGGGCTGGGGAATCGGTCATGCACCGAACATTGCCTTCATTCGCCGCTTCCGCATGAAAGACGGAAGCGTAAAAACCAACCCCGGTGTCGACAATCCGGATATTGTTGCGCCCATTGGTGATGTGGATGAGCGTGTCAGTGTACTGCGCTTTGACCGGGAAAATGCAGACACTCTGGTGCTTGTGAACTTTGCTGACCACCCCGACGTAGTAGGCGGAGACCTTATCTCCGCTGACTGGCCCGGCTTACTTTGCAGCACCGTAGAAAAGGTGCTGGACAATACCAAATGTATTTTCTTTAACGGTGCAGAAGGCGATGTCAACCATGTAAACGTCCACCCCAGAGGCGGTTACCTCAACGGGATGTTCATGGACTTTGACGATGTCGCCCGTGGCTACTCTCATGCACAATACATGGGTCGTGTGTTAACCGCCGGTGTCCTGCAAGCCTTCGACAAGGTGCAATACGAGGAAGTCTCCTCTCTGCGTTTCTTGCAGAAAACCATCAAAGTTCCCACCAATCTGCCCCGTTCGGAAGATATGCCCACTGCATACCACATCAAAAAGCTGCACGATGCCGGCAGAGATGCCGAGCTCCCCTACACCGGTATGATGCTCACCACCGTTGTAGCAGAAGCTCTGCGAATGGTTCGTTTGGAACATGCGCCTGATCATTTTGAAATGCCTTTAAGTGCCATTGCCATCGGCAATCTGGCCTTGATCGGCATTCCCGGTGAACCTTTCACCGGTATCGGCCGCGGTCTGAAAGCCGCAGAAGGTTGGGACTTGGTTCTGCCCTGCTGCTTAACCAATGGCAGTGAAGGTTATTTCCCCATGCAGGACGCTTATGATGAAGGCGGCTATGAAGCCCGCAGTTCTAATTTCGCCGCAGGCGTAGCAGAACTCATCATCCAAGAAGGCACCACCCTGCTCAACGAGCTGCGCTAAGGAGGACTCCTCTATGACCGCTATTATCAATGCAGAACTCATCATGAAGGACCATTTTATTCCCGAAGCAGTTCTGTTTATGGAAAATGGCAAAATTTGTGGCTTTGGTGAAATGCGTAACACTCCCATTCCGGAAGACTGTGAGATTATCGATGCCGAGGGCGCTTATGTCGGCCCCGGTCTGATCGACACCCACAACCATGCCGGTGGGGGCAAATGGGTCTTTGAAGATCCCGCCCATGCCGCGCAGTTCAATTTAAGCCACGGCACCACTACCATGCTCCCCACCTTATACTTTAACCAGAATAAGGAAGCCCTGTTGGAGCAAATTGCCATCATGAAAGCTGCCATGCAAACTCCTGAATGTGCCACCTTTATTGGCCTTTACATGGAAGCGCCCTACATGAATCCCAAATTCGGCGCTGACCGGGAGGGTAACCCTTGGAAGGGCCCCATTTGCAAGGAGGACTATCAGCCCCTCATCGATGCTGCCGGCGACGCCTCCTACGCTTGGTGCGTAGCCCCCGAACGAGAACATATCGAGGAATTTGTCCGAGATGCAAAAATGGCAAACCCCAAGGTGATCTTCACCGTTGCCCACTCCGAGGCTTCTCCTCAGCAAATTGAGGCTTTGATGCCCTACGGTCTGAAAGTGGGCACCCACCACACCAACGCAACCGGCGATCTGCCTAAGTATCCTGAGTGCCGTGGTGTGTGCGTGGACGAAACCGTCAACTACAACCGTGAAATCTATGCAGAGCTGATTTGCGACAGCCGTGGTATCCATGTCGACCCCTATATGCTCCGTTTAGTGCGCCGCATTAAGGGTGACGATCGGATTATGCTGGTGTCCGATTCCTGCGTGTTTGACGGTCCTGTGCCCGACGGCTACGACGGCGTTACCGACATCAATTTCGACTTTGAGGGCGAAATTGCCGGCTCTAAGCTGACCTTGGATGTCGCCTGCCGGAACATGATGAAGCACACCGGCGCTTCTTTGGTAGATGTGTTTAACTATGCATCCTACAACCCCGCCAAATGCTACGGCATGCTGGATCGGGGCGAAATCGCCGTTGGCAAGCGCGCCGACCTGATTTTCGTTGACCACAAAATGAATGTGAAAAAAGTAATTTTAAAAGGAGAGACCGTACAATGAAAGACTTTATTGTAGATCCCGCAACCAAGTTTGACTTTGAGCCTGCCAAGTTTGTGCCCTTTAAGGACAAGAAGGTTTGCGAGTATGTTCGCAGCCTCAGCGGCAAGGATCTGGAAAAGCGCGAAGACTGGTGGCACCCCGAGTTCGAGGTTAAGGTCATGATGAACCCCCACCCCGTTCTGATTGCTACTCTGTTCTCCCGTTTGAAGGCCGCTTCCGAAGCCGGTAAGACCTTCACCATGATTCTGGGCAACCCCGAGCCCGACACCTACATCCCTCTGGCTCAGCTCATTAACTATTTCAAGGTTGACTGCTCCAAGGTTCACCTGTTCGCCGAAGACGAATGGGCAGACCAGGACGGCAACATTGCCCCCATCACCTACGAAGCCGGCTTCGCTCACTCCATGATCAAGTATTTCTACTACCAGATCGACGAGAAGCTGCGTATGCCCATGGAAAATGTCCACTTCCCCACCAACGCTAATATCGGTGACTACTCCAAGATCATCAACGATATTTCCGAGGGCGGCGCCGACATCGCTTCCACCTCTCCCGGTTGGGCCGGCCACATGGCTTTCGTAGATCCCATCCCCGAGTTCATCGGCTCCGGAGACATCGAGGAATGGCTGAATCAGCCTGCTCAGATTGTGGAGCTGCACCCCATGACCATTATGCAGAACTCCCTGAACGGCACCTTCGGTCAGTCCGGCGACATCGCCAACGTTCCTCCCAAGGCTGCTACCATCGGACCTCTGGACGTTATGCGTGCTAAGGAGCGTATCGAAGTGCATGCACTGGCAACCTGCGGTACTTTCTCCTCCTGGCAGAGAATGATTTCCCGTCTGTGCACCCACGGACCCATCACTCCCTACCTGCCCAGCACCATGCTGCAAACCAAAAAGACTCAGGTTTACATCAGCGAAGAGCTGGCTGCTCCCTTCGAATGCTGGGAGAAGGTTGGTTACTAATTCTCATCCCTTTGGGCTGCCACATCTCCGATGTGGCAGCCTTATCCAAATCCGAATCTAAGAGGAGGAAACCCTCATGTATATAGGTGTTGACTTAGGAAGTACCAATGTCAAGGTCGCTTTATACCAAAGCGACTTAACCTGCGTCGCCCAAAAGAGCGCGCCGGTGGAGTACATTCGCAACGGTGAACTGATTGAATTTGACGCAATCAGCTACTTCGACAGCCTTACAAATCTGCTGGGGCAGCTTGCACAGGAAGCCACCGGCGAAATCAAGCAAATCGCCTTTACCGGTCAGGCGGAATCTCTTGTCTGCTTAGCTGCTGACAGTACACCCTTGTGCAATGCCATTTCTTGGATGGACGAGCGCTCCAACGAAGAATGCGCCTTGCTGGAAAAAGAGTTTTCCGTAGAAACCTGCCACCGCATTACCGGCCAGCAGGCAATTCTGCCCACATGGCCCGCCACCAAAATCCTATGGCTGAAACGGAATCAACCGGATTTATTCACCAAGGTTTCCACCTATATGCTGTTAAAGGACTATATCGTCTACCGTCTCACAGGCAAAAAATGTGCCGATATGTCCATTGCCACCTTCTCTTTCTATTTTGACATCTACAACAAATGCTATTGGCAGGAAATGCTCCGCGCCATTGGCATTTCCGAAACGCAGCTGCCGCCCTTGGTAGAGCCCTGCACCGTTGTGGGTACACTCACGCAGGAGATGTCTGCGCGCACCGGCTTGCCGAAAACCACGAAAATCAACACCGGCACATTAGACCATTTTGCCGGAATGATTGGCACCGGTAATATCTCCGCCGGCGGCATGACTCTCTCCACCGGCACTACCATGGTGCTGGCCTCCATGGCAGACGGCACCCCTCACCCCGATTGTGACATGGCGCTGCATTACGGCTTCTTGCCCGACACCTATGTTATGCTCCCCGTTATGGAAAGCGGCGGCGCATGCTTAGACTGGTTCCGTCGCACCTGCTTAGGAAACATGGATTACGACACCCTAAACCGCGAGCTTTTGCAGTGCGGTGACAGCGAATTGCTGTTCCTTCCCTACTTGGTAGGCACCAACGCTCCGGAATTTGACCGCAACGCTACCGGTGTGTTTTACGGCCTGCGGCAGGAACATACCGCCATTCAAATGGCAAAAGCCGTTATGGAGGGCGTGTGCTTCGTTCTGCGAAAAAATTGCGAAGACATTCGCGCCAAAGGCACGGAGATTAAAAGCATTGTCGCCACCGGCGGCGGCGCAAAAAGCCCTGTCTGGTGCCAACTGCAAGCTGACATCACCGGTCTTCCCGTGGAAGTTCCGGCCATTACCGAAGCCGCCTGCCTTGGCATGGCAATGGTAGCAGCATGGAACGAAGGACAATACGATTCCCTGCAAGCCGCCACCAAAGACGCAAAAATTCTGCTCTGCTATAACCCTATCCACGCAGAGCAGTACACATATCAATACCAAAAATTCTGCAAGCTTTACGACGCTATGCTGGAAATTGCAAACACATAATAAAACAGAAGCATGCGGATCGGA
>JAZQWI010000004.1:0-34611 GCA_045632245.1 Faecousia sp. | reverse complement strand
TATGGAGGTTAAACAGTATGAAAGTAAGACCGTCCGTTAAACCCATGTGCGAAAAGTGTAAGATCATCAAGCGCAAGGGTCGCGTTATGGTAATTTGCGAAAACCCCAAACACAAGCAGAGACAAGGCTAATAGGAGGTGCTGAAAGAATATGGCACGTATTTCTGGTATTGACCTTCCCCGCGAAAAGCGGATTGAAGTAGCGCTGACTTATATCTACGGCATCGGACCTGCCCGTGCCGCTAAGGTTCTGGAAACCACCGGTATCAATCCTGATACCCGCGTCCATGAACTGACTGAGGAGCAGGAAGCTCAGCTGCGTGACGCAATTGAGCACAACTATGTAATCGAGGGTGACCTGCGTCGTGAAAACGCCATGAACATCAAGCGTTTGAGCGAAATCGGCTGCTACCGTGGCCTGCGTCATCGTCGTGGCCTGCCCGTTCACGGACAGAGAACCAAGACCAATGCTCGTACTCGCAAGGGTCCCAAGAAGACCATTGCTAACAAGAAGAAGTAAGGAGGGATATGTACAATGGCTAAGGCTACAAAGAAAGTCGTTAAGCGCCGTCGCGAACGCAAAAGTGTAGAAAAGGGTGCGGCACATATCCGTTCCTCTTTCAACAACACCATGGTCACCATTACTGACTTGGAAGGCAACGCCCTTTCTTGGGCTTCCTCCGGCGGTCTGGGTTTCCGTGGCTCCCGTAAATCCACTCCCTTTGCTGCTCAGACTGCTGCTGAGACCGCTGCTAAGGCAGCCATTGATGCTTGCGGCTTGAAGAGCGTCGAGGTCTATGTTAAGGGCCCCGGTCAGGGACGTGAAGCTGCGATCCGGGCTCTGCAATCCGCAGGTCTGGAAGTCGTTATGATTAAGGATGTGACTCCCATTCCTCACAATGGTTGCCGTCCGCCCAAGAGACGTCGTGTCTAATAAGCAATAGGAGGAATTTGCGTTATGGCTAAAAATATGCAGCCCGTGTTGAAGCGTTGCAGAGCGCTGGGCGTTTCTCCTGCCGCAATGGGTTATTCTAAGACTTCCAACAAGAATCCCGGCGGTCAGAGAAGAACTAAGAAGTCTGAGTATGCTACTCAGCTGACCGAAAAGCAGAAGGTCAAATTCGTTTACGGCATTCAGGAAAAGCAGTTCCGTAACTACTACGAGAAGGCAGCTCGTCATGAGGGTAACACCGGCGACAACCTGCTGACTCTGGTGGAACGCCGCCTGGATAACGTTGTGTATCGTCTGGGCTTTGCCAACTCCCGCCGTCAGGCTCGTCAGCTGGTAAACCACGGTCACTTTACTGTCAATGGCAGCCGCGTGAACATCCCCAGCTACCTGATTAAGGTTGGCGATGTCATCGCTGTCTGTGAAAAGAGCAATTCCAACGCTTTCTTCAAGAAGTTGAAGGAAGACGATGCATTTGTTGCCGCTCCCAAGTGGCTGGATCGCGACAAGAACACCTTGCAGGGTAAGGTCATTGCCATGCCCACCAAGGATGACATCGATTTTGAAATCGCGGTTCACCTCATCGTCGAATTGTACTCCAAGTAATCGACCCCCTGTTCGTACTAAAATTTCAATTGTGGGGTGCATTCTACACCCCATACTCTTGAGAAGGAGGGTTATCATTCATGGTAGAAATTGAAAAGCCTCGCATCACATGTCTGGATTCCGTTGAGGATGTTTCCTACGGTAAGTATGTTGTTGAGCCCTTAGAACGCGGCTACGGCATGACCTTAGGCAACTCCCTGCGCCGTATTTTACTGAGCAGCCTGCCCGGTTACGCTGCAACTTCTGTGAAGATTGCCGGCGTGCAGCATGAGTTCTCCACCATCCCCGGTGTTAAGGAGGATGTGACTGAAATCGTGCTGAATGTTAAGCGCATGATTGTGAAGCTTCACAGCCAGAGCGTTAAGACGGTTTATATCGATGCGGTTGGTCCCTGCGAAGTGACTGCCGGCGATATTAAGGCAGACGGTGAAGTTGAGATTCTGAACCCCGAGCTGCACATTTGTACTCTGGGTCCTGATGCTACTTTTAACATGGAAATCACTTTGTCCCAAGGTCGCGGTTATGTTTCCTCTGACCGGAACAAGACAGCGCAGACTGTCATTGGTGTGATTCCCATTGACTCCATTTATTCCCCTGTGAAAAAGGTGAATTACACTGTGGAGCCCACTCGTGTCGGCGATAAGACCGACTTCGATAAGCTGACCCTTGAGGTCTGGACAGATTCCACAATCTCCGCAAAGGATGCAGTTTCCTTGGGTGCAAAGATTTTGTCTGACCATTTAACAGTATTTACCAACCTGTCCGATTCTGTCGGCGCTGGTTCTACTGTGGTGGAAAAGATTCTTGACCGCCCCGATGCCAAGCTTGCAATGACCATTGACGAGCTGGATCTGTCTGTCCGTAGCTTCAACTGCTTGAAGCGCGCCAACATCAATACCGTTGCCGACTTGATTAACAAGACCGGCGAGGACATGATGAAGGTACGTAATATGGGCAAGAAGTCTTTGGACGAGGTGCAGAAGAAGCTGGAAATGATGGGTCTGTCCCTGGCCAGCGAAGATTCTGTCAGCAACAACTAAAAGGAGGAAACGTTCATGTTCGGAACTCGTAAGCTGGGCAAAACCAGCACACAGAGAAAAGCTATGCTGCGTCAGCTGGTGACCGATCTGCTGGAAAACGGCAAGATTGAGACCACCTTCTACCGCGCAAAAGAAGTTCAGCCTGTTGTTGAGAAGATGATCACTTTGGGCAAGAAGAGCGGTTTGGCAAACTATCGCCGCGCTCTGGCTTTCATCACCAAGGAAGATGTTGCCAATAAGCTGTTCAAGGAGATCGCGCCTAAGTATGCTGAGCGTAATGGCGGTTACACCCGTGTAACCCGTACCGGCGCTCGTCGTGGTGATGCTGCCGAAATGGCTATCATCGAGCTGGTGTAATCCGGTATAATAGGTTTGAAAACGCCTGCCGCAAGTAATTTGCGGCAGGCGTTAAAATCTGAAATTTCCTGTTAAAATCTATGAAAAATACTTGACTTTTGCCGCGGCGTGTTATATAATGGCAAAGCTGTCCGAGATATGCTGCTATAGCTCAGCCGGTAGAGCGCATCCTTGGTAAGGATGAGGTCGCCAGTTCAAATCTGGCTAGCAGCTCCAAAAAAGCACCAACACCGTTCGGTGTTGGTGCTTTTTTACGCTATTGCGATTTTCACTGGCGAAGCCAGTGAAAATTTGGGGAGCGACCCGACCGCCGCCGCGGGCGGGAGGAGGGAGCGGTCGTCATATTCAGCTTGCTCTTTTAGTTTTGCCAAAATATCATTATCAATAGTGATACTTATTTTTTCTTTTAAGGGTTTCATATTATCATCTCATCAATATTATAAGATAAAATCCTTAAAATATTGACAAGTAGGATAAAGTAGGATGAAATAAGATAAGAAAGAGGGGAGAAAATTGTGGATAATATGGATGATTTTACGCCCAAAATATTATTAAGTTAAGCATAACCAGCCATCCCATTTGGGATGGCTGGTTTTTTGTCATGTTATTCAGCTTTGTCATACCAACCGCAGTCCAATGCGATGGAGGAAATGCTTGCCGGGCGGTACCCGTTTTTATGGCACCAGTCTACCGTGGCAAATACACGCTCCCGATAATCGGGCTCGTAGTAAGGGAAGTGCGGATAGAAAAATTGTTCATGAATCAGCAAATAATGGAAAGCGTGGTTTTTCTGGGCTGTGATATTTTCCATATATTGCTCTATTTTATTAAGAGGAATTTCGTTGATAACAATATCGTCCTTAACAAACAAAATGTTCTCACTGTGATCTACCCAGAAGTCTCTGGAAGCAGCGTGAAGAATTTGTTCTTTGTTCAGGTAATAGGAGGCGATGGGCTCTCCGTTGCCATCAAAAATGAAATATCCGTCAATACAGTCGAAGCCTAAATCCCGAAATGCTCGAGTGGCTTCGCGGTTGGAGTCTGCCCAGTGCTGTGAGGTGACATGGTTGCTGACTTCTGCTCCTGCAAAACGGAGAATTTCGTCAGCCACTTGCTTGCCTTCTTCCATTACCTGTTCATAGGTGGCGTACTTATAGGGACTGTCGGGTTTGTCTTTCTTGGAATGGAAAGAAAGCTTTAACCAATCGGCATTGCCGCGGAATTCATCCTTGTATTTGTCGGGGAACATGGAAAGATTAAAGCTGCCGTCGTCATTTTCATAGTAAATATGCATGTGCACAAGAGTTCCGTACTGGTTGTGCAGATCTCGGTAAAGGGCAAAAAACGGGTCGTCAAAAAGGGAAGCGTAGGATTCCTGATTCTTCCAGATGTTTTCCAGTGAAAAAATCACATCGTCCACGCCAAGACGGTAGGTGCGGTAACCGTCGCGAAACCAGTAAACCAAAATCTTTTGGCGTTGCTGCGTATCGGCGTTTACTGCTTCAATGGCATTTCGGTAGGAGCAGATGGCAACTTGCGCGGTGTAGTTTCCGTTTTCTTCCTGTGCCTTTACTCCATTTATAAAAATGGTTTGACCCTCAGGTGCGGAAATGATGACTTCGGTAAGTAATTTTCCGTCCTTCTCAGTGCCGTCAGCAACGGAAAAAAGCACATCGCCGTCTATGGGCTGGATAAATTTCATGTCTAGTCCTCCTTAATATGTGGTAAAAGGATTTGGGATTTTTGTGAGTCGTGCGTTTTAGATATTATAGCATGAAGTGATTTAAAAATAAAGGGGTACATGGCATATTTGTCTGCCAAAGAAAGAAAACGGAAAGGCCATAGCATGATTTTTCCTTGTTTTCGTTGTTTACATTTCTTGCTCATTGTGGTATATTTTATTTATCACATCCATACGAAAGGCAGATTATTATGTCTATTCTTTTTGAGGAATCTACAAGGACGTTTCATTTGCAAACACCCAATACTTCTTACGCATTTCGCCTAAGAGGGGAGTATGTGCTGGAACATTTATATTACGGCAAGCGGCTGGAAAGCTTGGTGGGCATGGAAACCTATAACTATGCTCCGTTTGTCAGCGGCGTGGCCATGGACTGTGAATTTGCAGGCGAGGACAAAATTGCCGGCGCGGAAGCAGGTGGTGTCAGTGTGGCGCAACCGCTGAAAAAGGCAGCGCGGGCGGATTTTGTGTCCACAGGTGTGCTGTTGCAGGAGTATTCTGCCCTTGGCAGCTGCGATATGCGCAGACCTTCCTTCCACGCTACTTATGAAGACGGCAGCCGCATTACGAAGGCGAAGTACATTAGCCATAAAATCTACGATGGCAAGCCTAAGCTGGCCGGCTTGCCTGCTACTTATGTAGAGGATGACAGCGAAGCACAGACGCTGGAAATTCTCATGCGCGATGAAGTAACAGGTTTGGAATTTACATACCGCTACACGGCTTACAGCGCCTTTGACGCCATTACCCGCAATGTGGAAGTGACGAATTGCGGCAATGCTGCTGCGAAAATTAACCGCATTATGAGTATGGGCTTTGATTTTGGTGACCATGAGTTTGATTTGATTTCTCAGCATGGCGCATGGGGTCGGGAAAATTATTTGGAGCGGAAGCCGTTGTTCTATGGCTGCATGACCGTGGAAAACCGCGGCGTCTGCCGTTCCCACGGACAAAGTCCGTTCTTCGCGCTGGCGCGCAAGGATGCCACGGAAGATAAGGGCGAAGCATATGGTTTCAGTCTGGTGTACAGCGGCAACTTTGAATGTGGCGCAGAGGTGGAACGCTATGGCGCGACACGGGCATTTATGGGCATCGGCTCTACGGATTTCTCTTGGCTGCTCAATGTAGGCGAGCGATTTGTCAGCCCTGAGGTAGTCATGGTATTCTCGGCTGAGGGTTTGGGCGCAATGTCCAGAACATACCATGAGCTATATCGCACCCGTCTGGCGCGAGGCCCGTGGCGTGATAGAGAACGCCCTGTGGTGATCAATAGCTGGGAATCTGCTTATTTCAATTTCGATGAGCAGAAAATCGTTGACCTTGCCAAGCAGGCAAAAAAGGCGGCCATTGATATGGTTGTGCTGGACGATGGATGGTTTGGCAAGCGGGATACGGACACTTGTTCTTTGGGAGACTGGTATGTCAATGCGAAGAAGCTGCCCGATGGTTTGAAAGGCTTGGCGGATAAAGTCAATGCCGAGGGCGTGCAGTTTGGTCTGTGGTTTGAACCGGAGATGATTTCGCCCGACAGTGATTTGTATCGCGCACATCCTGATTGGTGTATTCATGTGGCAGGTCGCGACAGAAGCTTGGCGCGGGAGCAACTGTTGCTGGATCTGTCCCGTCCGGAAGTTCGTGAGTATGTGCTTTCTTTCCTGTTTGATACCTTAAACAGCGCGCCCATTACCTATGTGAAGTGGGATGTCAACCGCGATGCTACGGAGGTTGGCTCTGCGGCATTGCCCGCAGAACGGCAGGCAGAAACGGCCCACAGATATATGCTGGGTCTTTATGAGATTTTGGAAAAGCTGATGGCAGCGTTCCCCGAAGTGCTGTTTGAGGGCTGCGCCGGCGGCGGCGGGCGTTTTGACCCCGGTATGATGCATTATTTCCATCAGTATTGGAACAGTGACGACAGCGATGCAGGTGAGCGTATGCTCATTCAGCACGGCACCAGCATGGTCATGCCCAGCGCTTTCGTCAGCGCCCATGTTTCCGCAGTTCCCAATCATCAAATCAATCGCGTGACCACTATGGAAGCCAGAGGCTTGGTGGCTATGGGCGGTCAGTTGGGTTATGAGTTTGACTTAACCAAGATGACGGATGAGGAGTTAGAGGAAATCAAGGCGCAGATTGCCCAATATAAGGAAATCCGCGAGGTTGTTCATACCGGCAACCTGTATCGGCTGAAATCTCCTTTCGAGAGCAATCACACTGTCTGGCAGTACATTTCCCAAGATGAAAAGACGGTGGTGCTTTTGTATTTCAGAACAAGAGCTGTCCCCGGTTTTGAACGAAATATGCTGCGCTTGGATGGATTATGCCCCAATGGAACTTATCAGCTGCGGCAAACCGGCGATACATACAGCGGCAATGTGCTGATGAATTACGGCATTTGCGTGGAAAAGAAGCTGACAGATAAGAAGATGCTGGACTTTTCCGGAATTCTTTTGGTGTTCGATAAGCAATAAGTATAAGCCACAGAGCCATTAGGCTCTGTGGCTTTCGTATTTGCACCATAAAAGGAAAACCCGGCATCGTTGACCAGACGATACCGGGAAGTCCTAAAAAGAGAGGAAGAAAATGAAAAAGTATGCATACTCCGTATGCTATGGTTAAAGTATATCAGACGATTATTAAGAAAATAAGTGGAAAGTTATTAAGCAATTATGAAGTTATAAAAAATTTTACATTATTTTCCCCACTCCGGCAGCGCTTCAAAGCAATGTTGCTTTCCGTTTAAGGGAAATGTGATCCGGCAGGAGAAAAGCAGAGGGGCAGAAAATTCGTCCCGCGCGCCGTATTTGTGGTCGCCTACCAGCGGGAAGCCACGGGAAGAAAACTGCACTCTGATCTGGTGAGAACGGCCGGTGTGCAGGCGTATGTGAACAAGGCTGGGGTCTTGGCACCGTAAGCGCTGAAATTCCAACCGCGCAGATTTAACACCCTTGCGCTCCCGCTTGACCACAAATACCTTGTTTTTTGCGCTGTCCTTCCAAAGAAGGTCGCTCCAATCGCCGCTTTCGGGAGGCGTTCCGTGAACCATAGCCACATATTCTTTTATCATAGTGCCATCCTGAATAGCCTTGGACAGGGAGGCGGCTGCCGCCTTGCTGCGGGCATAAACCATAACGCCACCCACATTCTTGTCTAAGCGGTGAACGCTCAGGAAATCGCCGCCCAGAGCCTCTTGCAATGCCTTTGGGACTTCTGTTTCAGAATCCAGTCCTACGGGTTTGACACAAACAGCGATCTGCTTGTCATGATATAAAATCTCCATGGTTTCACCCCTTTTCTTTTAGTATAGCAGAAAAACTTGAATTGTCTATGCTCGCACTTGCAAGTTTTGCAATTTCCGCTATAATAAAAGAATATGGAAGGGGAGAGACAGATGACGACGAAGGACTACCAGAAGAAATCACCTTTGATGATTTTTCTGAGCTATTTTGGCAGGCATAAAAAGCTTTTTGCGGTGGATGTGCTGTGCGCGGTGCTGGTGGCGGCGGTTGACCTGCTGTTTCCACTGGTAACCCGCAGCGCGCTGTATGATATGCTGCCCAATCAAATGTATCAGACATTTTTTGTGGTAATGGTGGTGTTTTTAGCCTGCTACGGCATTCGGTCTTTTTTGCAGTACATCATCGCATATTACGGTCATACCTTTGGTATTCGGGTAGAAGCGGACATTCGGGCTGATTTGTTTGCCCACATGCAGACTTTGAGCTTTGATTTTTACGATGCCAACCGCACCGGTAAGCTCATGAGCCGCCTGACTTCCGACCTGTTTGAATTAACGGAGCTGGCGCACCACGGCCCTGAGGATTTGCTCACCTCGGTGCTGACCATCATTGGCGCGCTGGTAGTTATGGGCAGTATCCGCTGGGAGCTTGCTTTGGTGGTGGGTGCGACCATTCCTGTGTTTCTGGTGGTGGTTATGACCATGCGCCGCCGTATGGGTCGCGCATCCGCAGTGGCAAAGGAAAAAACGGGGCATATCAATCAAGAAATTGAAAGCAGTCTTTCCGGCATGCGCACCGCTAAGGCATTTGCCAATGAAAAGGTGGAAAATGCCCGTTTTACCGCTGCGAATGAGATTTTTAAGGAATCCAAGAGGGATTTTCATAAGGCTATGGGCAGATTCCATAGCTCTGTGGAATTTTTCTTGTGCAGCTTAAATGTGGTGGTCATTGGTGTTGGCGGTTACTTTGTGATGAAAGGCACCATGGATTATCGGGACCTGCTGACGTTTGCTCTGTATATTTCCACTTTTGTCAGTCCCATGCGGAAAATTTCCGGATTCTCTGAGATGTTTGCCAACGGATTTGCAGGTTTAAATCGTTTTGTGAGCATTATGCGCACGGAGCCTACCTTGCAGGACAAGGCAGATGCCAAGCCTTTGGAGAATGTAAAGGGCGAAATTCGGGTTAAAAATGTGTCCTTTGCTTATGACGGGAATCTGGATGTGCTGCGGAATGTAAGCTTGACCATCGCGGCAGGAGAGACCATCGCTATTGTAGGTCCTTCCGGTGGCGGCAAGACTACGCTGTGCCAGTTGATTCCTAGATTTTACGAGGTCAGCGAGGGCAGCATTTCCATTGACGGCAAGGATATTCGGGAGGTAACCCAGAAATCTATACATGAAAATATCGGCATTGTGCAGCAGGATGTGTTCCTGTTTGCTGATACGATTTTTGAAAATATTCGTTACGGCAAGCCCAGCGCCACCTTTGAGGAAGTGGTGGAAGCGGCAAAGAAGGCAGAAATTTATGAGGATATTTTGGCCATGCCCAATGGTTTCGACACCTATGTGGGCGAGCGCGGCACTCTTTTGTCCGGCGGACAAAAGCAGCGGGTGGCCATTGCCAGAATTTTCTTAAAGAACCCGCCGATTCTGATTTTGGATGAAGCAACTTCTGCCCTCGATTCTGTGACAGAAGCGAAAATCCAGCGGGCTTTTGATACCTTGGCGAAGGGTAGAACTACATTGATTATTGCTCACCGGCTTTCTACTATTCGGGCAGCGAACCGGATTGTGTCCATTGCCGATGGCGTGATTACCGAGTGCGGCAGCCATGAGGAGCTTTTGCGCTCGGGCGGCATTTATGCCGACCTTTATAGAACGCAAAATGCTTCCGGCGGCGCGCAGATTGGCACATAAAAAATGCATCCCCTGTTCGTACGAACAGGGGATGAGTTTTACATTTTTTCGGGGGCAGAGAAACCCAAGATTTCGATGCAGGTTTCTAAAATGTTTTTGGCTAAGCCGATGAGGGCAATGTAGCCGGCCTTTAAGGTTTCGTCCTCTTCCGAGAGGATTCGGGTTTCGTGGTAGAATTTATTGACGCAGCCGGCCAGCTCGTAAATGTAGGCGCAAATCAGGTTAGGTGCGGAAGCGTTTAGTGCGCTTTCCATGGCAGGCGCAAAGCCGGTGATGGACAGCATCAGGTCTTTTGCGTATTCGTTGGCAGGCGCTGTAATGGGTAAATGCTCCCAAGCACCGTATTTTGCCAAAATGGACTTAATACGCACAATGGTGTAGAGAATGTAAGGGCCTGTATTGCCTTCAAACGCGGCAAAACGCTCCATGTCGAAGTTGTAGTCCTTGGTGGGCTGGTTGCTCAGGTCGCCGTATTTCAGCGCGCCCATGGCAATTTTTTGGGTGGTGGCTTCCACCTGATCGTCGGAAACGATTTTGTTCTCCACAACCTTGGTGCGGACGAAATCGGTCATATCTGTAATGAGCTGTTCCAATCGCAGCACACCGCCGTCGCGGGTCTTAAAGGGCTTGCCGTCGGCGCCGTTCATGGTGCCGAAACCAACATGCTCCAAAAGCGTTTCGGGCTTGACAATGCCTGCCTTGCGGGCAGCGCGGAATACTTGCTCAAAATGCAGATTCTGCCGCTTGTCGGTAACATAGAGCATCTTGTCGGGCTTCCAATCCTGCATACGCTGAACCATAGTGGCAAGGTCAGTGGTGGCATAGATGGAAGAACCGTCGGATTTCACCAGAATACAGGGAGGCATTTCCTTTTTGTCGCCCTCTTCGGCTACGGGCACTACCCACGCACCCTCGGACTGCACCGCAATGCCGCGGGCTTTCATATCTTCGACCATAGGGGCAATGTAGGGGTCAGCGTCGCTTTCGCCCAGCCACTGTTCAAAATAGACATCCAGATTGTTGTAATTCTTTTTCAGGTCGGCTACGGAAATGCGCATAATGTGATTCCACAGGGCGCGATAACCGCGGCGGCCTTGTTGCAGCTCGAAGGTAGCAATATGTGCCTTTTCCGCGAAGGCGGGGTCGGACTTTTTCAAAGAAGCGGTGGGGTAGATTTCTTCCAATTCCGACAGGGTAAAGGGTGCTTCCTTGGGATATTCGTCAGCAAAATCGGGGTCAAAGTAGGGAAGCTCGGGCTGACGCTCCTGCATTTCTGCAATAATCAGACCCATCTGCAAGCCCCAGTCGCCCATGTGAATGTCACCGATGGTGTGATAACCTAGGAACTTGTGCAGCCGTTTCAGAGTTTCGCCAATGATGGCGGGGCGCAGGTGGCCGATGTGCAGAGGTTTTGCCACATTGGCGCCGCCGTAGTCCACTACGATGGTCTTGTCTGCACCGATTTTTTCTACGCCAAAGTCTTCGGCTTGGCGCATTTGCTCCAAGTAAGACTGTAAAAAACCGTTTGACAGCTTCAAATTGATAAAACCGGGCATAACGGCTTCAATCATGGAAAAGTCTGCGCCGTCTAATTGCGCGGCTACGGCATTGGCAATCTGAATAGGGGCGCACTTATATTGCTTGGCGGCAGCCAATGCACCGTTGCACTGATATTCGCACAGGTCGGGACGGTTGGAAACGGTAACGCGGCCAAAGGAGGCATCGTATCCGGCTTTTTCAAAGGCCGCCTGCATTTTCACGGTAATGATATCTAAGATTTTTTGCATTACTTCGTTCCTTTCTGCTGTGCCAGCCATTCCAGATAATCATCATAAGTGCCGTAACGGTCCACAATGGTGCCGTCGGGCTGGAAGGCAATGACGCGGTTACAGGTAGAGGTGAGCATTTCGTGGTCGTGAGAGGCCAGCAGTACAACGCCGTTGAAGGCTTCCAGACCTTTGTTAACTGCCTGAATGGATTCCATATCCAAGTGGTTGGTGGGCTGGTCTAACAGCACCACGTTGGCCCCGCTGAGCATCATTTTGCTGAGCATGCAGCGCACCTTTTCACCACCGGACAAAACATCCACACTCTTAAATACATCTTCATTGCTGAAAAGCATGCGGCCTAAGAAACCGCGCAGGTAGACATCGTCTTTTTTGGCGGAATACTGCCGCAGCCAATCCACCAGCTCCATTTTATTGCCGTCAAAATATTCGGAGTTGTCTTTGGGCAGGTAGCTGCGAATGGTGGAGATGCCCCATTTGATAGAACCTTCGTCCGGCTCTAATTCGCCCATTAAAATCTGCATCAGGGCGGTCTGCGCCAGCTCGTTTTCGCCCACAAAGGCAATCTTGTCGGTTCGGTTTACAGAGAAGTAAACCTTATCCAAAAGCTTTACACCGTCTACTGTGACGGATACATCCTTCACAGTCAGCACATCCTTGCCCAATTCCCGTTCCGGCATAAAACCGACAAAGGGGTAGCGACGGGTGGAGCAGGGCATTTCTTCCACAGTCAGCTTGTCAAGGAGTTTTCTGCGGGCGGTTGCCTGCTTCGCCTTGGATTTGTTGGCAGAGAAACGCTGAATAAATAACTGCAATTCTTCGATTTTCTCTTGATTGCGCTTATTTTTGTTGCGAATCATGGCTTGCACCATTTGAGAAGATTCATACCAGAAGTCGTAGTTACCTACATACATCTTGATTTTGCCGTAGTCAATATCTACGGTGTGGGTGCAGACGGTGTTGAGGAAGTGGCGGTCATGGGAAACGGCAATGACCATGCCGGGGAAGTCCAGCAAGAAGTCTTCCAGCCAGTTAATGGCCTCGATGTCTAAGTTGTTGGTGGGCTCGTCCAGCATGATAATGTCGGGGTTGCCAAACAGCGCTTGGGCCAGCAAAACCTTCACTTTCAGACGGGGGTCGGTGGTTTCCATCATGTCGTAGTGCAGTTCTGTGCCAATGCCCAGACCCTGCAAAATGCGCGATGCGTCGGATTCTGCTTCCCAGCCGCCCATTTCCGCAAATTCCACTTCCAACTCGGAGGCGCGCATGCCGTCCTCGTCAGAAAAATCCGGTTTTTCGTAGATGGCGTCTTTTTCTTTCATCACATCGTAAAGATGGTGGTTGCCCATGATGACGGTGTCCATGATGGTGTAGGCGTCGTAGGCATTTTGATTCTGTTTCAAAACAGAAACGCGCTTGCCTGCTTCGATGGAAATAGAGCCGGAGGTAGAGTCTAATTCACCGGTGAGAATTCGCAAAAATGTGGATTTGCCCGCGCCATTGGCACCGATGATGCCGTAGCAGTTTCCGGGCAGAAATTGCAGGTCAACCTGCTGGAACAGCCATTGCCCGCCGAATTGCATGCCTAAATTGCTGACTGTAATCATAATAACTCCTTCATAAGCACATAAAAATTCATTATAATTATAGCAGAGAAATAGGAATAATCAAGGGGAAAGGCGAAAGTTTCTTGGCAAAAGACCATGGGGGCGGGGATTGCTTTTTAGGGGGAATTATGGTATACTGACAGCGCCTGAAAGGAGGGCGTTTATGTATGCAGGTTATGTGTCCGAATGGACATGGATAGATGATTTTGGCTTTATTGCCTTTGTGATTGCGGTATATCTTTTGATGATGCTGGTGGTGTTCTTCGTAAGTGCGGCGCTTTATGCCATGCAGTCTCATGGCCTTTATACCATTGCCAAGCGTCGGGAGATTCGCAGGCCGTGGCTGGCATGGCTACCCTTGGGGAATATGTGGATTCTTGGCTCGATTTCCGACCAGTATCGCTATGTGACAAAAAGGGAAGTGAAAAATAAGCGCATCGGCTTATTGTTTTTGACATTACTGATTTGGATGACTTTGGCAGCAATTTTGACGGTGCTTATCAGCTTCTGGATTCGCGTTAGCGATGTAGCAACTGATAGTTATATGTTGTCTATTTTAATGCGGCAGGCTTATGCGACTATGCTGGCGCTGACCGCCTTGGGATTGATACTTTCCGCGTTGGTAATTTCCGGTGTTGTGGTGCAATATATGGCAGTTTATGATTTGTACGCTTCCTGCCAGCCGGAAAATCGCACGGCATTCCTATTACTGAGCATTCTGATTCCTGTGATTATGCCGGTGTTGATGTTCCTTTGCAGAAAAAAGGATTTGGGTATGCCGCCCCGACGCACAGAACAGCCCATAGAAGAATAAAGGATGAGCAGCCGCCTTGTTAGGCGGCTGCTTTTTTGAAAATCTTGTTGTTTCTCTTGTAAAATGGTAAATATTGTGCTAAACTAAATTGAATTGTTTAGCATACTTTTTTGGAGGACGATATGTCTAATTTAGTAGAAGAAATCAGCCGCCGTCGGACATTTGCTATTATTTCTCACCCCGACGCCGGTAAAACAACTTTAACGGAAAAATTCCTGCTCTACGGTGGCGCTATTGCTCAGGCAGGTGTGGTTAAGGGCAAAAAGAATTCCCGCGCGGCTACCTCCGACTGGATGGAGATTGAAAAGCAGCGTGGTATTTCCGTCACATCTTCTGTTATGCAGTTTCAGTATGATGGATTCTGCATCAACATTCTGGACACCCCCGGTCACCAGGACTTCTCCGAGGATACCTACCGCACCTTAATGGCGGCGGATGCGGCAGTCATGGTCATTGACGGCGCCAAGGGTGTGGGGCCTCAGACCCGCAAGCTGTTTAAGGTCTGTGCTATGCGGCATATTCCCATTTTCACATTTGTGAATAAGATGGACAGAGAAACCAAAGATCCCTTTGATTTGCTGGACGAGGTGGAACGGGAGCTGGGCATTGAAACCTATGCCATGAACTGGCCCATTGGCTCCGGCAAGGATTTCCAAGGCGTGTACGACAGGGAAAAGAGCCAACTTCTGTTTTTCTCCGGTGAGTCCGGCAAGAAGCGGGCGGAAAAGCAGGCCATCGACCTTTATGACAGTCAGGTGGCGGAGCTTTTGGATAGCGAAAGCAAGCATCGGCAGCTCATTGAGGACGTGGAGCTTCTGTCTGTGGGACGGGAGATGGATATGGAAGCAGTGCGTTGCGGTCAGCTTTCACCTGTGTTTTTCGGTTCTGCGTTGACCAATTTTGGCATTGAGCCGTTTCTGGAAAACTTTTTGAAGCTCACACCCCCGCCTTTGAGCAGAACTTCTGACAGTGGCGTGGTGGATGCGTTCAGTCCCGACTTTTCCGCCTTTGTGTTTAAGATTCAGGCGAATATGAACAAGGCGCACCGTGACCGTTTGGCATTTATGCGGATTTGCTCCGGTAAATTCCAGCGGGAAACGGAATATTATCATGTGCAGGGCGGCAGAAAGATGCGTCTTTCTCAACCCCAGCAGCTTATGGCGGCGGAGCGTGAAATCGTGGAGGAAGCCTACGCCGGCGACGTGATTGGTGTGTTTGACCCCGGAATTTTTGCCATTGGCGATACCATTACTGTACCGGGGAAGAAATTCACCTACGCGGGAATCCCCACCTTTGCGCCGGAGCATTTCTCTCGGGTCAGTGCCAAGGATTCCATGAAGCGCAAGCAGTTTGTGAAGGGAACGGAGCAGATTGCTCAGGAAGGCGCCATTCAGATTTTCAAAGTCCCCAATTCCGGCATGGAAGAGGTGATTGTGGGCGTTGTGGGTACGCTTCAATTTGATGTGTTCCAGTACCGCATGAAAAATGAGTATGGCGTGGATCTTCGCATGGAGAGCCTGCCTTATGAGGAAATTCGCTTGATTGACAGTTATCCCGGAGAGCTGACAGATTTGAATTTGGGCAGCGATGCGGAACTGTTGGAGGATTATCGTGGCAGAAAGCTTCTGGTGTTCAGCAGCTTCTGGGCGATTGATTTTACCTGCCGCCGCAATCCCGGCCTGAAATTGTCCGAAATCGTGGTAGAAGAAGGCTAAGAAAGAAGAAATCCCCTCGGTTTTTCCGAGGGGATTTTTTTAATACTCCGTAGGCTCAATGTGCCAGATTTCTTTGGCGTACTGGCGAATGGTGCGGTCAGAGGAGAACTTTGCGCCGCTGGCAATATTCATCAGGCACTTGCGGCCGAAGGCAAGGCGATCTTGGTAATCACGATTTGCTTGCAGCTTGGCATCCAGATAGGACGGATAATCCAGAAGGACAAAGTAGTGGTCAGCCTTGTGCCAATGCGTGCCGTCGAGCAGAGCGTGGTACAGCTCTTTTTGATCGTCGTCGGTGGGAACAGTGCCGTCTACTAAAGTATCAATCGCTCTGCGCAAGTAGGGGTTAGTATCGTAGATGCCCCGTGCGTAGTAGCTGTCGCGGCAGGCGTTGATTTGTTCCACAGTATGACCGAAGATATATTCGTTTTCTCTGCCGGCTTCCTGTGCGATTTCTACATTGGCACCGTCCAGAGTGCCTAAGGTCACAGCACCGTTGAGCATAAATTTCATATTGCCGGTGCCGGAGGCTTCTGTGCCGGCGGGAGAAATCTGCTCGGAAATGTCTGCGGCAGGAATGATATACTCAGCGTAGGAGCAGTTGTAGTTTTGAACGAACACCACTTTTAGCTTGTTTGCCACGGCGGGGTCGTTGTTAATCATTCTGGCAATTCTGTTGATGTAGCGGATAATTGCCTTTGCCCGGGCATAGCCGGGAGCGGATTTTGCACCGAAAATATAGGCAGTGGGTTGGAAATCCGGCAATTCGTTGTTTTTCAGCCGGAAGTAAATGTCCACAATGGACAGTGCATTCATCAGCTGGCGTTTGTATTCGTGCAGACGCTTAACCTGCACGTCGAAGATGAAGTCGGGGTTCAGTTGTACGCCCTCTTTTTCTGCGATGACTTTGCACAACTGCTGCTTTTTCTCCCGCTTGATGGCATTGAACTGGCGCACCATGTCGTCATCAATCAATGCTTTTAACTGATTCAAACCGCTTAAATCTTTCAGGAAGTCGTCGCTGATTTGGTATTTTAGCAGCTGGGTCAGTTCGGGGTTGCAAAGACCCATCCAGCGGCGGGGGGTAATGCCGTTGGTTTTGTTTTGGAAACGTTCGGGGTAGACGCGATACCAATCCTTAAACAGGTCGTCTTTTAAAATCTGGCTGTGAATTTCTGCCACACCGTTGACATAGCTGCCTACATACACGCTCAAATTCGCCATGTGGGCCGTATTGTCGCGGACAATAAACAACTCGGGATGCTCACTGCGAAGCTTTTCGTCAATTCGCAGAATGATGTCCACAATTTCCGGCACAACACTGCGCAGCAAATCCAGATTCCATTTTTCCAATGCCTCGCCCATGACGGTGTGGTTGGTATAGGAGAAGGTTTGTTGTGCAACAGAGAAACTCTGCTCGAAATTCATACCCTTGGCCATAAGCAGGCGAATCAGTTCGGGAATGGACATGGCAGGGTGAGTATCGTTGAGCTGAATGGCATAGAATTCTGCAAAACGGCTAAAATCGTTGCCGTGGGCGCGCTGATAAGTGCGCAGCATATCTTGCAGGGAAGCGGAGGACAGCACATACTGCTGCTTGATTCTCAGCCGCTTGCCTTCCCAAGTGGAGTCGTTGGGATAAAGAACGCGGGTAATATCTTCGGCTTTGTTCTTTTGCGTTAAGGCCCGCAGATAGTCCTGATCGTTGAAAGCGTTGAAGTCTAATTCCTCTTCGGCCTCGCATTGCCAAAGGCGCAGAGTGCCGATGTTCTTTGTGCCGTAGCCGATAACGGGCACATCGTAAGGCACGGCCAAAACAGTGTGGTCAGGGAAGGAAACCTTTACTGTGTGGTTGTACCGGCGGTAAGACCAAGGGTCGCCAAATTTAGACCAATCATCGGCATTTTCCTTCTGACTGCCGTATTCATCAAAGCTCTGCTTAAACAAGCCGAATTTGTAGCGAAGGCCATAGCCGGACAGGGGAATGTCGCAGCTTGCGGCACTGTCTAGGAAGCAGGCGGCTAAACGGCCAAGACCGCCGTTGCCCAGAGCGGCATCCTCCACATCTTCTAAGATGGCTAAGTCTACGCCCTGTTCGGCAAAAAGCTGCTTCATTTCTTCCAAAATACCTAAATTGTAAAGGTTGGAATATACCAAACGGCCAATGAGATACTCCGCAGAGAAGTAGTATGCCTTTCTTTGGGGCATACGGGTGTGCTTAGAGTAATTCCACTGGTCGGAAATTGACATCATAACAGCCTGACCAAGGGCTTCGTGGAGTTCTTGGGGCGTTGCTTCTTGAAGGGAAACGTCATAGGTGTATTTCAGCTGAGCCTCGGTCCACTTCAAAATGTTCAGACAGTTGTGGTTCATAAAATAGTTCTCCGTTCTTCGTTATGGGCATCTCCGTGGGGGAGTAATGCAGTAGAGGTCACCTTGCTGCCAATGATATGCAGTAAAATAGTATATGGCTAAGGCGAAAGTGTGTTCACAAGCCGCCGGAATCCGGCTGTTTTTCGCTATTATATAATGTGGATAGAATTAGAAAACACATAGTTAAGAATACTCGTTTTTCCCTATTTTGTCAAGGAAAATCCCACTAAAAAACGGGTCTGCCATTAGGCAGACCCGTTAGATATGAAAGGGAATTAAGCTTCCAGATTAATGCCGGTTTCCTTATTGAAAATATGGCAGACATGTCCTGCAAAGCCGAACTTAACCTTTGCACCGATGCATAGGGCAGAAACCTCGGCCTGGGTCATGTTCTTAGTGGAAATGACCAGCACGACGTCGCGGCCGGCAGTGTTGATGTGCAGGTGAATGGTGGAGCCCATCAGCTCGGAAACATCAACTTCGGAAGCAATGCCGTCTTCGGTCAGTTCCAAATGTTCGGGACGAATGCCCAGAGTGATTTCCTGCTCTTCCACATTGTTAGCAGCCAGACGAGCCTGCTTGTCATCGCTGACAAATACGGTCTGGTCAGCAAGTTGGACAGCGTACTTGCCGTCTACCTTAACCAGCTTGGCATCGAAGAAGTTCATCTGGGGAGAACCAATGAAGCCGGCTACGAACAGGTTGTAGGGGTGGTTGAACACTTCCTGAGGAGTGCCAATCTGCTGAATGAAGCCGTCCTTCATGATTACGATACGGTCGCCCAGAGTCATAGCCTCGGTCTGGTCGTGGGTAACGTAAATGAAGGTGGTGTCGATACGAGAACGCAGCTTGATAATCTCAGCGCGCATCTGGTTACGCAGTTTTGCGTCCAGGTTGGAGAGGGGTTCGTCCATCAGCATGACCTTGGGGTCACGGACAATAGCGCGGCCGATGGCCACGCGCTGACGCTGACCGCCGGACAAAGCCTTGGGCTTACGGCCTAAGTACTGAGTGATGTCCAGAATCTCAGCAGCTTCCTTAACCTTCTTGTCGATTTCGTCCTTAGGAACATGGCGCAGCTTCAAACCGAAAGCCATGTTATCATACACAGTCATGTGGGGGTACAGAGCGTAGTTCTGGAAAACCATGGCGATGTCGCGATCTTTGGGCGCGATGTCGTTAACCAGACGGTCGCCAACATACAGCTCGCCTTCGGAAATTTCTTCCAGACCGGCAATCATACGCAGGGTGGTGGACTTACCGCAGCCGGAAGGACCGACTAAAACGATAAATTCCTTGTCAGCGACTTCCAGATTGAATTCCTGAACAGCCACAACACCCTTGTCGGTAATTTGCAGATTAACCTTTTCCTTTTCGGGGTTGTCGTCTTCAACCTTTTTCTTCTTTTTCTTTTGGTTCTTGATGTCGTCGCCGCTGAAGGGGTAGATCTTCTTGATGTTTTTCAGGGATAAGCTTGCCATAATGCATTTGACCCTAAGTGTCGCAACTCCTTGCCGACACCTTCACATTCCGCGCAGTAAAATCGCGGAAGCTTTACGACAGGTCTCCACACTGCCGCACCGTGAGTCAGACGGACATTTCCTCCTTTATTTTAGCGGAATTTTGCCTATTTTGTGGAGTAGGCAAATTCCACCTAGATACACACATTTTACCATATTTGCAAGGTTTCTTCAATGGTGGTTTTTCACAGTTTTTGGCATATTTTTTTGTAAAACATGCCTAAAATCTAATTATCTTAATTCATAGCCGTTTTCTGTGCAGGAAATGGAAGAACTGTAAAAGGCTTGCAGCGTTTTTTGCATGTAAGCAACATCCTGCACACCGGCGGATTCATAGACACTGTGCATAGCCAGCTGCGCAAGGCCGATGTCGGCAGTGGGGATGCTCACATGGGCAAGAGAAATGTTACCCAATGTAGAACCGCCGGGCATGTCGGCACGGTTGCAGTAGGTTTGCACAGGAACATCTGCCTTTCGGCAGACAGTGCGAAACAGTGCCGCAGACAGACCGTCGGTGGTGTAGCGTTGGCTGGCATTGAATTTCAGAACAACACCTTGGTTGAGAAGGGGGGCATTGGTGCTGTCGCAAAGTTCGGAGTGGTTGGGGTGTTGGGCGTGAGCATTGTCCGCCGAAAGCATGAAGGACTGGGCAAGAAGCTGGGGCAGCTTTAATTGCAGGCTGTCGCAGATGCGTTCAAGCACGGTCTCCAAAAGGTCGGAAGCGGCGCCTTGCACAGAGGCGGAGCCAACTTCTTCGCTGTCAAACAGACACAGGACGGGAATGCTCTCTGCCTCTGCGGCATTTAAATAGCCTTGGGTAGAGCACCAAACGCATTCTAAATCGTCCAGAGCGGCGGAAGAAATGTATTCATCTTCGATGCCCCAAACGGTGGCGGGCTGACGAAGATACAGGTATAAGTCGTGGCCTAAGATATGGCCGCCGGCCTGCGCTTCTAAAAGGGGCATGAGCTTGCCTTTGGCATCTTTGCCGCCCATAAGGGGCAGGGTGTCCACTGCGGGATTCCACTTGTAGCCGTCGTTGGCTTGACGGTTCATGTGAATGGCTACATTGGGGATCATGAGTAAATCTTTGTCAATATCAACAAGGCGGCTTTCAACACCATGTTCGGTTTCTACCATAACACGGCCGGCAACGGATAAGGGTCGATCCAGCCAAGGAGCGATCAGCATACCACCGTATTTTTCGGTTGCAAGGCGGGTGTAAGCACCTGCCAGTTCCCCGTTTTCCTTGATTTTGAAGGTGGGGCGGTCAGTGTGGCTGGCGCACATCATAAAGCCGGTGGGGGCTTTGGCGGGAATACGGAAGGAGATGAGTGCTGTACCGCCACGAATGAGATAGTATTTCTCACCGGAACACAAGGACCAGTCGTCCTGCTCTTGCAACCGGACATAGCCGGACTCTTTCAGCTGGGATTCAATAGCGGCAACTGCGTGGTATACGCTATGCGCCTTGTCCAAAAAGGCTTTCAATTCAGAAATAGGCTTTTCCATAAGCTCCTCCATGGATAAATTGCGGCAATGCGCAATGGTATATGATAAAACTATTTTACAACGGGAAGAGGATTCCGTCAACACTCTTCTGCGATTCGCTATTTTTCAAACGAGAAAGGAGGAAGGGGGAGTCATTGAGAGAAAAAGTTTTGACAAAAAATGCATTAAAATGTCAAAAAGTTCAGAAATCACATAATTTTTGTCGAAAATCTGCGGTTTTTGACGAGCGATTATTTCGGTTTTTCCTTGCAAAAAACGATTCGTTATGCTATGCTTGCTTTGTCGCACGGGGCAGAATTGTCTGCGCCGGGTTTATGGGGAAACTTTATATGTGAGGAGAGGGAGTTATGGATAATCGTACAACAGTATTTATTGCTGACAGCACGGAAGAGTTTTGCGGAGCATTGTCAGCGGCTTTGCTGCGCACGGATGCTTTTGCGGTCTTGGGCACGGCGAATGATGGGGAGCAGACCATTCGTATGGTGCAAAAATTGAAACCGGATGTGTTGGTTTTGGATTTGATGCTGAGCAAGCAAGATGGACTCAGCGTTTTGAAGGCAGTGGCTGCCGGAGATAAAAAGCCTATTACATTGGCGACCTCCGGATTTGTAACGGAGTATGTTGCTTCTGCTGCGGCGAATTTAGGGGCGAGATATTTGATGCTGAAACCCTGCGATGTCAGCGCGGTAGTGGAACGGTTGGAGGAAATTCGGGGAGGGGAGAGTCTCCGGCTTCCTGCTTCCGGTCGTGGGGATAAGACCAGTATTGAAACCATGGTCACCAATATTATTCATGAAATCGGTGTTCCGGCACATATCAAAGGATATCAGTATTTGCGGGAGGCCATTATGATCGCGGTGGCGGATATGGATGTGATTAACGCGATTACCAAGGTGCTATATCCTCAGGTGGCAAAGACATTCCAGACTACACCCAGCCGCGTGGAACGTGCCATCCGCCACGCCATTGAGGTAGCTTGGGACAGAGGAGATTTGGATACTCTGCAACGCTTTTTTGGATACACAGTTAGTAATACCAAGGGCAAGCCGACCAATTCTGAATTTATCGCCTTAATTGCGGATAAATTGCAGTTGCAGCTAAAAGGCGCACAGGCGGCGCATTTCTAAGTCTTGCATAATAAAAACTCCTGACATTTTGGCGCAGCAGCGCTGAGGTCAGGGGTTTTCTTTATGTGGGGGTAGAATGTGTTGAATTATTTCTTGCGACGGTGTATAATGAGGTCAAATGAACTGATGTTCTGCGGAGGTGCTTATGTCCGGAACGCAAATCGTTGCCGAAAGAACCGGCAGGAAAGAGAATAAGGCGCTGATGATTCTGTCTGCGTTGGGAATCCTTTTTGTGGTGGATGAGCATTTGGGACGCCCAATTTCCTTTTTGTCTCAAATTTTTCCCTATGATTCCTTCTATATGCCCATGTTTGTTTTTATTTCCGGCTATTTCTTCCAGCCTAAGCATTGCCAGTCGTGGAAAAAGACATTGCATTTTGCATGGAACCGTTGCAGAAAATCGCTGATTCCTTATTTGTTCTGGGTGCTGTTTTACTTTATTTTTACGTATGTTCTCAGAAGTCTCGGGGTAATCAACTTTGGCACTTCTTCGTTGAAAAAGGTGCTTTATTATATGGTTTCTACGGGGACAACCTGCGGTTACAATGATGCTTCTTGGTTTGTTCCCATGCTCTTTTCTGTGGGTGTTCTTTACTGCGGTATTCGAAGGATTTTTAAGAAGTGTTGGAATGATGTGGCAGCTTTATTTGCGTTTGCTTTGATTGGCGCCGCATCAGTCTATTTAGCCCGTTCTGAATTCAATGTGCCGTATCATTATGCGCTGCTTAAAGCTGCATTCTTTATGCAGTTTTATCATCTTGGCTATTTCTTCCGGAATCGTTTGGAGGAGTTGTTTGACAAAGCAAATGGCCTTTGGCTTTGTACGGTTTGCGTGATTGTGAATATTTTCCTGCTGGCAGTGTATGCAGACCACATTCGTTTCCCGTATTGCGCCAGAATGGGCGGTTTTGCCACCAATAATCTGCTTTTGCCTTTGATTACGTCGGTTACCGGCATTGCTTTTTGGTTAAATGTATCCAAAGTTCTATCGCCGGTGCTGGGCGATAGCAAATTGGTCAATTTTATATCTGAAAATACATTCTTTATCATGATTCATCATCTGACGGCGAAGGCGCTGTTTAACGGATTGTTGATTGTTGGGGCACGGCTTGGTATCGAAAGCTTTGCCGCAGTAAATGTGACAGCATTTAAGGCTTCTGCTTGGTATATTTTTGCAGGCGCAACATGGGTGCGGATTCTAAGTTTCCTGTTTACTGTGGCGGTTACATTATTTGCATGTAAATTGTTCCTCTTGGTAAAAAGACGCAGTGAGGAATTGTGGAAAAAGAAGTTTATAAGACGCACATAATAAGAAGGGGAACGGAGCAATGCTCCGTTCCCTTTTTGTCTTGACATCATCTTGGAACGCGGATATAATTATTTTAGCGAAGTAGGGCATTTGCCCAATGCATTTTTAGGAGGATTCTCATGAATGTTTTAGACAGGCTGGCGAATGCCGGCGTAGTGCCCGTTGTGGTACTGGATGATGCAAAAGATGCTGTTCCTACTGCCAATGCTATGGTAGCCGGTGGCATTGATGTGATGGAAATTACATTCCGCACTGCGGCTGCACCTGAGGCCATCAAAGCAGTGGCGGAAAATTGTCCCGATATGTTGGTGGGCGCAGGTACGATTTTGAATTTGGAACAATGTAAGCAGGCTGTTTCCATGGGTGCGAAGTTCATTGTGTCTCCCGGCTTTGATGCTCAGGTGGTTTCTTGGTGCATTGAAAACGGCATTGCTGTGACACCCGGCTGCGTGACACCTACGGAAATTACTGCCGCGGTCAACATGGGCTTGAAAGTTGTAAAATTCTTCCCCGCTAATGTGTATGGCGGTCTGAATGCTATGAAAAACTTGTCTGCACCTTTTGTGGGCGTGAAGTTTATGCCCACCGGCGGTGTCAATGCAGGTAATTTGCGTGAGTATATTGATGCTCCCTTTATTCATGCTGTGGGTGGCAGTTGGGTTTGTCCTAAAGCTGATATCGCCGCAGGCAATTTTGAGAAAATTACAGCACTTTGTGCAGAGGCCCGTCAGGCTGCCTTTGGTTAAGACTAGAAAAGGATGGAATAGAAAATGGCAAGAATCATTACATTTGGCGAATTAATGCTGCGGTTGCAGCCTTACAATTATGAGCGCTTCGTACAATGCGACCATGTGGAATTTACCTTTGGCGGCGGTGAAGCAAATGTGGCGGTTTCTTTGGCGAATTACGGCATGGATGCGGCCTATGTTACCAAGCTTCCCACTCACGCGATCGGTCAGTCTGCTGTGAATTCTCTGCGCCGCTATGGTGTGGACACTTCCTTGATCGTCCGCGGCGGAGACCGTGTGGGCATTTATTTCAATGAAAAGGGCGCTTCTCAGCGTGGCAGCGTGTGTATTTATGACCGCGCCAATTCCGCTATTGCAAAGGCAGCCGCTTCTGATTTTGATTGGGATCGGATTTTTGACGGTGCTGACTGGTTCCACTTCACAGGTATTACACCTGCATTGGGCGGCGAGCTGGTGGAAATTTGCAAGCAGGCCTGCAAGGCTGCTAAGGCTCGCGGCATTAAGATTTCCTGTGACCTGAATTACCGTGGCAAGCTGTGGACCCGTGATCAGGCTCGTGCAGCTATGACAGAGCTGTGCCAGTATGTGGATGTGTGCATCTCCAACGAAGAAGACGCTAAGGACGTTTTCGGCATCGAGGCCGAAGCGACTGATATTTACGGCGGCAGCTTGAATCACGAGGGTTACAAGTCCGTTGCGAAGCAACTGGCAGATAAGTTTGGCTTTGAGATGGTTGCTATCACCCTGCGGGAAAGCCACAGTGCGTTCGACAATGGTTGGAGCGCTATGCTTTATAATGTTGCCAAGGATGAATACTGCTTCTCTAAGAAGTATGATTTGCATATCATTGACCGCGTTGGCGGCGGTGACAGCTTTGGCGGCGGTTTGATTTATTCCATCCTTTCCGGCAAGGACACTCAGGCTGCGGTAGAATTTGCGGTAGCAGCTTCTGCGTTAAAGCACTCCATTGAGGGCGACTACAATATGGTCACTGTGGCAGAAGTGGAAAAGCTGGCTGGCGGTGACGGCTCCGGCCGTATTCAGAGATAAGGAGGATTATACTATGGCAAACGAAGAAATTTTGGAAGAAGAGCAGAGCAATATTCTCACCCTCACCGATGAAAACGGCGAAGATGTGGAGTTTGAATATTTAGACAGCGTGGACTACGAGGGCAAGGAATATATCATCCTCATGCCTGCGCAAGAGGATTCCAACGAAATTGTGATTCTGGAAGTGGAGCCTGTGGACGAGGAAAATGAAAATTACCTCTCCGTTGGCGACGAGAAGATTCTGGATGCGGTTTACGGAATTTTCAAAGAGCGTTATAAGGATGTTCTGACCTTCGAGGACTAAACAAAAAAAGCAAGGGCGTGTCGGTTGACACGCCCTTTTATTATTTTTCATAGCCGTGCAGTTCTATTTGCTCGGCTGTGTTTTGCCCTTTTTCCGTTAGGCCGAAAGACCCGCGGATAGGGTAGCCTTCATAGGCGCGCAAATCGCTGCCTTTTAGCGGTGCGTCGTAGGAAATGGAAATCAGCCCCCGCTTTTCCAGACATTGAAGAATCAAACTGTATTCTTCTATGGTATACTCTGATTCCTCTAAATAAATAGGATCGGCGCAGTCGGCAGTTCGCGCCACAGGCAGAAAGGGAATTTGCCACAGAGTTTGCAGCATTTTCATTTCCCCTTCGGATAAAATCAGTTGGCCGCAGCCGCCGCAGCTGCCGCAGCATTTTTCGCATTTGCTCATGAATTCGCTCCCAGCAAGGCATTTTCCCGTCCCTGACAAGTAAAGACGATGACCTGTTTATTTTGGGCGGTTTCCTGCAAAATATCCAGAGCTGCGGTGAGTCGCTGATCATCAAAGCGAACCAGCGCGTCGTCTAAAATCAGGGGCGCATCAGGTGTCAGTTCTTCTGCCACAGCAAGGCGCAGAGCCAAATACAGTTGGTCTACTGTGCCGTCGCTGCGCCAAGAGGCGGGGCGCAGAGTATCTTCCTGCGCGGTGGAGGCATTCAAGCTGAAATCCTCGCTCAATGTCAATCGGTCATAGCGGTTGCCTGTGAGCTTGGAGAACAGCGCCTGTGTCCGCTTGGAAATTCTAGGGGCAAACCGCCGTTGCAGTTGGCTGGTGGCGGAAGCAAGGGCTTTTTGGGCGTGTTCCAAGGCTTCATAGGTATCTTCCAGCTTGTGGATTCGATGCTGCACCGCCCGAAGCTGAGAACGAAGCAATGTTTCCTGACCCAAGGCCTCGCTGCGGCCCTGCGCTTGCCCCAGCTTTTGCTGCAACTCATGCAACTCAAAGCGGGCGGCATTCAGCGCGGTGTCTGTTTCTTCTTGGGTGAAGGTTAAGCTGTCCTGGGTGGCGGGCTTTGCCACAACCTTAACCATAGACTTTAAAACGGATAGATGCTCTTGGGATTTTTCCCATTCCCGTTTTGCGTCCCCCAAGGCTTCCCAATCTTTGCAGATTTGCTGATAGCTTTCTACTTGTTCTTGCAAGGTAGAATCTTTGGCATAGTCTGCAATTTTTTCATTCAAGGAGGTAATTTGGCTGTCCAAATCTCCCCGCAGGGCAGTGGATTCCGCCAACTGCGATTCATATACGCTCATAGCGTCGGCATATCGCGCGGCATCTTCTTCCCAACGGTCAGCGGGCAAATTCCCGTGGCGGTCAAAAAGCGCCTGCTTGGCTTTTTTGATTTTTACGGAAGTCACAGCCGTGAATGTGACCAGTGCTGCGGCAAATGCGACAATGGGAATGAGGGTAAACGCATTTAGTGCCGATAGCGCCGCGGCAGCTGCAATTCCAATTCCCAGACAGGCAGAAAGTACAGCGGTAACAGCAATTTTGGATTTCCTTTTCTTTTCAAGGGTGGCAAAGCTGTTGCAGTCTTCCTTGGCGGCGGCAACGGCATCGCTTCCGGACATGCTTTCGTAGTAAGAAGGCACTTGGGGCGCTTGGGGTAGAGGGGGCAAGGCGCTGCCTTGGGTTTGCAGACGAATCCACTCCTGTTGCAGATATTGTCCATTTTTAACGGCATCCTCTGCGGTTTGCAGACTGGGCAAGCCTTCACAATGCTGGCACAAGGTGCAATAGACTTGTTGCGCATTGGCGGCAGATTTCTGCACTGCGGCCACCTTTTCTGCCCCATCTAAGGAGGCGGCATACTGTAAATGAATTGCGTGGTTTTCTAACTGGGAGATGTAGCGCCGCAACTCTTTTTGCCGATTTGTCAGCACCTCGCTTTGCTGGGAAAGCAAAGTCAGTTCGTGAAGCTGGGTTTCTAATTGGTCGCGCTGAGCCTCTGCCTGAGGCAAAAGGCCTGTGCGGTTAAATCGGCATTTGTTTTTCAAGTCCTTTAAGGCTTGATAGAGCTTGTCGCCTGCTCCGGATTCATCACCGGTGGTCACCAGACTGTTGAGGCGGCGGCGTAGGGCTTCGTCTTGGGTGACGGGCAAATCCGTCAGCTTTAAAAAGCCCGCTCGGGTAAATGCGCTGCGCTCCACACCCAGAAGCTTTGTGCCACAGTTATTGCCGTCCAGCTCGGGGATTTCCAAGCCAGTGGCGGTTTCGTAAGCAGAGAACTCGCCAAAAACCAGCCGACCCTTGCTCCGACGCTCGATGGTAATGTCTCGTCCATTCCAATTTAAGTCAATGCGGCCAGTCATGGGCAGACCCGACCAAGGGGCGTAGCGTTCCTTGTCCGCCACGGCGGTTTTCGTGCTTCTGGCGTGGGTATCCAAGCCGTAAAGCATGTTCACAAGGAAAGCGCACCATGTGCTTTTGCCCCATTCGTTGGGAGCTTCAATGATATTGAGCCCCGGCTTTAAGGTGAGGGTTTTGTGTTCTAGCGAGCCGAAGGTGGCGGTCATGGAATAGATTTTCATGGCAGCATAACCTCCTGTCCGTCCAGAATTTGCCGGGAAATTTTCGCCGCAAGCTTTAATTGCTGCTGCAATTTTTCGCTGTCGGTGTTAAGACCGTCGTGGAGAATGCGGAAAAAGGTGCCTTCTAAGGTGTCCTCGTCAATGCAGCTCCACAAGTCCATTTCCGGCAAGGTGCGGTCGCGCAGTTCCAAATGGGAAATATGGGGGAAGCGACTGCGAAGCGCTTCTAAATCCACAGGCGGCGCATAGCCGGTGAGGGTAATGCGGTAGAAATCCTCGGTCTGCACGGGGGGCAGGAAGGTTTCCAGCGCTTCCTCAGCATCGCTGTCTATAATGAGGTTTTCGTCGAAAAAGCGTGGGGTGTTTAAGGGCAGGAAGCGGGCGCTGACAGATTCCTCCAAGGAAACGATGAGCACACCCTTTGCACCGGCTTCGTCGTAGCCTTTACCCATGGGGCAGCCGGGCCAAGCGCAAAGACTGTCGCCTGCGCGGAAGCTGCCGCCTTTATGAATGTGTCCCAGCGCCAGATAATCAAGTCCGGATTCCTTGATTTGCGCGGTGGTAACGGGGGAGTAGGGAGAGGATGCTTGCAGGGGGTCGCCGTGGATTACGGCAATATGCCAGCGGGCATCGTCTTCTTTTTGGAAGTTTTTCAGTAGGGGAGGACAATCCATAGCCTGGTAGCCCGCGCCGTAAATGCGGCAGTCCAAAGCGTCTAAATGGATGCTTTCCATGGTGGGATGGGTGAAGATATGCACATTTTCTGGCCAGCTTTCAGCGGTATAAACGCTGCCGCTGCGGATAAAATCGTGGTTACCCGGCGCAATAAAGACGGGAATTTTAATTTCTTTCAGAGCAGAAGAAACCGTACGGAAGCTTTCTTTGGTGTATTCTCCGTCAAAAAGGTCACCACTGAGAAGCAGCAAATCGCAATGCTCGGATTTGCAAAGGGAGGCAATTTTGTCGGGGATTTTCAGCAATTCTGACCGCAGGTATTTGGCTTGTTCCTCGTCAAAGCTGACTAAGGGCGCGTCTAAATGCCAATCAGCGCTGTGCAGTAGTTTCATCGGTTAAATCCACCCTTTCTATCTGTTTGCATAGGCCGGTTTCGCTGTCGATGGTAAAAACCACCGCTTCCATTTTGGTTGGGCCTTCTGCCCATTGATAGCGGCCGGTTAAATCGCCTCGGAATTTGGCGATAGATAAATCCGGACGGATGCCTAGCACGGAGTGCTTAGGTCCGGTCATGCCCAAATCCGTCACATAACCTGTTCCTTTTGGGAGAATTTGGGCATCTGCTGTGGGGACATGGGTGTGCGTACCCCAAAGGGCGCTTACTTTGCCGTCCAGCATATAACCCATGGCTAATTTTTCAGATGTAGCTTCTGCATGAAGCTCCACCAAAATAATCTGAGTGTTTAACGCTTTGAGGATTTTGTCCACTTCTAAAAAGGGATTGTTCGGCCCGTAGTCCATATTACACCGGCCGATCAAGTCAATCACTGCCACAGGGCCTGCTTTACTGTCGAACACACCGTAACCCCTGCCGGGAGCTTGGGGAGCGTAGTTGGCGGGGCGAAGAATGTGGGGGGTATCATCCAGATAATCCACAAGCTCCCGCCGACCGAAGGTGTGGTTGCCCATGGTAATCACATCGGCACCGGCATCGAAAATCTCCTCTGCCTGCTGAGGGGTCATGCCTACAACGCTGGCGTTTTCTCCGTTGACGATGACGAAATCGGCATTGGTTTTGTTTTTCAGGTAGCGTAAGGAACGGGAAATCCGCTGCATACCGGGATTGCCCACCACATCGCCTACGGCAAGTACCTTAAAATCCATAAATGTTCCTCAATTCTAAGCAAATGCAAATCGTTATCTTACAGATTTGGCATATTCCGAGGGAGTAATGCCAAATTTTTCTTTAAATTGGCGAGAGAAATGGTGCACGGTGGAGTACTGCAATGCGGCGGCAATTTCGGTGAAATTCATGTTGTCCTCCCGAATCATTTGCTTGCTTTCTTGCAGTTTGATGCGGCGAATGTATTCACCGGGGGAAATTTGCAGATTTTTATGAAACAGCGCTGTTAAATAGCTGGGGCTGACATCTGCCATGCGCGCCACCAGCGGAACAGACAGCTTTTCCCGAATGTGGGCGCCGATGTACTGCTGGGCCTTGCGGATGATTTCGTTTTCAGAGTGAATGGCATTGGATGCCTTTGGCTTGCTGCCCGGCATATCTGCATGGCGCAAAATAGTCAAAATCAGCGCAGATAGGTAATTGATCATCATATCTGAGGAATAGCTGTCCATTTGCTCCTGCTCACGGAGCATTTGCTGAATAAGATTGATTGCAGATTGGGGCGCGGCAAATTTGCGGTTTAAAAGCGGTGTAATATCCACACCCTCTAAGTCGAAGGAAATGGTCACATACCGCGGGGCGACGCCCATGTCGGCATAGTGCATGTGCCATTGATTTGCACCGAAAAAGGCGATGTCGCCCTGCTTTAAGAGAATATCCTGACCCTCGGTGACGCTGTGCAGCTCGCCTTGGTCTACATAGGTCAGTTCCGGCATGGGGTGCTCTTCTCCGGAAAAAATGAAGCCCTGCTCCCGTTCCTGATAGAAAAAGGTGTAGATTCCGTCCACCTTTAACTGACGGTCAATGCGGGGGTTGGCATGCAGCTCATTGCCAATGTGTTCAGGCGCTGTGGCAGCGGCAGCGGAAATCATAGCATCGCCTTTAAAGGGGGAGAGGAAGAAATAAGTGTCGGGCTTTATACATACCGGCTTGTCAAAATAGAAATGTTCAAAATCCCGGTTTTGACAGGAAACACATAAAATGCTTTTGCCGGACATTAAATACAGACTGGTTTCTGATGTGGCCCGGTAGAGAGGAATCTCGGCTTGATTGGAACTAAGAACCCATTGCTCTGTAAATTTGTTTGTTGCAGGCGCTTGCTTCCGCTCGGGCAGGGTGCTACCGTAGCTTTGAAAAGTGACCTGATTGAGGTTCTTGATCATATTGGCGATTCCTCCTTAAAATAGGAAATAGGGCCACCGTTTGGTGACCCTATTATTATACATAAAAAAATCGAAAATGGCAAATATTTTATCGTTGATATTCAAATTGGAAATCATAAATATCCACGGTATCCCCATCTTCTATGCCCATTTCTTCCAAACGGGTGAATAGTCCACACTTTCTGAGCTGTAAATCAAAATAATTCCGAGATTCATAATCGTCGAAATTGATATTTTCAATGAGCCTTTCCAGCCATGTGCCGGTGATGAGCCATGTACTGCCCAGATGCTCAATGGTCAGCTCATTGGGGTTGCCTGCCTCCACAACGGGAGCTACATATTCCGGCTCGTAGATAGTAACAGGGGGCAGGGTGCGCAGTTTTTCTGCCACTACACGCATGAGCTGCTTGGTGCCTTGGGTTGTGCCGGCAGAAATCTCGTACAGCTCGCAGCCGGCAGCTTCCACGACGGCGCGCAGGCGGGCCAGATTGTCGGATTCCGGCATTAAAAGGTCTGTCTTGTTGGCAGCTACAATCATGGGGCGGTTGCTTAAATCAACGCTGTAATTGGCCAATTCGTCACAAATGGCGTTAAAATCCTCCACAGGGTCGCGACCCTCGCTGCCGGATACATCCACTACATGCACCAAGAGACGGCAGCGGTCGATATGCCGCAGAAAATCGTGACCTAGGCCAGCGCCCTCAGCTGCGCCTTCAATGATGCCAGGGATGTCCGCCATGACAAAGGAGACGCCCTCGTCCACATAAATCACCCCTAAGTTGGGGAACAGGGTGGTGAAGTGGTAGTTGGCGATTTTGGGGCGGGCGTTGGAAGTGACGGAGAGCAGGGTGGACTTGCCCACATTGGGGAAACCTACCAGACCCACATCGGCCAAAAGCTTCAATTCCATGATGATGTCCCGTTCTTCGCCTTTCAGACCCGCTTTGGCAAATCTGGGCACTTGACGGGTGGGAGTGGCAAAATGGGAGTTACCCCAGCCACCGCGACCGCCCTTGGCGATGACAAAATCCTCACCGGTGGACATATCAATGATGATCTGGTTTGTTTCAGCGTCCCGCACCACAGTGCCGCGGGGAACTTGAATGATCAAGTTTTCGCCCCGTTTGCCGTGGCAATGTTTACCGGAGCCGTTTGCGCCGGCTTCGGCAGAATATTTTCTTTTGTAGCGGAAATCCAGCAGGGTGGACATGTTGTCGTTCACCCGCAGAATGACGCTGCCGCCATGACCGCCGTCGCCGCCGTCGGGGCCGCCTGCGGCTACATATTTTTCTCTGTGGAATGCCACCGCACCGTCACCGCCGCGGCCGGCAACCACAGTAATTCGCACTTTATCTACAAACATGAAAGTTCCTCCTTTGCGAGGTGATCAGGGAAATGACAGAAAGAAAAGGCTGTCGCAAGCCTTAGTTTGCAACAGCCCTTCGTTTCTCATACGCTTTTTACTGCTCGGCGTACACGGAGCACTGCCGGCGGTCCTTGCCCTTGCGCTCGAACTTGACAGTACCGTCAACCAGAGCAAACAGGGTATCATCCTTGCCGATACCAACATTGGTGCCGGGATGAATGTGAGTGCCTCTCTGACGAACCAGAATGTTGCCGGCCAGAACGAACTGACCATCGGCACGCTTAACACCCAGACGCTTGGACTCGGAATCACGGCCGTTCTTGGTGGAACCGCCGCCCTTGTGGTGAGCGAAGAACTGAATACCAATCTTCAACATGGTGTTACACCTCCAAAACTTCGATATAATCAGGATAATCATCCCGCAGACTGCAAAGGTATAGAAGCATGCCTGCCAAAACGGCTTGGACACTTTCTTCTTCATCGCAGGAAGCGGGGAGGGTCAGGGTGATGCGCGCATCCTCTTCCTTGACCCGCACCTTGGCTTTTGCACCACAAACATCGTTGATGGTGGCTTCTGCCATGGCGACAACGGCGCTGACGGCGGCGCAGACGATGTCATTGCCTTTTTCTCCGTAGCCGCTGTGACCGGAGACGGAGAATCCAGTGATTCTTTCGTCCTCGGTGAAAAATTCGCATTTTGTCATAGTTTCAATTACAGAGAGATTTTGGTAATCTCAACCTTAGTGTAGGGCTGACGATGACCAATCTTCTTCTTCTCGTTCTTCTTGGCCTTGTACTTAAAGACCACGATTTTCTTAGCCTTGCCGTTCTTTACGACCTTAGCCTCGACGGAAGCGCCCTCCACAACGGGAGTGCCGACCTTGGTGTTTTCGCCATCCAGCACAGCCAGAACCTGGTCGAACTTAACGGTTTCGTCAGCTTCGACGTTCAGCTTCTCGATGTACAGGACATCACCCTCGGACACGGTGTACTGCTTGCCACCGGTTACGATAACTGCCTTCATTACTTTGTTTCACCTACTTTTATAGTTGTAGTCTCGCTTTTAAGGTGTGGGCGATTTTGGGCGCACCAACTTAGACCTTTTCAATGCGGCTGTTCAATTTTAGCATTGAAAGAAGTAAAAGTCAAGGGGTTTTTTAGATTATTTCTTATAAATACAGGGGATTTTCTGCGAAACATGAAAGGAGAGATGGATCTATGGCAAAAAGATATTTTTTGGGATTTTATAAAAAGTGCTTGACAAATGGACTGTAAGGGGGTATAATCCAACATGCGCTTGGACGATTAGCTCAGCTGGCTAGAGCATCCGCTTGACGTGCGGAAGGTCATAGGTTCGAGTCCTATATCGTCCACCAAAGAAAAGACCACCCAAACGGGTGGTCTTTTTTCGGTATGGTATTACAGATAGGACTCGAACCCATCTAGATGCAACGCGGGTGAGCGTTGCCGGCAACGGCTGGACGGAGCCGAACATTTCTTTTGCGAATGGCAAAAAGCAAATCGAGTCCTATATCGTCCACCAAAGATAAGACCACCCAAATTGTGGAGGTTTCCTTATGTCCGCGTTACTTATTTTCCTACCCAGTTGTCTGGCTTACACCGCGTTTTTGCTGATTATTCTACCGGGGGAATCGGCGGCATTACATTCGCCAAAACAGAACTTAGTTCTTCTATCGTTTCAGCCTTTGCCCACTCAACCATGCCGGCTTTCCAAACCAGGCTGGCTGCGGCAAACTGACCGGCAATCGCCATCTGCTGCAGAGTTGCCAAATCAAAGGGGCCTGCGGCCTGTCCATTGATTGCCACATGATATGCATTTACAGGAACAGGGGGCGGCACTGCGCCGGGAGTAGCTGTGTTCATACCGGCCATCGCATTGCTCATTGTGCCGGCAATATTCTGTCCAACGACACCGCCAACAGCCATGCTTGCCATCATAGCGGCAGGA
>JAZQWI010000003.1:0-29399 GCA_045632245.1 Faecousia sp. | reverse complement strand
GCCATGGAAAAGCCAGGGAGAGAAAAGGAAGTGCGAGGAAAGAAAAGGGACGGGCAGCAGAGAAAAGAGAAAGGAATAGATGGGAATGGAAAGAATGAGAGAATTTACCCTTTGGAGAATGAGGGAGTTTGCCCTATGACAGAAATAATGTAAAGTTGTATGCTCGTTTTCTTTTGTTATTACAGATGTAAAACGAGCATATTTTCTAAAATACATATTAGAGGAGATTACAATGAAAAAAATATTAGCACTTTTACTTGTAATGATTATGGTATTATCGCTTGCTGCTTGCGGTAAAGGTGACAAGTTCGCGCTCGTCGATGGCAATCCCACGGGCAAACCCAATGGCAGCTCCGACTCCACAAGCAACAACGAAAGCAACACGCAAACTCCCGACGGAACGGGCAACACCGGTACGGGTGACACCGGCAGCAACACACCCGATAACGACAATTCTGACCCAGAGGGCACTACCTCTGAGTATTATGACCTGTCCCGCATTACCGCTTCTAATTTAACCATTCAGGACTTGGGTGAGCGGGCATTGGCCAATGCAGAATATACCGCTGGTGAGGCATACGGAGACCCCCCCACAGCCATTTACTCCGTGGACTATGAAGCCTCCTGCCTAAAAGATATGGACATATTCGGCTATGGCGTTACCGTCGATGAAATCTGCGGTCTGGGCTGGGGTACGGTATGCTTTTTTTCCGACCTCGTAGGTGACGATTGGGCCGTTCAGCTCAAAAACACCTATTTTTCTCTGCGTCTTCCTATGGAAAACAAAGAGGATATGATTACCCTTGCTACTTCGGATGTGGCAAAGTTCACCGCCCTTTTAAATGGCACCGGCGACCCCTATGTAGGATTTGACGGCTCCTTTAAGAGAGGCTTAAACACACTCACCGAAGATATGCTTACAAGCGCTGTTGACGGCAGCGGAAGCTCCCCTGTTGAAATTTTCACTTCCGATCGCTTTACAGCAAATGGCAAGGAATTCAACTTATCTATGACGATCTCCTCCTCCGAAGAAGACGGCAAATATTTCTATTGCATCGGTTTAAACATCGGCTTCTTCAATAATTAAATTTCACTGCAAAACAATCGACGGGTTGCGCTTATGCGCAACCCGTCGCTGCTTTATCGTTTATAATTCGGCAATTGCCTCAGCTTGCGTCCTTGCGCACTTTTTGGTAACTGCATAGTAAACACCGTAAAACGCAACAATATACACCACAAACAGCCCCACCACGCTCAGCGGATACCACACAGGATGGCCGCCCACCAACGCATAAAGAATCTGGTAAGGTGTGCCGTCATGATTCATCAAGAACATATAATTATAGTCAACAAGGATATTGACAATATATGCCGCTGCGCAGAAGAAAGCAAGAATCAAGCCCGTAACAACAATATTCTCCTTTTTCATACTGTGCATGCCGCTTATCATGATATACAAAGAAGCAAAGCCGGAAATAGTATGGGTAACACCGGAAGATACATTTTCAATAGAAAAAACAGGATACGCGCTGTAATTTTGCGCCGCGCCATATGTACCCACAATAGCACCTAAAATGCCGAAAATCATAACGAAATCCAAGCATGCTTCCTTTAAGCGCCCCTTAATAAATGCCGCCATGGGAATAGCAATCAGTTGGATACTGCATAAAAACAGCGGCAGCAACATTTGCCAATGGTCAGGATCGTCGGGGTTCTTCATGCACAAAACAACAATTTTGAAAATCTCAAAAGCATCGATGAGAATCGCCGCCCAAATCAATACAACATTTTTCTGCACATCGCTCTTATCTGAAAATTTGCGGCCAAAATATACAGCCAGAATCACCATAGCCACCAGCAAGCTGGTGACAAAAGATAAGTGCTGCCAAGAATATGCACCCTCGGCCGCCCGCCAGTAGGAAAATCCGTCCGCTCCGGAAAAACCCAAAAACTCTCTCATTTCCTTGATTGCCTGTATATAAAATACAAGCTCCCCTCTCTTTCTTTGGTCTTCACCATTCTATCATTTTTTGTCGAAAAGTCAATCTATATATACAACCACTCCTTTGTAAAAACAAGCAGGCCATGTGTGAACACAGCCTGCTCAATTTGTTGTTTAAATTATTTTACAGGAGGACGGTAAAATTCACCGTTTTCATCGCGGTAAACCCAATCGCCCCTTGCGCCGTAATCAGGCAAATCATCGTAATACCTTGTGACGGAAATTTTCTTGCCGTTTACAAAAGCAGTATACTGGTCATCGTTGGGCCGGGATGCCCACAGGCCGAAACGCCATACCTTAAAGAAAATACCGAAAATGTAAACACAGCCTGCCAAGGTAACACCCCATGCAAAAAAGAAAAGCAGAGACTTTACGAAAAAGCTCTTTAAGGTGTCCATAAACTCGCCTTCGGGAGCTGTTCTGCGAATGGATTTAATACCGGGCAGATAACACAGATAGGTAAACACCGCGCAAAAAGCGGTAGCAATCACCATGCCAATCTTATCGCCAAAACTACCTTCCACAATTAAAACGCCGTAAATAAAAAATGCCAGCGTTGCAATGAGCATAGCCAGACCCAGCCAACCTGCGAGAATAATCGCACCAACACCGTACCTGGGTTTGACCTCCACATTTTCATGAATAATCAGCTGAGGAATGGTGGCAGCAGGCGCACCTGCTTGTGTACCGCAATTCGGGCAAAAATTTCCGGCAACCTCTGCGCCGCAATTTTGACAGTAAGGCATATCAAAAGCCCCTTTCTATCTTAATTTTGTATCTGACATTTTAAAAATGTCAACTTATGTATATATTAGCAGAAAATTACCATATTTGCAAGTATCAACCAATAATTTTGCCCCCTGCATTGCAGGGGGCATAAAAAGCCATTTATTCTTCTTGCTCCATTTCTTTTAGGAGCTTTTTGTCCTGTTTGGAGGAAAGATCCACCTTCTCATACATATCCGGTCGACGCTCGCGAGTACGGCGCAGGGATTGCTTTCTGCGCCATTGGCGCACCTTTTCATGGTTGCCGGAAAGCAAAATTTCCGGCACTTCCCTGCCATGCCACACCGCAGGTCGGCTGTATTGAGGATATTCCAAAAGTCCGTTAAAATGACTTTCGTCCTCAAAGCACTCAGGGTCTGCCAACACTCCGGGTACCATGCGGCACACCGCATCTGCCACCGCCATGGCGGCAATCTCGCCGCCGGTGAGAACAAAATCTCCCAAGGAAATTTCTTCATCCACACACTCATCGATAAACCGCTGGTCAATTCCCTCATAATGCCCGCATACCAGCACCAGATTCTCCATTTGGCTTAGGCGAATGGCATCCGCCTGCTTAAAAGTATGCCCGCAGGGGGAAAGATAAATGGTATGCACCGGCCCCTCCGCCTGATCGCAAATTGCCTCCCAGCAGCGGTACAGCGGATCTGCGGTCATCACTGCGCCGCGGCCGCCACCGTAAGGATAATCGTCCACCTGGTTTTGCTTATTAGCGGTATAATCCCGAATTTGGTGGGTTTCAATGCGGATAAATCCCCGTTCCTGCGCCCGTCCTAAAATACTTTCCGACAGCACATCTCCAACTGTTTCGGGAAAGAGAGTCATAATATCAATTCTCATCGAGCTTCATCCCCTCAATCAGCTTTACCTGCATCTGATTTGCCTGCAAATCTATGCCCAGCACAAATTCTTTCACGGCAGGTATCATATATTCTTCCTTGCCCACCACATAAACCTGATTGCCAGGGTAATCCAGAACATCTGTGATTTCACCGATACATGCGCCATTGGCATACACCTGCACACCAATCAATTCAGCGGCAAAAATCACCTCATCGTCAATATCTTCACGATAAAGCTCCACGATTTTGCCACGCATTGCCTGTGCATCTTCCATGGTATCAATCCCATGCACCTTTAACAAATTGCAGGTTTTCTGCACACGGCAGGACTCTATTTTATATTCTTTTCCGCTAATGCGGCAACGTTCAAATTCACAAAGCATTTCCGGCCCGTCCAAAAAGGTCAGCACCTTCATTTCCCCGCGCACACCGTGGGTGGTCACAATTTCTCCTGCTTCGATAAACGCAAGCTTCATAAGTTCCTCCTTGAAAAACGGAAAATGCGTGACGTATAACGCCACGCATACCCGTTAATCCACGATTTCAACAGAAACCTTTTCGCCTGTGCGAAGGGCAACTGTCTTGACGATGGTACGGATCTCCTTGGCGATCCGACCCTGGCGGCCGATTACCTTGCCCATGTCGCCCTCGGCAACACGCAGCTCCAGAATCTTTCCCTCTTCGCCGTCGATTTCCTCAACGGTGACAGCATCGGGATTGTCCACCAGATTCTTTGCCATATACAGCAAAAGCTCTTTCATTGTGCTAACTCCTTCAGGATTCTTACAGGACGCCAGCCTTCTTCAGCAGACCACGAACAGTGTCAGTGGGCTGAGCGCCGTTCTTAATCCAAGTCTGAACCTTTTCAGCGTCCACAGTGATGTTGTCGGTTGCCAGCAAAGGATTGTAAGTGCCAATCTCTTCGATGCAGCGGCCATCACGGGGAGAGCGTGCGTCAGCGACAACGATACGGTAGTAAGGAGCCTTCTTTGCACCCATTCTTCTCAGTCTGATTTTAACCATGAGTTTCACCTCCAAAAGTAATCTTTCGTATTTTTATATCGTAAAAGCCATTTTGCTTTCAGCGAACTTTTTAGAAACCGGGGAATCCCCCGCCGAAGCCGCCCAAGCCCTTGAACCGCTTCATTTTTTTGCCCATGCCGGGACCGGAGAATTGCTTAATCAGGCTGCGCATCTGCTCAAAGGATTTTAAGAGCTTATTCACATCCTCCACCCGAACACCCGCACCGGCGGCAATCCGCTTTTTGCGGGACGCGGCAATGATGTTGGGGTTCTCCCGTTCCTTAGGGGTCATAGAAAGGATGATGGCCTCTGTTCTTGCCATAGCCTTTTCATCCACATTCACATTCTTCAAGCTGCCTGCGCCGGGCATCTGCGCTAAAATGTCCTGCATAGAGCCCATGGACTTCATTTGCACCATCTGGTCGTAAAAGTCCTGCAAGGTGAATTTGTTGCTGCGCAGCTTTTCTTCCATTTCCGCAGCCTTTTTGGCATCGTAGGCCTGCTCTGCCTTTTCAATCAAGCTAAGCACATCGCCCATGCCCAAAATTCTCGATGCCATGCGATCCGGATGGAAGGCCTCAATGTCTTCCAGCTTTTCGCCCATGCCCGCAAATTTAATCGGCTTACCGGTCACTGCGCAGACGGAAAGTGCCGCACCGCCTCTGGCATCGCCATCCAGCTTAGACAGCATAACAGAGTCAATATCCAGCCATTCATGGAAGCTTTGGGCTGCGTTGACGGCATCCTGACCTGTCATCGCGTCCACTACCAGCATAATTTCATCGGGCTTGACTGCTTCTTTCATACGCTTTAACTCGTCCATGAGAGTTTCATCTACATGAAGGCGGCCGGCAGTATCGAGAAACACCATATCATGCCCATGCTGCTTGGCATAGGTAACCGCTTCCTTAGCCGTGACCACCGGGTCTTGCGTGCCCTTATCGAACACGAAAATGCCCAGCTTTTCACCGCAAACCCTTAACTGCGTAATGGCAGCGGGGCGGTAAATATCACAGGCTACCAGCATAGGATTCTTCCCCTGTCGCTTCATCAAACCGGCGAGCTTAGAGCCGTTAGTGGTTTTACCCGCGCCTTGCAGACCAACCAGCATGACAACCGTAGGTCCGTTGGGGTTAATGGTAATATGCTTTGTTTCACTGCCCATGAGCTTGCACAGCTCTTCATCGACAATTTTTACAATCATCTGGGCAGGTGTCAGAGATTCCAGCACATCTGCGCCGATGCAGCGATCCGTCACAGACTTGGTAAAGTCCTTGCAAACCTTATAGCTGACATCCGCCTCCAATAAAGCCATGCGGATTTCCCGCATTGCTTCTTTCACATCGGCCTCTTTCAGTCGGCCTTTGCCCCGAAGCTTTTTGAAGGTAGCGGAAATTTTTTCAGTTAAGCCTTCAAATGCCATTGCTTACTCCTCAATCGATTGCGCGGCACGGGCAATCACCTCTGCCGCCTCCCGAACAGCGCAGTCGGAATGGTGGGTTAAATCACCAACCACGGACAAGATCGTATCCCTCGCCTGCCTACTTTGCAGGTAACGACGAACACAGCCGGTCTTTTCTTCCATCTTTTCTAAGTGCGCTTCGGCTCTTACAATATTATCGTGAACACCTTGGCGGCTGACCCCAAGCTCTTGGGCAATTTCTGCCAAGGACAGATCTTGATTATAGCGCAGATCTAAGCACATCCGTTGACGCTCGGTGAGCATTTCGCCATAATAATCAAACAGCAGCACCATTCTTACCGGCTCCACGGAAGCACCTCCTGTAAATGAGTTTTGCTTTACACCTCAGGTATCATACACCATGCAATTGAGCTTGTCAAGTATTTTTTCTTGTCAGCATCCAAATATTTGATACCAACGGGAAAGCTCCTGCACAGGGATAAATCCCATTTTCTCATACAGGTGCACTGCGGGGATATTTTGCTGCGCCACTGTCAAATACACCATATCTTCCGTCAGTACCTCACACAGCGCCCGCATCACCGTTTCTCCCACGCCCGCTTTCACAGCCGCCACCGCGTGAACAAAATTCCCCGCAGCCTTTCCGATACCCAAAAGTTCGCCGTCCCGATGCACAAAATAACCATCACCGGATTTTAACAGCTCTTTTCCGTCCTCTTTGTCCATATAAGCAGAGTTCGGTACATTTGCCATGCGTTCATTATAAAGATCCAGCCATTGCTGCACTGTCTGCTCTGTAACGGGAAACAAGCATGCTCCGCTGGGAGGGATGGCCGATCTAGGACACTGCATTTTTATCAAGGTGGCAAGCAAAGGATATTTTACCAAATAAGGATGCCCTGCTGCATCCATCCACTCAGCGCCGCAGGCGCGGCAAAAATCCACACATTCCTCAATCAGCTTTTCCGGGTCAGAAGCAGATTGAATTTTTATATGCGCCCTTTGACGATAAGGGATTTCCCGCAAGAACAAGCTGGCAACGCCATATTCCGATGTAAACATAGGAATATCCTTCATAAAATCCCTCCTTTTGGAAATATTGTACCACGCTTTCCAAATTCTTACAAGTCGTCCCCTATATTTCCACTTATTTCCCTTGATTTCCGTATCTCCGGTTTTTATAATCTACTCGTAAATTTCACAAAGGAGCATTCTTTATGAACAAAATCATTTGCAAAAAGCAATACGACACGGAAACCGCAACCCCTATCAAGAAATATACATACAGCTATTTCGGCGACTCCTCCGGTTACGAGGAAACGCTGTACCAAACTCCCGACGGCTTTTACTTTTTACATGTACGCGGCGGAGAAACATCCCCCTACCCAAAAGAGGATATTGTCCGTATGGGAAAAGCCAAAGCTGACGAGTGGCTGCAAAACCACTAATACAAACACGGAGACTGCGTTTGCAGTCTCCTTTTTCTTGACAAAGTATGATATAATTGCCATAGAAATTCTAAAAAACGGGGGGATATCAATGAAGCGGCTTGCTATACTGATCATTGCGCTGGCGATGCTTTTTGCCTGCACTGCCTGCAATTCCAGCTCTCCTGCTGCCATGGTTGCCGCCACCACCCTGCCCGTTTATGAATTTACTGCGCGTCTTTGCGCGGACACTCCCATTACCGTGACGCGGCTCATTGGGGAGCAGGTTTCCTGCCTGCACGATTATTCCCTAAGCGTCACACAAGTAAAAGCAGTAGAAAATGCTCAGCTGGTGGTCATTTCCGGCGGCGGCTTGGAAGACTTTATGGAGGATTTGCTTTCCGAAAAAGTCGTTTCAAACAGCTCCAAAGGTCTTGCCCTCAATCATTGCGAGGACAGCCATCACGACGGCCATCATCACGAAACAGACCCTCACTTTTGGCTTTCACCTGCCTATGCAAAAGAAATGACAATCAATATTTGCCGCGGTTTGCAGGAAGCCTTTCCTGACCACAGCAACTTATTTGAAGCCAATTTACAAACGCTTATCTCTGATTTAGACGCATTGCAAGACTACGGCAACGCGCAGCTTTCCGATCTTTCCTGCCGGCAGTTGATTTCTTTCCACGACGGTTTTTCCTATTTTGCCAAAAGCTTTCACTTAGAAATTTTGAAAGCTGTGGAAGAGGAATCCGGAAGTGAAGCCTCTGCCGCAGAGCTAAAAGAGCTGATTGCTCTGGTGCGGCAGCATAATCTGCCCGCCATTTTCACAGAGAAAAACGGCAGTGTGTCCGCCGCCCAAATCATATCCGCCGAAACCGGCGCAAAGATATATTCCCTTGACATGGCCATGGCCGGAAACAGCTATTTTGACGCTATGCGCCACAATATTGACACCATAAAGGAGGCATTGGGATGAGCCCTATCATTCACGGAAACTCCTGCGGCGATTCCTGCTGCCTGAGAATCCAAAATTTATCCGTAGAAATTGGAAATGAATCGGTTTTAAAAAATGTGAATTTGCACATTCACTGCGGCGAATTGATTGCCCTCATCGGTCCCAACGGTGCCGGAAAAAGCACACTGATGAAATCTATTTTAGGACAACAGGAACATACCGGCATTATCTCCTTTTCTTCCCCCGGTCAAAGAGGAAAGCGTCCCAAAATCGGCTATGTCCCTCAAAGTCCTGCCTTTGCCCCCGGTGACCCTGTGAGTGTGGCAGACCTGTTTGTGTGCTGCATGAGCCGCCACCCCGTCTTTTTAACCCCCGCCAAAGCTATGCGGCAGAAAATTTTAGATTGTCTTGACCGCGTCCATGCCACGAATTTAATCGACAAGCGGGTCGGCACTCTGTCCGGCGGCGAGCTGCAAAGGGTCTTGCTGGCGCTGGCATTAGAGCCCATTCCCAATCTGTTAATTTTAGATGAGCCTCTTTCCGGTGTGGATGTGGAGGGTCAGACGGAAATCATGAACATGTTAGACGAGCTGCGTCAGGTTTACGACCTCTCTATCCTCATGACCACCCATGATTTTTCCATGCTCCCTCGTTATGCAAACCAAGTGGCGTTGATGGACAAGCACAGCGTCATTATGGACAAACCGGACAACATTCTGCACTCCGAACTCTTTCAAAAAGCATTTGGCATGAAGGAGGGCAACTGACATGCAGCTATGGTACGCAATTTGTGATTTGCTTCCTTTGGAAATCCTGCAATGGAAATTCATGCAGCATGCCTTTTTGGCGATTCTCATTATGACCCCCCTGTTTGGCCTGCTCTCCACCATGGTGGTAACAGGAAAAATGAGCTTCTTCTCTGACGCGCTGGGACACTCTGCCTTTACCGGCATCGCCATCGGCTGCATTTGCGGTCTTGGACAGCCCACTTGGGCGGCAGTGGCTTTCAGTGTTGCCTTTGCCCTTCTATTTTCCTTTGTGCGCAGCCGCAGTCATCAAGCCGCAGACACCATTATCAGTGTGTTTTCCAGCGCAGCGGTAGCCTTGGGCATCTTTATCGCCACCATAGGCGGCGGCAGTTTTACCAAATATAACACTTATCTGATTGGCGACATTTTATCCGTAACACCTGAGCAAATCGGTATTCTTGCCATTGTTTTGGTGGCAGTTGCTATTTTCTGGGTGCTGTTTTCTAACCGGCTGACCTTAACCGCCATTCATCCCCAGCTTGCATCCTCCCGAGGGATTCCCACTAAGTTTTCCCGCGCGCTTTTCACCGTTGTGATCGCTGTGGTAGTCACCTTGTGTATTTCCAGCGTTGGTCTTTTAATCCTCAATTCCTTGTTGGTACTGCCTGCGGCAGCCGCCCGAAATGTGGCAAAGAACATGAAGCAGTATCTTACGATTTCTGTACTGTTTGCTCTAATGTCCGGCATTGGCGGTTTGACTATTTCTTACTACATCGGCTCGTCTGCCGGCGCAGCTATTTCTCTGATTCTGGCATTGCTCTTTGCCGTCAGCTTCTGCCTGCGGAAAGCGAGGGCATAGCATGGAAACTGTATCTACGAAAATAATCGCCCGAATGAAAAGCGATTTCCCCACCAAATTTGGAATTCCTCGCCAAAGCGGATTGGTGCAGCAGCTGCGCTCCACCATCATTTTTGAGCCAGAATTTCGCAATGCCGAAGCGCTGCGAGGCATCGAAGGTTTTTCTCACCTTTGGCTGATTTGGCAGTTTTCCGAGGCTGTTCGAGAGGATTGGTCGCCTACGGTGCGTCCTCCCCGCTTAGGCGGAAACACCAGAATGGGTGTTTTTGCCACCCGTTCCCCATTCCGTCCTAACGCCATCGGACTTTCCAGCGTAAAGCTTCTTGGCATAGAACAAACCAAAGAATTTGGCACGGTGCTGCATGTGGGCGGCGCTGATTTGATGGATGGAACACCGATCTTCGACATTAAGCCCTATGTGCCGTACAGCGACATTCACGCCGATGCTGTGGGCGGATTTACAGACACCGCAGGCGATTTTCTTTTGAATGTCAACTTCCCCCCTGCACTTTTATCGCTCCTGCCCAAGGACAAGCGAGAAGCCGCAATCTTGGTGCTGTCCCACGACCCGCGCCCGTCTTATCAGAAAGATGCAGGACGAATTTACGGACTTTCGTTTGCAGGCTTTGACCTGCGGTTTACCGTGGAAAACGACACGCTTACCGTCTGCGAAGTTCTACCGTTATAAAATAAAAGAGAGAGTCAATAGACTCTCTCTTTTATTTCGCTCTTGCTTTTTTTAGCATCAAAATACCTGCAACGGTAGACACCACAGTAAACAAATCAAACGCCACACCCACATAATTTTGGATAGAGAAATCAAAGACCACCCAAAACAGCTGGCAGACAATCATCACAGTTTTTAGCACCTTTTCACTTTTCGTGTCTAAAAACCAAGTGTATAAGCAAGCCGCAACTGTGGGCAGCCACTGAATCACCGTAGTAGGCCACACTAAAATCGTCATGATCACCTGAATTCCCATAAACAAAAGCTTATACGGCAATGTGAACTTCACCCACACGCAAATCACATTTCGCAAAATACTCACGGCATTGGTAATACTTCCTGTAATACCGCCCAAAATAAACTGCGCAATGCCCATAAAAGTAAACTGCACGCATTGCACCACAAGAATCCGGTTTTTGCCGCGAATGATACCGATTGCAACCATCATTAGCGAGCCAATTAAAAAAATGGCATTGCCAATCAAAATATGATTCAATTCAATCCCTCCGAAAAAATAGCTGCCCATATAAACGGGGCAGCAAACTAACAAATTAATTATAACACAGCCAACTTTCTGTCGTCAATAATTCTTTCGCAGCGCAGGAAAACTTCTCTGTTTTATACGAAGAAATTGCATAATTTTTATACAGCTTGCGAATTGTATTTCCCTAAAAAATATGATAATTTATAGTCGTAAGGGGAGAGCAAAAGAAAGCTCCCGAAAGACTCACAAATGGGTCAAACACGACGACTTCCTGAAAGGGAAATGTTCCGCACATAAGCCCACTCGAGCATACGAGAACAGAATAACGAAGTGACGAGGAACGAATTTCGAACAAGCAGGAAGTGGCGTCGAATCCGCAGAAAGCGAGGTTAACCAATGATGTTAGATAATAAGAATGAACAGAAATGACCCTTGACTGCAACCGGAAACCAAGCAAAGCAGTCAAGGGTCATTTCTTTTTTGCCCGAAAGGGCGCTTTTTTATGCCTAAAACGCTCACCTTTGGATATACTAAGCCTATCAACCAAAGGAGATAAGCTGTATGATTGAATCAGATACCATAAAACTATTGCGGGAATGTGATGCCGGTGTCAAAATGGGGATTGCTTCCATTGACGATGTGGTGGAACATGTAGAAAGCGACAAGCTGCACCAATACCTCTCCAAATGCAAAGAAGAGCATGAACAGCTCCAACAAGAGATTCAAAAGCTTTTAGGCGAATACAAAGATGAGGGAAAATCCCCTAACCCCATTGCCAAGGGCATGTCGTGGATTAAAACCAAGGTCAAGCTGGATATGAACGAATCCGATGCCACCATCGCGGATTTAATGACCGACGGGTGCAATATGGGTGTCAAATCCTTAAACCGCTACCTGAACGAATACACGGCGGCAGACGAGATTTCCAAGGATATTGCCAAGCGGCTGATCCATTTGGAAGAAGATTTGGCGCTGCAAATTCGACAATATTTGTAAGGGTGTGCCAAGGCACATCCTTTTTCTTTACTTTTCGGCAATCCTTTGCTATACTGGAAGCATCGACTTTCAGGAGATTTTACATGGAAACTTTTGACACAGAATTAGAAGAAATCAACGCACTTCTTACGCCAAACCCGCCGGAAGCGGCATCTGAAAATACCATTCAAAAGCCGTCTATGCCTAAGCGGATTGCGCGCATCGCAGTCAAAACCCTATGCGTCATTTTGGAGACTACGCTTTTGCTGTGCATCGCCTTGTACGGTGTGATGTTTGTGCTGGCAAAAGGTCCATCCCCTACCGCACGGGATTTATTTGTCATGTCCGTTCGGGAAACCAGCGCTGTGGGCTTTTTGGCAAATTTATTTTTCACAGAAGAAGAAATTGCCGCCATTGAACTAGGGGGCGGTACGGTGGACATCGACGATACTGACACCTCTTTGATCGAAATTCCCAAGCCCGGCACCCAACACAGTCCGCAGGCAGACAAATGGGGTCTTACTGATGACGATGGCGACGGAATCATTTTGCAGTCCGTCCGCGGGGAAGGCTTTAACGGTTATATGATGGTCATTCTCGACCCCAGCCGTGTGATTATGGGCAGCAAAGTATCCTCCTTTGGCAATCGCGGATATACCGTTGCCGATATGGCAAAAGAATTTGATGCCGTGGCCGGTATCAATGCCGGTGGTTTTTACGACCCCGACGGCAAGGGCAACGGCAGTATTCCCGATACCATGGTCATTTATGACGGAGAAATCTATTATCCTGAATACGGCAACCGCGACGGCTTTGTGGGCATTGACAAAAACAACATTCTCCATGTGGGTCGTTTTACTGCCGATGAAGCCAAAGAAAAAGAAATTCTATATGGCGTAGGTTTTGGCCCTGTGCTGGTCAGCAATGGAAAGAATGTTGCGGTAAACAGTGGTGTCAACCCTAGAACCGGCATCGGTCAACGCTCCGACGGCGCCATTTTAATGCTGGTCATCGACGGACGGCAAATCAGCAGCTTAGGCGCAACCTATGGCGATATGGCTGAAATTTTCCTGTCTTACGGTGCGGTCAACGCCTGTAATTTAGACGGTGGTTCCTCCTCTATGATGTGGTATGACGGAGAGTATGTAAACAACTGCGCCTCCGTCATTGGCGTCCGCCCTGTTCCCACCACCTTTTTGGTATTAAAGAAAGGAGCTGACGCAGATGAACAGTAAACGCTCTTTTCGTTTTCCCTTGGCTTTGGGAATTTATGCTGCGGTCTTTCTTTTGCTTTGCGCTGTGGGCTTAACCTTTTTCTGGGGTTACATAGATGCTTACGAGCAAACCCGTCCCGCCATTGCCATAGACCGGTATTTGCAAAGTCTAACACCTGCGTACATCGCAGAGCAGTCCACACAGCTTATCGACTCGGTTGACCACACCCTGCAAAATGAGGATGCCTGCAAGCAAGCCATCATCCATGCCTTACAGGATAAATTTACCTGTGTGAAAAACACATCTGCTTCCAACGAAGGTAGTCAACTCTATCATATTCGCTGCGGCAGCCAGATCATCGGTTCTGTCACCTTTTCTCAGCAAGGAGAGTCGAATTACGGCTTTACCCCATGGCAAAAATGCGCAGAAAGCTTTGATCTTTCCTACCTGCTTTCAGAGCCGGTCAGCATCACCATTCCCGAGGAATATTCCCTTTATGTGCTTGACAGCGCAGTACCCGCATCTTGTATCACCGCTTCGAAAATTCCTTATCCCCTTGTGAAGGACTTGTATAACTCCTACACCTTTCCCTATTTGGTCACTTACACCGTTGGCCCGTTCCTTGGCGATGTCCCCCTAACTGTTAAAAATGCGCAGGGCGAAACCATTGCCATAGACAGCAGCACCGACTTCAACCAACTCCTGCCCGGCTGTACCGAGGAAGAAAAATCAGCAATAAACTCCTTTTCGGATGCCTTTATCCTCAGCTGGGTGAACTTCGGCTCTCTAAAAAATAACGACTTAGAGGGCAATTATCAAGCGCTGCTTTCCCATTTGATTCCCAACTGTGATATTCAAAAGCGGGCGCTCATGGCATTTGACGGCCTTTCCTGGCGCAGTGACACCCGCGCTCAACTGACATCCGTGGTAATTTCCCAATATGTTGCCATGGACAACGGTCGCTATCTTTGTGACCTAACCTATCAGTATAACGAAAAAACCATGAATGGTCGAACAGATAAAACCGAACGCATCCTATTGATTCTGCAAAAAACCGACACAGGTCTCAAAGCCGAATTTATGGTCAGCGAATCTTCTAACCGGCAGCCGTAAACCGCTGCCGGTTTTTTCTGCTATTTGCACCGATATTTCCCTCCCAAATTCGAGAAAAAAAGCGCGAAACCACTTCCCTTTGTGCTTTTTTTATGTTATACTGAGTCAGTACCTTGGGTAACTATTGTTATATCATTTGACTGCGCACAGTCAAGGAAAGGAGATGCTATGGAAAAACTAGACAACGTTTCCGTCATTTTGCCCTCTTTAAACCCCGATGACAAGCTCCTATGTGTAATTGACGGGCTGTTGGCGCATGGATTTTCTCACATTGTGCTGATCAACGACGGCAGTAGTCCTGAGCATCTTTCCTACTTTGAAAAAGCCGCCAGTCATCCCGAAGTACAGCTTCTCCACCATGAAGAAAATCTTGGAAAAGGAGCAGCCTTAAAAACCGCCTTTTCTTGGATTTTAGAAAACCGTCCTGACTGCGCCGGTATTATTACCGTAGACGGAGATAACCAGCACCACCCGGAGGATACCCATACCTGCGCCCTTAGAATGTTGGAAAGCAATCGCATCATTTTGGGCGTTAGGGATTTCTCACTGCCACATGTTCCAACACGCAGCCGCATAGGCAACCGCTTAACTTCCATGGTGTTTAAGTTCTTTGTGGGCATGATCCTTTCTGACACACAAACCGGTCTGCGCGCCATCCCCAGAGAGTATCTTCCCCTGATGTGCCGTATTGCCGGCGACCGATTCGAATATGAAACCAATATGCTGCTGTCCATGAAGACCAGCAGCATCCCATATGAAGAAGTTAAGATCCGCACCGTATACATTGAAGAGAACAAAAGCTCCCATTTCCGCGTGGTGCAGGATTCTTGGCGCATCTACAAGCTGATTCTGGCGCACTTTTTCAAATATACCCTTAGCTCATTAATCAGTGCTATGGTAGATGAAGGCTTATATATCGGCCTCACAGCTTGCTTAAACGATGTGTTATCAGGCTTCTTGCTTACCGCTATACCGGTTTTTGTTGCGCGGTTTGTTTCCTCACTTTTAAATTTCTATGTGAATCAGCGCGTAGTGTTCAAATCAAGAGGTTCCACATTCAAAGCTATGCTGCGCTACTTTACGCTGGCTGTCCCTTTAGCTGTTACGCAACTTTTGCTCACTTACATCACAGTCACCATTTTGCATATCGACGAAGGGCAAACTCTGCTTCACGGTTTGGTTTATGCCATTGTCATGACTTTGCTCTTCTTTGTCAGCTTTTTGATCCAGCAGCGCTGGGTCTTCACTCAGAAAAAGAATTCTTCTCAAAAATAAGAGGTAACCACTATGTTTCACACTTCTTCCCGCCGGCCGTTTCTGAACCCGCGGATTCAAAACCCCATTTTGCGCATCATTGCGCGGTGCGCAATCGTGCTTCTGACCACCGCTGGTTTGCTGGTAGTAGGATTGTGCTTAATTTGCAACCTGATTTTTAACGGTCCCAGTGAATCTGCCCGGGATATGCTCACCATGTCATTGCTGGAATCCAGCGGCATGAAATGGTTCCCCGCCCTCTTCCTCGGTGAAGATATGGTAGCACAAATTCAAGCAGATATTTCCGCAGAATTGCCCAGTGATATTTCCAATACCGGAAATATCACCATTAACCCCGGCAACAATCTGCAAGATGCCGAATGGAAGGATCATCCCGACGGCATTCGCATTGAATATGTCTCCGGAAGCACCTACAATGCTTACGTCATGCTGATTCGCGACCCGTCTAAGGTCTACCTGTCGGCCTCCACCGAAAAATTTGATTACAGCATTCCCGGCGAGAGAATCACCAACCAGATCGTAAAAGAGGGCGCCATTGCCGGCATCAATGCCGGTGCATTCTATGACAACGGCACCAGTGACCCCAAGGTTGGCAGCGTACCCCTTGGCTTGGTCGTGTCCAATGGCAAAGTGCTTTGGGAAACCGGTACACCTCCGCAGGAAATCACAGGCACTCCTGCTTTTGCCGGTTTTAACAAAGATAATGTGCTGGTGGTCGCCAAGACCATGACCGGCGCGCAGGCTATGGAGCTGGGTATCCGCGACGGCTGCTGCTTTGGCCCGCTTCTGATTATGGACGGCCAGACCAACGAAGAAGCCTACAACAAAAATTCCGGTGCCAACCCCAGAACCGCCATCGGTCAGCGAGCCGACGGCACGGTACTTTTCGTCTGCATCGACGGACGGCAGGCCGGTTCTTTGGGCGGTTCCTTTAAAGACATGATTGACATCATGACGGAATACGGTGCAGTCAATGCCTGCAACTTAGATGGCGGCTCCTCCACCGTTATGCTTTACAAGGACACCTACGGAAAAATGGGCACTAAGGACGAAATCCACATGATTAACAACTATTCTCTCCTGCAATCCATGCCCAGACGTATGCCCACCTTCTTCATGGTGCGGCCCAGCAGCGAGGATTAAGCCATGTATCAAGGAAAATTTACAAAGAAGGACACTACGTCCGCCAACACAGCGGTTCAGGAGCCTCGTTCCTTTACCCCGCCCCAGCGTCGTCCCCGAAAAACAAAGACTCCCGTTCACAAAGGTACCGCTTTGTTCTACTCCATTTTTGGCGGATGTATTTTGCTGTTTGTTATCGCGCTGATCATTGCTATGTCCGCGCTGAATGACTGGCTCATCAAGTTCGAATCCTCCCAGCCTACCCACAAGCGCGACGAAGTGTATCAGCAATATTTCGCCGACCCCGATTGGGAAAAAATTTATGTGCTGGCTGGCATGCAGGACAGCAAGTTTGACAATAAAGCCAGCTATGCCGCATACATGGAACAATTAGTCGGCGATGAAGAACTGATCTGCAACGAGATTTCCGCAGGTCTTTCCGGCGACAAGAAGTATCTCATCAAGCTTGGCGATGAGAAAATCGCCTCCTTTATTTTAACCAGCGGCGGAAACTCCAACACCGACATTCCCAAATGGGAGCTTGGTAAGGTAGAACTGTTCTTCTCCGGCAATCATATCGTCACTGTGGAAAAACGCCCCGGTCAAACCATATATATCAACGGCATTGCGTTAGATGACAGCTACACCATTCGCACAGTGTCTACCCTGGCGGAAAAATACCTGCCGGAAGGGCTTCACGGCTACCGCCTGATTCAGCAGCAGGTGACGGGTCTTCTTAACGAACCTCAGGTTTCTGTGAAAGATGCTCAGGGCAATGATGTGCCTGTGATCAAGGATGCAGAAACCGGCATCTACAAACTTATTTCCGCCACTCAAATGGCCACCACCGAGGAAAAGAAGATGGCATATGACGCCCTCTATACCTACGGTCTGTACATGATTGAACGGGCGGGCTACGGTGATATTGCCAAGCATTTTGCCACCGACTCTAAAATTTTCGACACCATTATTCACAGCGAAACCTTCTTAATGCAGGCATACTCCTCTTTTCAATTCACCGAGCCTGTATACAGCAATTATTACCGCTATTCTGACACTCTTTTCTCCATTCATGTGGACATGACGCTCAATGTCACCCGCACCAACGGCACCATTAAGCCCTATCCCATGAAGAACACCCTGTTCTTCGCCAAGAAGGGTAACAACTGGATTGTCACGGAAATGACCAATCTGGATGTGCAAACCACCAGCGAGCAGGTGCTCATACGCTTTATGGACGGGGAAACCCTCATTTCCGAAAGCATGGTGGATTCCACTGCCAAAACCCTGACTCTCCCCACGGTTGACGCCCCCGAGGACAAGGTGCTGAAAAGCTGGGCAATTAAGGAGGTTGACAGCACCGGTGCTGTGACCATGACACCTGTCTACACCCCCGGTGAAAGCAGTGAAGTTTATCTGCCCTCCGGTACAGTTTTAGAGCCTGTTACCTTATATGCGCTTTATGAGGAGGTCTCAGCTGCGGCATGAATGCTTTCCTGAGCTTTTTAGCTGAAAACTTTGACCTGCCCATCTTGGATTGGATTGCTTCCAATTTAAAATGCGCCTTTTTAGACACGGTTATGCCTCTGATCACCGTATTGGGTGATGCCGGCATTTTCTGGATTGCCGTGGCCGTCCTTATGCTTCTGATTCCAAAATATCGGAAAATCGGCTTAGGAATGGGTGTTGCTCTGATCATGGGGCTTCTGGTGTGTAATATCACATTAAAACCCCTTGTAGCACGCATGCGTCCTTACGACTATCAATGGGAGCATTTCGGCATACAAATCGATCTTTTGATTGCTGCGCAGCACGATTTCTCCTTCCCCTCCGGTCATACCATAGCCTCCTTTGAAGCGGCAACGGTAATCCTGCTGGGAAACAAGAAATTGGGAATTCCTGCCATGATTCTGGCCGCGCTCATCGCATTTTCCAGAATGTATCTGTATGTCCACTACCCCACCGATGTTCTGTTCTCCGTAGCTCTTGGCATCGCCTTTGCATACTTGGGAAGATATTTAGTAAATAAGGGTTACGAACATTACGAAAGAAAAAAACTCTCATAAAAAATCGTGTGCGCAGGGGATTACCCTGCGCACATATTATGTTCGTTTTCTTCAAACACTTTTCCTTGACAAACAAACTCTGCGGCAGTATAATTTCCCTGTTGGTACGGGCCTGTAGCGCAGTTGGGAGCGCACTACATTCGCATTGTAGGGGTCGGGAGTTCGAATCTCCTCAGGTCCACCAAAAAGCGCATGCCGAGTGGCATGCGCTTTTTTATTAAAACATCATTTCTTCTGCGGCAGGAAACAGTGGCTGGTTTAACAAGCGCTTTGCCACCCGTGCCATATTCTGAACGCTCTCTTTATAGCCGCCATGGTGCCATTGCAGCATCATAGATAAAAGACCACAAACGGCAAACATCACCACTTGCTGGCGAATGTGCATTTCCTCACCTGGAATAAATCGAACAGGAAATACGCCCTCGCTGATTGAATATGCAATGGCTCTTTCAAGCATCAGACCGCTTAAATTACTGCGCTCCAATGCATCTAAGAACGGTTTGCGCGACAGCCAAAACTCAAAAAAAGTTTCCAATTCCAATCGTAGGCTTCTTTTTTTGCCCTTTTGTTGCATGTGACTGAACGGCTCATATTCCAGCATCGTGTGGTCAATCAGCGCATGCAGCGCACCCTCTTTTCCCGAAAAATAGCGGTAAAAGGATTTACGGGGAATCTGCATTTTTTCACATAGATCACTGACCATAATATCCTCGTATCGAACCAGGTGCATCATGTCCAATAACCCCTGTTCCAACTGGCGCTGGCGCTGAGCAGACTGCTCTGTTTTGCAAAGTTTATACACCATAAACCCCTCACTTTCACCCATATTATACCAAATTTCCAAATTTCGTCAACCTGTTCGTTATTTTTGACAAAAGCATGTTTGCATTTTCTCAATGCCATGTCACAAAAGTGCCGTTTTGGGTCTGTGTGACAATGCATCAATGAATTATAATATGGTTGTGAAATTGTCGTTCTATACGACAAAAAGTTTTAAGGAGGAAGTAAAATGGCGAAAAAACCTATCACCCTTGACGACAAGGGTTATCGCAAGTTTGGCATTCGCGACAAGCTTGCCTATGCAGCCGGTGACCTTGGCTGCAATATGAGCTTTGGTCTCAAAAGTACTGTGCAGACTTTCTGGCTCGTTTATATGTTTATGGACACCGGTCTGTTCTCCATTCTTCTGCTTCTCGTGCAGGCATGGGATGCGATCAACGACCCTCTGATCGGCTCTCTCATCGATAACGACAGAAGAAAATACAAGATGGGCAAATATAAGACCTATATCTTTATTGGTGCATTGGGTCTTCTCGTGGGCGGCGCGGCAGTTTTCATGCCCTTCCCCCAGGCCAACACCGTTGTGAAGGCAATCCTCTTCGTTCTTGGCTACATCATCTGGGATGCCGCTTACACCATGGCGAACGTTCCTTATGGCACTATGCTGAACATCGTTACCGAAGATGCCGGTGAAAGAGCGCAGCTTTCCGTGTTCCGTTCCATCGGCGGCGCTATCGGCGGCATGCTGCCCGGCATCATTCTTCCCATGCTGATCTGGAACAAAGTCACATTTGATCCCAATAACCCCGCTTGGTTCCTGAATAAGATCGAAATTCCCGAAGGCGCAGAAAGCGCATTTGCTCCTGAGAATTTCCTTAAAAACCCCTTAACCAACGAAGCTTACCAAGCCGGTGATAAGGTCCTCAGCCCCCTGACCGGCAGCCAGATTGAAGTCCTGCAAGGCGAAATGGTATTCTGGGCTGCTCTGATTATGGGCATTATCGGCTTCGTATTCTTTATGCTGATGATCAAGAACATCACCATCCGCGGCAACGAATACGCTCAGCTCAATGACGAAGGCGGCGAAAAAGTCAATCTCATTAAGTCCTTCGGCACCTTCATGAAGAACCGTCCCGCTGTCGGCTGCACCATCGCTGCTATGGGTATGTTCCTGGGTATGCAGTCCGCCACTACCGCCAACACCATCATGTTTGCTACCCATTTCGGTGAGGCTTCCATGTCCGGTCTGGTTATGATGGTCGGTTTCCTACCTATGTTTCTGTTTATGCCCTTTGCTACCAAGCTGGTTAAGAAATACGGCAAAAAAGAAGTTGCTTCCATTGGCTCCATTGCCGGTCTGGTAGGCGGTGCCATCCTGTGCTGCTTCCCCCTGTGTCCCAAGAATGTCCAGCTCATTGTTTACATGATTGGTCTGGTATTCTTTGGCTTGGGCATGGGCTTCTACAACTGCGTTTCCTGGGCAATGATGGGTGATGCCATCGATTATCAGGAATGGAAGTTCGGCAAGAGAGAAGAGAGCGTTGTTTACGCGCTGCACTCTTTCTTCCGCAAGCTGGCTCAGGGTGTTGGCCCCGCTGCCGTCATCGCCATCATGGGCACTCCCCTGATTAGCTATGTTTCCTCTCTGGGCACCATTGGTCAGACCGCTGAGACTGCCAGCAAGCTGTGCTGGCTGGTTGCCGGTCTGTACACTTTCAGTGCTGTTTGCCAATTTATTGGAGTTTTCGTCATTTACAACATCGACAAGAAGACCTTGGCGAAGATGACCGAAGAACTGGCTGCTCGCCACGCTGAAAATAACTAATCCTCCCGTATTATGAAAATACCGGAACGCTTAGCGTTCCGTTATTTTTTTATATTCCATTGCCTCGCAGTTCAATAATTTGGTCACGCAGCAGTGCCGCGTATTCGTACTCCATCATCTTCGCCGCTTCCTTCATTTGCTTTTCCAAGCGGGCAATTTCCCGTTCCTTTTCCGCCTTGGTCATCTTCACGCCGGCTCTTCCCTTTCGCTCCGGTGTAGGGCCGGAAATCTCAATCAAATCCCGTACGGACTTTATAACCGTCTTTGGCACGATGTCATTTGCCTGATTATATGCGTCCTGAATCTCCCGTCGGCGGGCCGTTTCGTCCATGGCCACCTGCATAGAGGCGGTCACATGATCTGCATACATAATCACCAACCCATCGGCATTTCGGGCGGCACGACCGATGGTCTGAATCAAGCTGGTCTCACTGCGCAGAAAGCCTTCCTTGTCCGCGTCCAAAATGGCAACCAAGCTCACTTCCGGCAGGTCTAGGCCCTCTCGAAGCAGATTGATCCCCACCAGCACATCGAACTTTGCCATTCGCAAATCCCGAATGATTTCCATTCGCTCCATGGCGCCAATGTCGGAGTGCATATAGCGCACCTTAATGCCGGCTTTTTGGAAATAAGCCGTTAAATCCTCGGCCATTTTCTTGGTGAGAGTCGTCACCAGAACGCGCTCATTTTTTGCACTTCTTAGATTGATTTCCTCAATAAGATCGTCAATCTGTCCTTCAATGGGACGCACCTGCACCACAGGGTCCAGAAGACCCGTAGGACGAATCACCTGCTCCACCGTCTGACCGGAGCGTTCTCGCTCGTACTCCGCAGGTGTGGCAGATACATATATAACCTGATTAAGCTTGCCGTCAAACTCCTCAAAATTTAAGGGACGATTATCATAAGCCGAAGGCAGGCGGAAGCCGTAATTTACCAAAGCGTCTTTACGACTGCGGTCGCCTGCATACATGGCGCGGCACTGAGGCAGCGTCACATGACTTTCATCCACAAACAACAAAAAGTCCTCAGGGAAATAATCCAGCAGCGTGGTAGGCGGTGTGCCGGGTTCTCGTCCCTGAATCACGCGGGAATAATTTTCAATGCCGTTGCAAAATCCGATTTCCGTGAGCATTTCCAAGTCATACGCCGTGCGCTGAAAAATTCTCTGAGCTTCCAAAAGCTTGCCGTGGGCGCGAAACCACGCCACCTGTTCATCACATTCCCGTTGAATTTCCAGCATAGCGCGAGTAAGCTTCTCTCTGGATGCCACATAGTGGCTGGCGGGATAAATCGCCACATGATCAACATACCGCTCCGCCATACCGGTAACGGCATTGATTTCGGAAATACGATCAATTTCGTCCCCAAAAAACTCAACGCGAATGGCGCGCCCCGACCAATAGGCAGGGTAAATTTCTAAGGTATCGCCGCGCAGACGGAACTTGTTTCTGGAAAAATCCATATCATTGCGCTCATAGCGGATTTCCGTGAGCTTGCGCAGAATCTCATCCAGCGGCCGCTCCTGCCCTACCCGCAGGGAAATCACCATGCTTTTATAGTCAATAGGGTCGCCCAATCCGTAAAGGCAGCTAACAGAGCTGACTACAATCACATCCCGCCGCTCAAACAGCGCAGAGGTGGCGCTATGGCGCAGGCGGTCAATTTCTTCGTTAATGGAAGCGTCCTTTTCAATATAGGTGTCCGTATGGGCAATATAAGCCTCAGGCTGATAGTAGTCATAGTAGGAAATGAAATACTCCACCGCGTTATCTGGGAAAAACTCCCGGAATTCCGAGCATAGCTGAGCAGCCAAGGTCTTATTGTGAGCGAGAACAAGGGTAGGACGATTCAAATTGGCAATGATATTGGCCATAGTAAAGGTCTTGCCCGAGCCCGTTACGCCCAACAATACCTGCTCCCGCAGACCCAGCTCAATGCCCTTAGTCAACTTAGCAATGGCCTCCGGCTGGTCGCCCATAGGCCGATAATCCGACCGCAAACGAAACTGATCCACCGCTTTTCTCCCCTTTCCTGTATACTGGTTACATTATAACACAAAAATACAAACAAGCAAACAGAAACGCAAATGTTCTGCCGCATTCTTTATCTGGCATTGTTTTATAAAAGAAAATTGGGTATTTATTTATGGCCAGTTTGTGGTATATTAGTGGTAATCTTTTCCGCAGGAGGTATTCCCATGACCCAATCCAGAATTTCTACCAAAAAAATAGTGGTAACTGCGTTGTTTGCCGCATTGACAGTAGCAGGCTCTGCCATTCGTGTTACTCTGCCCATTGACATTGCCGGCACAACCTCATTCCACTTAGGAAACATCATCTGCGCAATTTCCGGTATCCTGCTGGGTCCATGGCTGGGCGGTTTGGCAGCCGGCTTGGGTTCTGCCATTTATGACATCATGAACCCCCTCTACATTTCTGAATGCTGGATTACCTTTATTATGAAAGGTCTGTATGGACTATGCGCCGGCTTGATTGTTTATCGCGCGAAGCCAACTTATTTGCGGTGCCTACTTGCCAGCGCTTGCGGTGCATTGGGATATGCCGTTGCTTACTTAGCAAAAAGCTATTTTTACAGCGGACTGTTTCTCCATGGCTTAACCCCCGATGCTGCAATGATTACAGTCATCAGCAAACTGCCCGCCACCACCTTTAATGCTGTTATTGCAATAATCTTTGCGCCCATTTTGGCCATTGCCATTCACAAAGCGCTCAGCCGCAGTCACTTATCCTTGAATTAACAAAAATCACCCTGCCGTTGGCAGGGTGATTTTATTATGCAGTTTATACGCCGGAGTAAGCAGCAAAGCCTGCATCAACAGGCAAAACCACACCGCTGATAGCGGAAGCGGACTTATCGTCACACAGGAACAGGGTTGCACCCAACAGCTCATCCGCATCCACAAAGCGGCCCATGGGAGTGCCGTTGAGAATCTTAGCAGAACGAGCAGTAGGTGTGCCGTCATCATTGAACAGCAGCGCCTTGTTCTGAGCAGATACCAGGAAGCCGGGAGCAATGGCATTGCAACGGATACCGGTGCCGGCAAAGTGTGTTGCCAGCCACTGAGTAAAGTTAGAAATGCCGGCCTTGGCAGCAGAGTATGCAGGAATCTTGGTCAAAGGGGTATAGGCATTCATGGAGGAAATGTTCAAAATGCAGCCGTGCTTCTTTGCCACCATGTCCTTAGCAAATGCCTGCGTGGGCAGCAGAGTACCCTGGAAATTCAGCTTAAACACAAAGTCCACACCGGCAGCTTCCAGATCGAAGAAGGACTTACCGCCCTCCTTGGCCTCGTGCTGATACTCATTGTCGGTAGTAGCCCGGGGATTGTTGCCGCCTGCACCGTTTACCAGAATATCACAGGGACCCAAGTCAGCCAAAACAGCCTGATGCACAGCTTCCAGAGCCTCAGGATCCAAAACATTTGCCTTGTAGCCTTCGCAAACAAAGCCCTCAGCCTTCAACTCATTGGCCAATGCCTTTACTGCATCTTCGTTCAGATCGAGAGCCGCAACCTTTGCACCGCTTTGGGCAAAAGCGCGAGCCATTGCGCCGCAAATCAAACCGCCTGCACCGGTGACCACAACAACCTTACCGGAATAATCAACATTTAAGGGCAGATTTAACATTTCATATACCTCCAAAAATTATTTACCAGCTAATCTATCCAGCATATCCCACACGCCCAGCATATACATGATACCCAAGGCGCGGTCATACAAACCATAACCGGGACGCACATTGCCAGGACCTTCATTCCACAGATGACGGCCGTGGTCAGGACGAATGTATCCTTCATAACCGCAATCGTGATATGCTTTCAGAATTTCCAAAATGCCAGTGTCACCATCGCAATCGCGATGGCTGGCCTCGGAGAAATCTCCGTTGGGGAAATGCTTGACGTTACGAATGTGCGCAAACGCAATACGGTCGCAATGCTTGCGAACAATCTCAGCCACATTGTTGTTGGGATCCGCGTTCAAAGAACCGGAGCACAAAGTCAGGCAGTTATAGGGATTGTCCACCATTTTCAGGAAGCGGTCAATATTTTCCTCATTGATCAGCAAACGAGGCAGACCGAAAATATCCCAAGGGGGATCATCCATATGAATGGCCATTTTCACGTCGCACTCCTCACAAGTGGGCATAATGGCTTCAAGGAAATATTTTAAATTGGTCCACAGCTTTTCATGGTCAACATCCTTATAGTCTTTAAACAGCTGATCCAGCTTTGCCATGCGCTCCGGCTCCCAGCCAGGGAAAGACATATTATACTTTTCGGTGAAATCCAGAATATACTTTGCCATCGCATTGTAATCATCCTGAATCATATTCTTTTCATAAAACAGCGCAGTAGAGCCGTCGCCCACTTCATGGAACAAATTGCTCCGTGTCCAGTCAAAAATGGGCATGAAATTATAGCAAATAACCTTTACGCCAAACTTACTCAGATTCCGAATGGTTGTCTTGTAATTTTCAATATACTGATCACGAGTAGGCAAACCAATTTTAATATCGTCATGCACATTCACGGATTCTACCACATCAATGCAGAAGCCATACTCATCTAATTGCTTCTTCACCTCAGCAATTTCTGCTTCTTCCCAAATCTCACCGGGCATCTTGTGATGCAGTGCCCAGACAATGCTGGTAACGCCGGGGATTTGCTTAATATCAGCTAAGCTAATCTTGTCATTGCCCTCTCCGTACCAACGGAAACCCATTTGCATAGGCATAACTCATTCCTCCATATGTATCTTTCATTCAGGGAGTGTTCCTCCCCTATTTTCATAAAGTATTATACACGTTTTCCATAGTGTTCGCAAGTATTTTTAAAAATAATTGTAGAAGAATCCATGGCTTTTCTCCGTAGGAAAACATTTTGCCTTTTCTTCTTGTTTTTGTGAGAAATACAATTGACTTTCCATCGCGGTCGTTGTAGAATATGAACATGATATGAATGATCTTAGGATCGTATCATAATAAAAAGAGAAACGAGGAAATCATTATGTTTTGCGAACACTGTGGTAAACAAGTGGAAGACAATGCCGCTTTTTGCGAGTATTGCGGCGCTAAATTTGAAAACGCACCCGCTCCCGATGCCGTGGCTCCTGCCGCTGCCACTGCTGAGACAGCAGCTGCTGCTCCCGCAGCTCCCAAGGCAGCCCCTGCATTTCTGACCAAGCTGAAGGAATTTGTGACAAAAATTCACAACAAGAACAAATTCATTCTCCCCGGCTGCGGTGTGGCTTGGTAGCCATTATCGTTGGCATCGTTTTATTAGTCAACCTTCTCTCTCAAATTCCCATCAAGAACTTCGCCAAGGTAGAAGCAACCGGTTACGAAGGCTTCTCCGAATTCGTTTGCGACTTGGATGAGCAGACCATTATTTATCGCGCACTGGGCTTTGAAGATTGCGAAGAATACGGTGACCACAAGTATATTGATGACGAAGCCGCTGAAAAGGCTTTCAAAAAGGTTACCGGCAAAGATCAGAAGAAGGCTTTTGAAAATCTGTATGAATCCTTGGACATCGAATACAAGTTCCCCGATGGCAAAAACGAATACAACCTGTGCAACGGCGATGAGGTTGAAATCATCATCACCTGCGACGAAGACGCAGCTAAGGCCTTGGACTTCCCCTTAAAAAGTTCCACCTTTACATATACTGTCAGCGGCTTAAAGTCCGTTGATCTTGTGGATGCCCTTTCCTACTTTACTGTTGAGTATATCGGTGCCGACGGCTATGCGAATGCCCGCATGATCTGCAACAAAACCGAAACTGTAACTAAGGGCGACTATACCATTACCTTCACCGAAGGTGACGATTTCTTCATCATCGAAGGCAAAAACGGCTACTACGATGATATTTACCTGTATACGGAAAGCGACGGTGACAGCTATTCTCTGAGCAACGGTGACACCCTTCTCGTTGACATGAGCTATATCGACAACGAGATGTTCTTAGAAAAAGGTTTTGCCATCGCTCCCCTGGAAAAGACCATCGAAGTTTCCGGTCTGATTGCTCCTCAGGAAATTGACCTGCTGCAATACTATTCCATTATGCTCAATGGTATCAACGGCAACGCCTACATCAACACCTATGTCCCCTCTCAGGAAAGCATCACCATCGGTGATATCTTAATCGACTTAGAAGAGCGCGAACTGTATTATAAAGGCGAATACATGGCTTACTACTACTTTGATGCCGATGTAACCAACCGCCTCTCCAACGGCGACGAAATCACCCTCACCATTGACTACAATGAAGAAAACTTCAAAAGAGGCGGCATCATCCTCACTACAACCTCCAAGACCATTACCGTAGAAGGTGCATTTGAATATGTGGATGAATTGAGCGATCTGGCCCCCATCCTTGCAGATCTCACCTCCGAGGCCAAACAGGAGCTGACGGATGAGCTGGAAGACGATTGGACTGGATTGGTGCACAATTCTTACTTCGGTACTTACAGCAACCAGTCTAAGACTGATCCCGTTCTGCATAAGACCATTCTTTGTGATTCCAGCAAGAGCTACTACGAAAACCATCTTTGGTTTATCTTCACTTCCACTGTAAGCGACAATGAAATCACCACTCCCAAGACGCTTTACTTTGCAGTGAAAATCAATGATGTGGCATACAGCACCACCCGTAATGAGCTGTATAACACCCCCTACTATTCCGTTTACTCCGGCTACGAAAGCTATGCTGAGTTGCAGGAAGACATCGGTTCTTGGGGCGAAATGGAAATTCAATAATTATTTAGGAGGAAACAATTATGGCAAAATTCTGTAAATTCTGCGGCACTCCCTTGGAGGAAGGTCAGGTTTGCGCATGTCAGGCCGCTTCCGCTGCTGTGGCAACCGAAGCCGCTCCCGCTACTGCTCCTGCTGCACCCGGCCTGTTCACTAAATTGAAGGAAGCCATCCTTGGCTACCTGGGCACCCCCGACGGCGCTGTTCGCAACGCATTAAATGACGACATTAAGGTTCCCGCAATTTTAGTAGCCATTAACGCCTTGGCCGCTTTCTTGTACCTGTGGAAGCTCATTGGCGGTCTCATCGGCAGTATCGTAGATTCCGTCAACGAGGCTATGAGCGGTCTGAGCGGCGCATTCGGCGGCGGCGCTGTGGAACTGGAAGTCACCTACCCCGTCTTTGCCTTCCTGCTGGCTGGTGTTCTGATGGCTGTTATCTTTGTTGGTCTGTCCGCGCTGGGTCTGTTCTGCGCCGGCAAGCTCACCAAGAAAGAGCTGTCCATTCAGCAGAGTGTAACCATCGCTGCTTATGATTCCATCTTCCCCTCCCTGCTTCTGCTGGTCGGCATCATCTTGGGCTTCATTTCTATGGGAGCACAACTGATCGTCCTTCCCATCGCTGCAATCCTTTGGGCCATCTTCGCTGTGCGCGATGCCCGTGAATATGCCGGTTTGAATCCCACCATCGCCACCAAGAATCTGGCAATCCAGACTGTCATCATGCTGGTTGTTGCCGGCCTGAGCATTTATCTCGCTCTTGAAATCGGTCTGTGGGGCGCAGGCGAAGTTGAAATCGAAGGCGAAAAGATCGCTGAGGCCCTTGAGGCTTTGAAAGACATCGACTTTACCGAGCTTCTCAGCGGCAGTTTCTTCTAATCATGTAAAAAGAACCGGCAGGTGAAGCTGCCGGGTCTTTTTATCTGCAATCCCACTTACATCAAAAAAGAAGGGGGCTTTTGGACTCCGGTT
>JAZQWI010000002.1:0-48835 GCA_045632245.1 Faecousia sp. | reverse complement strand
GCCTTCCTCGCGCTGAATACGCAGGGATTCTTCGTAGTTTTCAGCCTCGATACGCTGCTTGTCGTGGATGTCTTTGATTTTTGCCTGCGCTTCTGCCTGAGCAGTGGCTGCGGCAATATCCTTGGTAACGGACATCAGCTGGCGGTAGCCCTCACTAGACTTATCGATCTCAATCGCGCCGATATCCACACCGGAAACTACCACACCAAAAGTATCGCTCATTCTCTCGGAGAGATCATATTCGATAGCATCGTTGATCTGTGCCGTCTTGCTTTCAATTTGGATAACCGGGATGTTATTAGCTGCAGGTGCGTTAGCAACAGCATCCTTGATGTAGCGGCTGGCAGCATCCCGAATTTGTTTTTGGAAATCATCTAGGTTGAAGCTAAACAGCCTATGTAATTTTACAAACTCTCTGTAATCCTTGATGCCGAAACTAATGGTACCACGAACTGCAACAGGGACACTGAAATCAGAGAAACGAGGATCATAAACATCAAAGAAGGGGACGGCAAAGCGCACCTGGATCAACCGGGCAAGGTTGATAAAGTAGACTTCTGCCTGGAAGGGCGTACCACCCTCATAGGCAAGACCGACAATGCTTGCCAGGATAGGCAGGTTCTTGGTGCTCAGGATTTGATCGTAAGGACCTTCGATAAAGTCCTGCATAGTCCCGTCTTTCTGCTTGTACACAAAGACAGCCACTTCGCCATCCTTGACACGCAGCGAAGATCCCCAACGAATTGCATTTTCTCTGTTTCCTTGTCCCTCCTGGACTCCTGCGGGGTGCCATTTCCAAATTAAATAATTAGGTTCATCACAGCGGATTTCATCCATAAAACCGCCGTTTCTTTTATTTCTATCAAATAATGCCATGATTTGTTCCTCCTAAAAAGATTCGCTTTTCTCTTTCCAAATTATTCGTAATAGGTAATAACAATTATTGCATCTAATTCAAAAACATCTGTTGCCGCGAAATCCGGCGAGCCATTAATCGTTATTTCCTTGACGATATAGTCTTTCATAAACCAATTGCTTTCCGATTTAGTTTGAATGTTGCTAAACCCTAACTCTCTTAGCTGATCTTCCACATCGTGATAATCCATTCCTTCAAAATCATCACTAGATGTTCCTACGCAAATTGTTGGTTTAGGGAGTCCTTGCTTTTCTGCAATTTCTATTAACAGCGAATTCCGTATGCGATCCCATTTGGCTGCACTTGATGCATATATTTCCATCAAATCCTTTTCATATATTATTTGGCCTGCTACTAATTTAGCATTGGCATAGTCGCCGACAGATATATATTCTTCAACTTGGCTTACCATTTTCTCTAACTTGTTATTTTGTACAAGATGGGAACATCCTGGTATTCCAAAAATTATACCAAATAGTAACCCATATCCAAGAGCTATACCGAAAAACACTCTAGCACCTTGTGATCGTTCTAAAAGTTTGGCAAACCATTTAAATGGAACAGCAATCTTACCGAGTAAAAACGCAATTCCTTTTCCTGCACCGCTAAAAATGGAAACGATTCCATTTCCGGCTCGGTTTACGTTCAAGTGCCCTTTTGCTTTTTTGTACATTTCCTCAATATACGAAAGATCTTCGCCTTTTGTAAAGATAAGTTTCGCCTTCTGATATGCTTGCTCCAGTTTTGCAGCCCATGCTTCCATACAATCACTACCCGTCGCGATATTAGCGACCGCCAGCATAATAAATTCCCGAATATCTTCTCGGGTATTTGGTATTGCAAAGGTTCGAATCAAATCGTTTTTTTGTGCAATTGTTTTTGCTGTCAAAAATCTTTCTTCAAATTCCTTAACTGCTACAGCAGCCTTCGTACCCCTGCGTTCCCAGCCGCAAGTTTCGCAAATAGATTCATAAGCATCCAGCATATCACCGCAATTAGGGCACTTATGTACTGTTCCCTCATAAGTGGTTTCTCTTTTGGGCGTTAGGTCTTCTTTTATATCACCAAGCTTCGTGCCACATTCAAGGCAGAATTTGGCGCCGTCCGGCAATTGTTTACCGCAATTCATACAAAAAGCCATACTGTTTCCTCTCTTCTTATTCGTCCACATTAGTGGTTTCTACATTTTCGAGATCTGCCGGCGGTTCTAAGATAACGCCATCCTTTGCGGCTTCTTCTATGACCCGCTTGATCCAGTACTCGCGTTTGATTTTCCAATCGCGAATATGCTTTTCTTCGTTTTCTCCATAGCAAAGTCTGTCTGCATGCATTAAAGCCAAGGTGTAATCATCTGCTTCTAATGCCTCTTGAACTTGTACTTCGATACTTTCCAAACGTGCGATTTCATTTTTCTCATCATTGGCAACGGATGTAAGTGCTATCACCATAATTAAGATGAATACTGCAAAAATAGAACCAAACGCAATCCCAAGTATCTTCCAAACCCTTCCTTTAGCTCTCTTAATTGCTTTATGTGTTGAATCATACAGCGACTGGATCTCAGCAATCCGGGGGTCTCCGGCAAAAACCAACTTTGCTTTTTGATATGCCTGCTTCAGTTTTGCTAACCAAGCTTCGGAAACTTCTCTTCTGCGTGCATTGCGAGATGAGAACACCGAACTATACGAATCATCATAAGCACTGGTATCTACATTAGATGCCGCAAGAACAGCAAACTCCAATATATCTTCCTTGGTGTTTGGAATTACAAAGCTTCTGATCAGATTGATCTTTTGCTGATCTATTTCAGCGTTTTGGCCCAAATCAAAGGCTCGACCAAAAGTAGATTGGTTTCTATTCGTTGTCCGTGCGGCTTCAATTTGCTGCAGTTTCATCGCCAGCTCATGGACCGAGCTTGTGGCTTTTGATCCCCTCTGCTCATATCCGCAGGCCTTACATACGGACTCATATGCATCGAGTATATCTCCACAGTTGGGGCACTTATGTATTTCACCATCATATGCCACCTTCCGGGGCTCATCTTGCGATGACTCTTGTATATTCACTTTTGTGCCACATTCAAAACAGAATTTTGCGCCTTCTGTCAGCTGATGACCGCAATTACTGCAAAATGCCATATAGTCTACCTCTTGTAATATCTAATGTGTGTTTGCAATTATTTCAGAATTATAATTAGCTTCCTAAAATAGACCCAGGAACTAGGCAAAGCATAGCCAATCCAATCATGGAAAGCATCGCCCACGAAGAACCTTCATTTGCACTTTGCAACGCTATTCCCACAATCACAAGTGTTAGACCCAGCAAAGCTAGTGCAATAGATACGAGAGACCGACGAAGTTTTCTCCGGCGCACCTCGTTCTTCTTGCTTTTATAAAAAGCTTTAAAATGTTGTACACCTGGATCATTAGGAAAAGCTATTATTGCTTTTTGATAAGCTTGTTCAAACTTAGCACTCCATGCATCAGATATTTCTTTTTTGTATTTGGGTAATTCACTACTATATCTGTCCTCACGAATATTGGATCCAGCAAGAATAATAAATTCAAATAGATCCTCTTTTGTATTTGGAATTGGAAATGTTCGTATTAGGCTGATAATATTATTTTTGTCCGAATACTTACCAGTACTTTGCAACTGTTCCATCTTCTCAGCGAAGGCTCGTATTGTCGCAGAGGCGTATACATCGCGCAATTCATAACCGCACGATGGACAGACCGTCTCAAAGGCTTTAAGTACCTCGCCGCAATTTTTGCATTTGTGGATTCTACCATCGTACACAACATCCGGTTGCGCACTGGGCGGAGGCGAATTTGGCTCAACCTTTTCACCACATTCAGGACAAAACTTAGCAGACTTACTAATCTGCGCACCACAATTTGCACAGAAGCAAGTGCTTTTGTTGTTTGCTTTAGCTGCTGAAGGTATATTAATAACAGCATCTGCGGGATGTTGAATGGCGCCGTATTCGCTGGCAGCAGGCAACGATTGAACTGCGTCGGTAATTTTATTAATCCACACTGGTATCTGTTGTTTTGCCTTTACACCAAAACGCCAGTACTCTACGCCGTGGACAAATTGGATTTGTAAGCACAAACCATAGAGATCGTGAACGAGTTGCTTGACCTGTACTTGACCACCGATAACTTTTACAGCACTCAACGGGACAGTAATGATATCGCAGTCCTCTCCTTCTGCTCCATCTTCTTGTGCTACCACGTACATAATTTTTTTGTTAGTTAATAGTATTTCCTGAAGATATTCATCTTCAAATTCACTTTCATCATATCCGTCACGAGATACATTGGATGCCTGAATAATGATAGCTTCATCCAAATCTAGTTCGTAAAAGTCCATCTTTTTCCTCTCTTGTCATTCAATAGCTATGACTGTTCTTGTATTCTTCAAAGCAGCAACACCCAAACATGCATGATTTATCTTTTTCGTGCTTTTCATTCAACAAGCTGCATTCTTTAAGTTGAGGGAAAAAGCTGGGTTGTAAATCATATTTGCTAACTTGTTTACCACTAAGGTGAATGGAGAGTGTTGCGGTTTCTTTAAACCTTGGACATTCTCCTCGGTGATAGGTGTCGCGGGAAGTGTAGTCTTTATTTCTAACAATTTTCCATGCCATATTAGTTCTCTCCGCTCTTCTTAATCTATATCTACCTTTACCGCATCGCAGATGTCGCCGATATTACAATCCAGATACTCACAGATGCGGAGCAGAACGGACAATGCAACCTCTTCATTACGGCGCAATTTGGTCATAGTGCCGGTAGCGATATTCAGATCCTTGCGAAGGGTAACCTTGGCAATTTCCTTTTCTGCCAGCTTGATCCACAGCTTTTTATAACTAATTTTCATAGTACGCACCCCTTTGCATACAATTCACTGCTATTAGTATAGTCCTGCAAAACAGGCTTGTCAACACATTTTGCCAATTTCTGCGTTAAATATCGCAACCTCTTGCGAAAGTTCGCTATACAATTTTCGTTTATATGGGGATTTTTTGTAAAAAGATATTGCGGCATGCGGTTTTGCGTGGTAATATGAAAGAAATAATCCCCGGGAGGTCCCTATTATGGCATCCAATTTTGAATTTTTATCAAAATACTGGCTGGATATGGCACAGATCGGCAAGATGGCGGAGCTGTATCTATATGCAGATGCCAATGCTTGCATCTATAAGATCGGTGTGCTGGCCGAGCGTGTGGCACAGGAAATCTGCGCCTTTGAGAAGATTGATCTGCCGGAGCAGACTACTCACGCAGACAGAATCCGTGCGCTGAAATACGCAGACCTTCTGCCTAAGCGGATCGACGATATGTTCTACACCCTCCGCAAGGCGAGAAATGACGCAGTACATATGGGGCTGGATTCTTATGAGCGTGCAGGAGCTTTGCTTCACCTTGTGTTCAATCTCTGCTGTTGGCTGATGGAAGTTTACGGAGATTGGGATTTCAATGCACCGGAATATAAAATGCCTGAAGATACGACTCAGAGCGCAGACTTTGTAAAGCTACTGCAGGCACAAGAGGATAAGGTCAACGCGCTGATGGCTGCCGTAGAGGAGATCCGCACCGCAGCTTCTGATGCCGCAAAGGATGACCGCGCAGAAAGAGCAAACCAGGCAGCGAAAGAATTACCGCTGACTGCCGAAGAAACTGACTGCATCGGTGATGAGCCCATTCGTATGGACGTGGCAGCTTTGCCTGTCATCAACTACGCTATGCAGCAGAACGGTGCTGTGGCGATCCAGTCTATCACCATCGAAAACACCACCGATGCCATCATTGAAGATGTGGACATTGAGATTACTGCGACACCGGCATTCGCTTTGCCCTTTACCCGCCATATCGACCATCTGCCGGCGAACAAAACGATCACCATTTCCCGTCCCAAACTGATTTTGAATGGCGAGTATTTGGCCGGTATGACAGAAAAGGTCACCGGCATCTTACATATCGAGTTGAAGACCGCGGATAAGGTATTGGTCTCTGACAATGCGGAAACTACCGTTTTTGCCTTTGATGAATGGCACGGTGTAGGCTTGTATCCGGAACTGCTGTCCACTTTTGTGACTCCCAACCATCCAGAATTGGCACGGATCATTGCCCGCGCCACAGAATTCCTGGGTCAGTGGACCGGAGATACCTCTATGGACGGATATCAGTCTCAGGATCCCAATCGGGTGCTGAGCCAGGCTGCTGCCATTTTTACCGCAATCAAGGAGCAGGCCATTGCCTATGTGGTACCGCCTGCCAGCTTTGAACGGGTTGGTCAGCGTGTGCGTCTGTGCGATATGGTATTGCAGCAGAAATTAGGCACCTGTCTGGATCTAACTCTGCTATACGCTTCCTGCCTGGAAGCAGTTGGTCTGCATCCGCTGCTGATCACCACCGTAGGACACATCTTCACCGGTGTATGGTTGGAAGAGAGAATGTTCCCGGAGTGTGTCCAGGATGACTTTTCTCTTATTACCAAGCGGCTGGCCTCCGGTGTCAACGAGATCGCCGTTGTAGAGACCACTGCAGTCACAACTGGCAAGGATCTGTCCTTTGACAATGCCCGTGCCATTGGCGAACAGAATTTGACTACCCAACAGGTGGAATACATCATTGATGTCCATCGGGCAAGAATGAGCCGCATCTCTCCGCTGCCCCAGCGTATCCATACCGCTTCCGGTTGGGAGATCAAACACGACGCTTTCTTTAAGGAAGAAAATATGTCTGCGCCCACCCAACTGGACGAGACGATCCACATTGACCCCAATATTCAAGATGATAACCTGCCTAAGAAAGTGCAATGGGAGCGAAAGCTGCTGGATCTGGGTATGCGCAATACACTGATCAACCTGCGTATGACCAAGACGCAGCTGCCCATTCTCACCAATTCCCTGGACGAGTTGGAAAACGCGCTATCAGACGGCAGTGACTTCACCATTCTTCCCAAGCCTGCGGATTGGCGTTTGGAGGAATTCTCCTTCGAGGCACTGAATGAAATGGGCGCTGCCGGTATTATCAAGGCAGAGTTTGAAAATAAGCGTTTGCGTTCCGTATTTACCGAAGGTGAACTGAGCAAAGCAATCAAGGGCCTTTACCGTACCGCAAAAGCCGCCTTGGAAGAAAACGGTGCCAATACACTGTATCTGGCACTGGGTATGCTGCGGTGGTTTGAGAGCAAACGTAGCACAAAGGCACGCTATGCGCCTATTATTCTTGTGCCTATCGAAATGGTTCGCAAATCAGCCGCACAAGGTTATGTGATCCGTCTGCGGGATGACGAGCCTCAGATGAACATCACCCTTTTGGAAAAGCTGAAACAAGACTTCGGTATTGTGGTAAAGGGCTTGGATCCGTTACCCGGTGATGAACACGGCATCGACATCCGCAGAGTGCTGACTATTCTGCGCAAGGCGGTTATGGAACAATCCCACTGGGATGTTTTGGAGACTGCAAGCATCGGCATTTTCTCCTTCTCCCAGTTTGTGATGTGGAATGATATCCGCAACCGCACCGATGACCTGATGCGTAACAAGGTCGTTCGCAGCTTGATTGAAGGTAAGCTGGCATGGGATGCACAGCCTTTGGAAATTGGCGAACGGGTCAACGAAAACAACGTGCTGTTGCCTATGCCTGCGGATGCCTCTCAGCTTTATGCGATCCAGACCGCCTGCAGCGGCGAAAGCTTTGTGCTTCACGGACCTCCCGGCACCGGTAAATCTCAGACCATCACCTCTTTGATCGCCAACGCATTAGCCAAGGGCAAGAGTGTTCTGTTTGTAGCTGAAAAGATGGCGGCGCTGGAAGTGGTGCAGAAGCGTTTGGAGAGTATCGGCATTGGTCCCTTCTGCCTGGAGCTGCACTCCAATAAGTCCAAGAAAAAGGACGTTCTGGAACAACTGCGGAAAGCAACAGAAGTTACAAAAACCAGAACTGCAGAGGAATATGCCGCCAAGGCGGAGCAGCTTGCCGCCATGCGTGCAGAACTGGATTCCTATGCGCAGCAGCTCCATAAGGTTCTTAATTGTGGTAGCAATCTATATACGCTGATCAATGAATACGAGCTTTACAAGGACGCGCCGGAGATCGCGGCCTTTGACAGAGCCTTTATCCAAGGCTTGACGAAACTGACACTGGATCAGCAACAAATGATTGTTGAACGACTCGTCGCAGCTGCCAAGGAAGTGGGACATCCGCAAAACCATCCCTTACAAGCGGTTGCCTGCACCCAGTGCACCCAAAACATTCGCAGCAGCTTGCAGGCAGTGGTGGATACTTACATAGCACAGCTTAAGAGCATCCAGACTTGTGTGAAGCAGCTAGTCGATGTTTTGGGTGAAAAAGAGCCTGAAAGCTATGCGGATCTGCAAAAGCTTTCTGAAGTTGCTTCCCACCTGACTTGTTGGTACGATATGCCGGCAGCATGGGCAAAGACTACCTTCCCCAACCTGTATTTCGAAGAAGTAACGCAGCTTTGCCAGCATTCTGTCCGGGCAAACTATTTAGAGGGTCAGCTGCTGGATAGTTTTGATCCCAGTTTCCTAACACAGGACGGTGCAGCTTTGTTTGCTGAGTTTGCACAGGTATCTGCAAAGTGGTTCCTGCCGAAGATGCTTGGAACAAACAAGCTGGCAAAAACCTTAAGCGCATATGCAAAAGTGCCTGTGGATAAGGACAGTGTTCGCAATCACATTGTTGCGCTGCGGGATTATCAGCAGGAGAGCCAAGCAGCCGCAGAGCTGCTGCAGAAATACGGCCAGGATCTGGGCGGCTTCTACAACGGAAAGGCAACCGATTGGGGCAAGCTTGCACAGCTGGCAACAGCAGCACAGAACAGTTCCCAAGCACTGTATAACCTGTATGGCAGCTATGATATTATGAACACATACTGCGGCAAACCTGAGCTGCGCGAGGCGGTGTACGGCCTTTGGAGTGGGTTTGCTGCCTTCACGGAAGCCAAAAATGCGTTCGATCGTCTCCTGGGTATCGTCCAGCAGACAGATGAAAACTGGTTGGATGGACAAATCGCACTGTGTCAAACCATTCTGGCTCACGCAGATGAACTCAAAGAATGGATCGCTTATGTAAGCGCAACAGAAGATGCAAAAGCAGCAGGACTCGCCAATGTAGTTGCCGGCTATGTCAGTGGCATAGCGCATGATACTGTGCTGCGCTCCTATAAAAAGGCTCTGCTGCAAGGCTTGATTGCAGATGCAATTGATGATAGCGGTGCATTGAATCAGTTCTCCGGTGCTGTATTTAACGAGAAGATCGAGCAGTACAAGCGGATGGATAAGGAATGGACGCGGCTTTCTCAACAGGAGGCCTACTGCCGTTTGGCAAGTAAGGTTCCTAACTTCACAAGGGAGGCTGCCCACAGTTCTGAGCTGGGTATCCTGCAACGCTGTATCAAGAGCGGCGGCAGAGGCACCAGCATCCGTAAACTGTTTGATCAGATTCCCAATCTGCTACCCCGGCTGTGTCCCTGTATGCTGATGAGCCCCATTTCCGCTGCACAGTACTTAGATCCCAAACGAGAACCCTTTGATATCGTGGTATTTGACGAGGCTTCTCAGTTGCCTACCTGTAAGGCAGTCGGCGTGCTGGCACGAGGTAAGGATGCCATTATTGTTGGCGACCCCAAGCAGATGCCACCTACCTCCTTCTTTGCCACCAACACCGTAGATGAAGATAATTTGGAGGCAGAGGATCTTGAGAGCATCTTGGATGACTGCCTGGCACTGAATATGCCCCAATCCCATCTGTTGTGGCATTACCGCAGCCGTCACGAAAGCCTGATTGCGTTCAGCAACAGCCAGTTCTATGAAAACAAGCTATTTACCTTCCCCTCCGTCAACGACCGGGAATCCAAGGTGCGGCTTTTCCATGTAGACGGTGTATTTGATCGGGGTAAAACCCGGACCAATAAGGCAGAAGCTGAGGCGGTAGTTGAAGAAATCAAGCGCAGATACAAAGATTCTGAGCTGTCTAAGCAAAGCATCGGCATCGTCACCTTTAACATCTCCCAGCAGCACTTGATCGATGACCTGCTTACCGAAGCCTGCACACAAGATCCGGAGCTGGAAAAGTGGGCATTTAATGCAGACGAACCTCTGTTCATCAAGAACTTGGAAAATGTGCAGGGCGATGAGCGGGATGTAATTCTGTTCTCCATTGGTTTTGGTCCGGACGAAAACGGCAAGCTCTATATGAACTTCGGTCCTTTGAACCGTGACGGTGGCTGGCGACGGCTGAATGTTGCCGTATCCCGTGCCCGGTGTGAGATGATGGTCTTCTCCACTTTACGGTCCGATCAGCTGGATCTGAACCGCACCAAGGCAGAGGGCGTCGCAGCTCTGCGCAGCTTCTTAGAGTATGCGGAAGGCCGTACCTTGGCATTGGAAGAAACGGCAGTACAGCTGCAGCAGGAATGCTGTAACGGAATTGCAGCATCTATTTGCAAAGTGCTGGAGGAGCAGGGTTACGAGACAGATCTGTCTGTTGGCCGTTCTGAGTATCGTATCGACATTGGTATCGTTGATCCCAAGAATCCCGATCAGTATATTCTAGGCATTATGCTGGATGGCTCCGGTTATGGTGCAGCCAAGACCACCCGTGACAGAGAGATTGCGCAGATCGGTGTGCTCAGCGGCTTGGGTTGGCAGATCCTCCGAGTATGGTGTATGGACTGGTGGGATAACCGCGAAAAGGAACTGAAACGGATCCTTGATAAGCTACAGGATATCCAAAACGGTGTAAAGGAGTCTGAACCGGAAGCACCGGCGGTGCCTCAGGAGCCCGTAAAGCTGCAAGGAAATTTAGCCACACAGGAGCCGTCCAATGTGCAGCCTGCGCCGGTTAAATCAGCACCTGTTTACCAGGCAGCAACCGTTCCTATTAAGTTCCTTTCTGCAGATGCGTTTATTGAGCCCTGGAATGAGCGTGATATTCAAAGCAAGCTCCAGTTGGTAATTAATGCAGAAGCACCGATCAGCCTGTCCATGCTTACCAAGCGTGTTGTACAGAGCTATGGTATTGCCCGTGCCGGCAGCCGGATCCAAGGTCATCTGAACACCATTCTGCGGAAGATGAACCCGCAAACCACAACGCAAGAAGATACGGTGTTCTTCTGGAAGAAGGATCAAAAACCGGATGCATACATCGGCTTCCGTGTCAGTGGTGACGGTGATAACCGCAGAGATGTCCGGGATGTTCCGGTACAAGAGGTTGCCAATGCTATCTATACTGTGTTGTATGAGCAAATCAGTATGGGACAGGAAGACCTGCTGCGAGAAACCGCAAACAAACTGGGCTATACCCGTTTGGGCAATAATGTGTTGTCTGCCCTGGCTTTGGGTATCCAATATGCCCAGGCACAAGGCGGTATTACCACCGGCACTAATGGCACATTTGTTCTTTCCCAGGGCGGTACAGCCCGCGCAGAAGCTACATTAAATAACTTCTAATGAAATAACCCTTCGTTAGCTAGGCAAACACTTAACCAACGAAGGGAATACAAAGGATGAATCTATTATGGGTTTCTTTTCTAATCTGTTCAAAAAGAAGGAAAATACACAGCCTGTACCAGCTATCAAAATCAATGTACGTACAAGTGTAATATCCAACGATCCGGACATTCCTCCACTCCAGGGGGATTATGCCAAGACGATTTTCCTTTGGGCCAATAGCAAGGCATCTCCCGTTAGGGACAATGACAGTTATGCCCGATATTTTCTGTATGAGTGCGGAATCAGAAATACAGCCAAATATCACAGGGATTTGATTGCTGCAGGTTGCTTCGAAGAGGCTTCTGTCGAGCAAACATTAAACTCCTTGAAGGTCACAGAACTTAAGGAGATCCTTGCAGCACTTGGACAGTCTACAACCGGCAAAAAGGATGCTTTGGTCTGGCGGATTGCTAATAATGCTGATGATTCTCTGATTGCACGTTACTGCCCTGAAAAATTGTATATGCTCTCTGAAATGGGTCAGGCATTTCTTCAGGAACACGATGACTATGTGATGGTGCACAAACACAAGAATTGGGGTGTCGGTTGGAAGGAATATGATTCACGCAAAATTCCCGGTCAAAGTTATTACGATACTATGTGGGCAATCTTTAACGAGCAGCTTGCAAACAACCCCCAAGATTGTGGTCGCGGTCAATACTTGTATATGTACCAGTTGTTGAACGAGGAAGGAAAAAGAGAACGTGCCCTTCAAATGCTGTTACGGGTTCTGTACATCGATTTCAGTGGCGTAGAAGGAATGCAGTGGTACGACATGTACCGCCAAGGTTTCTACAATCAGAAGGAAGTCCGGGAATGCTTCAACATTGCAATCACGTTAGCCCCTGGAATTCTGGAGCCTATTAAAGATTTTGAGGACGTCTACACTGACGTCATCGTTGATAAAATCTACGAGCAGAAGCTTCCTGTTCAGATCTGCGAAAAGAAGTTATTTTTATCCATTATCCGCTCCGTGCTTGATGGTACTTATGATAAAGAAGCAACAGAAGAAAAATTGAAACGCGCTTACTATAAATACCTTCGAGAAAAACTTTTCGCATAATCACATAAAGGTCTGCGGCGCCACAATTTGTGGCGCCGTTAAAATATCCATGTGCTATATAAAAAGTATATCCGATGGCGCAGATTATCCGATTCTTTTAAAAATCGCCGTACCTTCTAAGTACAGTTCGCCAAGTGCGAAGTTACCGCTTTGCACTGAAACTGGCTGGTATGAAACTTCAATTCCTTTTATGCCAGGTGTTGCGCCTAATATAATAATTCGAACCTCATGTTGATATTCAAGATCTATCCGTTTATGAAACAATTCCGGATAGTCTTGTTTTGGCTCAATAAAGAATTCTTTGGTAATATCAATATCATACTGCACCATTTTTCGAATCCATTTATAGCCTTCTTTTTGCAAAGACGATTCAATCGCATCTATGATATGGCCGGAACTGCTGTAAAATCCTGCAACCTCAGATGGGTTGCTACCGTCCTGTAAAAAGCTTGAATACATTCTCGGTTCAATATCGTAGTGGAATCTACCAGTAAGTTCACCATTAATATCTTCTATTTCTCCAATTGGTGTCAAATCAGTGTTTTTAATACCATACATACAAAAAGCGCATGCATTTCTACTTGATTTTCGTCTAAGGAAGCAATATTCTCCATCTTCAATTATTTCCAAATCGTCCCCTAGTCGTTTCCTCTGTTCTGGTACAATTGGATCATCTTTTTTGCACCGCGCAAAAACACCTTCGTATTTATCACCCTGCTCATTGTTGTTTGTTTCCTCAGCTTTTACGATATAATTGCTTATAGCACCAAACCATGCGGAACCTTTCTGTAGTTCCTCAATCCATTTCTTTTGAGATATCTTGATACAAATAACCAGTCTCTCGTCTTGCAATATGCTCACCTTTCTTTCTGTTACTCTCAAAGTGTATGATAGCACATTGATTATACGGCATACATTAAACAATTTCCACAATTTTTACTTATTGATAGAATACTATCATCAAATTGCCCTAATAAAGTAATAACACCTTGTGTTAGATGTAAATTGTATATTAGAAAGCTTCATCACTCATTTCGTCAATCAATTATGGTTGATAAATGAGCGATGAAGTGTTATAATGGGCTTGAGGTGATGTGCTATGTATAACAAAAAACCACCCTTTGTGATTACAAACGCAATTCTTGATAAAATCGCAGAGATTGCAGAATTGGTTGGACAGGTCAATGCAGTGGCAGGTCTAACTACAAACCCTATGCTACGCCGGACTAATCGAATCCGCACCATCTACTCCTCTCTAGCTATTGAGCAGAATACTTTGAGTCTGGAACAGGTTACCGCAGTCTTGAATGGCAAGCGTGTTATCGCACCGCCTAAGGATATTGCAGAGGTCAAAAATGCATACGAGATCTACGAAATGATGGATTCCCTCAACCCCTATTCTGTGGATGATCTACTGAATGCCCATGCCGTTATGACCCGTGGATTGACAGAGGAATCCGGTTGTTTCCGGTCCGGTCCTGTTGGTGTGGTGGACAAGCAAGGTAATATTTTGCATTTTGGTACGCTACCGGATTATGCACCGGGACTAACAAAAGAGCTGCTCAGCTGGACTCAAGAAAGCAACCTGCATATGCTAATCAAAAGTTGTGTGTTTCATTATGAACTTGAGGTAATTCATCCCTTTGCTGACGGTAACGGACGAATTGGCCGCCTATGGCACACACTGCTGTTGACCCAATGGAAACCCTTATTTGCGTGGCTCCCGGTGGAGTCCATCATTCACGATCGTCAGGATGAATACTATGCCTCCATTAATCGATCCAACTATGAGGGTGAGTCTACGGCATTTATCGAGTTCATGTTGTCCGCTATTCAGGAAGCTCTTATTGAGGCTGTGCAGACATCCGGAGCGGCTGAAAATATGACTACGGACGAATTGCGCTGGTATAAGATCGAACGGTTCTTGAGAAAGAATGATGCGATTACTAATTCAGATGTACGTCAGTTGTTCAGCGTATCTTCCGCAACAGCGAACCGAATTCTTGCTAAATTAACCGATGAAGGCAAACTTCAAAAAATCAGAATCAGCAAGTCTTGGGGGTATGAGGAGAATAGTGATGGGCAAGATTGACGCAGCTTTCTTTGAGGCATTGGCACAGGCAATGACATTATCCGTGCATGAACTTGATGCTTCTGCCGGGACAGAGAAGGAACATATCTGCTGGGTAAAAACAAATTTTATTAAGCATTTTACCGAGGATGTATTTTTTCTTAATGATCATTCCGAGGACAATACATTTTCTCGACGATACGGAAATTTGATTATTCGAGATATGCTGGAGCAACTAATAGAGTTTCTGTATTTATTGAAAAATCCCCATTTGGCAGAGTCGTATCTTGGATTGACAATCAATTTTGCAGAGTACAACAGAAAACAATCCGTCATAAAAAAAGAAGAGTTGTTTGGAGAGAAGCGGTACAACAAAGGAATGGACAGCAGACCCTCTGTGTCTGATATGGCAAAGGCAATCGGCGAAAAAAGTTCCGGCAATGGAAATCTTACACTGTATAAGCTGTACGAGATTCTTTCTGAGCGGTGTCATAATGCTTATTTTTCTTCTTTATTGGATGATGTAAATAAAGTTCATTATTTTGTTCCAACGGGTGGCCTTAGTGACGGACAAATAAATGATGTGCTCATAATGATATCTATCGTGCTGAGTGAATACAAGTACGATGTGAAAAAGAAAAGTGATTAAGCATAACTGATTGCCTATCATAGAGCAAGCATATGACTTTTAAGACGGTGGAGTTTTCTGCCGTCTTAAATTTTTTGTGGGAACCCCTTGACTTTTTGGGCAAAAACTCATATTACTTAAGTGTAGGGTGTATCTCTATTCCTTCGTTTTTGATCTCCGGCAAGCAATGGGCTTGCTTCGGAGTCAAAATATATTTTCAGTTACGAAGGAGGAATTCAAAAATTAACACTCTCGCAGGTCAAGCACTCTGTCCAATGGCTTTACGGACAGACAGTCGATGTGGCACAATAGGCTCGATCTTGTTTCGGGTGCGTGCCAGGATCTCTGAACAGGCAGGATGCAGATGTTACCCCTGCAGCCTTGACGCACCAAGGAAAGCGAGTTGCATAGTGACAGCAATCGCATCTGCATAAGAAACGGCATATGAGATAATGATCCCAACTATTACGAGAAGCACGGGGAATTGCCGAGACTTAAGTTTTGCAGACGAAAATTGCACCAAGTCCCATAAAGTCACAAAGCAGCAATGTGCGGAACCACCGGTACGGGTGTGGACGAAAATTTGGATGGCATTATGCTGCAGGCTTCGGTAGCCTGCTGACCAAAATCCTGCTTTCGTTCAGAAGTACCGAAGTTTATGGAATTTTAATCGTTATGAAAATTCCCGCCGAACGGAGCCGTAGTTGGGGGCTTCGTAGCAGCCTATGGCCGTGAATTGGTGTCGTGCGTGAGGTATGTATATGCCTCCACTCCCTTTTGGGGAGCATGCACTGAGGAGCGTCGCAAGATGACTCCATAGTACTCACCCTTATGGGATAACTAAATATGATTTTCGTTTTGCTATGATAAATGTTGTACCTTTCGAAATGATAAATGATGAGTTCCGCGTGGTGGTTGCCTGACCTTCAACTATTGCGCATAAGCGGAACGACTCATTTCGAAATGACAGATGACCTTCATTTTGATATGAAATATGACCATCTTTTCGATATCAAATGACTGTTTCTTCGAAATGATAAATGACTATCTTTTCGAGTGAAGCGACAGCGACCCCAATCCTTTTGAAATGATATATGTACTGTCATTTCGAAATGCCCGCGAAAAATTTTCGTCAGCAGAATTCTTTTCGTCAATAAAATAGATTTTAGTCACCAAACCGCAGAGATGGAAACGCAAATTTCCGTCCTTGCGGCCTTTTTATTTTCGTCAGCAAGCGGGAAAAAGCATGTTTTCTTGAAACGCAAGTGGAATTTCCATAAATTATATATGTGACCAAAATTAAGCCAAACGCTGTAATTTTCGTCCTCAAACCGCCAAAAACAAGAAAATTTCTCAAAAGTCCCGATTTTAAGCATGTTTTCTTGAAACTCGATTTTGACCTCACCAATGTTATACATAGAACAATCGAAGATATCCGGAGTCTTCAAGTGTTCAATCTAAAAGAAAGGAGGAGTTGCCTATGGGCAAGAAGTTTACAGGTGAGGATATCGAAATAAGGGCTACGAGGACAAAGTTCTTAAAACTATACAGGATTATATCTAGTGTTAAGTGGTAGTTAAAATAGGTATAAGTACTGTTATTCGACTGAAAAAACCGTTGATATTACTTGATTTTCTACCAAATCCTATAAGAATACGCGTACCATGAAACAGGATATCCCATTCGGGATATCCTGTTTCATTTTTATGCAAAGAAGGGACTCGAAAGATTAAATGCAACAGTTTGGTGGACTGTTGCTGCCGACGGCTCGACGGAGGCGACCCTTTATCTGCTCCCTGCGGGAGCAGATGCAAACGAGTCCCTTTCGGCGTACATTTGCGAAGCAAATAAAATTTTAAATAAATACTATATTTAAGGGAGTGAAAACGCAAGTTTCTCCGGAATATATACTTGGAATACGCACACTGAATTTACGTTCCGACATAAAATTCATAAGGAGAATTACTATGACAGAACACACTATCAAGCAACGAATTAACAACAATTCTATCCCTCCCACACCCTATTCCGTTTTCAAAAAGCACCATAGCATTGCCATCGCAGAAAGCGGTGGAAAATATGGACTTATTACTGACAGCGGCGAAGAATTGCTCTCTTTTGCATACGACAACATTTCGTTAGTTGGCTTTTCCCTATACCTGTTGATTCAAAACGGCAAAATAGGATTATTGCACGCTAGATTTTCAGAAAAAGATCCTGATGATCCGCTTGAGATTTTTAAACAAATTCCTTGCGAATATGATTTTATTACACTTCCCAATGATGGTGAAAGCTTTGTGCTCCTACGAAAAGACGGTGAGAAAAGTTCCATTACGCAGATATATTTCACAAAAACAAAAACGCTTAGCGGACCTATATGGAAGGTGTTGTACCAAGATAGGGACTATATTGTTGCTATGGAAGATGACCAATGTACAGAGAAAATCCTTAGTAAGAGCGGCGAGATTCTTTACACCACCTCCGGGCCACCTACTATGCGGTTGATTTGCGAAACCTATGAAACATTTCAAGGCACAGTGTTCGTGGAAATTAGGGATTATTTTTCTGCATCATTAATTTTAATAAAGAAAAGAAGAATAGAAGGAAGCGACCCCCATTCTGAAGATGATTATTGTTACGAATTAACCGGTGATGTTGAAAAATATACATTTGACAGTTTTATTGAACCGATTTTGTCCAACCAGCATTACCGTACCCTTGAAAGAGAATTTGCATTGGGGTTTATCGTTATGAATCAGTTTACCTACCAAGCCTTGGATGGAAAATGCAAACCTATTTGCGATAGTGCTTTTGACAGTATAAAAGTAAGCACTTCTGTTTCATCTAAGATAAGTAAGAATACTTATTGTGACACCCAATTAAGCGGTATGTTGTATTGAAGTATTTCGCCGAATATAAAGCGTTTGCAATTCTTATTAAGTAATGATAAACTGATTCTATCACCAAGGAATTTAGGAGGTCAAATATGCCTGATACAGCAAAGGTACAACTAACAGCCGTATATCAACGATACTATGATGATCTTAGGTCAACTGCGCCAGAACTGTTAGATGACGGTTACTCTAATCCTTACTACTCTAGCATACCAGACGTTTGGTTTGAATCAACAACTCGCATTATGATCGTCGGCGAAGAAGGTTTTGGTACGTGGGGGTGCGGTAAAGGCGATGAGCACCCCATTCCAGCGAATGATTTTGAAACCATTCAAAATCTAAACTACCGTTACCTCAGAAAGCAACTTCTGCAAGACGATGGCAAGCTCAACAACAGTGCTTTTTGGAAGCGTTTCCGAAAGATTAGTCCATATGGTGCATGTTGCTGGACGAACATAGATAAGATACACCGGCTTGCCAACAAGAATTGCGCGCTCTCTCAGACTGAGAGAAAAAAGTTACATTCTGTCAACACCAGAGTGTTATTTGAAGAAATAAACATTCTTAACCCAACCCATATTATCTTCTTTGGCTGGTATGGTGTTTCTTTACAACACGAATTACCTGATGTTTATTCTCTTCTTTATCCAAATGGCTCTAGCGATAACTCGCTGTGGGATCAAAATGTTGTTCCCATTCAGCATGATGGAAGGATATTTATTTTTGCATATCACCCTAATTGGGGATATCGAAATAAGGGCTACGAGGACAAAGTTATTAAAACTATACAGGATCATATCTAGCGTTAAGTGGTAGTTAAAATAGGCATAAGTACTGTTATTCGACTGAAAAAACCGTTGATATTACTTGATTTTCTACCAAATCCTATAAGAATATGCGTACCATGAAACAGGATATCCCATTCGGGATATCCTGTTTCATTTTTATGCAAAGAAGGGACTCGGAAGGTGTGAAAATTTTTAGGAAATGCACGAATTGTATCCCCCTGGGGGGCTTCAAATGAGGAATGCGCTTTGCTATAATTCCCAGTAGTAATGCGATAGATAAATGTAGGAGAATGTTTGATTTTCATGAACAGTATTCAAGAACTCCAAAAAAAGAATAAAAGAAACCGCTTGGTCATGATCCTGATGCTCATTACCGTTGTGGCAATGGGCATTGGGTGTTTATTTGTTGGTTCGTCCAATATGTCCTTTTCGGATGCGCTGGATGCGCTCCTTGGCGGTGGAACAACGGCGCAGTCCCGCATTATTTGGAAGATTCGTTTTCCTCGCGTGTTAGCCGCAATCATTGCCGGTGCGGGACTGTCTGTTTCTGGTCTGATTATGCAGACCACTCTGAACAATTCTATGGCATCGCCCTCTACCTTGGGCGTTTCCAATGCGGCAGTTTTTGGCGCCAACCTTTCCATTATCGTGTTTTCCGGCGGTTTTTTGTCCGTAGGCAACAATCTGGCGAATTTTGATTTGGGCGCGAATCCTTATGCCACCAGCGTGATGGCATTTATCTTTTCCGCGCTTTCTATTTTGCTGATTTTAGGGCTGTGCACAGTTCGCTCTTTTTCTCCCAATGTGGTGGTGTTAGCGGGCATTGCCATCGGTTCTGTTTGGACTGCGGCTACCACAATTTTGCAGTTTTATGCCACGGATGTAGGCTTGTCTGCGGCAGTTGTTTGGAGCTTTGGTGATTTAGGCCGCGCGACTTATCGGACAGATACCATTATGTTTGTCATCGTTGCGGTGGGGTGCGCGTTTTTTATGCTGATGGCATGGAAATATAACGCCCTGCTCAGTGGCGAGGCCACGGCCAAAACCATGGGTGTCCGCGTGGAATGGCTGCGCTTTGTATCCATGTTGCTGGCATCCCTGATGACCGCGGTTTGTGTATCTTTCTTAGGTGTGATCGGTTTTGTGGGTGTAATCTGCCCCCATGTTACGAAGAAGCTGCTGGGTCAGGATCATAGAATTACCATTCCGGTTTCCTGTTTAAGCGGCAGCCTGCTTTTACTGTTTGCAGATACGCTGTCGAGAAGCCTTGGAAACGGCTCGGCACTGCCTGTGGGCGCCATTACATCTTTGTTGGGCGCACCTTTCTTTGTCGCAATTATTTTTGCGAGAAAGGAGAATCATCAATGCTGAAAGTAGAAAATTTGCATTTCCGATACGCTAAGTTTGGAAAGCCGGTACTGCAAGGGACAAGCCTGCAATTGAAGCAGGGAGAAATTGGAATTGTTCTGGGCAAGAATGGTTGCGGAAAAACCACATTATTTAAAAACATATTGGGTATTCATTCGCCGCAAAAAGGCGAGATTTTGTTCCATGACGAGAATTTGCAAAAAATGAGCCGTCGTGAACGGGCAAGACGCATTGCTTATGTGCCGCAGCATATTCATTTTGGCGATTTAAGTGTGCTTGACTCTGTGCTCATGGGTAGAGTGTCTTACTTCGGCATGACTGCCGGCAGGGAAGATTATGAGGCGGTGGAAAAAATCTTAGCGGATATGCAGCTGCAAGAGTTTGCCAGCCGCAGCGCGGAGGCACTTTCCGGTGGCGAAAAGCAGAAAATTGCCATTGCCCGCGCCATGGCGCAGGAGCCGAAGCTCATGGTGTTCGATGAGCCTACGGGAAATCTGGATATTGCCAATGAGCAGCTGATTATTCAGGAAGCTAAGAAGCTGGCAAGGGAAAAGAATATTGCTATTTTGGCATCCTTGCATGATTTGAACCAAGCCCTTTATTTTGGCGATCGGTTTTTCTTCATGAAAGATGGTGCAGTGAAATATACCGGCGGAAAGGAAACTTTTACAGAAGAAGTGATAAAAGATATTTTTGACATGGATGTGAAAATAGCCACAATTAAAAATCAAAAAGTAATTTTAGGAGGATATTACAATGAAGGTTAAAAAATTGTTGGTAGTTTTATTGGCTGTTGTAATGCTTGTTTCTTTATGTGCCTGTGCTATGCAGGAAACAGAAAATGAGAATCAAATGACTGTCACCGATATGGTTGGCCGCACGGTGTCCGTGACTCCCGGCAGCTATAAGAGAGTGGTTTGCATTGGCGCCGGCGCGCTGAGAATGTATTCCTACATCGGGGATGTAAATCTGCTTTGCGGTGTGGAGGATATTGATAATACCGCCTTGGAAACTCGTCCTGCTATGTTTGATTCCGTGGCAAGACCTTATGTTTTGGCTTATGGTGATGTCTTTAATACCCTGCCTTCCTGCGGTGTGGGTGGCCCTCAGGCGCAGGCTGCGGAAGCAGAGAAGATTCTTTCCTGCAATCCTGACATTGTCATCTCCGAATATGAGGATGCGGATAAGGCAAACGCTTTGCAGGAGCAGTTGGGCGTACCTGTTATTACCTTGAAGGCTGGAAGCAAAGGCGTGTTTGACGAGGTGTTTGCCGGCTCTATGACGCTGTTGGGCAAGATTTTTGGAAAAGAAGAAAAGGCAGCGACCCTTAACAAGTTTATTGCAGACGAAACAGCAGCAATTCAGGCTAAGGTTGCAGATATTGCCGATGCCGATAAGCCCAGCGTGTATATCTGCGGTTTGGGCAACTGGGGCACAACCAATCACCTGATGACGGCTGAAAATTATGTGTCTTTCACCATTGCCGGTGTTAAGAATGTGGTAAGTGGTTTGGGCAATCAGGGCGTGGGCGCCATTGAAGAAGAAATGTTTGTAGAGCTGGGTGATAAGATGGATATTATCATTATGGATGCCGCAGCAGTTAAGAACATAAAGCCTTTGTATGCAGAAGATAACACCATGTTCGATACCTGTAAGGCATGGCAGAACGGTGAAGTGTATTTGGAAATGGCATACAATGCTTATTATACCAATTATGAAATTGCTCTGGCAAATACCTGGTTTATTGCAAAGACGGTCTATCCCGAGGCTTTTGCAGATGTGGACATGACTGCAAAGACCAACGAGATTACCAAGGTGTTCCTGGGAGAAGAGCTGGCCGAGGAAATTTTCGCCTGCACTTCCAGCTTCGGTGGCTATCAGAAGATTGATACGGCAACATTCTTTGGGTAAGGGAGAGCTTATGGATAAACAGGATGTAATCGCTTTTTTTGACAGGTGCGCAGCTACATGGGATGCGGAAATGGTTAAAAGCGATGCCACTATCGGGAAGATACTGGACCATGCCGAAGTAGGCGAGGGAATGGATGTTCTGGATGTGGCCTGCGGTACCGGTGTGATGTTTGACTATTATTTGGCACGGAATGTGGCATCTGTCATTGGTATTGATATTGCACCGGAGATGGCGAAGATTGCTGCCGGAAAGTATGCGGATAATGACGCGGTTACAGTAATTTGCGGCGATGTGGAAGAATATGCCTTTGACAGGAAGTTTGACCGGATTGTGGTGTATAATGCCTTTCCTCATTTTCCAAATCCCAAGAGACTGATTAAGCGGCTGGCGGCTTTGTTAAAGGAAAACGGTCGGCTGACAATCGCTCACGGCGCCAGTCGGGAGGCCATTGATAATCATCACAGTGGCTCTGCCAGCAAGGTCAGCAACGGCCTGATGGCTGCGGACAGTTTAAAAAAGATTTTTGATCCTTTTTTCTGCGTGGAGATTGTGATTTCCAATTCTCAAATGTATCAGGTCAGCGGTGTAAAGCGCAATCCTTTGGAACATTCTCATGATGGCGCAGTGGCCCATGTTCATGGGGATTTGGTACATTCTCACACCCATGGCGAGGAAGAACATCAGCACATGCTGGACGAACATGCCACACCCATGGAAGAATTGCTGGTGATGATGAAATATCTGGTGGGCCATAATGATGCCCATGCCCAGGAAGTGGCGGAGCTTGCCCGCAACATTCAGGGGGCAGGGAAAATTGAGGTTTATGAGGAAATTATGGATGCGGTTTCTGATTTTGATATGGTGAATGCGAAGCTTGCCGCAATTTTGGAAAAAATGACCTCAGAGGATTGATGAATTGAAATGAAAACACCATGCTGCATAAACGCAGCATGGTGTTTTTTGTAAAAATAGTTGTCGAATTTCATTTTATGTGGTATGATGATGGCATATTTTCGAAAAAGAGGCGATTTTATGCAACTTTGGGAAAAAGAACAAGTAGAAACGCTGCTGCCTGCGATTGGGGTCATGATTGTGTTGGCAATCATTTTGCGGCTGACGCTGGGGAAAAAAAGTGAAACCGTTCGTCGGATTCCGCTGCAAATCATTGCGGTGATTTTGCTTGCCTTGGAGGTTGGCAAACAGGCGATTTCTTTTAGCCGCGGCTATGATTTGTATCATATCCCTCTGCATTTTTGCTCGCTGTTTTTGTATGTGCTGCCGGTGATGGCTTTTTACCGCGGCAAGTATCAGCAAAAGGTCAATGCCATTGGCGCGGGTATTTGCGCGGCGCTGACGCTTCTGATGCTGATTTACCCCGGAATTATTTACAGTGGCAACAATGTAAAAGAATATTTCACGGAATTCATGTCCTTCCACACCGTGACCTTCCACAATGTGGCAATGTTTGCGTTTCCTGTGATTTTGGTGCTGAATTTGCACACTCCGAAAAAAGGAGACTGGAAAGCGGTTGCGGTATTTACTGCGGCTTTTGCAGTGGCAGCGGGAAGTATGGCACAGATTTTGGAAACGAATTTCGCTAACTTCTATTCCTGCAATGTGGCGCCGTTGGAAGCTGTGCGCATTAGTATGCAGGGCGTGCTGGGTGCAACGCTGACGCAGGTAATTTATGTGCTGATTGTGGGCATCCTGCATATCGGATTTACGGTTATGAGTTACAACCTGTATCGTTTGGTCAGTAAATTGCTTGTGGGGAAAAAGGAAAACGTTGCACAATAACATAGATTAGCCACCGTCATTTATGTGACGGTGGCTTTTGCATATTCTCACGGAATCAGCCCACCCTAAAAAGCAGGAGGGTAAGGAAATGAAACAGGATGAGAAGAAGCCTATTACATGGGAAGTGGCTGATCCAAAGCCACCGGTCATTCAATCGGGGCGTATGGAAAATCGGAAAGAAAACAAAAACAATATTATGTAAACCGCGAGAGCAACAAACAGGGCAGGAGATTTCCTGCCCTGATGTCATTTGCAATTAGCCTTCTGCACGCATCTGAGCGAAGCACTCGCTGCAGAACACGGGACGGTCAGACTTGGGTTCGAAGGGAACCTTTGCCTCGCCACCGCAACGGGCGCAGGTAGCGGTGAAGAATTCACGGGGGCCACGGGCAGCGTTCTTGCGAGCGTCACGGCAGGCCTTGCAGCGCTGGGGCTCATTCTGGAAGCCGCGCTCTGCGTAGAATTCCTGCTCACCAGCGGTGAAAACGAACTCGTTGCCGCATTCTTTGCAAACTAAAGTCTTGTCTTCGTACATGGAAAATACCTCTCTTCGGTTGTTTGCCCCGTGAAAGCCGCCAAAATAACTGGTTGTAACGCGGAGTCAAATTGTAATAATGTGGATATACCACATCAGCATTATACACAGGAGAAGAATGATTGTCAATCCTATATTGACATATTTTTTACAAATTCTTCCGAAAATTCAGAAAAACTATACATTTTACTTAAATATCAAACCGATCTTGTCCGTCAAACGGGATGTGCAAATGATTGTAGGCCAGAGCCGTTACACAGCGGCCGCGGGGAGTGCGGGTCAGGAAGCCTAACTGCATGAGATAGGGCTCGTAGACATCTTCCAAAGTGACGGCTTCTTCGCCAATGGTGGCGGCAAGGGTATCCAGTCCCACAGGTCCGCCGCCATAATTGCGGATAATGGCGGTGAGCATACGGCGGTCGATATTGTCAAGACCTAAGTAATCCACTTCCAGCCGTTGCAGTGCCAAATTGGCAGCCTCCTTGGTAATGGTGCCGTCACCTAAAACAAGAGCGAAATCCCGAACACGACGCAAGAAACGATTGGCGATTCGGGGTGTGCCGCGGCTGCGGGAGGCAATTTCCATGGCGCCGGCAGGCTCGATGGGCATACCTAAGATTGTGGCGCTGCGAGTAACGATGCGCGCCAGTTCTTCGGGGGTATATAGTTCCAGTCGCAAAGAAACGCCAAAACGGTCGCGCAGGGGAGCAGAAAGCTGACCTGCCCGGGTAGTGGCACCGATTAAGGTGAACTTGGGCAAATCCAAGCGAATGGAATTGGCGCTGGGGCCTTTGCCCACAATAATGTCAATGGCAAAATCTTCCATCGCGGGGTAGAGAATTTCTTCAACAACCCGATTGAGACGGTGGATTTCATCAATGAACAGAATGTCACCGGGGTTTAAGTTGGTCAGCAGTGCCGCTAAATCACCGGGTTTTTCAATGGCAGGGCCGGAGGTGATGCGGATGCCCGCACCCATTTCGTTGGCAATGACACCGGCTAAGGTAGTTTTGCCCAGACCGGGAGGGCCATACAGCAGAGTGTGGTCTAAGGGTTCATTTCTGCGACGGGCGGCTTCAATATAAACGGAGAGATTCTGCTTGGCCTTTTCCTGACCGGTATAGTCTGACAGAAGCTTGGGACGCAGGCCGATTTCACCGGCATCCTGCGGGGCAAAGGTGGGGGAAATGATAGGGGCGGTGTTTAATTCACCGGAAAATTCTAAGCTCATAAAAGCATCTTATCCTTTCTTGACCATTTGGCGCAGGGCGTAGCGAACCATTTCTTCGGTGGTGGCATTGGCGTCCACGCCTTTCAGGGCAGCGGAAATTTCCGCAGGGGAGTAGCCCAGCTCCTGTAAGGCAGCATGAGCCATGGCCGCAGGATTGCCGGAAACGGGAGTGGCGCTTACAGCAGGACCGGAGAAGTCCAGAGAAGCAGAATTGCCACCGATTTTGTCTTTCAATTCCAGAATGATGCGCTGGGCAATCTTTTTGCCGATGCCTTGGGCAGCAGTGAGCATCTTCTCGTCGCCGGTCATCACGGCCAAGGTGAAATTCTGAGGGCCGGCAGCCAAAATGGAGATGGCTGCTTTTGGGCCGACACCATTGACAGAGGTTAAAAGCTCATAGCAATTTTGTTCTTCCTTGCTGATAAATCCGTAAAGGTCAAAGGCGTCTTCCCGAATGGATTCTGTGATATACAGGCGGACGGATTGATTTAATTTCAACTGGGCAGCGGTATATGCGGTGATTCGGCAGCCGTAGCCTACGCCGCCGCAGTCAATCACTGCAAGATTCGGCTCTAATACGGTCACAGGACCGGATACATAATAAATCATGGAGAAGCCTCCTGTTATGTTTGAATTTGCGCCAGCAAAGAGGTGCTGGAACGGGCATGGCACAGCGCAATGGCGATGGCGTCTGCCGCGTCATCGGGCTTGGGCATTTCTTTTAGGTTCAGAAGACGCTTTGTCATATCCTGCACCTGATGCTTGGTGGCATTGCCATAGCCCACAACGGCTTGCTTGACCTGCATGGGCTTATAGGAGGTGACGGGAAGTCCGGCCTGCCGGACCGCTAATAAAATCACACCGCGGCTTTGGGCAACTCCAATGCCGGTGGTGACATTCTGCCCAAAAAACAATTCCTCGATGGCTACCGCGTCAGGTTTAGCGACTTCTAAAAGCTTTCGCATGTCCTCATAGATGATTTCCAAACGGGCGGAAAAATCCATACCTGCCGGTGTAGTGATGGCGCCGCATTGCAGCAAGCGGGAAGCGCCCCGCTGGGATTCAATCAGACCGAAGCCTGTGATTCCATAGCCCGGGTCAATACCTAAAATTCGCATTACACGCCACCATTGGCAATCTGCCAGACATAGAGCAAAAATCCCACTACAACAATGGCGATGCCAACCCATGCGCCCACAATTTGCCAAAGGGGTCTGGGAGTATAGGGCTTTTGTTCGGATAGTTCTTCGGTTTCCTTGCGATTCTCTTCCATAAGTACTCACCTCAAAAAATATCATAGCACATTTGTTCAGTTTTGCCTACCTTTTTTTCTATTTTTTATAGAAAACATTGGGAAGAGGATACATGTTTTCCTGACATTGGGGAATACTTCCTGTGAAAAGGCGGTGGGAAGATGAAGGAATTTTCTTGCAAGACAAGAATGATTTGTGGTACAGGCGCAGTGAACGCGGTGAAAGATATCAAAGCCAAGCGATTATTTGTTGTAGCTGATCCTTATTTTGCCGAAAATGGGACAGCAGCGGAAATTGCGAAAAAATCCGGTGCAGAGCAGGTGAAAATCTTTCATGACATAATGCCCGATCCCACAGTGGCACTGGCCGCAAGAGGTACGGCAATGGTAAAGGAATTTCAGCCGGATGTTGTGGTGGCATTGGGCGGAGGGAGTGCCATGGATTGCGCCAAGGCAATGGTGTATTTTAGTGGATTGCGCCCTAAATTGGTAGCGATTCCTACTACTTCCGGTTCTGGGTCAGAAGTGACGGATTTTGCTATTTTGACCCATGATGGCGTAAAGCATCCGTTGGTTGATGAGAGTCTTGCACCGGAGATAGCAATTTTAGATGACAGTTTATTACAAAATATGCCAAAAGGTTTGATTGCCGATGCGGGATTTGATGTGTTGGCCCATGCCATAGAGGCCTATGTTGCAAAAAATGCTACGCCAATGACGGACGCTTTGGCCCGAGATGGGTTTTGCACGGCATATGGGGCATTGCCCGCTTCCTTTGCAGGCAGGCAGGAGGTGCGACTGCGGATTCATGTGGCTTCCACTATGGCGGGCATGGCCTTTACCCAAGCGGGTTTGGGAATGTGTCATGCAATGTCCCATGTGCTGGGTGGCATGTATCATGTACCTCATGGTCGACTCAATGCTATTTTGCTGCCGGCGGTGATTGGCTGCAATGCCCATGTGGCGGGGGATAAGTATGCAAGTCTTGCCCGTGCGGCAGGACTTAACGGGAGCGCGGAGGCGGTGGCGGTGCGGAATTTAAAAAATGCCCTGATTCGTCTGCGGAAGGAATTACAACTGCCGGAAACCTTGGCGCAGGCGGGTGTTTCGCCGATCATTTTGCGTCATGATACGGAAACCATTGTAAAGGCGGTTTTGGAGGATGGCTGTTGCGCTACCAATCCTATTAAGGTAGAGGGATTTATGGTGCGGCAGGTACTGGAAGAGGTGACGGGCCGTGTCTAAACGGCTGAAAAGTGTGGGGCTGGATGTGGGAACAACCTCTACGCAGCTCATTGTGTCGGAATTGGAAGTGGAGAATCAAGCGGGTAGTTTTTCCGTTCCGCAAATGGAAATTACCAAGCGTAAGATTGTATATCAAAGTCCCGTACACTTTACGCCCCTGAAAGATGAAAGCCATATTGACGGTCAGCGTTTGAAAGAGCTGGTAAAGCAGGAGTATCAAAGAGCGGGTATTTCATCGTCGCAGGTGGATACGGGCGCGGTGATTATCACCGGAGAAACCTCCCGAAAGGAAAATGCCCGAGAAGTATTGCAGTCCCTTTCTGAATTTGCCGGTGATTTTGTGGTGACCACCGCAGGGCCGGATTTAGAAAGCGTGTTGGCGGCAAAAGGCGCGGGGGCCGTGGAATTTTCGGCAGTATCGGGGAAAACGGTGCTGCATATGGACATTGGTGGCGGCACCAGCAATTTGGCGTTGATTCGGGATGGAAATATTGTGCAGACCGGCTGCTTAAATGTGGGTGGACGGCTCATTAAGGTTGATATGCAGGGAAAGGTGGAATATGTTTCTCCTGCGCTGGAAGGACTTTGTCCACTGCGCTTAGGCATGACCGCGGCAGAGGAGCAGATAGAGCAGGTAGCGGATTGCTTGGTGCAGGCGCTGGAAATGGCAGCAGGTTTGCGGGAACCCACAGCCCTTCTTGACAAGCTGACCACTGTGGGCACTGAAATGAAGATTCCCCAAGAGACGGTGGTTGTGTCCTTTTCCGGAGGGGTAGCGGACTGCATAGAGCAAGTGCATGCGCCTTTCCAATTTGGAGATATTGGACCGATATTGGGTCAAAAAATCCGAAAAAGCCGGCTTTGCGAGGGGAAATATCGGTTAGGCGCACAGACCATTCGTGCTACGGTGATTGGCGCGGGATGTCACAGCACGCAGCTGTCAGGAAGCACCGTATTTTATCAAAACATAGCTTTTCCGCTGCGGGATTTGCCGGTGGTTTGCATACCTCAATGTGTATGGGAACAAGGCGCGGGAGAGATTTCCCAATGGTTACAGCAGCAAAAAAGGAAATTTGACAGTCAGCCGCTTTTCTATTTGCAGGGGCAGCTGCCACAGGGGTACACCCAGCTTCGTTATCTGGCGGAGAAATTGACTGTTGCCATAGAAAAGGAAGCGCTGATCGCCTTGGCGCAGGATGCGGCAAAAGCATTGGGTCAGGCCATGGCGGGATATGCAGGCAAGGACAGAGCTGTTTTGTGTATGGATGGACTTAGGCTGAGAGAGGAAGATTATCTGGATGTGGGCGCGCCGGTTGGGCCTGCCATACCGGTGGTGGTGAAAACATTGATATTTGATAAATAAGTCGGGGATACACCGAGGAAAAGCAGGAGGTATATATGATACTAAAAACAACTTTGCTGGGAAAGACCTATGCATTCCGGGACATTAAGGATGTGCTTGCAAAGGCAAACGAGGAAAAAACCGGCGATAAACTGGCGGGCATTGCAGCGGAAACGGCGCAGCAGCGGGTGGCGGCCAAGGTGGTGCTGTCTGCGCTGACTTTGCAGGATTTGCGGGAACATCCTGTTGTGCCTTACGAAGATGATGAGGTTACTCGCATCATTCAGGACGATGTAAATGAAACGGTATATAGAAAGATTCAAAACTGGACGGTTTCGGAGCTGCGGGAATGGATTTTGTCGGAGACAACCTCTGGGAGCGATATTCGCAAGCTCAGCCGCGGCTTGACATCGGAAATGGTGGCGGCGGTTGCCAAGCTCATGAGCAATCTGGATTTGATTTATGCCGCTAACAAAATTGAAATTACGGCGCATTGTAATACTACGATTGGGTTAAAGGGGACGCTTTCCTGCCGCTTGCAGCCTAATCATACCACGGATGATCCTGAGGGCATTACCGCATCGGTGTTGGAGGGGTTGAGCCTTGGCGCGGGAGATGCGGTGATCGGTTTGAATCCTGTCACAGACAGTCCTGAGCAGGTGGGGAAGGTGCTTCGGCGCTTTCAGGAAATCAAGGAGCATTGGCAGATTCCTACGCAGATTTGCGTCCTTGCCCATGTGACGGCTCAGATGAAAGCGGTGCGCGCGGGCGCGCCATGTGATTTGATTTTCCAGTCCATTGCCGGCTCGGAGGCTGGCAACGCGGCCTTTGGCTTTCATGCCCAGACCATTGCGGAAGCAAGAGATTTGCTTTTGCGCGACGGTACGGCAGAAGGGCCGAATGTGATGTATTTTGAGACCGGTCAGGGCTCGGAGCTTTCCTCCAATGCGCATCACGGGGCAGATCAGGTGACCATGGAGGCGCGGTGCTACGGCTTTGCCAAGCGGTTTCAGCCGTTTTTGGTTAACACCGTGGTTGGTTTCATCGGGCCGGAATATTTATACGATGCCCGTCAGGTGACACGGGCAGGTTTGGAAGACCATTTTATGGGCAAGCTTACAGGCATTTCCATGGGCTGTGACTGCTGCTACACCAACCACATGAAGGCAGATCAGAATGATATTGAAAATTTGGCAGCGCTTTTAACCATGGCGGGGTGTAACTATTTCATGGGAATTCCCCATGGCGATGATATTATGCTCAACTATCAGACCACTGGTTTTCGGGAGACGGCTGCTTTGCGGGAGCTGACCGGAAAAACAGCAATTCCGGAATTTCAGGCATGGCTGGAAAAAATGGGCTTTGTGGAGAATGGCCACTTGACGGCAAAGGCCGGTGACGGCTCTTGCTTGCTGTTTTAAGGGGGGTGACAAAATGAACAAACAGGAATTGACGGCCATGGTGGCGGAAATTTTAGGGCAAATGGGAAAAGAGCCTGCGGTAAAAGGAAGCGATTATCATCCCCAGAATCCCGGTCCTGTGCAAAAAGACAGCGGGTATCATGAAGGGGATTTCGTGCCGGATGTAACTGAGCTAAATCTGCGTAAGCTTTATTTGGTAGAAGACCCTGCTAACGGGGAAACCTACGGCAAAATGAAACTGAAAACACCGGCACGACTGGGCAGCGGTCGGGCAGGCCCTCGCTATAAGACGCTGACCATGCTTCGGTTTCGGGCAGACCATGCGGCGGCGCAGGACGCAGTATTTTCCCAAGTGCCGGAGGATTATGCTGAGAAAAACGGTCTCGTGCCGGTGCAGACATGCTGTCACAGCAAGGATGAATATTTGACACGGCCGGATTTTGGACGGCGCTTTGATGAGGAGAATCAAGCGATGATTCGCAAGGTAGTGCAGGGCACACCGCAGGTGCAGATTGTAGTGGGAGATGGTTTGTCCTCGGCGGCAATTCTGGCCAATGCCATGGACTGCATGGCGGCAATGGAGGACGGCCTTAAAATGCGGGGCATCCAAACGGGAACGCCTCTGTTCGTTCGCTATTGCCGTGTGGGTGCGGGCGATGCGGTAGGAGATGTGACAGGCTGTGAGCTGGTATGCGTGTTGGTAGGGGAGCGTCCGGGTTTGGTAACGGACAAGAGTATGTCTGCTTATATTACCTATAAGCCTCATACCGGTGTTTCTGAATCGGCGCGGACAGTGGTCAGTAATATTCATGCCCAAGGCACACCGGCGGCAGAGGCCGGAGCGTATATTGCGGAATTGATTGAGACCATATTGAAGAAGAAAGTGTCCGGCGTGGGGCTTCATTTGGAGGGATAAGGTTGATACCGGTTAAGATTTTAGCGGTGAAATATTTACCCGGAGCAGATTTGGGGTTAGCGAAGTCCCTTGGTGCGCCGGAGGGGTATCCCAGTCTTGCTATGCTCACAACCGACAGCGATGATGCCACCTATATTGCCTTGGATGAGGCCACAAAGGCGGCGGATGTGAAGGTGTGTTATGCCAAAAGCTTTTATGCCGGTGCCGCCAATGCAACCATGCCCTATGCAGGGGAAGTGATTGGCGTGCTGGCGGGGCCAACACCGGGAGCAGTAAGAAGCGGTATGGATGCTGCGATTGCGGCTTTGGGGAGAATCGGGTTTGAAGAGGTGCAGGGAGTTTCGTATCTTGCCCATACCATCAGCAGCACCGGCTCGTTTTTGGCAGGCGAAGCAGGGGTGGAAACCGGGACGGCTTTGGCATATTTGATTGCCCCGCCTTTGGAGAGTATGTATGCCATGGATGCAGCGTTGAAGGCGGCAGATGTGAAGCTATGTAAGCTATACAGTCCGCCTAGTGAAACCAATTTTGGCGGTGGGCTGTTAAGCGGTACGCAATCAGCCTGCAATGCTGCATGCGATGCGTTTGCTCAGGCGGTGGCGGAGGTGGCGCAAAGACCGAAATGATAAGGAGGCAGAGCATGGATTTTGATAAGGATCTGGCGGCACGGCAGGAGGCAAGAATTTTGTGCCGTCAGGCAGAGATTGCGCAGAAAAAGCTGGCGCAGATGAGTCAACAGCAGCTTGATGCCATTGTGGAAGCGGTGGCAGAGGCTTTTTGCGCCTCGTCATTGGAGCTGGCAGAGCTGGCGGTGCGGGAAACGGGATTTGGCAATGTAGAGGACAAGATTACCAAAAATCAGTTTGCCTCCCGTACTGTGGCGGAGGCTGTGCGAAATATGAAAACCGTGGGTGTATTAAAGGAAGTGTGCGGGGAAAAGCTATGGGAGGTAGGTGTTCCTGTGGGCGTCATTGCCGCCATTGTTCCCAGTACCAATCCAACTTCCACAGTTTGTTATAAGGCACTGATTGCATTAAAAAGCGGCAACAGCATTGTGTTTTCTCCACACCCGAAGGCGGTGGACTGCACCCTGCGTGCGGCTAAAATCGTGGCGGCAGCGGCAGAAAAGGCAGGCGCACCGGCAGGAAGTGTGGGCTGTTTAAGCTTGGCGTCCATGGCGGGCTGTCAGGAATTGATGGGGGCGCAGGAGGTGCGGCTGATTCTGGCTACCGGCGGTCCGGCTATGGTGCGCTCGGCTTACTCGTCCGGAAAACCGGCTATCGGTGTAGGGGCAGGGAATGGCCCTGCATATATTCATCACTCAGCGGATATTTCCCATGCCATTTCCTGTATCCGCAGGTCAAAAAGCTTTGATTACGGCACAGTGTGCGCCTCTGAGCAAAGCATCATTGTGGAAAAGGATATGGAAGAAGCAGTACGCGCAGAGGCAAAACGCCAAGGCTTTTATTTCATGAATCCGGAGGAAGCGGGGAAATTGGCAAAACTCCTGTTTAAGCCAAATGGCACGCTGAATCCCGATATTGTGGGGAAAAAGGCGGAAGTCTTGGCGGAAAAGGCAGGCTTTTCCGTACCTCGGGGAACAGCGGTGCTGGTGGCGAGAGAACAGGAAGCTGGGCCTACACGGCCGTATTCCATGGAAAAGCTATGCCCCGTGCTGGCATTTTTCGTTATGGACAGCGAAGATGCGGTACTGCAAAAGGCCATTGAGGTACTGACCCACGAAGGAAGCGGACACACCTTTGCCATTCATGCCGAGGACGAAAAAGTGGTGAGGAAATTTGCTTTGCAGATTCCCGTTTCCCGTTTCTTGGTAAATACCCCCGCGGCATTGGGCGGCATTGGTGCTACGACAAAACTATTCCCGGCCTTGACACTTGGCTGCGGCGCGGTGGGAGGAAGCTCCTCGTCTAACAACATTTCGCCCTTGGATCTCATTAACATTCGCCGGGTGGCGTGGGGCGAAGAGGAGACGGCTGCGGCTGCGGCTGAAAAAGTGGCGGTTTCTGATGACTTAGTTGACCGCTTGGTCACAAAAATATTACAGCGTTTGGACAAATAATGATATTGGAAAGGAAACAATACTATGGACACAAATTCTTTGGGCATGATTGAAACAAAGGGCTTAATTGGCGCAATCGAGGCAGCAGACGCAATGGTGAAGTCTGCCAATGTGCAGCTGGTGGGCAAGGAGCAGGTAGGCGGCGGTTTGGTAACCGTGATGGTACGGGGCGATGTGGGCGCAGTAAAGGCGGCCACGGATGCAGGCGCGGCAGCGGCAGAAAAGGTTGGCGAACTGATTTCTGTGCATGTAATTGCCAGACCCCATGCCGAAGTAGATGCCATTTTGCCCAATGGCCGCAAGAATGGCCCTGCGCCTAAGGCTTAATGCTGTATACAGAAGAAGCGGTTCGGGCCAATATTCGCAATCGCGGGGGGAAACGGGTGTTTTTTCTGAAACAGGGAGATACCCTCACCCCCGGTGCGCGGGACTTTTTGCAGCGGGAGCGCATTGAAATTCAGGACGCGCGGGATATGAAAATTGACACCTATTATTTGCTGGGTGGTGGGGAAATTCACGAAAAGCCGGAACATATGACCCATTTGCATGGGGATGTTTTGGTGAGTAAAAGCCATCCGCGGATCGCTTTTCGCGGCGCGGTGGACGCGCTGGAAGCAGATTTGGTGTTGTGTCAGCTTGTATTAAAGGAGCCTGCTCGCTCTCAGGTGGGGCAGATTTTGGAATTTACCAGAAAGCTGATTCGCTACGATGTGCTCAATGAGCCGGTGGCAGAGGAAACCCTTTGCGGCTACACCCAGCAGGAAATTCGGCAAAAAAGCCATTTTCCGCAGGAGCATTTTTCCCAGCCGCATTTCATGCCGGCATATACGGATGGCGTGGAAATTTTGGCGCTGAATCGCTGTCGTTGCAGTGCCAGAAGTGCGGAACTGGCCGCAGTGCGTGCCTTTGCGGATATAGAGGGAAATCCTACGCGGACGGATATTTTGAAGGCTATGAATCGGATTAGCAGCATGTTATATATTTTAATGATTCAAGAAAAATCAAGGGGCGGGAAGCATGCAGGAGCAGACACTTGAAAGTTTAGCCCAAAGGGTGCTAAGCAGAATTTTTGTGGAGTTGGAGGCGTCCGGCCGCCATGTGCATGTGACAAAGCAGCAAGCGCAGGCATTGTTCGGCCATGGGTTGACGCCGAAACGACCCCTCTCTCAACCGGGGCAGTTTTTATCCAATGAGCGCGTGACGGTGATTGGCCCTAAGGGGCAGTTTGAAAATGTTGCGGTGCTTGGGCCTGAGCGAGAAGAAGCGCAGGTGGAAATTTCCTTTACCGATGCTAGAAGCTTAGGACTGAATCCACCGGTGCGGCTTTCCGGCAATATAGAGGGAAGTCCCGGGGCAATTTTAAAAACCGAACGCAGTCAAGTGAATTTACAGCAGGGCGTGATTGTGGCGCAGCGGCATATACACATGACGCCAGAAGATGCAAAGCGCATGGGTGTTGTGGATAAGCAGACGGTGCGTTTGCAGGTGTTTACCCAGCGGCCGCTGATTTTCGAGGATGTGCAAATTCGCGTATCACCGAAATTTGCTACCTATGTGCATTTGGATTACGACGAAGCCAATGCCTGCGGATTTGTGGCGGGGGATTTGGGGAGGATTCTGCCATGAATCGGGCGTTGCTGATTGGCAAAATGCCCGCAGTGGATTTGGGATATGAATATGTAGAGCAAGGGGAATATGAAGCGGTGGTCATTGGCTCACTGAGCTTGGGGCAGCTGCTTCGTTTTTCAGATGAGCGAGTGTTACAGGCATTATCCGTGGGACAACCGGTATTGCTATATATATCGGGTCTGCCGGAGGTGCCGAAAAATCGGGCGCTTTCTGCCAGTTTGGCATCTGCTCAGCGGGAATTAAAAAACTGGGGCGTTGTGTTTACAGATGGCGGTCGCAAGCGGTTGATTACTGCCGAAGAAGCGAGGTTTATGCGTCAGCAGGGCAGGCGGGCAGAGAAAGACGCGGTGATGACGCCGCTGGCTAAGGAAATTTTGGAGGGATCGAATTGAAAATCGGAACAGTGACAGGCTCTGTTTGGGCGACAAGAAAGGCAAGCTGTCTGTCGGGTCAGACTTTTTTGGTGGTGAGCACTGGAACGGAAGAATTGGTGGCCGCTGATCAGGTTGGGGCAGGCTGCGGAGATCAGGTGCTGCTTGCCGTAGGGACGGTGGCGGCAAAATATTCCATGGATGCACCGGTGGATGCGGCGGTGGTGGCTATTATCGATCAGGACGGCAAGCGAAAGTGCGGGGAGGAGTAAGATGTCTGCCCATGAAATTTTGATTGCCGTTATGGCTGTCTTTGCGGCATTGGGCGCGCTGGACAGGATTTTGGGAAACAAATTCGGGCTGGGGCAGGAGTTTGAAAATGGCATTCAGGCTATGGGCTCGCTGGCTTTGGCTATGGTGGGGATTATTGCCCTAGCTCCGGTGCTTGCCAATGTGTTAAAGCCAGTGGTAGTGCCGGTATTTCGTTTCTTAGGCGCAGATCCTGCTATGTTTGCCGGTACGATTTTAGCAAATGACATGGGAGGCGGCGCTTTGGCAAAGGAGCTGACTGCGGATCATCAAGCGGCTATGTTGGGCGGTGTGATTACGGGGTCTATGCTGGGGGCAACCATTGTGTTTGCTATTCCCGTGGCCATGGGGATTTTGAATCCTGAGGACAGACCAGCCATGGCAAAGGGGATTTTATGTGGCATCGTGACCATCCCTGTGGGTGTGTTGTCGGGCGGCTTAGTGGCAGGATTCCCCATTATGATGATTCTGCGAAACTTAGTGCCTATTGTGTTGATTGCCTTGCTCATTGCCTTCGGCTTGTGGAAAGCGGAAAAGGCTATGGTAAAAGGCTTTGCCGTGTTTGGAAAGCTGGTGGTGGCGCTGATTACCGTTGGATTAGTGGCGGCCATTGTGCAGACACTAACCGGCTTTACGGTGATTGAAGGCATGGCGCCTATTGAGGACGGTTTTTTGACTGTGGGCGCAATCGCCATCGTACTGGCGGGAGCATTTCCGCTGGTGTTTGCCGTGACCAAGATATTTCATAAGCCACTGATGAAATTAGGTGGTCTGTTGGGCATTAACGATGCCGCGGCGGCTGGTTTGGTAGCGACTTTGGCAAATTCCATTGCTACCTTTGGCATGGTGGAGAGGATGGACGATAGGGGCAAGGTGGTAAACATTGCCTTTGCGGTTTCTGCGGCCTTTGTATTTGGTGACCATTTGGGATTTACTGCCGGTTTTGCGCCGGAAATGCTGCCGGCGGTGATTGTGGGGAAATTGATTGGCGGTATCAGCGCGGTGGCAGTGGCGCTGCTTTTAACAAGGAAAAAGAGCAAGTTGTAAGCCTATTGACAAATGAGGTGTCATTGGTCTATAATGACCCATATATTGGAAAAGCGTTGATAAGAAGAGTACGCGGAAAAACCCATTCAGAGAGTCCTCGTTTTGGTGAGAGAGGATATGGCAGACACTGCGGAACATGGCCTTGGAGCTGAGCAGTCGATAGGTAGGCTGCTTCGGGTGCGCCCGTTATTGCGTGTGAAGGTGCATTGCAAAATGCATGAATCAAGGTGGTACCGCGTCAATTTTGTCGCCCTTGGAGTTTCCAAGGGCGATTTTCATTTTTAGGAGGAGAGAATATGACACAGAAAAAACCCTATTATATTTCTACGGCCATTGCCTATACCTCAGCAAAGCCCCATATTGGCAATACTTATGAAATTGTGTTGGCTGATGCCATTGCCCGTTACAAGCGGCAGGCAGGTTTTGAGGTGTATTTCCAGACCGGCACGGACGAACACGGTCAGAAAATTCAGCAAAAGGCTGAGGCGGCGGGCATTACCCCGCAGGAATATGTGGACAAGGTCAGCGACCAGATTAAGGGCATTTGGGATTTGATGAACACCACCTATGACCGCTTTGTCCGCACCACTGACCCTGAGCATAAGACCAAGGTGCAGAAGATTTTTGCCCGCATGTACGAAAAGGGCGATATTTACAAGGGAAAGTATGTGGGTAAATATTGCACACCCTGCGAATCCTTCTGGACGGAAAGCCAGCTGGTAGAGGGCAAGTGTCCCGACTGCGGCAGAGAGTGCGTAGACGCTGAGGAAGAAGCTTACTTCTTCAAAATGAGCAAGTATGCCGACAAGCTTATGGCGCACATTGAAAGTCACCCCGAGTTTATCCAGCCGGAAAGCCGGAAAAATGAAATGGTGAACAATTTCTTAAAGCCCGGCTTGCAGGATTTGTGCGTCAGCCGTACCAGCTTTACTTGGGGTATTCCCGTGGAGTTTGACCCTGGTCATGTGACCTATGTGTGGCTGGATGCGCTGTCTAACTATATTACCTTCTGCGGTTATGATCCCGACGGGAATCATAATGAGCATTACAAGAAATTCTGGCCCGCGGATTTGCATTTGATTGGCAAGGACATTGTTCGTTTCCACACCATTTACTGGCCCATTTTCCTCATGAGCATGGGCGAGGAACTGCCCAAGCAGGTGTTTGGCCATCCTTGGTTGTTGGTGAAGGGAGACAAGATGTCCAAGAGCCTTGGCAATGTGATTTATGCCGACGATTTGGTGGAGCTGTTTGGCGTGGATGCGGTGCGATATTTTGTGTTGCATGAGATTCCCTTTGCTACCGACGGCATTATGACCTATGAGTTGATTATCGAGCGCATTAACAGTGAGCTTGCCAATATTCTGGGCAACTTGGTGAACCGTACGGTTGCGATGAGCAACAAGTATTTTGGCGGTCAGATTATGACCCCCAACACCCCCGATGAGCTGGATGAGGAACTGAAAGCCATTGCGCTGGCCATGCCTGCCAAAGTGGAAGCGAAGATGAATGAGTTGAAGGTGGCCGATGCCATTGACGAAATTTTCGTACTGCTCCGCCGCGCCAACAAGTATATTGACGAAACTGCCCCATGGGCATTGGCAAAGGATGAGGCAAATCACGGCCGTTTGGGCACGGTGCTTTACAATTTGCTGGAAGCCATCCGGTTTGCGGCCATTGCCATCGAGCCGTTCCTGCCGGATACCTCTAAGCGTATTTTGGCGCAGCTGAATGTGGAAAATGGCGGTTTGGAGAGCCTTGCCACCTTTGGTGTGCTGCCCGCAGGCGGCAAGGTGGGCGCAGGCGAAATTTTGTTTGCCAGATTGGATGTGGAAAAGAAAATGGAAGAAATCAATGCGATCAATGAGGCGAAGGCAAAGGCTGCCTTGCCTCCTGTTGAAATTGAGCCTTATGCTGAGGAAACGGTGGATTTTGACACCTTCTGCAAGTCGGATTTCCGCGCGGTAAAGGTGAAGGATTGCCAGAATGTGAAAAAGTCCGATAAGCTGTTGCAGTTTACCTTGGACGATGGCACTGGGGTTGACCGCCAAATTCTTTCCGGCATCGCGAAATTCTATAAGCCTGAGGATTTGATCGGCAAGACCTTGGTGGCCATTACCAATCTGCCGCCTAGAAAAATGATGGGCAGAGATTCCTGCGGAATGCTGCTGAGTGCGGTGCATACAGAAAAGGGCGAGGAGAAGCTGAATCTGATTATGCTCTCTGATGCCATTCCCGCCGGCGCAAAGCTTTGCTAAGTAAATAGGAAACCGCCCTGTGGGATTCCCACAGGTCGGTTTTATTAGCAGTAATTATTAACAAAGTGCTGTCATCCCGAGCGAAGTCGAGGGATCTTGGCACTGATTCAACCTCAGCAGTAAACCGAATGTGAAGATCCCTCCGTGCACTGCGCTTAGTCGGGATGACAACGTTATTCGGATTTTGAGGCGATGGCACTATTTGTGTGTTATGCCTTGTCAGAGGACTTGTTGGAATTGAGCCATTCCTTGATAATTTCCTCGACTAGCAGGGAAATGCTCCATTTCTTGCTATTAGCAATTTTAGCAAGGGCTTCTTTTGTTTCTTTGTCTGTGCGAAATGTAATACATTCAATTTTTTTCATAATTATCACCTGTATACATAGTATACCTTATTTCTTGACAATGCTACAAATACATTGTATACTTTGCATACTAAATAGCATAGGTGAGAAATTATGACTAAAAAACAAATTGAAGATATTTATGATACCTTGACCGGTGTGATAGATGAGCCGTTTCAAGTGCCGGGGGTGGAGAATCTATTTGTCGAGGGCAGCGAATGTATGAATTGTTACAGTGAAGCAATTGCCGCGTATGGACGGCTATGTGCGCGCTTGGGGGTTGAGGGGGAGGACGAGGATATAGAAACGATTATCAACTCATTGTTGCGCATAGAGCGGAAGGTCGGAATGAAAATGTTTGAGTATGGTGTCAAGTTTGCATTGGAAGAGAAATCTTAAAAGCCTTCCTCAGAGGGGAAGGCTTTGAAAAACCGCCCTGTGGGATTCCCACAGGGCGGTTTTTGTTTGTTGTTATTCTTCCCAGTTGTGCCAGACGTTTTGCACATCGTCGTCATCTTCCATGGCGTCGATGAGCTTTTCCATGAGCTTGATTTGCTCTTCGGTTTCCAGCTTTTGATAATTCTGGGGCACCATTTCAATCTGAGCAGAGGCGAAGCTATACTTCTTGCCCAGATCTTCGGCAACGGCATTGAAATCGTCGGGGGTGGTGTAGATGGTGAAGCAGTCTTCCTCTGCCTCAAAATCGTCTGCGCCGCAGTCCATGGCGTCCATCATGACGGTATCTTCATCATAGTCGCCGTCTTCATTGTCGATGACCAGAACGCCTTTCTTGTCGAAAGACCAGCTGACACAGCCGGAAGCACCCAAATTTCCGCCAAACTTATCGAAGTGGTGGCGCATAGAGCCTGCGGTGCGGTTGCGGTTATCGGTCATGGTTTCTACAATCACAGCCACACCGCCGGGGCCATAGCCTTCGTAGGTGATGGTTTCGTAGTTATCCCCGCCGCCTGCGCCGGCTGCTTTTTCCAAGCAGCGCTTAATATTGTCGTTAGGCATATTAGCGGCCTTGGCCTTAGTGATGACGGTTGCCAGACGGGAATTGTTGGCGGGATCGGTAATGCCGCCGCCTTCTTTGACAGCCACAATCAGCTCTTTTGCAATTTTAGTAAAGGCGGCAGCGCGCTTAGCGTCCTGTGCGCCCTTGGTTTTTTGGATGTTATGCCATTTGGAATGTCCGGACATAAGTATCTTCCTTCCTGTATTTCTTCAAAATATCGCAACCATATTAGCAGATTTTTAGTAGAAAATCAATAGAATTTCATGTGGTCGCGGAGTTTTTCTGAGAATTTTACGGTGATTTCGGGGAATTGCGCCGCCAGCTTTTCTTTAAGTGCCATGACCGCAGGATTTTCTGTATGGAAATGGCCGGCATCAATGATATTCAGCCCTAAATCGTAGGCGGTGCGGAACTGATTGTACTTGACATCGGCGGTGACGAAGGTGTCGCAGCCGGCACGCACGGCATCCATTAGATCCTCGCCGCAGGAACCGCCGCCCACAGCCACGCGGTGAACGGCAACGCTGGGGTTTACATAACGCAGTCCATCGCAGCCTAAGGCAGATTTGACGGTGCTTAAAAAAGCATCGATGCTTTGCTCAGGCACAGTTCCCATGCGCAGAAGTCCGTAGGGACGGCCTTGGGTGTCCTGCCCCACGGGATTTATGACGGAAATGTCGCAAAGACCCAGCTTGTTCGCCAGAACATCGTTGACTCCCTCGGGAGCGCAGTCTAAATTGGTATGGGCGTTGATGTGAGCAATGCCGCTTTCTATGAGAGTCAGGGCATTTCTGCCCCAAATGGTTTGGTCGTTGACAAAGCCGCCCTCCCAGATTAAGGCGTGGTGGGTGACGAGAAGCTCTGCGCCCATTTCCTTGGCCTCGGCAATGGACTCAGAAAATGGGTCGAGGGCGACCAAAATTTTGGTGACGGGGGCATCGGCATGGCCGCAGTTTAAGCCGATGTGATCCCATTCATATTTCATATAAGGGGGCGCGAGGGTTTCTAAAAAAGCTAAAATATCTGCAACAGTGGTCATAAGTTAGCTCCTTTCTGATGGGAAGCTTGATTGAATGGATTCTAAATAGGCAAGGGCCTGCACTTCCTCGGGGTCGGCATTTATGCCGTGGCCGGTAACGGAAATGCGCAGTTTTTTGACGGTTTGCTTGTAATATTCATAGGTTTCGGGGCAGTTATTTTTCAAAAGCACAGCGGGGAAGTGGCACTGGCCAACAGAAAGGGGCGGCGCAGTTTCTTTCCAAATCGTTTTGATGACGGTGTATAGAAACCGCCCGTCTCGTAAAACAGATTCTTCCTCAATTTGCCAGCCATGTTGGGATAAATATTGCCGCAGGGTGGGGGTTTTACTTTGGCACTGCAAAATCAGGGTGTAATGCTTATTTTTCAGCCACGGGGCGGCATCCAAAATGGAGATCATGGTATCTGCGCCCATACCTGCGCAAACAAGCGTATCAAAATCCCGGGGGATTTTTTCCACACCCGCGGAAAGATGGAAGGAAATATTCTGTGCAACACCAAATTTCCGGGCATTGCGCATGGCGCTTTGCAACGGGCCTTCGTTAATGTCCGAGGCAATGACCGAGGAGGCAATGCCTTGTTTCAACAGGTAAATGGACAGATAGCCGTGGTCGCAGCCTACATCTGCTACGTGGGCATGGGGCGGGACTAAGGCGGCGCAGGCCAGCAGGCGGGGGGAAATGGGAAGATTCATACTATTCCTCCAAAAAAGAAATGCCATCCCGGCAAATCGGGATGGCATCGCCGGTTTTACTGATTCTTTTCTGCCTGATCGGCTTCGTAGGCTTCCAAGAAGTGATTCAGCTGAGCAAGGAATGCGTCGCAATCAATGCCGTGAACCATGCAGGCTTCTTCAACGGTTTCACCCCGGGAAGAGGGACAGCCTAAGCAGTGCATGCCGATAGCAAAAAATAAAGGAGCAGCGTGAGGAGCAATATCCAGCACCTCGCCGATAATGGTTTCTTTTTCAATTTTAACAGCCATACTATGACCTCCTATCTGTTTCTTGGGTTATTATAACTGCTTATGAAGCAAAAAACAAGAGGAAAACACCGGTTTTTGCACTTAGTTGCATGAAAAAGTGCAACAGTTTCGCCAGTTTTTTCCATGGTTGAGTATATCAAATACATCAGAGGAGGATATTTTATGACAATTACCCATAAAGTGACCATGGATATGGCAAAAAAGCAAGCGCCTGCAATCTTGGATGTGGTGCAGGGCGATAGCGCAAGAGCGCTCCAAATGGAGCTTTTAGAAAATGGCGCGCCTTGGGAGATTCCCGAGAATGTCTCTGTGATTGTGCGCTACGCAAAGCCGGACGGCACAGGCGGCACATATGACACCTTGCCCGACGGCGCAGCAGCTTGGAGCGCAAGGGGCAATACGCTGATTTTGGCGCTGGCGCCTCAGCTTTGCAGCATCAGCGGTGCGGTGACGGTGCAGATTTGTCTTGTGACGGGGCAAATGCAGATTTCTACCTTCGCATTTGTTTTGCGGGTGCTGGCAGAGGTCACAGGAGAAGAGGCATCGGAAGATTATACCAATCTTTCCAAATGGCTGGCAGAATTTGGCGGTGCTGGGGGGTATGCCCATGTGGAAAATCTGAACAATCCCCATCAGGTCACGAAGGAGCAGCTGGGTCTAGCCGACGCGGCCACAAATGCTTATGTGGATTCCCGTACCGGTGACTATATTGTAAGTCAAGGCACCAGTGGTGTTTGGGAGTATCGTAAGTGGGCAAGCGGTTTTGCAGAGTGCTGGGGTTATCCTACTGTGGCTGTGGCGGTTACAGATCAGCAAAACAGCCTTTATACAAGCGGAGCAATTACTTTGCCGACATACCCGTTTACATTTATAACAGTGCCCACATCTTTCTGTGATATTCGTCAGAATAAGACGTCAATGCTGTGGGCTGGGCTTAGAAGCAATCAAAGCAGTACGAGTCCCGGAATTCACAGAGTGAAATGTACCACCAGCATTGCTGAATTTAATGCGGTTTTTCAAATTTATGCTGTGGGTCAGTGGAAGTAAGGAGGATGCAACATGAGAGTGATCAATGCAAAATATGAAACCATTGGGGAATATGATGCAAACGCGGGCGAACTGGTCGCGGCGGTGACCATTCGGGAAGATGCTAAGCCCATTGACAATGTTACCAAGTTTGCATGGGCGGACGAGGATTACGAGGAAGTCATGATGTATCTTCCTCATGCAGTCAAAACCGCGGCTGAGGAGATTGCAGAGCTGAAAATAAAGCTGCGGGAGACGGATTTTCAGATTTTGAAAATTGTGGAGGGCGCGGCTACCTTGAAAGAGTGTGCCGCAGTTATTGCGCAAAGAGCTGCATGGCGCAAGGAAATCAATGAATGGGAGGCTAAGGAGCATGGCAATTAAAACAGCCAAAGAGCTGGCGCAGATGTGCAAGAAGATAGCCACTGACTATAAGAGCCTTTATGTGTTCGGGTGTTTTGGCGCACCGCTAAACGATTACAACAAAAAGCGGTGGATGAATGAGTATGAATCCAATCGCACAGAGCCGAGAAAAAGCAATATTTTAAATGCTTCTGCTGACACTTTCGGTTTTGATTGCGTGAACCTGATTAAAGCGGTGCTTTGGGGTTGGTGCGGGGATGTGAATGCTGAGTATGGCGGGGTAACATACAAATCAAACGGCGTTCCTGATATTGACGCGGGTAGCATGTTTCAGTGCTGTACGGAGCAATCCACCGATTTTTCTAAAATCGAGATTGGTGAAGCAGTCTGGATGCCCGGGCATATAGGAATTTATGTGGGCGACGGTTTGGCGGTGGAATGTACACCTGCTTGGGATAACAAAGTGCAGTTCACTGCCTGCAATCAAAACAAAGCCGGTTATCACCGCAGAGACTGGACAAAGCACGGAAAGCTTCCTTATGTGGCATATGAGAAAAAAGAGAAAATATATTATCGTGTGCAGGTGGGGGCATTTTATATCAAGCTGTACGCGGATAAATATTTAAAAACTGTTCGCGCAGGCGGATTTCCCGATGCCTATATGGTAAAAGCCGGCGGCATGTATAAGATTCAGGTGGGCGCATTTACGGTAGTCAGCAATGCGAAACGATACTTGGAAACCGTAAAGGCGGCGGGTTTTCCCGCTTTTATTACCACAGAGCAGGGTGTGGCGGTTGCCTAAGGGAGTTATGGCGATATCATGAGCTATGGGGAAGTGTTGGTGGCAATCCTAGGCGGGTCGTTTGGCGCGGCAACAGTATCCGGCGCGGTAGCGCTGATTCAATTCTTTTTGAATCGCAGGGATAAAAAGTCCGGAAAGGTAGATGCAAGGGAAAAGGCGCTGCGATATCTGATGCTTTACATTATTCAGGAACGGGCGAAACAGCATATCAAAGAGCGCCAAATTACCTTAGGTGAGCGGCGGTCGCTGCATCATTGGCACGACCTGTATCATCAAGGCTTAGGCGGCAACGGTGATGCAGATGCGCTGATGCGGCAGGTGGATTGTCTAAGTGTAGTTGTAGATGATTAGGGAGGGTGTTATGATAAAAGAACGGTTGGCAAAATTGCTTTCTATTAAGAGTATTGTCACGCTGCTGCTGACGGTGGTAGTGGCGGTGCTGGCAGTGAAGCAAATCATTTCCGGACAGGAAGTGGTGACCATTTACACCATGATTATCGGGTTTTATTTTGGAACGCAGCATGAAAAGAAAAGTGAATAAAAAAGCTGGTGCAAATTTGCACCTGCTTTTTTGTTATAGAAATTGTATAATCCGTCCAAGATGAGACATGCTGTTAAAAGCGGGAAGGTCGCTTCTTGTTTTTCCCATAATCCAACTGAGCTTTTCTGCCTTTTGCGGGTCAATTTTTCGCCACATGCCATCAAGACCTTGGAAAAAGCGATTGCCTTTCTGCCGATAAACCTGCTGGCAGCCGTCGGAATGAAAAAGGGTGATGACATATTCGCTTCCGTCAGCGGTTTCGGGGTTTTCCTCCGGCTTGCCGTAGGGGTCAAGCTGGCGAATATAATTGAGAATCTCGCGGGTTTTTTCGGTGTCAGTATAGTGCCGTTTTGCATGGATTGGCCCGTCCTGATAGGAGATGGAGATTTCCGTAACCACTTGGCACATAGGCTCGGGGGTTTTCTGGCAGCCAAAGAGAATCAAACAGAAAACACATAAAAATGCCGCCGTTTTTTTGCGTTTCATACACATCCCCCTTTTGGTGTTAGGATGTGTTTTGGCGGAAAGATTATCTGTGAAAAATCAAGTAAAAAATACCGAAAAAAACCATAAAAAGCCCCACCCGAGGTTATCAGGTGGGGCTTTCGATTTACAGTTCGCAGTTGCCTACGGTTCTGGGGAAGGGAAGCACATCGCGGATGTTGCTCATGCCGGTCAGGTACATGACACAGCGCTCAAAGCCTAAGCCGAAGCCGGCATGGCGGGCAGAGCCGTATTTCCGCAGATCCATATAGAAGCCGTAGTCTTCGGGCTTCATGCCCAGCTCGCGGATTCTGGTTTCCAAAATTTCGTAGCTGTCTTCACGCTGGCTGCCGCCGATGATTTCACCGATGCCGGGTACTAAGCAGTCCATAGCGGCCACGGTCTTTCCGTCGGGATTCAGCTTCATATAGAATGCCTTAATGTCCTTGGGATAATCGGTGACGAAAACGGGACGCTTGAAAATCACCTCTGTCAAATAGCGTTCATGCTCGGTTTGCAGGTCACTGCCCCAGTGGACGGGATATTCAAACTCCGCATTATGCTCTTCCAGAATTTTCACAGCGTCGGTGTAGGTGATTCTGCCGAAGTCGGAATTGACCACATGGTTCAGCCGTTCCAGCAGGTTCTTATCCACAAAGGAGTTGAAGAACTCCATTTCCTCGGGTGCGTGTTCCAGAACATAGGTGATGATGTATTTGATCATATCCTCAGCCAGCGCCATATCGTCTGCTAAATCGGCAAAGGCGATTTCCGGCTCGATCATCCAGAACTCCGCAGCATGGCGGGTGGTGTTGGAATTTTCAGCGCGGAAGGTAGGACCAAAGGTGTAGATGTTCTTAAAAGCCATGGCGAAGGTTTCGCCGTTGAGCTGACCGGAAACGGTGAGGTTGGTGGGCTTGCCGTAGAAGTCTTGGCTGAAATCCACCTTGCCGTCCTCGGTTTTAGGAATATTATTCAGATCCAAAGTGGTGACCTGGAACATCTCGCCTGCGCCCTCACAGTCGGAGCCGGTAATAAGGGGAGTATGGACATAAACAAAGTCACGGTCTTGGAAGAATTGGTGAATGGCCATGGCGGCTAAGCTGCGCACACGGAACACTGCCTGGAAGGTGTTGGTTCTGGGACGCAGATGGGTAATGGTGCGCAAAAATTCCATGGTGTGGCGCTTGGGCTGCAAGGGGAAATCACCGGTGGATGCGCCTTCGATTTCGATGGACTGCGCTTGAATTTCAAAGGGCTGCTTGCCATCGGGGGTGAGGACTACCTCGCCATGGATAATCAAAGCTGCGCCAATGTTGATTTTGGAAATTTCCTGAAAATTTTCCAGGGTGTCGTTATATACAATTTGCACCTGATTAAAATAGGTGCCGTCGTTGAGCATAATAAAGCCAAATTGCTTGCTGGGGCGGCGATTTCGCACCCAACCGCCAATATTCACAGTCTGACCTGCATAGGTTGCGGTGTTTTTGAACAGTTCACGGACGGAAATCAGTTCCATAGTTACTCCCTCTCTTAAAAATGAAATATATTAAAGTATACGCTAATTCGGTAAATTTTACAAGAGGGAAACGCATTTTTTGTGGAAAATATCGTAAAAACTCTTGCGTTTTGCAAAAAAATTCCCGAAGATACCATGCATCTTCGGGAATGTATTATTTTTGACCGGCGACGCTTTTGCGCACAAGGGCGCGGCGAAGTTTTGCTTCTGCCAGCAAAAGGTCGGTTTTGGATTTGCTTTTGTCAGAGAGTGCTGTTTGGGCTTTGCTGAGAGCAGTTTCTGCACGGGCAAGGTCAATGTCCTGCGCCCACTCAAAAGTGGTAGGTACCAAAGTGACCGCCCCGTCCATGATGGATACCATGCCGCCGATACAGGCGGCATATTGCTTTTTGCCGTCGATGATCACGGTGGCTCTGCCCATACCCAATGCGGCAACGCAGTTAATGTGACCGGCTAAAATGCCAAGGTCACCGGCGGTGCTGCGGACAATCAGCTCTTCCGCCGGACCGTCGTATTTCAGCCCGTCGGCAGTTACGATTTTCAGTGGGAAGGTGTTCATTTGGATTGCTCCTTCCATTTCGCCACTACATCGTCAATGGTGCCGGCATAGAGGAAGCAGGATTCGGGAATCTGGTCGTGCTTGCCTTCGATGATTTCCTTGAAGCCGCGAACGGTTTCTTTCAGGGGAACATAAGCGCCCTGATAGCCGGTAAACTGCTCTGCCACATGGAAGGGCTGGCTCAGGAAACGCTGCACCTTTCTGGCGCGGTTGACAGTGAGTTTGTCCTCTTCCGACAGCTCGTCCATACCCATAATGGCGATGATGTCCTGCAATTCCTTATATCTTTGAAGAATCCGCTGTACGGCACGGGCGACTGCGTAATGCTCTGCGCCCACTACGCTGGGGGAGAGGATACGGGAGGAGGAGTTCAAGGGGTCAACAGCGGGATAAATACCCAAAGAGGCAATGCCGCGGTCAAGCGCGGTGGTAGCATCCAAGTGAGCGAAGGTGGTGGCGGGGGCGGGGTCGGTATAATCGTACGCCGGAACATAAACCGCCTGCACAGAGGAGATCGAGCCGTTTTTGGTAGAGGTGGTGCGGTCTTGCAAGGG
>JAZQWI010000001.1:0-38787 GCA_045632245.1 Faecousia sp. | reverse complement strand
AGGCCGATCGAGAGCCTTGACAGATCATCAACGCCAACAGAAAAGGGACACCCATTCGGGTGTCCCTTTTCTGTTGGTGCCGGTGGCCGGACTCGAACCGGCACGGTGTCGCCACCGGTGGATTTTGAGTCCACTACGTCTACCATTCCATCACACCGGCATGGTGCGCTTGAATAGTATAGTACACTTTTTTCAAAAAAGCAAGAGGTAATTTTGCTTTTTTTCGGAATTACACTTCCAAATATCCGCTAAGCACTTTCAGGGTGTTATACACTCCATCAATATGGCTTCTCTCATAGCCATGACTGGCATACACACCTGCGCCAATGAGTCCGTGACGAATATCCACGCCACTGCGCAAGGTCGCTTCCACATCCGAGCCGTAGTAAGGATACACATCCACGGCATAATCCGCTTCCGTCTTTTTCGCCGCTTCAATCAGCTTGCCCACAACCTCATAGCTGAAAGGTCCACCGGAATCCTTGGCGCAAATAGAAACCTGCCGCTCGGTGCATTGCAGTCCGTCGCCCACGCAGCCCATATCCACAGAAATTGCTTCTGTAATTCCCGCAGGCACAGAGCCGGAGCCACCGTGACCCACTTCCTCATACACCGTAATATGCACCCATGTACGGCGCTTGGGCGTAATGTGATTGTCGCTTAAATACTTGGCAAAGCCCAGCAAAATACCCACAGACAGCTTATCATCCAAGAAGCGGCTTTTCAGATAACCGGATGCCGTTCTTCTGGTACGTGGCTCAAAGCATACAATATCGCCCACCTCAATGCCCAGCTTTCTGGCTTCCTCCGCAGAATTTACATCCTCATCCAGCACAATTTCCATTGCGTCCCACTTACGCTTAGCATCGGAATACTCCCGATTTACATGGACAGAAGCGTTACAGAGCTGACAAGTCCCATCAATTACCTTACCGCCGCGGGTATATACCCAAACATTTTCCGCTTCGCCATTGTTCGCTTCCATGCCGCCCAAAGGAGTCAATCGCAATCTGCCATTGCCCTTAATCTGCGCCACCATGGCGCCCAAGGTATCGGTATGGGCTTCCAAAAGCAGACCATCGGACGCGTCCTCACCGCCCAAATCAGCCAGCACACCACCCTTTTGCGTGATTTGCGCAAAAAAGCCCAAGCTCTCAAAGGCTTCCTTTACCCATGCCGCCGCCTTTTGGGTATATCCCGAAGGGGAATCGATGGACAGCAGGCCCTCTGTCTTTTCCCAAGCAAACTCCGCATATATTTTCTCAATCATGATATTGTCCTCCTAACAGCAGGTAATGCCACACGCCGGCAGCCTCCCGCAAAAAGTAATTGATACGAATAGAAACCCAACTGGTTTTTGCAGGGATTCCCACAGCTTCTACACCGCAGTCCCGCGCAAACAATCCCGCGCGGAACAAGTGATATTCACTGGACAGCAGACCGATTTTCTCCGGCCGCTTGCCTGTTTTTTCTTCAATCAAATTCAAGGAAAATTTCAAATTCTCCCAAGTGGAAGTGGATTGATTTTCTTGCCACAGGCGGTCAGGGTCAATGCCCCGTGCAACCAATTCCTGATACATGCAATGCGACTCGGCAATTTCTTCATCCTCGCCCTGCCCGCCGGACAACACCGCAATCACGCTTGGATGTTCTGTCAAATACTCATAGGCCGCTTCAATGCGGTCTGTTAAAGACACCGACGGGGACGTTCCATTGACCCTTGCGCCCAAAACAACGACATATTCACAATCCCCTTGCAAATCGCCGACGCTTGCCTTAATAACCATTGCCTCCGTTATGGAAAAAATCAAAATCCCAAGGCAAAGGCAACAGGTCAGAACCATTCTCAGCGTCTTTGCCAATTTGGCATTTCTCTTGCCCAACAAAGCAAGCAGGTAATATGCCGTAACCACACCGGCAATGCCATAGCAGATCAAACCCAAAAAACCATGCCCATGAATTGCCACATTCAAAAACCATCCCACCAACAAAAAAGCGGCAGGAACAAGCCATTTGAAGAAGCTTAAAATTTTCCGTTTCATAGCGCCTCCGCGAACTTTGATGCTGAAATTATATCATGCCGCTCCGCACAAAACAAGTATAGAAAATTTGGGTGCAGGAATATATCCTGCACCCAAAATCCATTAAATATCCTTGCTCTTTGAGGCAATTTCCATAAGACACTTGGAAATGAACGCCTCAGGCGTCATTGCGCCCAAATCGTCGCCCTTACGGGTACGCACGGAAACAGTACCGGCTTCCATATCCCGATCGCCAATAACCAGCATATAAGGAATTTTTTGTAGCTGTGCTTCCCGAATCTTATAGCCCAGCTTTTCGCTGCGGCAGTCCGCCTCGGCATGAATGTTCACAGCCTTCAGCTTTTCCACCAGCTCCTTGGCATATTTATGAGCGCGGTCGGTAATCGGCATGACCCTCACCTGTGTGGGCATCATCCACAGAGGCAGTGCGCCTGCGTAGCGTTCAATCAAGTATGCCAATGTCCGCTCATAGCAACCCAAAGAGGTACGGTGAATAATATAAGGAATCTTCTTCTGACCATCGGCATCGGTATACTCCATGCCGAACTTCTGCGCCAGCAGCATATCAATCTGAATGGTGACAATGGTATCTTCCTTGCCAAATACATTCTTATACTGTATGTCCAGCTTAGGACCGTAGAATGCCGCCTCATCAATACCAACAGAGTACTCAACACCCAGATTGTCAAGGATTTCACCCATGACACGTTGTGCTTCTTCCCACTGCTCAGCCGTACCCTCGTACTTAATGCCTGCGCGGGCAGGATCCCATTGAGAGAAGCGGAAGGTGCAGTTTTCCAGCATGCCCACTGTTTCCAGCACATACTTTGCCAGCTCCAAGCAACCACGGAATTCCTCTTCCAGCTGGTCAGGACGCAGCACTAAGTGACCCTCGGAAATGGTAAATTGACGCACACGAATCAAGCCATGCATTTCGCCACTATCCTCGTTGCGGAACAGCGTAGAGGTTTCGCCCAGACGCATAGGAAGATCCCGATAGCTGCGGGCGCGATTCAGATACACCTGATACTGGAACGGACAGGTCATAGGACGCAGAGCAAAGCACTCCTTGGTCTCATCCTCGGGATCGCCCAGAATAAACATACCATCACGGTAGTGATCCCAGTGACCGGAAATTTTATATAAGTCAGACTTGGCCATAAGGGGCGTCTTAGTCAAAAGATAGCCGCGCTTTTGCTCTTCATCCTCAATCCAGCGCTGCAAGGTCTGAATGACTCTTGCACCCTTGGGCAGGAGAATGGGCAAACCCTGTCCAATTTCCTCCACTGTGGTGAAAAATTCCAGTTCACGACCCAGCTTGTTGTGGTCGCGCTTCAACGCCTCTTCCTGAGCCGCCAAATAAGCATCCAGCTCATCCTTGCTAGGGAAGCCGATGCCGTAAATTCTTTGCAACATCTTCCGGTTGCTGTCGCCCCGCCAATAAGCGCCGCAGGACTTGGTCAGCTTAAAGCCGTTATGACGCAGGCGGCCGGTGTGGTCAAGATGAGGACCAGCGCACAGGTCAGTAAATTCACCCTGTGTGTAGAAAGAAATCACTGCATCCGCAGGCAAATCCTCAATCAGCTCCTTTTTGTAGGGCTCATTGTGTGCCTCTGCCCATGCAATTGCCTCAACACGAGGCAGCTCGGTACGCTCCAAACGGATACGCTCTTTCACAATCTTCTTCATTTCTCCCTCGATTTGCTCCAAGTGCTCGGGGGTAAAAGAGAAGGGCGCGTCAAAGTCATAGTACCAGCCTTCATCAATGGCTGGGCCAATGGCCAGCTGCACCTCAGGCCAAAGACGCTTCACCGCCTGCGCCATCACATGGGAGCTGGTATGCCAAAAGGTTTTCCGATACTCGGGATTTTCAAAGGTATACAAGTTTTCGTTTTCCATAAGTTTTTCCTCCCTATTTTTGGGCGACGATCCGTCACCTCGCAAAAGCTCATTTTTGTGAATTCGGCATGGAATTTTGCCGCAAATCAAATTTTGAAGCCCGCAGGAATACTTTGTGTATTTCAAGGGATTCAAAAGGAAGCGTTGGGGCAAAAGAACTGCCGAAGTGCAAAAAGGCGCTTTCAGAGGTGACGAAAAATAAAGAATCCCACCCCTGAAAAATCAGGGGTGGGATACAAAGTATTCCACGGTTCCACCCTGGTTACAGCTTACGCTGTCACTCATTGGCGCAATAACGGGCGCACCCGAACGGCTATTCCCCTCCGTCAACTCAGAAGTGGTATCGCTAAGGTTTCATGCAGAGCCTTTTCACCAGCCGGCTCCTCTCTATGGCAATCTTCCAAAGCGCATGTCTTCGTCTTCGCTTTTCTTGCTTCAATTTAGCATAAGTTACGCAGATTGTCAAGGCTTCCTCAAATAAAGAACTTACGCTCCATATTTTCTCTTGCAGGCCGGCAAATTGCCAGAAAAATCAGCATGCCCCCGAACAAAACAAAAATCACCATCGGGTACACCGACCAGAACACGAAGGTCAGCCGGAACACGCGATTCATCAAAAATTCCATCAGCGGCATAAACACGCCCAGCGCCATAAATGCGCCGCCGTATATATAGAGTCTACCCCGTCGCACATACCGCAGCAGTGTCACCACACAGCTGACAAGCGCGCCCATGAACCCTACTACCGGAAAGGCGAAATTCAAAAACCACTCTCCTCGGGTATATAGACTAATGTAGAGCAGATAGAGCCCCAATGCCCCAAAGCTGCAAGGCACAAAAATCACTGCATAATACTTTTTAAACCATGTCGGCAGCACCACAACCACATACCCCAGCAGCAGCGCACCGATTACATAACCGGACCATGTTACCGCCTGATTGATTTCCAAATCGCACAGCAATGTGATCACCAGTGGCATTAAAAACAAGGTCGTCAAAATCACAGAAACCAGCTTCGGACTTGCTTTCTGCTGAGGATATTGGTCCGGAGGATAATTAGGCAAGCCCTTTTTCCGCTGCACTTGCGGATGGTATGCTTTTGTTCCGCACAGTGGGCAATGACTTTCCGAATCCGACAGCTTTACGCCGCACATCGCACAATACATCTTAGCTCTCCTCCTCTTTCCATTGATTGCTTTCTACCTGCACTGGAATATCCATATCCCGAAGCAGTGCAAAAAAGCGAGATTCCAACTCCGTCTCCTGAATATTCCGAATGAAATTAACATAGACCGTTCCGTCATAGGAAACTACGCCGCAATTATGAGGCGCAGTCGCCTGTACGCCAAGGATAAAATCAAAACGGGTCACATAAGTCTTCATTTCCTCAGGAATCCGAACCGCACCCAAATTGGAAATGCTCATACAGCTCTTGCGTTCCCCTACCGCCTGAAATACCGCCTTCATAATGATATTTTTAATAGGCAGCGGCAGCAGCCGCACAGCCAGCAGCCGTTCTGCGCTGACATTCGCCGCAATCATCTTCCCCATGTTTTTGGGAGTAATCTCCAAACCCATTTTGTGGTGAATCAGTGTGCAAAGCTCCTGCACAGTAAATTCTCCCAGCTTAGGATCAGCCTCGGGAATGGTATACATGGCGAAATTTCGCAAGCTCCTACTGGGAAACAAATTGCGCAAATTCACGGGAATTTGCACCTTTACAGGCTTCCAAAAACGGACGAACGGGACTTTTTCCCGCTGCAAGTCCAGCAATGCCTTCATGAGTACCGCGCTTAAAAAAGCGGTCATGCTCACGCAGTATTCATGGGCTTTTTCAAGTGCCGCATCCACGGGAATTTGAAAACAAATTAAATTCAGAAATTGATCCGGCTCAGGTGTCCCCTGCAAGCGCCAGGCATCTGTTTCCTTGCGGCTGGCATTGACCTTGCCGGCATATTTGGGAAAACAGTCCTCCAACTCTTCCTGGGAAGGTGCTTGGGAAACATCCAAAACGCCCACAGCCGCAGAAATTTGCGCGCCATATTTTCTGCGCAAATACTCGGCCGTCAGCGTTTTCAAGAAAATCATAGCACCGCTTCCGTCTGTCAAGGCATGGAATATTTCTACGGCAATCCGATTGCGGTAAGCAATCACACGCAGCGCGCAGCGCCGCATTTCCTTATTGCTCATTTTGGTCAAGGGATAGCTATGCTCCTGTTCGATTTTGGGCGCCTCGGAAACCTGCTCCAAATAATACCAAAACAATCCCCGCCGCAGCCGCGCAGCCATAGAGGGAAACCGCACCACTACCGCATCCAACGCTGCCTGCAATACATCCTTATCTACTTCTTGCTTTAAGGTAACAGACAAACGAAACACATTGCTCCAATTACGCCGTCTGGCAGCAGGATAAATTTTCGCCGCATTATCCAAACGCATCCAGCGCAATGTCTTATTCTTAGGCACAAAGTTCCTCCCCTTTCTTTTTTGCTCATTATAGCATGCCGCTCTTTCTTTGACAATCTACCATGCAGATTCCCCACTCTCCAAGAGGTAGAATCTTCAAATCTACCCGTCAGAGAGGCCGCAGCGGTGTCATAATTTCGTAAGTGTAACTGACTTGCGTTATGTAAACAAAACGTTATTTTATCACAAGATATAGTGGTATCTCCAAGATTTCGCCTGTATATTTGGATTTGCAGTTTACATAATAATATCCTATAAAATTTTGTAAAAAGTTGTCGTTTTATAGTTTTTCTCCGATTTTGCTTGACTTTTAGTAGAAAAATGTTATAATACTCCCACTTTCCCCTCTATGCGATTTCGAGTAGCAACACCCTTGACATTTCCCGAAAGGAGGTACATTTCATGCTGGAATGCAGTCGTTTTCTCAAACAAAAATCTCTGCTGATCACACGCATCACCACTGCCGTTTTTGTTATTTTAGGCATTGTCCTTTTGCTGGCGCAAACCGCTTTCGCCCAAAATACATATTTAATCAACGACGGCGATAACGTGCTGGTGCACACCACCTACGCAACCGACCCTGCGGAAATCTTAATAGAAGCCGGCTTGCAGTTAGGCGAGGATGATACCTTCACCACCAGCAATGACCACGGCGTTTCTGAAATTACCATCAACCGTAAGCAGGTCATTACCATTTATCATAACAATAAGACCTTATATGTCAATAGCTACGGAGAAACCGTAGGCGCTCTGCTGAACCGTTTGAATATTCTTCTGGGTGCGGACGATATCGTCTCCCTTCCTCTGGACACAGCAACATACAATGGCATGGCATTGAACATTGCCCAAGCCATTGAGCGGCAGGAAACCTACACCGAGCTGATTCCCTATGAAACTACCTATTGCTATGACGCCACCTTACAAGAGGGGCAAGAGGTTGTATTAACTGCCGGAGTCAACGGTCAGCAGCTTTGCAGCGCCACTGTTTCCTATGTAAACGGCGCGGAAATCAACCGTGTCATCCATTCTCAGACTGTGATTTCCCAGCCTACCAATGCTGTGATTGCTACGGGTACATATCAAGAAGCTCTCGCCCCCGCGCCCTCTCAGCCTGCTCCTCCAGCCGCTTCCTTAAAGGGTATGCCCGTCGAATATGACGGATACATCGTGACGGCGGACGGGGAAACGCTGACCTTTACCCAAAAGCTCACCTCCTGCAAAGGCACCGCTTATAGCTGCGACGGCAAGCCCGGTATTACTTATACCGGAACACCCGCCCGGGTCGGCGCCATTGCAGTTGATCCCACTGTGATTCCCTTAAATTCCCGACTGTATGTCGTCACCGAGGACGGGGATTTTATCTACGGTCTTTGCACCGCCGAGGACATTGGCGGCAGCGTAAAAGGACCTTGGGTGGATTTGTATTTTAATACCATTGCAGAATGTTATCAGTTCGGGCTGAGATCCTGCACCGTATATATCCTCGGATAATCATCTTGCAGTTGCAAAGCGGACCTTTTTTTGGTATAATACCCAAAAGAAAGGCGGCTGCTTTTTATGATAAATGTATGTGACATTCAAATCATGAAACCACTGCTTGCTCAGCATGGATTTCATTTTTCCAAAGCCAAGGGTCAAAACTTCCTCATCGCCTCTTGGGTGCCCGAATCCATTGCCCAGCAGGCGGGGGTTGACAATACCGCCGGTGTGCTGGAAATCGGCCCCGGCATCGGCCCTCTGACCCAGCAGCTGGCGCTGCGGGCAAAAAAGGTATGCGCCGTAGAATTAGACCGCCGCTTAGAGCCGATTTTAGCGCAAACCGTTGGGGATTTTGAGAATCTGGAAATCATTTGGGATGATGTACTAAATCTGGACATTCCCAGCTTGGTACAGGAGAAATTTGGCAGCTTGCGCCCCATGGCCTGCGCCAACCTGCCCTACTACATCACTTCTCCCATCCTCACCGCCCTTTTAGAAGCGGAATGTTTCGACTCCGTCACCGTCATGGTGCAAAAGGAAGTGGCGCAGCGAATCGCTGCCAAGGCCGGCTCTGCCGAATACAGCGCGTTTTCCATCTTCTGTCAATACTATGCCGAGCCGGAACTCCTGTTTGATGTCCCCGCCCACTGCTTCCTGCCCCAGCCTAAGGTGACTTCTGCCGTCATTTGTCTGCGGGTACGCAAAGAGCGTCCGTGGGGCATTGAAAATCCCCAGATTTTCTTCCGTACAGTTCGCGCTAGCTTTGCAATGCGCCGCAAAAAACTCAGCAACGGTCTGGCCAGCGGCTTTCCCGAGCTGGGAAAAGCCGGCGCGGCAGAAGTGCTGAGCGCCTGCGGCTTTGATGAGAATGTGCGAGGTGAAGTACTGGGAATCCCGGAATTTTCCAAGCTATCCAACGAAATTGCAAGGAGACTTGCCCATGATTGAATTTCTTTTTCTGGATTTAGACGATACCATTTTGGATTTTCACAAAGCAGAGCGCATCGCCTTATCTAAGACCATTCGTGAATTTGGCGTTGCGCCTACGGATACCGTTCTGAGCCGTTACCATGTCATCAACAAGTGGCATTGGGAGCAATTAGAGCAAGGCAAGCTCACCCGAGTAGAGGTGCTGGAAAACCGGTTCGGTGTCTTGTTTGACGAGCTGGGTGTGCAGGCCGACAAGGCTCTGTGCGCCCGCGCCTACGAGAAAAATCTCTCTATCGGTCACTATTTTCTCCCCGGCGCAGAAGAAGCGGTGGACGCGCTGCACAAAAAGTATCGCCTGTTTTTGGCCAGCAACGGCACAGCCTCTGTGCAGAAAGGCCGCATGACCAGCGCCAATTTGTACCGCTTTTTTGAAAAGGTGTTCGTCTCACAGGAAATCGGCCACAACAAGCCGTCCAAAGACTACTTTGAAGCCTGCTTTGCGCAAATTCCCAACTTCGACCCCAAAAAGGCCATGATCGTGGGCGACAGTCTGAGCTCCGACATTTTAGGCGGCAAAAATGCGGGAATTTTAACCTGCTGGGTCAATCCCAATCATCTTCCCGCCTCCGAAGCCATCCGTCCCGATTACGAAATCGAAGCCCTTTCTCAGTTGGAAACAATTTTAGACACTCTCTAATTACAACAGCACAGGCACGGCCTTCCCAATGGTCATTTCCTCCGCCGTCACATGACAGTCTACCGCAAGAACCTGTACTCCTGCCTGCGCGGCTTGCCGCAACGCACAGCCAAAGGCGGGATCAGTGCTGTCATTGGGTCGCAGATAGGTTACATCTTTCATTTGGATTACAAACAGGACATAGGCGCCAAACCCCTCACCTACCGCCGCAGTCAATCCGCGCAGGTGCTTTGTGCCCCGCAAAGTTGGCGCATCGGGAAAGGCGCACACCCCGTTTTCTTCCAATGTGACACCCTTGACTTCCAAAAAGCAGGTCTTGCCGTTTAATTCAAAAGAAAAGTCAAAGCGGGAATCGACATGTACGGTTTCCGCTTTTAAATTTTTTATTTCTCCCAATCCCCCAGCCAAAAGCCACTCCTTTGCGGCCTTATTAGGCGCTTGGGAATCCATATTGATCAGGCGCTTCCCCTTTTGCACGGCAATCAAATCAAATTTGGTTTTGCGGTTAGATTGATCAAAGCGCTGACACCATACCTTTGCATGAGGGGTCAGCAATTCTCGGCATCGCCCCGTGTTCTTCACATGACAGATTTCTACCCGCCCGTCTATTTCCACATGGGCGATAAACCGATTTGGACGCGCAAGGAAGCGCCCCTGCACCATATCTGTATAACGCATATCCCTCACCTCTTATCTTTATGGTAGCAGATTATTTCGTTTTCGCAAGAGGGAGAATTTAGGGTTGACAATCGCTGATTTTATGATATAATGCTATCTGTTCCCAATATGGAGGCTTAGCTCAGCTGGTTAGAGCGCATGCTTCACACGCATGAGGTCACAGGTTCGAGTCCCGTAGTCTCCACCATGTAAAAACCTCTTTTGTCTACCTGACAAAAGAGGTTTTTTACAATGATATCCGTTCCTTGCGGAACGGGAGATATATCTTCGATATGATATCCTCCTGCGGTGGGTGATATATGCCTTCGGCATATGAGGAACGGATATTATATCATGCTTGCGAAGCAAGTATATCATACGGCAACGCCGTATATCATATCGCGCAGGTGATATATCATTGAAAAGCGCAACAAATAATGATATAATACCAATGAAAGAAGGTGTATTTATGTCCGAAAACAAATTACTTGACTTATCTTTTGAATTTGCTGTTGCTATCGTAAATCTTGTTGACGGTGTAACTGCGCCCAAAAGCTCTTATATGACCGATCAACTCGCACGAGCGGGTACGTCGGTCGGCGCAAACATACATGAAGCACAATATGCGCAGAGTAAAAAGGATTTTGTAGCGAAGTTAGAAATTGCTTTGAAAGAATCCAACGAAACAAGTTATTGGTTAAAGCTGATGTATGAAACAAGCAGAATCGATGTTTCTACCTATCAATATACGGAGAAGTTGTGTGGCAGCATTCGCAGATTACTAATTGCTTCTTGTCGTACTGCAAAGGATAATGCGAAATGAACAAGATTATTTTGGATATTTCTAACTTTATTTTTATCTCTGACGAGCCTGAAAAAGTTGATGCAATCTTTCTGCCCGGAGGGTCACATCCTGAACTGCCCGAATATGCAGCTGAACTGTATCATAAAGGGTGTGCCAAGTGGATTATTCCTGCTGGGGGAGTTAGTGTTAAACGTGATAAATGGCCGGGTGTTCGCTCAAAGGCCGAAGTATATAATGGTGATTATCAATCCGACTGCGAGTTTTTTATTGATGTGTTAGTGAAAAATGGCGTGCCTATAGATACAATTATCGGAGAAGATAAATCAGGTCATACTCATGACAATGCCTTTCTTTCACGAAAAGTCGTTGACGAAAATGGAGTTAAGATAAAAACAGCGTTGATTGTCTGTAAAGCGTTTCATGCTAGACGTTGCCTAATGCTTTACCAAATGGCTTTTCCCAATGTTAAAATAAAGGTATGTCCTGTTCATTGCTTCAATATAACAAAAGATAATTGGTATCTGACCGAGCAAGGAATAGACCGTGTTTTTGGGGAACTTGCCCGATGCGGCAATCAGTTTGTTGATGACATAAAGTCATATTTATCATATAATAAAAGCAACCTATAAGTTAATTGATTGCGCCAAGTTTTACTTGAATACAATCAAATACTACTTTTGGTCGTTTTTACCCCTACTTACGCTACTTTTAGTCGTTCTTACGCAAATAAAGAAGACATCCTTTTGGGTGTCTTCTTTATTTTATGCGGTTAATTAAGGGACTCGAACCCATCCCAACGCAACAATCCGTTCCATTGCAAAGGTTTCTGCTTTATGTTATAATTACAAAAACAAATCTGCAAGCGAGGATACAATATGTACCATTTTTATGCGTTACAAGAAGCCACCACAGAACAATTAGTCCAATGTCTCAACTTAGCTTTTTCCGATTATGAACAGCCCATCTGCTTCACGCCCGAATCATTAAATTATTATCTGACAGCCAGCGGTGTAAACCTTTCTTTGTCCTTTGGGGCTTTCTGCGACGGTCAGCTGGTTGCCGTGATTCTCAATTCAGAGGGCATTTATCAAGGGCAAAATGTGGTATTCGATGCCGGCACCGGCGTGATTCCCCAACACAGGGGAAAGAAAGTGTTCTCCGGGTTGTTTGAATACACCTGCGAGCAGTTAAGAAACCGCAGCATCACAAGATACTATTTGGAAACATTGCAGTCTAATCACCATGCTGTATCTATTTACAGCAAAAAAGGCTTTGCGATCCAGCGGGAATTTTCAGTGCTCACTGCATCCGGCGCCAAGGGCGACCTCAACCCCTCCGTTGAGAAAACGCCCTATGGTGAGTTTGATGCATTCTTAACTGATTTTTCCGTTGCGCCTTCTTTTGAGCATGCCACCAGCGGCATCAGCCAAAAGCCCCAGCTTTACGAAGTCCTCTTCCTGCGCAACCAGGCATACTGCATTTACGCCAAACGAAACGGCGAAATTATTCAGCTGCACTACAATCAGCTGGGTGCTTTGAAGGATGTCCTTTCTGTTTTAACAAGCCAATACCCTACTGCTATGGCAAAGAACATTGATTGCCAAAATAGCGATGTGATCCAAATGCTGAAAGAAATTGGATTCGTGGAGATTTTGAAGCAATACGAAATGGCAAAAAACATTTAATTACGCGGCGCGGGCTACATATTACAACAAATAACCACACCTTCTTTTCAGAAAGGTGTGGTTTTTCTTATTTCTGCAATTCTTCCAGCGCCATTTTTGCCGCATCCTGTTCTGCGCGCTTTTTGCTTGTGCCAACACCGCGGCCCACAATTTCTCCATTCAAGGTCAGTTCCACCTCAAACTTTTTATCGTGGTCAGGGCCACTCTCCCCTACCAATGTATAGGAAAGCACCTGATTGCGCTTCTGCTGAATCAGTTCCTGCAACATGGTCTTATAGTCCGTATTGGAAAGCTTTGTCACAGGCACACGGGGCAACACAAAGGTTTCCACAAAACGTCGGGCTGCCTCCATGCCGCCGTCTAAATAACAGGCCGCGATCACAGACTCTACGGCGTCCGCTAAAATGGACTCGCGGTGTCGACCGCCGCCGGACTCTTCACCTTTTCCTAACAGCAGATGCTTGCCCAAACCAATTTGATTCGCCACATCTGCCAATGACTTTTCGCAAACCATATCCGCCCGCATACGAGTCAATTCTCCCTCAGGACGATCAGGAAAGCTTCGATAGAGGTATTCCGCCACCACCATGCCCAGAATACTGTCGCCTAAAAATTCCAGCCGCTCGTTGCTTTTCAGACTGTCATGCCAACGCTCATTGGCATAAGAGGAATGGGTCAGCGCATTTTGCAAAAAGGTAAGATTGTGAAACCGATAACCAATGGCGGCTTCCAATTCCTTAATCATTCTCGTTCTCCTTCGGCTGTGCCAGCAAGGCAAGTCCCTGCTCCAATTCAACAGACATATTATCCATAGCCGCCAATTCTGCCTGCCGCACCGCATTGCGGAATGCCAGCGCATCAGAAGCACCATGGGCCTTAATCACGCTCTTGCGAATGCCCAAAAACTCTGTGCCGCCGATGGTGCGATAATCCAGCATGCCCATCACCTCGTCAACACCGGCCTTGCAAAACAGGTAGCCGATTTTCGAAAGCACATTTCGCTTAAAAATCTTATGCTTCATCAGGCTGCCCATGAACATGGCAGTACCCTCGATGGTTTTCAGCAGCACATTGCCGGAAAAACCGTCGCAAACTACCACATCCACTGCGCCCAGCGGCACATCTCTGGCTTCCACATTGCCAACAAAGTTCAGAATTCCCCGTTCGCCTGCGTCCTTCAAAAGGGCGTAGGCTTCCTTGTGCATGGCAGTACCCTTAGAGTCCTCCGTGCCAATGTTCAAAAGCCCAACCTTGGGATTTTCAATGCCGTAAGCCTTCTTGGCATGCAAAGAACCCATGAGACCGAATTGCAGCAAAAATTCCGGTGTACACTCGGCATTTGCACCGCAGTCCAGCATAATGGTCTTGCCGCCCAGCTTATTGGGCATAGCGGGGCCCATAGCTGCACGACGCACACCCTTTACCCGCTTAACGAGCAAAGTGGCACCGGTGAGCAGCGCGCCGGTAGAGCCGGCAGATACAAAGGCATCCCCCTGTCCATCAGCAAGCATTTTCAGGCCAATGACCATAGAAGAATTCTTCCGCTTATGAATTACACTTGCAGGATCATCGTGCATATCCACCACGTCATCGGCATTGGCAATTTCCACACCATTGGGCAAATCAAAAATGCCAGCCTCCCGCAAAACGCTTAAAATTTCCTCACCGCGACCAACCAAAGTAATTTTTGTGCCGTACAGTTTTGCCGCCTCAACCGCGCCCAGCACAGGCGCTTTGGGGGCGTTATCACCGCCCATTGCATCTAAAATGACCATGGGGCATACCTCATCTTTCTATATTCCTTTGGCCAACATTGCATCAATCACTTCCAAAGAACGATTGGCAATGGCCAGATTCTTTTCTGCTTTTTTCTTTATTCTCTGCTCCAAGGGAGAAATAATGCTGAAATTGATATTCATAGGCTGGAAATTCTCCACAGAGCAATCGCTGATGTAATAACCCAACGCACCGATGGCTGTGGTTTTAGGAAAATCAGGAATTTCCTTTCCCAGCACCTTTGCCGCCATGGCCACTGCTGCCAAAAAGCCGGAAGCCGGGCTTTCCACATCCCCCTCCACACCGGTCATCTGTCCGGCAAAGGCTACCATGGGATTTCTGCGGTCGGCATAGAATCTGTCCAACAGTTTGGGGCTTTGCAAAAATGTATTTCGGTGCATTACACCGTAACGCACAAATTCCGCATTGCTAAGGGCGGGAATCATAGAGAACACCCGCTTTTGCTCCCCAAATTTCAGGTGCGTCTGAAAACCCACAAGATTAAACACCGTCTTTTGCGCATTGTCCTGCCGCAGCTGCACCACGGCATAAGGCTCTTTGCCCGTATTGGGATCAGTCAAACCCACAGGCTTCAACGGCCCGTAGCGCAGAGTATCAAAGCCACGGCGAGCCATCACCTCAACGGGCATACAACCTTCAAAGACATTTTTATCCTCGAAGCCGTGAACCTCTGCCTCCTCTGCGGCAATCAGTTCCCGCACAAAGTCTTCGTACTGCTCTTTATCCATGGCGCAGTTGATATAATCGGGTGTACCGCGGTCATAGCGGCTTTGCCACCATGCCATAGTCATGTCAATGGACTCTGCCGTTACCAAAGGGGCGGCAGCATCAAAGAAATGAAGATAATCGCTTCCGAAATACGCTCCGATTGCCTCAGACATAGCATCCGAAGTCAGCGGCCCTGTGGCGATAATCACAGGACCATCCGGCATTTCGGTCACTTCCTGACAGGAAATGGTGATGTTAGGGTGGCTGCGCAGCTTTTCCGTGACCAGCGCGGCAAAGCCTTCTCTATCCACAGCCAAGCAACCGCCCGCTTCTACTCTTGTCTGTTCCGCGCAAGTAAGAATCAAGCTGCCGCAGCGACGCAGCTCCTCTTTCAAAAGACCCACTGCATTTTCCAAACGGTCACCCCGCAGAGAATTGGAGCAAACCAGCTCCGCAAATGCATCACTATGGTGAGCCGGAGATTTTTTCTCAGGCTTCATTTCAATCAAGCAGACCGATATTCCTCTCTGCGCCAACTGCCAAGCCGCCTCTGCACCGGCAAGTCCCGCGCCGATTACTTTTACCTGACTCATTTCTTTGTCCTCTTAGCGTCAGTTTTTTTCGTTGTCTTTTTTGCAGAGGTCTTCTTGCTCTTGGCAGAATCTTCGGCTTCCTCACCGGATTTCTTTTTGTAATAACCTCTTTGGTCTTCCGGCAGGAATCGGGAGCAATTCTCGTTAATGCAGAACGCTTTCATGCGTCCGCGGCCAGATTTCTTAAACAAGGTCTGGCCACACTCGGGGCAATCCTGCTCCGTAGGCACATCCCAGCTCATAAAGCCGCATTCTGCGCCTTTTTCGCAGCCATAATAGGCATAGCCGCGCTTGGATTTGCGCTTTAAAATGGTACTGCCGCACTTGGGGCATCGACCGGGCATTTTTTCCACCAAAGGTTTGGTAGTTTTGCACTCCGGCCATCCGGGGCAAGCAAGGAACTTACCGAACCGGCCAACCTTAATCACCATTTTTCTGCCGCAGGCCTCGCAGATTTCTTCTGCCTCCTCCTCCGGCACTTTCAGCCGTGTGCCCTCCAAGGCAGCTTCGGCATCTACAATTTCCTGATGGAAATCGCCATAGAATTCATTCAATACGGCTTTCCAATTCCGCTTGCCTTCTTCCACAGCATCCAGCTGGCTTTCCATACCGGCAGTAAACTCTATGTCGATAATGTCATTAAACCGCTCCATCATCAAGCTGTTTACCACTTCGCCCAAAGCTGTGGGCGCAAGGCGCTTATCCACCTTTACCACATACTCGCGGTCTTGAATGGTAGACACAATGGAAGCATAGGTAGAAGGACGGCCTACGCCCTTTTCTTCCATAGCCTTAACCAAAGTTGCTTCTGTATATCTTACAGGGGGCTGAGTAAAATGCTGCTCTTTTTCTATCTTTGCCGCACTGGCCTGCTCTCCCTCCCGCAAATCGGGCAAGGGGCTGCCCACGGCTTCTGCCTCATCATCACGGCCTTCTTCATAAACCGCGATAAATCCGGCAAACTTCATGCTCTGATGGGTGCTGCGGAACACATGACCTGCACACTCGGTATCGATAGAAACCGTATCATACACCGCATTGGCCATTTGAGACGCTAAGAAACGGCTCCAAATCAGCTTATATAGCTTATACTGCTCTTTTGTCAGGCTGGACTGAATCCGTTCGGGGTCTAATTCCACATGAGTAGGACGAATGGCTTCGTGAGCGTCCTGCGCACCGGATTTTGCCTTAAACACATGGTGCTTTCCGTAATAATAATTTGCGCCATAGCGCTGACGGATAAAGGCCGCAGCAGCGTCCATCGCCTCATTGGAAAGGCGCAGAGAGTCCGTACGCATATAGGTAATTAAACCCAAAGTGCCCTCACCGGCCACATCCACACCTTCATAAAGCTGCTGGGCAACAGCCATGGTGCGCTTGGGGGACATGTTCAGCTTGCGAGATGCTTCCTGCTGCAAAGTAGAAGTAATAAAAGGAGGTGCGGCAGAACGCTTCTTCTCTGCCTTTTTCACATTGGTTACTGTAAACAGCTTGCCGGTAATGTCCGCAATCACAGACTGCACCTGCTCCTCGTTTTTTAACTCCACCTTTTTCCCATCGCCATGATAACGGGCGACAAAAGAACCGACCTTGTCAACTCTGTTCAAGGTCACGTCCAAGGTCCAATATTCCTCCGGCTGAAATGCCCGAATTTCATTTTCTCTGTCCACCACCAGTCTGGTGGCAACGCTTTGCACACGGCCGGCAGAAAGACCGCGACGCACCTTTTTCCACAGCAGCGGAGAAAGCTGATAGCCCACAATGCGGTCTAAAATCCGACGCGCCTGCTGAGCATCCACCAGATCATAGTCAATGCCCCGGGAATTGGCAATGGATTCCTTTACCACCTTCTCGGTGATCTCATTAAAGGTCACGCGATGGGTTTTCTCCTCCGGCAAAGAAAGAAGCTCCTTTAAATGCCAAGAAATCGCTTCGCCTTCGCGGTCAGGGTCCGTTGCCAGATAAATGGTCTTCGCCTTGGAAGCAGCATCCTTCAATTCCTTAATCAGCGTTTCCTTCCCTGCAACGGGGATATATTTGGGTGTAAAGTCGTGTTCCAAATCTACGCCCATGGTGCTCTTGGGCAAATCCCGCAAATGACCCATGCTGGCCTTTACCAGATAATCGGGCCCAAGATATTTTCCAATGGTCTTAGCCTTGGAAGGCGACTCTACAATCACTAAATTCGACGGTGTTGCCATGTATATACTCCATTCTTACGGTTACTTAATCGCAATGCGCTTGCCGGGCAAACGGCGGATAATTCCCTTGATTTCCAAAACTGTCAAGGTTGCGGATACCTTTGCCGCGGACATGCCGGTTTCTTCAATGATCTCATCCACCAGCCGTTCCTTTGTCAAAAGCTCCACAATTTGCCGCTGGGCATCAGGCAGCTTATCCAAAAGGTCTTTTACGTCACTATACGGCTGCTTGACTTCCTTGTCAATGGGTTTTTTCTCTTTTTTCCTGTCGGAAACAGGTTTCCTTACGGGAGAAATGGGCTTCTGCGCTACCTTTGCCACGGCAGAAACTTCCAATTTTTGGACTTCCTTAGCCAGCTGCTCCGTCATAGGACGCACCGCATCAGGATACAGCATTTGGTATTCTTCCACCACATCCCAACCGTTTCTGGCGGTCATTGCCCCTTGGTGAAGCAGCTCATTATTTCCAACAAATCCGGGCATGTCCACATTGCCGGGCACAGCAAACACATCTCTGCCCTGCTCCAATGCCAAACGGGCAGTAATTAACGCTCCGCTGCCTTCCGGTGCTTCCGTCACCAATGTGCCATTGCTCATACCACTCATCACACGGTTGCGGCGAGGAAAATTCCATCTGTAAGGCGGTGTTCCCGGAGGGAATTCTGAAATCAGACACCCGCAGCGCTCCACATCCGCGAACAGCTTCCTGTTCGCCACAGGATATACCACATCCACACCGCAGCCAAGTACGCCCACAACGGAGCCACCTGCCAAAAGGCCGCCCTGCATCGCCATGGCATCATTGCCTTTCGCCATACCTGACACCAAAATGCCGCCGCAGCTGACAATTTGATATCCCATTCGCTGAGACAACTGCAAGCCATAGGCAGAGGCTGAACGAGTGCCCACAGTGGCAATTACGGGAACGCTGTTCATATCGGGCAGCTGCCCTTTATAATAAAGTACCATCGGTGGATCAGAAATATGCTTCAAGCGCTGAGGATATTCCCGATCCGCATAGGTGCAAATACGGATTTGCTTATCCACACATTGGCGCAAAACAGCATCCGCTTTCTTGGTGTTTTTATCCAGCAGCGAAGCCATTTCTTCTTTGGTCAGTCCATCCACTTGTTCAAGCTGCGCACTCTGGGCGAAGAAAATATCCTCCGCGTCCCCAAAAGCCTCCAATATCAGCTTTTTCCGCCAGTCGCTCACCGAACAGGTGGCAAACCAAATCCAATGTATCAGCATCTTTCTCTCTCCTAGATTATTTACCGGCCATTTCCCACATCACAATGGTTGCCGCCACAGCGGCATTTAAGGATTCGCAATGAGGATTCATGGGAATAATCAGTGCCTGTTCTGCTTCCTTCAAGATTTCCGGACGAACACCCTTTCCCTCGCTGCCAATCACCACCGCCATTTGCTTCAAATCCTGAGTGCGTAAATCTACCGCAGCCTCTGTCAAAGCCGTCACGCCAATGGAGATCCCCGCCTCACAGCAGGCAGCTTTCACTTCCTGCCATGTGCTGCGCTGCACAGGATTACGAAAAATCGCTCCCATAGAAGCGCGAACGGTTTTATGATTGTAAGGGTCAGCGCAGCCTTCCAGCAGTACCACAGGAATGTCCAAAGCATCTGCTGTACGCAAAATCGTTCCCACATTTCCGGGATCTTGAATCCCATCTAAAATCAGCATGCCCTTTCGAGGAACAAAAGCCGTATCCTCAGGAGTTTTGCAAAGAAACAGAGCGCCTTGGGGCGCTTCCATGGGGGAAATATCCACCATAACATCCTGCGGCACACGCACCACGCGTACGCCCTCAGGCAATGTTACCTCTACCCCATCAGACAAAATCACTGTATCCAGCGCCGCATATTGGGCAGCCTCTTGTAAAAGCTTCACGCCATCTGCCACAAACAGTCCCGCGGTTTCTCTGTCCTTGCGGGAATTCAGCAGCTTTTTCACCTGTTGAAGCAGTTGATTTTTCCGGGATGTAATTCTTTCTTCCATCATAATTTCTGCAAGGTTTCCAATGCCGCGCTATCACCCAGCACCACTAAAACATCTCCGTTTTCAATCTGAAAATCCGCAACAGGCGAAACATTGATTTTTCCTTCCCGACGAACTGCAAGGATGTTGACACCCAGCTTTGCGCGGACATTCAGCTCTTTCAAGGATTTTTCGTGCCAGCTCTTAGGCGCAGGCACTTCTACAATACCGTAATCCTCAGAAAGCTCAATATAATCCAGCACATTGGGAGAAGACAGACTTCTTGCCAAACGGGACGCATGTTCCTGCTCCGGAATCACCACCCGATCTGCCCCAAGCTTTTCCAATACGCGGCGGTGGGTAGCATCATGAGCCTTGCACATCACATAAGGAACGCCCAGTTCCTTCATATTCATAGTAGCCAGCACAGAAGCCGCCAAATTATCCCCAATGGCAATAATAGCGCAATCCATATTCCGAACGCCCAAGGCCTTCAAAACTTCCTTGTCCTGTCCGTCGCCTACTACTGCATGGGTAACATCCGGAGCAATCTGCTGGACAAGCTCCGCGGACAAATCCATTGCCAACACTTCACCGCCCAATGCGCACAGCTGTCTTGCCACCTGTGAGCCAAAACGGCCTAAACCTATTACGATATAAGATTTCATACAAACACTCCTATCCTATCAATAGATTTGTATTCGCATAGCGGTAGCGCTCCTGCGCCTGATTTCCTGCCAGGAAGCTCAAGCTCAATGTCAGAACACCTACCCGCCCGAAGAACATATAAACCATCATCAAAAGCTTTGCAAGTAAACTGAGTTCCGTGGTCACACCCGCGGTCAGCCCCACCGTTGCAATGGCAGAAATTGATTCAAACAGGCTGTCCAAAAATCCTGCCGGCGAAGTTATACAAATGACCAATCCGCCAAACAATGCCAGACCTGCCAAAACAGAAACCACCGTCATAGCATCCAGCACCTGATGCTGCGGCACAGTGCGCTTAAATACGCACACACTTCCTTTGCTGCGAATCCGTGACCAAACAAACAGCAGCAGCACAAACATGGTAACCGTCTTTACACCGCCTGCCGTAGAGCCCGAGGATCCGCCCACCAGCATCAGCAGCATGCTGACGACCTTGCCGGACTCTGTCAGCCCCGCCTGATCCACAGAAGCAAATCCCGCGGTACGAACGGTCACCGATTGGAAAAATCCGTTCAGAATCTTTTCTGCCGGTGTTAAATTCCCAAATGTTGCAGGGTTGTTCCATTCCAGCAGACAGAAGCATGCCGCACCGCCCACAATTAAAATTGCCGTAGTCATCAGCACCAATTTGGTATACACGCTGAATTTCTTCCAGTTGTGAACTCTGACGACCTCTTCCCAAACGAAAAAGCCCAATCCACCCACTGCAATTAGCAGCATCAGCGTAATGCAAACAACCGCATCTTTTTGGAACAGCATCATGCTTGCGCCGGGCGCAACAGCACCGAAAATATCAAATCCTGCATTACAGAAGGCTGACACCGCATGGAAAATTCCCCACCAAGCAGCCCGTTGAGAGCCAAACTCCGGCATAAAGCGCAAAAACAGCACCATCGCACCTGCAAGCTGGATTCCCAAGCTGCCAAACAGCACCAGCTTTTGCAGCTTCACAACGCTTTCCATGTCGTTAACGCTTAATGCTTGGGCAATTAACATTCTGTGCTTCAAGCCCACCCGCTTACGCAGAAGGAACACAACAAAGGATGCCACAGACATAAAGCCCAAGCCGCCGATTTCAATTAAGCACAATATCACAACCTGCCCAAACGCGCTCCACTGCGTCCACGTGTCGTGCAGCACCAAACCAGTTACGCAGGTGGCAGAGGTTGCCGTAAACACCGCGGTTAAAGGTCCGCAGGATTCTCCACTGCGGGATGCCACAGGCAAGGAAAGCAGCAGCGCACCCACAAGAATAATCAGGGCAAAAATAATGGCAATCCATTGCGCTGGGGACAGTCCCCTGCCCGACAAATGCCGAAACAGCCATTTTCTCATTACGGCTCCTCCTTCCGCAAAATAACTCCCTCAAAAAGGGTACACTTCTCAAATTAACTTATATTATATGCATTTTTGAAACTTTTTGCAAGTATTGATTTCCGTCGTTTATTTAAAATGTATTGACTTTATTCTTAAAGCATGATATTAAATATATATAGACTCTCCTTTAAACAAAAACAACAGACCATTGTGCGCATATAGATTCCGCGGACAGAGCCTGTTTGATAATTTGCAGCGGGAAAATAATTATGCGCATGAAACCAGGGGAACTTCGTGGTTTTATGCGTTTTTTTGTATATACTTTCTAAGTGGGGTGTTACGATGTTACAAAAATGGATGACTATTATCGCCTTGATTCTCGTTGCCGTAATGACTGTTTGCGTGGTTTTGTATCATTCAGCATATCCTCAAAACCATTCTCTTCCGCTTACAGAAAGACAAAAGAGCGATATTGAGGAAGCTTGCAAGGCTACATTCCTCTACGGAACAGGAGATCCCTTTCTCGAAAGGTTTTCAATTAACTGGATTGAAGGATACGGCGGTGAATATGGTAAATTACAGGATTTTCGATATTTCGGCACCTATGATGATTGTGTAGTGTTAATATGGTACTATGAGAACATTCATCCCGGTATAGGCTTGCCTATGGAGCCGCCTTTCAAAGTGTTCGGGCTTTCCCGTTCTGTTGAATATCCTGTAACGGCTACCATTGTTCTTTATAATACAAGTCCCAATTATCCCAACAGCTCAGACCCTGCTTTATATCTGCGTGCGCCTTTTGCCACCCTAAGTGATTTAGAATACTGTGGAATAACATGGCTTACAAATGCACAACTGGAACGCCTGACAACGGATTTAGAGAATTGGCTTGCAGAAGGAAATTACTGAGACAATAACAAAATAGACAAAGCGCACTGCGGAAATTCCGCAGTGCGCTTATTCTTAATGGTGATGGTGATGGTGTCCTGTGTGGCTCTCAAATTCTACATGACAGCAGGTTTCGTGACAATGCTCATTTTCCCCTTCCAGCTCCAGCGTCGCGTGAACAATGCCATGCTCCCTCAGCTCTTCGCGAATTTGCTCCTTGATTTCGTGATGGTCAGCATCGGTCACAATATGCATGGTGGCGTAGTTGTTCTGCCCGTCCATGCTCCAAATGTGAATGTGGTGAACATCTAAAACTCCGTCCAGCGCCATAATATGGTCTTTGATTTCCTGAATTTCAATGCCATGGGGTGTCTTTTCCAAAAACAAATCCAGTGCGGCTTTCAAATTCTTCACGGCGTTTATCAGGATAAACACCGCCACGCCAATGGACATCAGCGGGTCAATCAGTGCAAAATCCGTAAACCGCATAATCATTGCACCAATCAGCACAACCACCCAGCCCAGCACATCTTCCAGCATATGCAAGTTGACTGCCTTCTGATTCAGCGAATCCCCCTCACGGGTAAAGAGCGCGGCGGCAAAATTCACCGCAGCGCCTACCACGGCGAACACAATCATACCGTCGTAATGGATTTCCGTAGGCGAGAAGATTCTGCCAACCGCATGATAAATCACCGCCGCTGAACCAAACAGCAAAATCAAGGTGGTAATCACACTGCCAATCACAGAATAACGGGCATAGCCGTAGGTATAAGCTTCATCAGGCTGTTTCTTGCTTTTCTTTTCCAGAAAGTAAGCAATTCCGATGCTTGCGGCATCGCCAATATCATGCACAGCATCAGAAACAATGGCCACACTGCCAGTAAACACACCGCCAATAAATTCAAATACCGAAAATGCCAGATTCAAAAAGAAAGCAATCAAAATATTCTTTTCCGTTTTCATAGCACCACTCCTTAATAGATACAATAACCCAAGACACCTCTCAGCGCCTTGGGTTATCTCTTGTTATCAATCTAACGGTTTCATCGTTGGGAAGAGCAAAACGTCCCGAATCGAGGGCGAATTGGTCAGCAGCATACACAGTCTGTCAACACCGAAGCCCAAGCCGCCCGTGGGGGGCAGACCATACTCCAACGCGGTGATGTAATCGTAATCCACCTGCGCACGGGTCTCAGGATCGAGAGCCTTGCGGTCGGCAACCTGCTTTTCAAAGCGGCCCTTCTGGTCGATGGGGTCATTGAGCTCAGAGAAAGCGTTGCCAAACTCAGTGGCGTTAATGAAATACTCAAAACGCTCGGTAAAGGCAGGATCATCGGGCTTGCGCTTTGCCAAGGGAGAATTCTCCACAGGGTAATCGTAAATAAAGGTGGGCTGAATCAAGTTCTCCTCCACAAAAGCATCGAAGAATTCCACCAGAATTGCGCCCTTGGTGGGGATTTCCGGCAGCTCCACATGCTTTTCCTTGGCGATGGCAATGGCCTCTTCGTCAGAAGAAATCTGGGAGAAATCTACACCGGCATACTTCTTCACCGCTTCCACCATGGTCAGCCGCTCCCAATGGCTCAGGTCAATTTCCTTCCCCTGATAGGAAATCTGCAAAGTGCCGCAGACATTCATGGTAACGGTCTTCATCATTTCCTCTACCAAATCCATCATGCCATGGAAATCAGTATAGGCCTGATACAGCTCAATGGAAGTGAACTCGGGGTTATGCTTGGTGTCCATACCCTCGTTGCGGAAGATGCGGCCAACCTCGTACACCTTGTCCATGCCGCCAACCACCAGCCGCTTTAAGTACAGCTCGGTTTCGATACGCAGCACCATATCCATATCCAGCGTGTTGTGGTGAGTATAGAACGGGCGGGCAGATGCGCCAATTTCAAAAGGAGTCAGAATCGGCGTGTCCACTTCCAAAAATCCCTTGGAATCCAAGAAATGACGCAGCTCACGCAAAATCTGGCTGCGCTTAACAAAGGTATCCTTTACCTCAGGATTCACAATCAAATCCACATAGCGCTGACGGTAACGGGTTTCCGTATTAGTCAAACCATGGAACTTTTCAGGCAGCGGGATCAAGGCCTTGGCAAGCAAGATTGCCTCGTGAACACGAATGGAAATCTCACCGCGCTCGGTCTTAAACACATCGCCCTCGACACCTACAATGTCGCCAATATCATTTTTCTTGAAACGGGCAAAGGAAGCCTCGTCCATTTCGTCAAATTTCAGGTACAACTGAATCCGACCGGCATTGTCCTGCAAATCGCAGAAGGACACCTTGCCCATACCGCGCTTGCTCATAATACGGCCTGCCAAACGAACAGACTTGCCCTCCATGGCATCAAAATTCTCTTTCACCGTTACGGAATCGGAAGTTACCTCATACTTTGTCTGCACAAAGGGGTCAAAGCCATCTGCGCGTAGGTTATCCAGCTTTTCGCGACGCACCTTCATCTGATCAGACAAAGACATTTCGCTCTGGGGTACAAACTTTGCCATATCTTAACCCTCACGAGATACGTTGATGACCTTCATCTGATAAGAGCCCATGGGAGCATTCACAGTAAAGACATCGCCGATGGACTTGCCCACGGCCGCACGGCCAAAGGGAGAATCGTCGGACAGCTTATGCTCCATGGGATTGGCTTCCTGAGAGCCGGTGATGCGGTACTCGGTCTGAACGCCGGTCTTCACATCTTCCACCACAACAGTGCAACCCAGACCCACACGGCCGTCTGCCTCATTTTCGTCTTCAATAATCACGGCATGGGAAAGAATATCCTCAATCTCCGCAATGCGGCCATAGAGCTTGGCCTGCTCATTCTTGGCAGCATCATACTCGGAGTTTTCCGACAAGTCGCCATAGGAACGAGCTTCTGCAATCATGGCTGCAATTTCACGCTCGCGGGTGGTTTTCAGATAATTCAATTCCTTTTCCAAATCCTGCAAGCGCAGGCTGGTAATTTTATATTCCTTTGCCATAATCAAAATCCTTTCTCAGCAAAAATATCCATAGCTCCAAACATTATAGAGGAATTTCCCTTGACAGTCAAGGTGATTTTAGAAGTTTTTTGGAGAAAAACCCAAAAAAGAACCGGGGGTGACAATCCGCCACCCCCGAAACACTTATTCTTCTTCCAGCGCAGAGATTGCCGCTTGCAGCTGACGATCATCTGCATCGGAAATGATTCCGTTTTGAATGCCCGCAGAGGTTTGGTCATTCAAGGGCACTGCCACATCCGGTGTCAGTCCCACCCCCTCCAAGCTAACACCCTTGGGGGTAAAATATCTGCCCACGGAAAGTCCAATGGCAGATCCATCAGAAAGCTCATAGGTGTTTTGGAAAAATCCCTTGCCGCTGGTCTGCTCGCCAACAATCACCGCTGCATCATATTCACTCAAAGCCGCTGCAAAAAATTCCGCCGCGGAGTAGGAACTTTTGTTCACCAGCACTGCCATAGGCATATCCAGGTATGCGGCATCGGAATACCGCTCATCTTCATTGCCCATAAAATCCTCAGAGCGGAACAGCAAACATTCCGGCAGCAAATAATCCAGCACAGCAACCAATTCACTTACATATCCACCGGGATTAAAACGAACATCAAAAATCAGTTTCTCGGCACCTTGCTCCTGCAAATCTTCGATGACCGCAATGGTTTCGCTGGCACAATGGTCGTTGAAATTCTTAATTGCAACCACACCAATGGTATCGCTGACCATTCTTCCTGCGGCCACAGGTGTCACAATTTGCTTGCGCGTCACGGAAATGACTCTTTCCGTGCCCCCGCGGTAAATCGTCAGATCCACCTTGCTGCCAACCTCACCGCGAATCAGCGCTTTGGCATCTTCTAAGGACATGCCTGTCAGGCGCTGCCCATCCACTGCCACAATATGATCGCCAGCTAAAATGCCCGCTTCCGCAGCAGAGCCCTCCTGCGTCAGCTGTGTCACTTCCAGACCGCTTCCGTCGTCCAATCGCTTAATGGTAACACCGATGCCCACATAAACATTTTGCTTCTGCTCCAAATATGCGGCATATTCATCCGCGGGAATATAGTAGCTCCATCTGTCGCCCAAGACCTCCACCATAGCGTTGGCGGCAGCATCTTCTAACGCAACGCGGTCCACATCGCCGATAAAGCGTCCGACGATGATTGCTTCCAGCTCTCCCAGCTTTGTATAGCCGGCAGTTTTAAAATATGGAGCCATTACAATCAAGGCCGTCACAGCCGCTGTTACTACCACAGTCACCGCATAAGTCCAGCCTTTTTTTGCAACAACCGGCCCCTCCTCTTTTAACCATAGCCAAGCTGCTCGCAGCCACTCAACGGTTTTTCTCCATACGCGGGGCCAGATTTCCTTATAAAATACGCGCCAGTTTTCTATCAACAATCGCAAAAACTTCTTGCACCACGCAAGAATCTTTTCCTTATTCATATACTCACCTCATAGTAGCATTCCCACAGTCTAAAAAAGAACTGTGGGAAAATGCATTAACCGATATAAAGCATGGGGTCAACAGAATTCCAAGAACCGTTTTGCAGTTTGCGAATTTCAAAGTGCAAATGAGGTCCTGTTGATCCGCCGGAGGAACCCACACAGCCAATCACTTCCCCCGCCGCCACAAACTGACCAACCTTAGTGGAAGAAGGTTTGCACATGTGCATATACAAACTACGATAACCGTCACCATGATCGATTGTCACATAATTACCTGCGCCGCCGTCCTGAAAAGCATTGACAATCACCACGCCTGCGCGGGTTGCGTAAATAGGCGTACAGCCAACCGCAAGGTCAATACCATGGTGCATCTTACCTACTTCACCGGTAATGGGATGCACGCGGGGACCGTATGTACTGGAAACTCGAACATAGTCGCAGGGAATGAGCCAAGTTGTGCCGGAAATGTTGGAAGCAGAACCGCCAACACCGCCACCGTTGGTTGCAGGAGGTTTATATGCAGGAGGCTTTTGAGATGCCAGCCATTCCTGATACACGGCCTCGTCATATTCCACCTTCATATTGTCGATTTCCTTGGACAGCTGCGCTGCCAAATCCTCTGCTTCATCAATATATGCTTGGAATTCGTCATCCTTATCCTTCATTTGAAGAAGCAGCTCCTGGGCTTCCTTAGAGGCAATATCTAAAAGAGTCTGGGAAACCTTCAGTTTTTCCCGATTTGCTTCTAAATTTGCCTTTTCCGTTACCAGCTCCTGCTGCACTCTGTCAATGGTTTCCGCAGCCTCGCTCATTTCCTTCAAGCGTCGGTGGTCAGATGCAGCGATCTCCTCAATGATGCTCAGGCGGTCAAGAAAATCCGAAAAACTGTTAGCCTGAAACAGCACCGACCAATAAGACAAACTGCCGTCTTCTTCCATGGCACGAATCCGTTCTTTGTTCTTTTTATTCAGCTCTGCCAAATTCTTTTGTGCCTGTTCCAATTCCGCCTGCTTATCCGCAATCAAAACCGTATAAGCGGAAATCTGATCGTTCACATTGTCAATCTGCTGATTCAGCAAACTAACCTGCTGATCCAGCACATTTTTCTGGGTGATCATATCTTTCATCTGAGTTAAATTTTCCTGCTTTAACCCTTCCAAGCGGTCAATTTCAGTCTGAGCGCCCTGCTGCTCTTTTTCCAAGGCGTTGATTTGATCTTTAATTTGGCTGGAAGATGCCGCGTTAGCAGGAGTAGGCAACGCACTGAGCAGTAAACCCAGCAACATCACACCTGCCATAATGCCCGCAAGCAACGACACCCAAAATCTTTTATTCTTCATCGTTATCTCCTAAATACCAGGGGGTTTATACGTCCATAAATTTCCGAATGGATGTCCAGCTGCCCACAACACCCACAAACAATCCTGCCGCTGCAAAAATGATCACCATAGGCAGCAGCAATGTTTCAAACGGCACAAAGGTAAACAGCTTTAATGTGTCCATGGCTTCTATTCTTTGCAATAAGAAGTCGTACAAAAGCCATTCCAGTCCAAATGCAATGATTGCACCCAGCATACCCAAGGTAAAACCCTCCACCACATAAGGTAAGCGAATAAATCCGTTGGTTGCGCCCACCATTTTCATAATGGAGATTTCCTCACGTCGGTCATACATAGCAAGCTTGACTGTGTTGGAAATGATCAGCAAGCTCACCACCAGAAGTACCGCAATAATGGCAAAGGACGCAATGCTCAGCACATTTTGCAAAGTAGAAAATCCTTTCGCCAATTCAAAAGAAGCATTAACCTTTGCCACACCGGACACCTGCATAATTTCTTCCACCGTCTGCTCCATTTTGGCATTGTCTGTCAAAATTACCACAACACGGTGGCGCAAATCCGCAGCCTCCACGCCGCTGAATGCGTCATCGCCCTGATGATCTGCCACGAAATCTTTCAGCGCGTCGTCCCGATGCTTGAAATTTGCTTCGTAAACATTGTCAATTTGGCGGATTTTGGTTTCAATAGAACGAGCCTCTGCATCGGGCAAACTTTCATCTATATATACCAAAACCTCGTTGGTCTTATTTAAATCCTCCACCATCACGCTGACATTATAAGTCAGACAGCAGAAGCTGCCCACAATCAGCAGACAGGCAACCGTCACACAAATTGCCGCAAAGGACATAAGCCCATGAAGGAAAATGCTGCGGATGCCCTCTTTTAACAAATATCCGATATTATTGATTTTCATGTTGATAATACCCTTCCCCATCATGAATAATCAAACCGTCTTCAATGGCAATTACGCGCTTATGAAACCGCTCCACCAAATCCTTTGCATGGGTAACCACCAACATGGTTGTGCCCAAATTGTTAATTTCCATAAGTAGGCTCATGATTTCAAAAGACTTAGCAGGGTCTAAGTTACCCGTAGGCTCGTCAGCAATAATCGTAGACGGGTTATTCACCAGCGCACGGGCAATGGCCAACCGCTGCTGCTCACCGCCGGACAATTCCCCGGGGTGGCGGCGGCTCTTGGTATCCAAACCAACCAGATTCAGCACATACGGTACGCGCTCCCGAATCTCCCGCTCATTTGCGCCGATGGCGCGCATGACAAAGGCGACATTTTCATAAACCGTCTTATTTTCAATCAAACGGAAATTCTGCCACACCACGCCAACTGTGCGACGCAGATAAGGAATTTCCCGTCTGCGGATTCTCTCCAAGGAATATCCATTGACATGGACAGTGCCGGAAGTGGGCTGCAATTCGCCGGTAATCAGCTTAATAATGGTGGACTTTCCGGAACCGGAAGGGCCTACCAAGAAAGCGAATTCACCGTCCTCTATTTGCATAGAAACGCCCCGCAGCGCCTGGGTGCCAACACTATAAGATTTCACCACATCGGTAAACTCAATCATAATACTTTCACTCCATATACAGTGTAACCAAATTGTAACACATGGCAGATATTATGTCAATGCGCCCCGAAAAAAAGAATTTTCCAGCACAAAAAACAAGACCGTCGAAGACGGTCTTGTAACATAATTAATAGGTATCCCGAGAGGACAAATATTTGCGCACCATCAATGCCACCTTGAACACGATAGCATGATCAAACTGCCGCAAATCCAATCCTGTAAGCTTGCGAATCTTTTCCAGACGATACACCAAAGTATTTCTGTGAACAAACAGCTTGCGGGAGGTTTCAGAAACGTTCAGATTGTTCTCAAAGAACTTATTGATGGTGAACAACGTTTCCTGATCCAAAGAGTCAATGGAATTCTTCTTGAACACTTCCGTTAAGAAAATGTCGCACAAAGTCGTCGGCAACTGATAAATCAAGCGGCCAATGCCTAAGTTTTCATAGTTAATGATGCTCTTTTCGGTGTCAAACACCTTGCCCACATCAATGGCGGTTTGGGCTTCCTTGTAAGAGTCTGCCAAATTTCGCAAATGCTCTGCCACTGTGCCGAAGCCGATAACCGTCTTTAAGAACAGTTCTTTTTTAAGCAAATCCTCTATGGTCTGCGCCAGCTTTTCCAAATCCTCGCTGGTTGCCGAGGCGCTGATCTGCTTTACCACAGCAACATCAGACTCATTGATGCTGATCACAAAGTCCTGAGACTTGTCGGGGAACAAGCCGGACAGCACGTCCACCGTAGACACATCCGCACGCCCTAACTGACGCACCAAGAAGACTGCGCGAGGTGCTTCCGTGGCAAAGTGCAGTTCCTTAGCGCGCACATAAATATCACCGGGCAAAATATTATCCATCAAAATATTCTTAACAAAGGTACCGCGGTCATGCTTTTCTTCATAGAAAATCTTCGCATCGTTCAAAGCGATATGCGCCATCTGACAGCCCACCCGAGCCGCTTCATCTGCGCCGGTGCAGAACACACCGTATTCAAACGCTTCTGTATTACCCAAAATTGCCTTGAAGCTCTTTTGATTAAAGCTCACAACCTGATCGCCGGCATTGGCCACCTTCAAAGCGGCATCCGGCCAACGCTCACCCAGCAAAGAGGAGTCGGTGCAGGAAATCACACAGCCTTCCGTATCCACAACGCCGTAGGTGCGGTCGGAAATGTTCTTTAATTGCAGAATCACATTTTGAAAAACGCTGTTGGCCATAAAAAGCCCTCCCGTTATTTGGAAAATTACTTTTTCCACAAAATTGCACCATTATTATACATTGCTTTTGCGCAATTTGCAAGTACCTTTTGACATATTATTGCAAAACTCACCGCATTTTTTGTGTGTATTGACACATTTCTTCTAAATGAGCCACTTCTTCCTGCGTCAATTCCCGCACCTGCCCGCGGGGTAAACCTTCCAAATTTAGTCCGGCCTCCTGCTGTCTTTCCAAATAAGAAATCGGCAAATTGCAAGATGCCATCATGCGGCGCACCTGATGGTATTTCCCCTCGCAAACAGTAATTCTGCTTTCCCCAGCACCCAGAATTTCCAATTTTGCAGGCAGGCAAGTCTCCCCATCGGCCAAAATTATGCCGGTGGTAAAAGCCTCAACATCCTCTTGGGCAGCCGTTCCCTCATGCTTGGCATAATATACCTTCGGCACCTGTTTTTTAGGACTGATTAAGCAATGGAGCAGTTCCCCATCGTTGGTAAACAGCAGCAGGCCTTCCGTGGCCTTATCCAACCGTCCAACCGGTTTGACTTCCATGGATGCATATTGAGGCGGAAGCAGTTCCATAACCGTTTTATCCCGCTTATCTTCCGTAGCGGTAATGTAACCCGATGGCTTATTGAGCATCAAAACCACTCTCCGCCTGCCCCCGAGAACATTCCCGTCTAAGCAGATTTGTTGTGCTTTTTCATCTATTTTCTGCCCGCCGTCTCGGCAGACTCTACCATCAACAGTCACTCTGCCCGCTTTCAAAATCTGCTTTACCTGACTTCTCGTGCCTGCACCGCTATCGCACAAAAATTTATCCAATCTTTCCATGCTTCCCCCGTTCTAACCCTGTCCACTGGCGAATAGGTTGTAATGCCAACACTAAAAATGGAGGGTTCGTTATGTTAGTTATGACCGCAAAGGTCGATAAGAAAAAAATCGCCATCATTTTAGCCGCTGTCGTTGCTTTGATTGTAGGCATCATCGCCATCTTTGGCGGCAGCGACAGCACCCCCACCGCATCCACCAATGTATCAAATAATGACGCACGAGTGGCTTTCTTAAAAAGCTTCGGTTGGGAGGTTACCAATTCTCCTGTAGAGTCCAGCCAAGTACGGATCCCCAGCGAAGCTACCGAAGTATTTGACCGCTACAATTCTTTGCAAAAATCCCAAGGCTACGATTTAAGCGCCTTTGCCGGCAAAACCGTTATGCGCTTTGTCTACAAAATCAACAACTATCCAAACGCAACCGAGCCGGTATATGCCACCTTACTGATCTACAAAAATCAGATCATCGGTGGGGATGTTACCGACACCGCTGCCAAGGGTGTCGTGCGCAGTTTCAAAATGCCGGAAGCCCAGCAATCCAGCGCTGCACCTGCCGCTTAATGTACCTATCCTATCACAAAAAGAGAGTCTTGACAACACTGCTGCATCCATGCTATGGTGTTAGTAACCTAATATGGTCTTCAGGGCGGGGCGAACTTCCCCACCGGCGGTAACAGTCCGCGAGCGCGCAAGCGCAGAATCGGTGCAACTCCGATACCGACAGTATAGTCTGGATGAAAGAAGACGCAGCTTTTGTACTTTTTACGCCCTGAGTCTATACTCTGGGCGTATTTTTTATGAGGTGACCATTATGCAAGCACTTTGGCAAGACATTCAATCACACCTATTTTTCATTCTGTCCTGTGCAGGGATTATCGCCGTTCTTTCCATACTTGCCCATATCGCGGAACGGTTTTTGCCGGAACGCCGCCGCATCACTCCTGCTAAGCGGGTCAGCATTGTAGGCATCTGCGGTGCCATCGCAGCCGTGCTGCACATTCTGGATTTTCCGCTGGTGTTTTTAGCACCGGAATTTTATAAGCTGGATTTTTCCGAACTTCCCGTCCTGCTTTGCGGCTTCTACCTTGGACCGACCTCTGCCATTGCCTGTGAGATTGTAAAAATCATTCTGAAACTGTGCATCAAAGGCACATCCACTGCCTTTGTAGGGGATTTTGCCAACTTTGCCGTAGGCTGCGCATTGGTGCTGCCCGCCGCCACCATCTATCACCTGCGCAAATCCCGCAGCACTGCCATTTGGGGCATGGCGGCTGGCACATTGGTGTTAACTGTGTTTGGAAGTGCCTTTAATGCCGTGTATTTGCTCCCCAAATTTGCACAGCTTTACGGCATGCCCTTAGATGTGATTTTGTCCATGGGCACCGCCATCCACCCGGCGGTGAACAACATCTTCACCTTTGTTGCCCTATGCGTTGCCCCGCTGAATCTGATCAAGGGAACTATGATCTCCCTTTTGACATTGCTTCTTTATAAACGAATCGAACGCATCTGTTTCCCCAGTCATACATAGAAAAAAGCTCCCCGTGGGGAGCTTTTTCTTATCCTCTTCTTTCCAGCGAGTGGGACTTAAATTGCAGTTCCTGATTTTTAATGGTCACTGTGGTATTAGGCGCAATGGAGCTGGTAATAAAGGCATTAGAACCAATGACACAATCTGCACCGATTTCCGTATCGCCGCCCAAAATAGAAGCGTTGGCATAAATCGTTACATTGTTACAAATGGTGGGATGGCGCTTTTTGCCCCGCAAGCTCTGTCCGCCGCGGGTAGAAAGACCGCCCAAAGTAACACCCTGATAAATCTTCACATTTTCCCCGATCACCGTGGTCTCGCCAATGACAATACCCGTACCGTGGTCAATAAAGAAATACGCGCCAATGGTCGCACCGGGGTGAATATCAATTCCCGTAACACTGTGGGCATGCTCCGTCATCATTCTGGGAATCATAGGCACATCCAGCAAATAAAGCTCATGGGCTAACCGATATACCATAATCGCAAACAAGCCGGGGTAGGAAAACACCACTTCGTCTACGCTGGTAGCGGCGGGGTCACCGTCATAAGCGGCCTGTAAATCCGTCTGCACCATGGTGCGCACCTCAGGGATTTTGCGCAAGAATGCAAGGGAAATTTCCCGTCCCTTACTTTCTGCCGGCATTTGTTCCATGCCACCGCCCTGCAACACCAGAGCAATCTGCTGGCTCAGATGGAACATTACATCCTCAATAAGCATAGACAGGTTGTGCTTGGCATTATAAATGCGATAATTTTTCTCCTTAGCGAATCCGGGGAATACAATGCGGCGAAGCTCCTGAATCAGCTGCTCCACCACTTCCCGATCCGGCAGACGGGACGACTCCATTTTGTCAATGTCCCGATTCCCTCGATAATCCTCCAAAATCAAATCCACAACTTGTTCAATTTGTTCGTTTACAGGCGGCATATCCTTTCCCCCCTTTGCTTTTTTATGGTTATACCATATCGTATGCACAAAGTCAATCGAGATTGCACATTGACAAGCACCCAAGAACTTTTGTATAATCACCCAAAAAGGAGGGCTTCTCTTATGGCAAATATCTTTACTTCCACAGAGCAGCTAATCGGGCATACGCCCCTTCTGAAACTAAACCGTTTTGCTTCCCAGCCTTTGCCGGCCACCATATTGGCGAAGCTGGAACAATATAATATTGGCGGATCGGTGAAAGACCGCGTAGCGAAGGCCATGCTGGATGATGCTGAGAGAAAAGGACTGTTAAAGCCCGACACAATTATTATTGAGCCCACCTCCGGCAACACCGGCATCGGTCTATGCGCCGTAGCCGCTGCCCGAGGATACCGCTGCAAAATTGTCATGCCGGAGAGCATGAGTATCGAGCGCCGCCGCATTATGGCTGCCTACGGAGCAGAGATCATCCTCTCCCCCGCCAGCAAGGGCATGGCCGGTGCTATCGCCATGGCAGAAAAACTGGCAAAGGAAAATCCCAACTCCCTTATCCCCGGACAGTTTGTCAATCCTGCCAATCCTGCCGCCCATATCGCCACCACCGCGCCGGAAATTTGGGAGGACACCGACGGAAATGTCGATATCTTCGTTGCGGGCGCAGGCACAGGCGGCACCATAACCGGTGTGGGCAGATTCTTAAAAGAAAAGAACCCCAACATTCAAATTGTAGCCGTAGAACCCAAAAACTCCCCCGTCCTATCCGGAGGCAAAGCCGGCAAACACGGCTTGCAAGGAATCGGTGCAGGCTTTGTACCGGAAATTTTAGACACCTCCATCATTGACGAAATCTTCCCCGTTTCCGAAGAAGATGCCTATGCCATGTCCCGTCGCATGGGAACTGCGGAAGGCTTGCTGGTAGGGATTTCCTCCGGCGCCGCTCTTTATGCCGCTTATCAGCTGGCGCTGCGGGAAGAAAATCAAGGCAAAACCCTTGTGGTACTACTCCCCGACTCCGGTGAACGGTATTTATCCACAGATTTATACGAATAAAAATAGCTGGTGCAAATTGCACCAGCTATTTTACTTTTTAATCCTCAACTCTGCGGATTTGTGCGCCCAAGGCAGTTAATTTTTCAATCAAATGCTCATAGCCGCGTTCTACATAGTGAATATTTTTCACTATGGTTGTTCCCTCGGCAGCCAGACCGGCAATCACCAGTGCCGCACCTGCCCGCAGGTCATTTGCACACACCGTCGCTCCGTAAAGCTTGTCGCTGCCGGTAACAATGGCTGTTTTTCCGCTGATTTGAATATCCGCACCCATGCTTTCCAGCTCGCTGCAATAGCCAAAGAAGCGGGTTTCATACACACTCTCCGTCAACCGGCTGACACCAGAAGCAATGGACATACACACACAAATCTGCGCCTGCATATCAGTGGGGAAGCCGGGATACGGGTGGGTTTTAACCGTAGTATGGGTAAGTCTGCCATCACAACGGATTCGGATGGAATCATCGTAATTGATGATCTCCGCGCCCATTTCCACCAGTTTGGAAGTGATACACTCCATGTGCTTGGGAATCACATTTTTCACCAGTACATTGCCACCTGCGGCCGCTACCGCAGCCAGATATGTACCCGTCTCAATTTGATCGGGAATAATGGCATAAGTACCGCCCTGCAAACTTTCCACACCGCGAATTTTCACTGTATCCGTACCGGCGCCGGAAATATGCGCGCCCATGGTATTCAGGAAGTTGGCCAAATCCACGATATGAGGCTCTTTTGCCGCGTTTTCAATAATGGTTTGACCGGGCAAAAGCACAGAAGCAATCATAATATTTGCCGTCGCGCCAACACTAACCACGTCCAAGCTGATACGATTGCCCTGCAAACCGTTGCTGCCGGGAATCATATCCACGTAGTCTTCTGTTTCTTCAATCTCAGCGCCCAAAGCCGCAAAGCCCTTAATGTGCTGGTCAATGGGTCGGGAGGCGAAATTACAGCCACCGGGAAGCGCCACATGCGCGCGGCCAAATCTACCAAGCAATGCACCCATCAAATAATAGCTGGCGCGCATTTTCTTTACCAATTCCGCATTGGGACAAGTGCTGGTCACCTCGGAGCTGTCGATGACCACAGCGCCTTCCTCATCTCGGGTAATACAGGCACCTAAATCCTCCAAGATGGACAGTAAAATCCGTACATCGGAAATGTCGGGAATGTTTTCAATTCGGCATTTTCCGCTGACCAGCAAAGCCGCAGGTAGAATTGCCACCGCAGCATTTTTCGCACCGCTGATGGTCACTGTGCCGCTAAGAGGAACGCCGCCGTTAATCATATATCGTGCCAAGGATAATCCACTCCTTGCGAAAATTTAAAATCAAGACTTGCTTTGCGTATTATACCATATTTGATAGATTATGTAAAGTACAAATTAGCACATTCTGCGCAATCCCTTGGGGTAATGATTTTTCAGCTGCATGCCGTCGGCCTTGCCCCAACCAAGAGAATATCCCCCCACAGTGACCATGCACCAGCCCTTTTTGCTGCAAGGCAGCACTTGCCCGTTCAAATAGGCCTCAGCCTCTCGGCTTTCCGGCTGTAAATCCACCACATTTTTGCAGGTTTTCAGCCACAAAGCAAGGGCGTGAGCCGGCTCAAACCGTCCTTTTATGGCAATGCCCAATTCCAAACCGCAGCGAAGCACCTTTAACCGATTCAGCTCCGGCATCTCGGTAGGAGCAAAATACAGGCTTTCTCCAAATTGCAGGAATTTCCCATCAGGCAAAGAAATTTGCATTTCCTTGGCAAAATCCAGCCATTCCTCAGGCGGTTTTTCCTCTTTTGCAGCAGCTACATCCTTTGTTTTGCCATCGTTTTTTTGGAAAACAGCCGCAAAATGCCCCTCGCCCAAAAGCTTATGTGGCCACATTCTATAAAGTCCTGTTTCCACTTCTTCAAACCAAGGAGCAGCCACGGAAATTGCCACGAATTCCGGATGACGACGCAGAAAGTCTTTCGCCATTTCCTCGTCTTCTTCCGGGGCAAAGGTACAGGTAGAGTACACCAAACGGCCGCCGGGTGCAACCATTTCTGCCGCTGCGTCCAAAATCTCGGCTTGACGCTCAGCGCACATCTCAACCGTTTCCTGACTCCAATCCGTGACCGCAGCTTCTTCCTTGCGGAACATTCCTTCACCGGAACAAGGTGCATCTACCAGCACTTTATGAAAATACCCGCAAAAACGTTCCGCCAATCGGACAGGTGTTTCATTGGTCACCAACGCATTGGCAACGCCCATGCGCTCTATATTTCGGGACAAAATTTTCGCCCGCTTCGGATTAAACTCATTGCACAGCAAAAAACCGTGCCCACCCATTCTGCCGGCAATTTGAGTAGACTTTCCACCGGGGGCTGCGCATAAATCGCAAACCCGTTCCTCCGGCTTCGGATCCAGCAGCACCACAGGCGCCATGGCGCTGGCCTCTTGTAGGTAGTATACGCCGGCATCATGATATGGGTGCAAGCCGGGGCGGCAGTCAACAGAATAATACCATCCCATCGGCTCCCACGGCACCGGTTCCTTAGCAAAAGGCAACGGTTCCCTCAACTCCCCTTTCAAGGGATTCCGCCGAAGTGCCACAGCTCTTGGACGCTCTAAGCTCTCTAAAAAAGCGGGGTATTCTTCTCCCAGCTGTATTTTCATTCTATCTAAAAACTCCTGTGGCAGCATGGCTTACCCCTCCTTTTCCCGTTTTCATGATTATACCAAATCCCCACAGCAAAAGCAACCGCTCAAACGAAAACAGCGCGGTGCAAATGCACCGCGCTGCATATTGAATTATTATTCTGCGTCAGCCTTCGCTTCCTGGATAATCTTATCCTGAGTGCCGGTCTGCGCTATGACAACAAGTATCGCAAAAACCAAGTGAGCGTTGAAGCATACTCGCCACGTGTGGCCTTGATCTACCTGCCTTCGAAGTCGTTAAGTACCAAGATCTCCTATTCGAGGGCCTT